>JAMPHZ010000004.1 GCA_023663145.1 Odoribacter sp.
CACAAGCCCCCGACATCACACCGATGCCGGGGGCTTTGTTTTTTGTATCTGTAATTGTATCTGTAAAGTCTTCACATGCCGTTCCGTATCAGAGCGGCCCCGGTCACAGGCCATACAGCCCGCTCCCGCCGACATAAACATAAGGCCGAAGCCTGTGAATGAAAATATTTTCGTACCTTTGCCTCTGATGAAAAAACTGTTGCAGATGCCTGAGCGATTTGCTGTACAGACGTTTAGGTGCGCAATAAGAACTGTTTTTTACTGTTTGCTTATGATTGATTTACTACGATATAGGAAATATGCAAAGGTCTTTATTCCTTTAGCATTGCTTTTATCGATCTCCGGTCTTGTGATATGCCTGATATATTCGCGCAGACATTGGAATTCCGGTTATTTTGAAACTTTTTATGCCCATTGGGATTTCTTTGTGGCGTATTGTGTTGAAGCTGTAGGTATTCTTATTTTCTTTCCGGTATTTCTCGTCTTCGTAAATTCAATGACAAGCATGAGACGGACTATTGTTGCGTGGATATCTTTTATTGTGCTTGTACTCGTGAGCATTGCCGTTGTAGTAACAGTGATTGCGAATTGTCGTGATGTGGGCCGTGTGATAGAAGATTATAAACTTGATTGTCAACTCCAATCCGACGATCAGCAATTGTTTCATGAGGCTATAGATGCGCTATTGCCATCAGTAGCTAATGTACAATATGATTTTGTGGAACCAGATAGGTTTGTACTTAAGGCTGCCAGGGAAGGTTATCCAAAGGCACAGAACGCAATGGGCTGTTTCTACTATGAGCGGGCTAAGATAGGGCACAAGAATGCCGAATATGAGAGCCAGAGATCGATCAGGCGTCGCTTGACATCTAAATCTGATTTGGATTTTGACCATGCATTATACTGGTTTTTAAAAGCTGCACAGAATAATTATGCTCCGGCCCAGATTAATTTAGGGCGTATTTATATGGGTGATTTAGAGTCAAACCGTTCTCCGGATATGGAATTGGCTAAGCAATGGCTATTAAAATCCTGTAAAAATAAGTATCCGGAAGCATTTTACTATATGGGAGAGATATATTCTAATGAGAATCTCCGCGATGCTTATGTCTATTGGTCACGTGGCGCGGAACTTGGTAATGAGGACTGTGCGCGGGCACTTGAGACGCCTGAGTTTGCGAATGGTATCCCTGTTGATGAGAATATTGTAAATTCAGAGGAAGGGGATCTCGTTATGACTTTATGAGAGTATCGCCGCTGCGGGTGGTTTTATGAATTGTATAGTGTCAAGCGGCTATTCTGATTGTTTTCAAGTGTTAATAACCTTGTTTTTGGGGACTATTCGCAAATCAGCTGCGAATATTTATTTGGCTGTTAGAACAAAATGTTGTATTTTTGTGGTTAATTGGAATAAAAGGACAATTTTCTACATATGACCGAACAACTCCGCATGACTCCCGAAGAGGAGGACCGCATGATTGAAGATGCGTTTGCCGATGTCCTCAACGGATACCTTAAAAGCAATCATCGCAAAAAGGTTGAGATAATAGAGCGCGCTTTTCGTTTTGCCAAGGAAGCGCACAAGGGCGTGCGGCGCCGCTCGGGAGAGCCATATATTCTTCATCCGATCGCAGTAGCTAAAATCGCGTCACAAGAGATCGGCCTTGGCTCTACGTCGATCTGCGCGGCTCTGCTGCACGATGTTGTAGAGGATACAGATTATACGGTGGCTGATATAGAGCAGCATTTCGGGGCCAAGATCGCGCAGCTTGTCGAGGGATTGACCAAGATCTCAGGCGGTATTTTCGGCGATAAGGCATCAGCTCAGGCTGAGAACTTCCGTAAGTTGCTCCTTACGATGAGTGAAGACATACGGGTTGTGCTTGTCAAGATGGCTGATCGTCTTCATAACATGCGCACTTTAGGGTCAATGGCTCCAAATAAGCAATATAAAATTGCCGGCGAGACATTATATATCTATGCCCCATTGGCTCACCGCCTGGGACTTTTTGCGATAAAGACTGAGCTTGAGGATTTGGCATTCAAATATGAGCATCCCAAGGCCTATGAAGAGATTTCCGAGAAGATACGCCAAAGCGAGGCGCGCCGGGCTGAGGTGTACTCTGATTTCTCGCTACCGATCAAGGAGAAATTAAATGAGATGGGGCTTGTATATGATGCAAAGGCTCGTCTAAAATCGGTTTACTCCATATGGAACAAGATGGAGACAAAGCATCTGCCGTTTGAGGAGGTTTATGATCTCTATGCAATGCGAATAGTGTTCGATTGTCCTGATCAAAGCAAAGAAAAGAATATCTGTTGGAACATATATTCAGCCATAACAGACCTTTACCGTCTTCATCCTGACCGCACACGGGATTGGATTGTAACCCCTAAGGCCAATGGCTATCAGGCTCTGCATCTCACTGTTATGGGCCCCGATGGCAATTGGATTGAGGTGCAGATCCGTTCGCGTCGCATGGACGAGATTGCAGAGAAAGGTTTTGCGGCTCACTGGAAATATAAGATCGGTGAGGGGGATGAGGAAAGCGAACTGAATGCATGGCTACGCACTATCAAGGATATCCTTGATAATCCGGAGCCGAGTGCCATAGATTTCCTTGACACGCTTAAACTGAACTTGTTTGCCTCAGAGATAGTAGTGTTCACGCCAAAAGGTGAGCTTATTACGCTTCCTGCCCGCTCCACGGTGCTTGATGCGGCTTTCGCCCTTCACACTGAGATAGGCATGCATTGCATCGCCGGTAAAGTCAATCACAAGCTTGTGCCTCTGAGCAGCCGCCTGAGTTCGGGCGATCAAGTGGAAATTCTTACGTCACAGTCACAGACTCCGCAGGCCGAATGGGCAGACTTCCTCGTGACCGCCCATGCCAAGACACGTTTGCGTTCTGCATTGCGAAAAATGCGCCAGCCAATAACCGCGCGTGGAGGAGAAATGCTGCGCGAATGGCTTGCCGAACACAATATCCCCGATACAAACGCCGTGATTTCCAAGATTCTTGGCACATATCATGTGGCAAACCGCGACGATTTGTGTTATCAGCTTGGAAATGAAGAGATAATGTTGGGTGATTTTCTTGTCAAGGCTCTTAGAAAACCTGCAGAGGCCGCTTCATCACGCCCCGGCTTATTCAGCAAATTCTGGGGTTTCGGTAAAAAAGGCGGTGTAACTACCCAGGAGGTACCTAAGGTCAATCCCAAGGAGATATATGTGTTGCAGTGTGATGATAACGGCACACGCAATTTCATCACCAGCGACTGTTGCTCCCCAATACCTGGCGACGATACTCTTGGCTTCATCACCGATAGCGGACATATTGAAATACATACACTTGACTGCCCTCGCGCCCAAGTCCTTAAGGCCGGTTACGGGCCGCGCATAGTTGCCACACGCTGGGAAAATTCCGGAGCAAGATTCATGGCTCGCATACATATCGAAGGTATTGACCGTCATGGTATATTGCAAGAACTTATACAGATGATATCAACTCATCTGGCAATCGACATCCGCTCACTCAATATCGAGGCAAAGGGGGAGATATTCACATGTGACCTTGCTGTAAAGGTGGCGTCGGCCGAGACAGTACGTGACTTATGTGCTAAGACAATCAAAATCAACGGTATTAAATCAGCTACCCGAATCCAATGAAATTCCTCACCGATATATTAGATAACAGCATCACCAAGCGCATACTTGTAGCACTGGCCGCTGCGGTGATCATTGTATGGTTCTATCCACATCAACGTAACAACAAACTATTCTATGAACAAGGGCGCCCATGGAATTATGCCCAGCTGATCGCTCCTTTCGATATACCTATCCATCCGGATTCAATTACCGTGGAGCGTATGCGCGATACGCTTGATGCCTATTTCATACCAATCTACACGCTTGACGCAAAGACTGTAGATTCAATAATTGGAGAACTTCCTGCCGGGCAATGGCGCGACCGCACAGTCAGGCTGCTTAAACGGGCCTATAGTGACGGGGTGGTGACCAATGACGATATGGCCAAGATGCGCAAGGGAGAGCTTCCGCGTCTGAGAGTGCTTGAGGAGAACGTGCTGAGCGAGAGATCATCAGATGGCCTGAAGTCGACCCGCGACGTTTATGCGATTCTTGATAGCTCTGTTACAGATCCGGCAATGCGGCGTTATCTGTCCACAGCGAAAGTCTCGGCATTGCTTAAACCCAACTTGCTTTATGATGCTGCCGAAAACAAGAGGCATTATGACAACGAATACCAAACTTTGACGGCCGACAGAGGCGTTATTCTGCAAGGTCAGGCAATAATCAACAAGGGCGATATTATTTCGCCGCAGGATTTTACAAACCTGAAGACTTATGAGCAACTGCTTGAAGCGCGACTTACACGCGACTCCCATTCCGAATTCCTGATGATACTCGGGCAGGCGGTGTATGTATTGCTCATTCTGGGTGCGATGATGGGATATTGTGTGCTATTTGACCGTAGGTTGTTTAATAATCAACGCTCTATAATATTTCTGTTCACGCTCACAACCTTGTTCTTCCTTCTGTCAGCAGGTCTCGGTGCGTTCATCCCCGGAGGACAATATCTTGTGCCGATGGCTATTGTGCCTATTCTCGTTCTTGTGTTTTTCAGTCCGCGTTCGGCATTATTCATGTCATTCTGTACTGTGTTGATTATAGCGCCTATAACCTCATTTGCGCTTGAATACATATATTTGCAGTTCTGCGCCGCCTGCGTGGCAGTCTTCTCTCTCAGGGATCTCAGCCGTCGGTCGCAACTGTTGCGTACCGCATTGCTTGTGGCGTGTGTCTACGTGTCAGGCTATCTCGCTCTTGAATTGCTTATGAACGGATCCACTGAAGGTTTCTCTTGGCGAATGACTGTATTTCTTGGCGTAAGCGCGTTGTTGACGTCAATGGCTTACATTCTGATGTTTGCCGCTGAAAAGTTATTCGGATTTGTATCGGCAGTAACGCTTGTGGAGTTGGCAGATACAAACCAACCATTGTTGCGCAGACTCAGTGACACTTGTCCCGGAACATTCCAACATTCTATGAGTGTGAGCAATCTTGCTGCCGACGCAGCACGTGCCATGGGTGCCAACGAGCAACTCGTAAGAGCCGGTGCCCTGTACCATGACATTGGCAAGATGAATAATCCGGCGTTTTTTACCGAAAATCAGCACGGTGTCAATCCACATGATGCACTTCCACCTGAACAGAGCGCCAGAATCGTGGTAGGTCATGTTACCGATGGACTCAAGATGGCCGATAAAGCCGGTTTGCCGAAAGTGATACGTAACTTTATTTCCGAGCACCATGGCGCCGGCAAGTGCAAGTATTTCTTTTACAATTATTGTAAGAAGCATCCAGAACTTGACAATCCAGACCCTACTGCATTCACTTATCCCGGCCCTGATCCACGCTCGCGTGAAACATCATTGCTCATGATGGCCGATGCCGTAGAGGCGGCTTCGCGATCTCTTCATGATTACTCCAAGGAGTCAATAAAGGAACTTGTCAACAAAATAATAGACAGCCAGATAGCCGAAGGTCTCCATGCCGGTTCCACACTTGAATTCCGTGATGTGCCAATAATTAAAGAAGCGTTTATCAAACGTCTCATGACAATGTATCACACCCGCGTGGCCTATCCATCGGCAGCAACTGCCGCGCCTAATTCAGCCCGATGACAATATTTGCCCGTTTTTAGCGTTTTATCATTATGGCAAAAATGTGGCGCCCCTCATTCTGTATCATGCTCGTGATAACTATTATCGCGGGCCTGGTCTTCACATCGTGTTCGACACGTAAGAATACTGCCGCCACGCGCCGTTATCAGGCCTTTATCACCAAATACAATATCTATTATAACG
Organism: Odoribacter sp.; assembly: GCA_023663145.1. Lineage (GTDB taxonomy): Bacteria > Bacteroidota > Bacteroidia > Bacteroidales > Muribaculaceae > CAG-873. The sequence goes on from JAMPHZ010000004.1 coordinate 5,890, forward strand.
GCGATACGCACTACCATAATACCCTTCAGGATATGGAAACCTCGTATGAGGATGACTATTCACAGCTTGTGCTCATGCACCCGGCCGAAGCCCGTTCCAATTCTGCTTTACCACAGCCTCAGGGTGACTTCAACCGCTCGATTGAAAAGGGGCAGAAAGCCATTCAGCTGCGCTCGATAAAGAAGCGTCCGAAGAAAAAGGGCGGAAGGCTCACCCCCGAGCAGAAAGCATGGTACAAGCGTGATGAATATAATCCGTTCCTTCATAATGCATGGATGCTCATGGCCAAGGGTCAATATTTCAACGGTGACTTTGCCGGAGCCGCTTCCACGTTTTTTTATGTGAGCCGTCATTTTACCTGGCTACCGCAAACAGTTACCGAGGCCGAACTGTGGCAAGCCCGGTGTTATATAGCAATGGATTGGATGTTCGAGGCTGAGGTTATCATTAACCGCATCAAGCCTGAGGTGCTTACGAGCAAGACATTGACATCGCTATATGATTTCGTAAAAGCCGATTATCTTATAAAGAGTGGCGAGTTAGAACAGTCTTTGCCATATCTTCTCGCGTCGGTAAAAGCAGCTTCAGGGGCACAGAAGACCCGTCTTCGCTTCCTTCTTGGCCAGATATATGCACGGCTTGGAATGCGCAAGGAGGCGTATGATGCCTTTGCTGCAGCCGGGAGTTCTCCATCGGCTCCGTACCGCACTAAATTTAACGCGCGCATCAAGCAGAGCGAGGTATATGAAGGTAATGACATACGGCCTGAAGTGAACTCGCTGCGACGCATGCTGCGTTATGATCGTAACAAAGAATATCTTGACCAGATCTACTATGCTATTGGTAATTTATATCTGTCAAGAGGCGACACTACGCAGGCAATTGAGAACTATGTGCTCGCTGCCGAGAAAAGCACACGCAACGGCATTGACAAGGCTATTGGCCAGATTACATTGGGCGGGCTATATTTTGACCGTCGTCAGTACGATCTCGCGCAACCATGTTATGCTGAGGCTGTGCCGTTGTTACAGAAAGACTATCCGGGATATGATCTTTTGAAGAGGAGATCTGACGTGCTTGACGAACTGGCCGTGTACTCCCAGAATGTTACGTTGCAGGACTCACTGCTGCGCCTTGCCGAGATGACTCCTGAGCAGCGTCTCGCTGTCATTAATAAAATAATAGAGGAACTCAAGAAAAAAGAAGAGGAAGAGGCCGAGGCGGCCCGTCGTGAGGAGTATATGGCCAATCAGGCTGCCCAGGGGAGCCAATTGGGACAAGGGGCTGCCGGAGCTCCTAATTCCTTCGTGATAAATTCCGACAACTCATGGTATTTTTATAATACCGCTACCAAGAATGCCGGAAAAACCGAATTCCAACGTCGTTGGGGAGCCCGTAAACTTGAGGACAATTGGCGCCGTCGTAACAAGTCTCAGTTCAATGCAGAGGAATTCAATAATTTCGGTTCCGATGATGGAGAAGATGACGATGAAAGCGCCATAACTGAAAATGACTCTACAGCAACCGAACAGGATGAGAATGCCGATCGGGCATCGGATCCTCATTTTCCCGAATATTATCTTGCTCAAATTCCTGAAACCGAGGAGCAGAAAGCTACCGCACACGAGATTATTCAGGAAGGACTCTATAACATGGGCGTAATTCTGAAAGATAAACTGGAAGACTATCCGGCTTCGCGTGCAGAGTTTGACCGTCTGCTTAATGATTATCCTGACAATATATATCGTCTTGACGTATATTATAATTTATACTTGATGTATACGCGTGAAGGTCGTACAGATCTCGCCGAGCATTACCGTCAGCTTATATTATCTGATTTTGCGGAGTCGCCTGTCGGTTTGGCATTGCAGAATCCCGATTATATAGAGAATCTGCGTAATATGGATCGTGATGTGCAGCAACTTTACGAGACCACTTATCAAAATTATCTTGATAACAAGAATAAAGCCGTGCACCGGGCGTATGAACTTATGCAGGAAAAATACCCGCTCAGCAAGGTTATGCCCAAGTTTATGTTCCTCCATGCGCTTGCTTATGTGACAGAGAACCGCCCTGATGAATTCAACGCCGTATTACGTGATCTGCTCGACCGATATCCCGATACTGACATAACCCCCATTGCTTCGGCATGGCTCAAGGGTATGGCTCAAGGCCGCGAACTGCATAGCGGTGGCTCGAATATGCGTGGTATGATCTGGGATATGCGCCTGGGCAATGACTCAACCGCAATCTCCGAAGGTGCGGCGTCTTTCTCTCTCGGTCCATCTGCACGTCAGTTGCTGATCATGACTTTTGCCACGGATGAGGTGTCGTCGAACGCTTTGTTGTATGAGATAGCCCGTCATAACTTTAAATCATTTGTAGTTAAGGATTTTGACCTTGAACAGCTGAATTTCGGCAGGTTGGGTATGATTATTATCCGTGATTTCTCAAGCATGGATGAACTGAACCATTACCGCCGTGTGATGGCGGCTTCGCAGGAGTTCAAGCTGCCTCATGGAGTTCGCCCTGTAGTCATAAGCGACGATAATTTCAAGGTTCTGCTCTCCCAAGGTCGCTCGTTTGATGAATATTTCCGTTTTTTGCAGGAACAGAATTATATAGATACACAGCAAGATCTCTTACAACCGGTTGAGGTGGAATCTCTTGAGGAAGCCGACGAAAGTGTTGACATTCAACCCTCCGATGTCGAACCGTCAGACGAACTCAATGTTAATGTAGATGTTATACAGGAGCCGGAAAATACACCGGTCGCTCCGGAAACCCATACAGAAGCCCAGGCAGGTCAGGCTCCCGGTGAGGCAGACCCCAACCCGGCCACCGCTCCTCAGCCCATTACGGCACAACCCGTCACTACTCCTGCATCGGCTAAGCCTGCCGCTCCGCCAGTTATCGTGCCAGCTCCGCAGAAACCTCCAGTGCCTGTATATGATCCGGGAAGCGAAGGAGACGACCCTCTTTTTGATTGATTATGCCTATGAACTACCAAATTCTTTGGGCCGACGACGAAATCGACCTTTTGAAACCCCACATATTATTCCTCCGCTCGCGTGGATACGATGTGTCAACGGCCAATAACGGCCGCGATGCTCTTGACATGCTTGAGTCCCGGCATTTCGACCTTATCATACTCGACGAAAATATGCCCGGTCTTACCGGTCTCGAAACTTTGGGCCGGATAAAACAACTGTCACCACACACCCCGGTGATAATGATTACAAAAAGTGAGGAGGAAAACATAATGAATCAGGCTATCGGTAACAAAATAGCCGATTACCTCATCAAGCCTGTCAATCCCAATCAGATACTTATAGCTCTTAAGAGGCTACTACATAGTGATAGGTTGATCTCTGAACAGACAACCCGTGATTACCGTGAGGATTTCAGACAGATTGCCGACAGTATCAATACTGCCTCTACAATCGCGCAGTGGTATGACCTGTATGGCAAACTCGTATACCGCGAGCTTGAATTGGCCGATGCCGAGACAAATATGGATGAGTTGCTCGAGATGCAGAAAAATGAGGCCAACACGGAATTCGGCAAGTGGATACGCCGCAACTATGAGAAATGGATGCCGGTGGGGCCGTCGGGCGATGATGTGCCGCTCATGAGTCCCCGCATTTTTCCTGAACGCGTATTTCCCCTTCTTGACAAGGGAGAGAAAGTGTTTTTTATCCTTATTGATAACTTCCGCCTTGACCAGTGGCGTACTGTAAAGCCGTTGTTAGCTGACATATTCACTTTCAACGAAGAACTTTATACATCAATCCTCCCTACCGCTACCCAATATTCCCGTAACGCTATTTTCTCAGGACTGATGCCGTTGCAGATAGAGAAAATGTTTCCTGACTTATGGGTTGATGACGATTCCGAGGAGGGAAAGAACCTCAATGAGTCTCCGTTGATAGCTACACAACTTGAGCGATATCGTCGCAAAAATAAATTTTCATATAATAAGATCAATGATTCAGCCGCGTGTGAGCGCCTGCTGCGCGATTTTTCATCTTTGGAGCATAATGATCTCAATGTAATCGTGCTGAACTTTATTGACATGTTGTCGCATGCCCGCACAGAGTCAAAAATGATACGCGAACTTGCGGCTACCAACGCGGCATACCGCTCTATTACAGAATCGTGGTTCAGGCACTCGGCCGCCATTGACCTGTTCCGCAAGATTGCCGAGACCGGGTCCAAAGTCATTCTCACCACAGACCACGGTACCATCCGTGTCGACAATCCGCTTAAAGTGGTAGGGGATAAGAATACCAATACCAATCTTCGATATAAACTTGGCAAAAATCTAAACTACAACTCCCGCCAGGTTTATGAGGTGAAGCGGCCTGAGGCCTTCGGTCTTCCTTCTCCAAACGTGTCCACATGCTATATTTTCGCTGATGGCCGTGACTTTTTCGCTTATCCAAACAATTATAACTACTACGTACAATATTATACCGGCACATTCCAACATGGTGGTATATCCATGGAGGAGATGCTTGTACCTCTCATCACAATGTCGCCGCGTCAATTATAACCGATATGAAACCGACTACCATACACATTCCTTCTGAAGCTGCCATTGATGAGGCAGCCCGCCGTTTCGTTTCCCTGATGGGAGATGAGACTGTTTTTGCTTTTAACGGCCAGATGGGCGCCGGAAAGACCACCTTCATAGCAGCCGTGGCCCGGGCATTGGGCGTTGATGCGGAGGAGGCTAATTCTCCATCGTTTGCAATAGTTAACGAATACCGGTCCGACACTACCGCCGAACTTATCTATCATTTTGATCTCTACCGTCTCGAGAATCTTGCCGAGGTGCTTGATATCGGTTTTGAGGATTACCTTGATTCGGGCGCTCTATGCCTGATCGAGTGGCCCGGGATTGTAGCAGACATACTGCCTGCCGATACAGTGAACGTTGACATCCGGGTAAACGATGACAACACACGCGACATCATAATTTCCTGAATCATCGTAGAAGATGATATACCGGTTTGACTCGCTGCCATCCACCAATTCGGCCATGGCAGCCAATGTCACATCCCTTAATCACGGGGATATTTACATTGCCAGTGCGCAGACAGCCGGGCGCGGCCAACGGGGAAACTCCTGGGAAGCTGCCCCCGGCAAGAACCTCACATTTTCTGTTTTACTGCGCCCCAGGGCGATAGCCCCTGCAAGAGCTTTTGCAGTGTCGATGCTTGTATCCATAGCATTGCAGCGCGTGGTCGCCGGTTGCTTGCCTGGTACTATTATCAAAATCAAATGGCCCAATGATATATATGCCGGCGATTACAAGCTATGTGGAATCCTGATAGAGAATGCATTTTCGTCGGTGATAGATCGCTCAATAGTAGGAATAGGGCTGAATGTGAATCAGCAGGCATTTACGGGCGATGCTCCTAATCCTGTATCAATGTGCACACTCTCCGGCCATTCATTTGATCTCGATAAGTTGCTTGACCGGATTCATGAAGAGATAATGCGTGATTTTGAAGATTTTGAAGCCAACCCGGATTTCGATCAACTTAGATGCAGATATTTCAATAGGTTATGGCGTGCGGGTGAGAACCATCGATGGCTTGACCGGCGCACAGGTGATATTTTTACGGCCTCTATCATAGATGTAGACCTCGAAGGTACTATCACATTCGATACCAAGCCACCGGTAAGTTATACATTTAAAGAAGTTTCGCCAATCATTAACAATCTTTTCCTTAAATGTTAAAAACGGACCCATGCCCCTTTTTTATCTTTAAAAAAGTTGCTGAACGGAAAAAAAATCGTAATTTTGCATCGGCCAATGCCATAAGTTGGCCCGTCAGATAAGACAACTGTTTTTATAACTTTGAATTTTATTTACTTAAAATCCTATAACTAATTAATTTAATAACCATGAGAATTTCTACTCTGTTTAGCTCAGGGATTCTTCGCGGTGTAGCCGTGGCAGCTGTATGTGCCATGGGCGTTTCTGCGTCGGCCCAGACATTCCTCGATGGTGGCATTGTTTACAAAGTCTCCAAAGGCAAGGTTACAGTTCAGGCTACCAAGTACACAACCGGTAAGAACAAAGGTCTTCCTGTTGAGTGTGAGAACGGTACCGCTCCTGATAACTATACCGGCGACATTGTTATCCCCGCCCAGGTTACCTATAACGGTACAACTTATCCCGTTGAATCAGTAGGTTCAGGTTTCAAGGAATCACTGATCACCTCTATCACACTTCCCGACAATGCCGGCATCAAGATTGCCCGCGGCGGTTTCCAAAGCTGCGCCGAGCTCGTTTCTGTAAAGCTCAGCAATGACCTCACAATCATTGAAGGCAACGCTTTCCAGGGCTGTGCCAAGCTTTCTTCCATAACTGTGCCCGCAACTGTGGCTTCTATCGGTGCTGCTGCTTTCCAGGACTGCCCCGCCCTCGTTGAATTCACTCTTGAGGAATCGGAAACTCCCATCAAATTCGGCCGTTCAGCTTTCACCTCAGCTCCCGCTGTGAAGAAAGTCAGCCTCTATCGTCAGATTGACCTTACTGTTAACACAACACAGGATGACCGCGCATTCCGTGGTTGCAAGGAACTCGAAACAGTAATCGTTGGCGGTACCTTTACTTCAATCCCCGCTAACTACTTCGAAAACTGCCCCGCCCTCAAGAACATTACTTTTGAGAGCGCCGTCACAGATATCGACTACAACTGCTTCGCAGGTTCTGGCATGGAAGAAATCACTCTTCCCGAAACTGTAACCTCCGTATCAAGCTCATGTTTCATGGGTTGCAGGTCACTGAAAAAAGTGACCCTCGGCAGTGCCGTAGAATCCATCAGCTCAATGGCATTCTATAATTCAGCACTTCAGGAAATCAACCTCCCCGCAACTCTCAAGACGATCGGTAACCTCGCATTCTCAGGCACCGATCTTGAAGGCACCGTTACCATCCCTGAAGCTGTTACCTCAATCGGTGACCAGGCATTCGCCAACAATGCCCGCATCTCTACAATCGTTATTCCCGCTTCTGTAAAATCTATCGGCACCGGCGCTTTCATGGGTTGCCCCGCCGTAGCCAAGTTTGAAGTAGCTGCTGAAAACGAATATTACACCGCTTCAGCTGACGGCACATACATCACTACCAAAGATGGTGAAACTGTTGTAGCTTACGCTCCCGCCGCTTCTGCCACCGAGTTCACCGGTGACTTCAAGGCTGTAAGCCCCTATGCTTTCTATGGCGCCAAGAACCTTACCAAGGTTGAACTTCCCTCATGTGAAAACTGGGGTGACTATTCACTGCGTGGTTCAGGTATTACTGCTCTCACCATCGGCAACACTGTTGGCCGTTATGTAGCAGCTGACTGCCCCGCTCTTGCTGAAATCACCGTCAATTGCAAGGAAATCCCCACCGGCATCGCATACAACTGCGCTGAGCTTGCAAAAGTAACTCTTCCAGCCACAGTAACCATCGTTCGTCAGGACGCATTTGCAAACTGCCCTAAGGTTGAGAGCCTTGACCTCGGCAATGTTCTCGTTATCCTCGAAACCAACTGTTTCGCCAATTCAGGTATCAAGAACCTCACAGTTGCTTCTACATATCCCGCTGCTATGGCTGAAGGTGTGTTCACCGCAGAATCTGCTATAACAGTAACCGTTCCCAATGACCTCGTTGACGCCTACAAGGCTGCAACCGGTTGGAGCTATCTCACCATCGCCGGTGATGCCAACCTCAAAGCAGGTGGTGTCAAGATGGGTATGCCTGACGGCCTCTACTATGCAGGTGATGACAATAACCTCCACTGCGTCTACTCCGACGGTAACACCGACGACTATGTTATCAACATGCAGCACACATTCCAGCTCGTTGAATTCAACAACCGTATCTACGGTGCCAGCGCCGGTCGCAAGTTCTGGTACTCAGCCTCATCAGCAGTAGAAGGTGACGGCAAACTCTTCTACATCTCACAGGTTGACGATAACCTCTTCCAGGCTGTGGTTCTTGACAACACCGGTAACAATGCATACAAGGATCCTACAGGTCTCTATATCTACGGCAGCACCCTTTACGTTAACGACCGTAACGTGTGCGTACGCAAGATCTCAGCTGACGCTATCGCTCTTCCCCAGGACTATCCCTCATGGATGGAAAATAACTGGATGCCTTACTACGGTGGCACATGGGTATACGGCTGTATCAAGAACGGTTTCGCTATCACCCAGGACTATGATGCAGAAGGAAATCCCGAACCTCTCTATTGGGTCGGTATGAAATACAACGGCAACGGCCTCTTCTCATTCAAGGAAGCAAATATCGGTACTTCTTCAAGCGACGTAGGCTCACCCATCGGCGCTAACGAATACCTCACCGGTATCGGCCTAATCGCCACTTCTTTTGCTATTGACGAAGCCAACCAGCACATCTACATGTATATCGAAACTGCCGGTACAGAAGCAACCCAGATCAAGGGCGGTCTCTACCGTATTTCGAAAGAAGCTCTTGAGCAGACTCCTAATCCCTCTGCTGCCGACTTCATGATGGCTCTTGACGCTGTCCTTATCGATGGCGCTCCCGTTAAATACGAAGGTAACTCAACCAACGAGCACGTAGGTATCTCACAGCTCGCTATTGACGCCAAAGGCGAATATCTCTACTGGTGCTACCGTGCTCCCACACCTGAGGAAGCCGAGGCACAGGAATCTCAGGACTATGCAACCCAGAACAAGGGTCAATATTGGTGGGCCGAGAAATTTGATGCCGAGAACCCCCGTCACCAGAGCGGTATCAAACGTATCAAACTCGGCGAAGAGAATCCTGAAGTTGAAACAGTTGTCAAGGGTGTTACCGGTTATGGTATCGTACCCCTCAACTATGAAGGCTCAGTTAAACCCGGTGAAGGTGAAGGTGTAAGCTCTCCCGTGGTAGAACAGGCAATCAATGCTATCCGCATCGAAAATGGCACCATCTTCGCCGTTGAAGACGCTCATGTTGTAATCTACAACGCAGCAGGTGCTATCGTGGCTATCGCTGACCTCGCTGCCGGCCAGACCTTCGAGACTTCAAGCCTCGCAGCCGGCATGTATATCGCTGACGCACGTACTGCACAAGGCACCCAGTCAGTGAAATTCATCAAATAATCAGCACTGATATACTAATATTGAAAAGTCCCGCCATATGCGGGACTTTTTTTATGCTTTTTTTTACATCTTTCCTCATCCTTTTTTCGTAACTTTGCTACAGAAATACAAAAAAATAATAACACAATTATGAACCGCAAAGTTTGCTACATCATCGCGTCTGCTGCCGTGCTTTCTCTGTCGTCATGCGGCAAGAAACTTGGCCAGTTCAGTTCTGATTATTTTACCGTAAATCCCAATCCGCTTGAGGTTGTAGGAGAGAAGGTCCCGGCCCGCATCAATGCGCGTATCCCCGCCCAGTTCTTCGTGAAAAATGCTGAAGTTACCGTCACTCCGTATCTTGTGTACAACGGCATGGAAGTTTCCTCAACCCCCTATACATTTCAGGGCGAAAAAGTGCGCGGTAACAACCCCGTCATTTCCTATGAATATGGTGGCAATGCAACAATCCCTGTAAACTTCATCTGGCAGCCAGATATGGCTGATAGCGAACTGGTACTCTCCTTTTTTGTAAACCAGGGCAAGAAACAATATGTGCTGCCCCGCGTTAAAGTCGCAACCGGTGTGATCTCAACCGCAGCCCTTGCAACTGCCAAGTCGGTGTCGCCGGCTGTCGCTCCTGACTCTTTCCAACGCGTAATCAATCAGAAATATGCGGCTGATATCCGTTTCCTTGTAAATCAGGCCAACATACGCGCCAATCAGTTGAATACAGACGCAATGACCGAGCTCCGCAAGGAAATAATCGAGGCCGCCGGTGACTCAACCCGTCAGATCACCGAGCTTAACATACAGTCATATGCATCTCCCGAAGGTGCGCTCGATTTCAACACACGCCTCGCCGAACAGCGCGAAGTAAATACCACCGACTATCTCCGTGATCAACTTGCAAAAGATAAGATTACCGAATTCGGTGACCTCACTGCACAGTTCACTGCTGAAGACTGGGAAGGCTTCCGCCAACTCGTGGCTCAAAGCAATATACAGGATAAGGATCTTATCCTCAGTGTGCTCTCAATGTACAATGATCCCGAGGAACGTGAGCGCGAAATCCGAAACCTCGCTAATGTGTTCGAGCAGCTTGCAGAGCAGATCCTGCCACAGTTGCGATACTCGCGCATCACGGCCTCGATAGCAGTGGTAGGAAAGAGCGACACTGAATTACTTTCATTAGCGGATTCAAAACCTTCTGATCTTACTGTTGATGAACTTCTATACGCTGCTACCCTCACCGATGACAATGCTCATCGTATGAAGATTTATCAGGCAGCTACAAAACTCTACCCTGCCGACTACCGCACCTGGAATGACCTTGGCCTCACACAGTATGTGGCAGGAGACTACCGTGCAGCTGAAGAGGCTTTCCGCAAGGCTGCTTCTATCAACCGCAACGCCACTGAGCCTTCAATGAATCTCGGTCTTATTGAACTTAACAAAGGTAATTATGACCGTGCCAACCAATACTTCGGCTCGGCAGCCGGCGTGAATGAGCTTAATGATGCTCTCGGTGTTTACTACCTCAAGACAGGTGATAATGCTGCCGCCCTCCGTGCTTTCGGGAACAGCAAGAGCAATAATGCCGCACTCGCACAGATTCTTGCCAAGGATTATACCAAGGCCAAGCAGACACTTGCAAGCATCAATAATCCTGACGCGACCACTTACTACCTGATGGCCATCCTTGGTGCACGTCAAGGTAATGAGCAGATGCTCAATACAAATCTTCGACAGGCTATCCGCCTTGATCCGTCAATGGCCTCGAAGGCGCGCACCGACCTTGAATTCAAAAATTTTAATCTCTCCCGTGCTCTTAACTGATAAATAATTCAATAGCATATAAAAATGCCTGCTCTGTAAATTTCCGGAGCAGGCATTTTTGTGATATACCTGAATCGTTGCTGACAAACTGATGGCAAGGTTCAGTTGTTATAAATATGATCTGTCACTTCCGCCGCATACTGTGGCGGCAACCGGTCGATAAGTTAAGGTTTTATTAATAAATATATATATGCGAAACAATAGTTTGGTAACGGCGATAATCGTCGGCATAGTGGGGCTGCTCCTCATTATATTTCAGGGTCGTGGAGACTTGCTTAACTGGATAGTCATCATCTTGGGCATCATGTTTATATTGCCAGGTGCTTACATGCTTGTATCACAGGCCGGCGCGCGTAAGGAGAACCGCAGTACGGGGTCAATGATCACGGCAGTCGGTTGTATATGCCTCGGAGTGTGCCTGTGTGTCATTCCCGGTGTGTTTGTGAGTGTTTTGATCTACCTGTTCGCATTCACACTTATTTTCATAGGAGTGGCGCAGATGGTGCAGATAGCAGATTTTAAATTACCGATGGGCTATTATATAGTGCCTGTGTTGGTGGCTGTCACCGGATTGATTATGGTGTTTGCCGGAGCCGAGAAAGATGCATCGGCAATTGTGCTTATCACGGGAATAGCTTTATTACTTTACTCCATCAATATGTTGGTGGAATATTTCAAGTTGAGGAAGAGTGCCGGCGGAGCGTTGCAAAAAAGCTGAAAAGTTATTTCAACCTTGAAATTCTTACTCGGCGGTTCTTGATCTTAGGGGCCGCCAATGCGCTTATTACAGGAATTGACGAGCGGGAAACCGCCACATAGGCTGCATGATCGCGCAAGTCTATTTTCCCTATTGAGTCAGGCGGCAGAGCAGCGTCTTTCATAAGAAAGCCTGCGATGTCGCCTCTTGATATTTTTTCTTTGCGGCCTGCATTTATATGGAATGTGACCATGGCCGGTCTGTCCGGAGTATTCCGCAAGGGTCGGGGCACAAGATCATTGTCCCATGTGATATAGTCGGGCAAAGATTCTTCAGGTCCAGTAATGATATAGACCTTGCCCCGGGCGTCTACGCGGGCTGTGCGACCATTGCGGTGTGTCCATGCCGCGGCCGTAGGGGGCAGGTGATAATGGATGACCGAACCGACCGATTCTATATCAAGGCCACGGCCTGCGAGGTCAGTGGCCACAAGAATAGGCGCTGTGCTGTTATCAAGGCAGATAACAGCTTGCTCGCGGTCGATCTGCTCAAGCCCCCCATGATAGAGAGCGGCGGCAAAACCGTCGCGGTGCAGCCGGTCAAAGACGCGCTCCGCACTTTCGCGGTGATTGACAAATACAATGGCACGTTCGCCTGCCGGGAGAGAAAGCAATAACTGCTCAAGTGTGTCAAGTTTGTCGCGCCCGGGACTTTCCACGCGGGCGATGTGAAGACGTGAATGCACGGGCGAGGCGGAAGTGTTGTCAATCGTTTCAGCTCCGGTCATGTCTATAAAAGCCGGCAATTCAGCAGATGAGGTGGCAGATGTGAGGATTACGTTGCGCAAGGGTGGTAGTCTGCGCACAATCTTGCCCATCTCGCCCTGAAATCCCAGTTCAAGACATTTGTCATATTCATCTATCACGAGTGAAGTGACGGCGGAGGTGTCAATATTGCCCCTCTGCAGGTGATCAAGGAGGCGCCCGGGTGTGGCTACCACAATCCGTGGCGCGATCGCGAGTGTGTTTACCTCATCGGCCATGGAGTGATTGCCATACAGAGCTGTGATTTTGGAGCCTTGGGCGAAGCGTCTCATGACTTCGGTAATCTGTATCACCAATTCGCGCGAGGGGGCGAGTACGACTGCCTGTAGGTCGCCTGACGGAGAGTCGAGTCGTCGCAGAAGTGCGCCGGCAAAGGCAATGGTCTTGCCTGAGCCGGTTGGCGAGAGAATCAACATGTGTGTGGCCTCTGATGACCATGCCTTATGTTGCATTTCATTGGGGCGGTCAATGCCCAACCCGAATGCCAGTTGTTCTATCTGCGCTTCGCTGAGTCCCATTATTATTTTAAGGCGTTATCAAGTATTTTGTAGAATGATTCGGCGGGGAGGAGGTCGGCGGTGCCAACAAAGGAGCGTTCTGTCCCGTTGGGGCTAAGTATTACAACGGTCGGCACGGCCTGTACGTTGAATGCTTGTGCGGTTGCGGGCATTTTGTCCACATCGACTGATATGAAATCAACGTTTTTGTATTTGTTGGCGGCTTGTTTGAACACGGGTGCGAGCTGTCGGCATGGGCCGCACCATGTGGCATTGAAATCAAGCACGGTGAGGCGTTTTACCTTGTGGCCGGGGCGGAACACCTTGTCGTTTCGCAGGGCTATGACTGTGCCGTTGCGTGTCTGTGAGTCGGCAGCAGGTTCAGCTTCGGCCTGAGTATCGCTTCCGGTAGTGGCGGCAGCCGGAGCAGGTTCAGCTTCGGCCCGTGCTTCTGTCTTGGGGGTGCAGGCGCAGATGGCAAGCAACATCGCTGCGCCAAGGCTAAGGAGTGTCTTGTTCATATTATTTCTACGGTTAATTTTAAAGGCAGGCGCCTTTCGGTCTGCATGATTATAAAAAGGTGGCATCAGCCATGTAGGCTATATGCCACCTTTATATAACGTTCTAAACTGAAAAATTATTGTGCGAGTGCAGCATTGGTTTTGTGCACTGCCTCGGCGCTCTTGTGGAAGAGTTCTTTTTCTTCAGCGTTGAGGTCGAATTCAACGATCTTCTCTATACCGTTGCGGCCAAGTATGCAGGGAACGCCGATGCAGAGGTCTTTTTCGCCATATTCGCCTTCGAGAAGGGCTGAGCATGAGATGAGTTTCTTCTGGTCGTGGAGAACGGCTGCTACAACCTGAGCTGCGGCCGCACCGGGAGCATACCATGCTGAGGTACCGAGGAGCTTGGTGAGAGTGGCGCCCCCAACCATGGTGTCGGCAACAATTTTGTCAAGCTGTTCGGCGGGGAGAAGGGTTGACACGGGAATACCGCGGTAAGCTGCGAATCGCTTGAGGGGAATCATGGTGGTGTCACCGTGGCCGCCGATCACGATGCCTTCAACTTCGGTTGCGTTGGCACCCAGAGCGAGGGTCATGAAATATTTGAAGCGTGCGCTGTCAAGTGCGCCGCCCATGCCGATGATACGGTTTTTGGGCAGACCTGAGATTTTGTGGATAAGGTAGGTCATGGTGTCCATGGGGTTGGATACACACACGATGATGGCGTTGGGTGAGTGCTTCAGTACATTTTCGGTTACCGATTTAACGATACCGGCGTTCACACCGATGAGTTCTTCGCGTGTCATGCCTGGCTTGCGGGGAATGCCTGAGGTGATTACTACCACGTCGCTGCCTTCGGTCATGGCGTAATCGTTGGTTACGCCGGTGAGGCGGGTGTTAAGGCCGAGGATGCTGGCGGTCTGCATCATGTCCATGGCTTTGCCCTCTGAGACGCCCTCTTTGATGTCGAGGAGAACTACTTCGTCGGCTACCTGGGTGGTGAGCAGTACGTTAGCACAAGTTGCGCCTACGTTGCCGGCGCCAATAACTGTTACTTTTGACATGTCGTAAATATTTTTAGTTTTATGCTTAGTTTAGATGTGCAAAATTAATGAAATATTTCCATAATAAAGCAACGTGTGCTCATTTTTTTTCATGGAGCGGTACAAATCGTTGATGGTCGGCGGTCGTAAAGATGTGCTTTCTTGTGTATGCAAAAAAACGGGGGGCGCCCTCATTATGGCCGCCCCCGGTATGATGTGTGTTGCCGCTTATCAGCGTACCTGAACCTTGAATGATTCTGTATTGGCCGATATTATGTAGAATCCGGGTGTCACAGTGAATGTGGCAGAGCCTGCGGCAGTTGCAATACAACGGCCGGTGAGGTCGGTGACGGTCACATAAGTGTCAGCTTCGGTATAAACAGAGATTGTGCCCGGGCCAGTAGTGATTATGGTAGTATCTCCGGATGTGGTGCCGGTCACTCCATCTGTAGTAGAGAGGGTGATGAAGTCGCTCTCAAGAGACTTGAGGCCGGCGGCATTGACCGCAGTCACATTGTAGCTATATCGGCCGGCGGTAAGACCGCTGATGTTATGCGAGGTTACGTTTCCTACGCTGCGGTGGTCGTATCCTGCCAAAATTGTGGCTTTGCTGCCTCCGGTGGTGATGGTCAGGTCATCAAGGGCAAGGTTGCCGTTGCCAGATTTGTTGAATACGACTTTCACCTGACGCGCTCCGGCCGGGATTGCCGATTCCGGTACTGATATTACTGAGGCCTTGGTGTCGGGATTGTTGGAGTAAATGGTTTCCCATGTGCCATCAGTGCCGGCAGTCATTACTTCATAGTAGTTCTGTGTGTTTCCCTGGCCGGCGAAACGTACCCAGAAGCTGATTGAGACGATGTCGTTGTCAAATACGGGTGACTGGAGGTAGTGGCCGTTTTTGGTCAACTTGAGTGCCGGAGCGGCTGAGCCGTAATATCCAGTTGATTGTGCACCGTATATGTCGGTCGTCGAGGCAGTCCAGCCTTCGGGGATCGAGAGTTTGCTGCCTGATCCGAAGTCTATAACGGTCTTGACAGGATCGGATTCTTCATTACCTATAACTGTGAGAAGATAGTCGTTGGCGCCGTTGACAGGTTGCCAGTTAGCTGTGAAGCTGTTGGCTGTAATGTCTGTGGCTGCAGTAGCTACAGGTACAAACATGTCAAATGTGGCCTCGGTTGTGGTTATATCCACTTCATCGCTGGTCTCTGACAGGTTTTTGCCACGGGCAGCCGCTACTGTGGCGTAGTAACGGGTTTCGGGCTGGAGACGTGTTACAGTGAGGGTGATACCTTCGACCGTGAGATCGGAGTATCCTGAGGCTGCGATATGGTTGCCGTTGTTGTCTTTGGTATATACATTTACTATATATGAAGTGGCTTTGTCAACGGCGTTCCATGAGAGCGTGAATCCGTTGCCTGTGGCTGCCGCTGCTTTGGCGACAGGTGTGTCGAGCTGCACGTTGCCGCCGGCGACATCAAAGGTGATGATACCGTTGGTTTCGGCAATGTCGGTGATTGGCAGGCCGAGTGACGTTCCGCTCCATGTTTTCATGGAAGGAGAGGTGCTGTCAGTGAATGAGGTCTTGCCCGAAGTGCCAGGGAATGGGTACGACGCCATTGTAGATTTGCTTTCGTTGTTGGCCCGGCCACCGGCTTCCTCTATGTCGATGCGCTGATGGGTTGCTGTATTGTTGGGTGCGTTCTCAGTCCAGACGCTTTGGTCAAAGTCAATGTGCCATATGATGAGGCCGTGGCCGGGCAGATAGGTGTCCCAACCGGTCTGTTGGCGGTTCTCGAACAGGAAGAACTCGTTCTTGTTTGATGTCAGAACAACTGCACCGGTATTTGAGTCGTGAATGTTCTCAAGGCTGATGCTTGCCTGACTGTCAATAACTATAGGATCAATCCATCCGAAGGCGTTGCGTTCATAAATGGAGTAGGACGGGGGAGTACGGCCATCGTTGTTGTATGATCCGTAATCCATGATGCTCCAGTCTCCGGGGGTTACTGCATCTGCCGCGTTGTCGTCACTGGTGTTGTACAGGTCAGGCAGGCCCATCACGTGGCCGAACTCATGACAGAATGTGCCGATGCCGGTGGGCAGCTCTTCATCCCATTCGTTGCCGCAACCGTAGTCGTTGATGTATACCCCGTCAAGTGTTATGGCTTTACCCAATGCGCTTTCAAGATCCCAGCTATGGGGCCAGACTGTATCGTCGCCACCATTGCTGTTTTCTCCTTTACCGGCGTAGATCACATATACGTTGTCAACGTATCCGTCGTTGTCTGTGTCGTATTTTGAGAAGTCGACCTGGCTGTTCAGGGCTTCACATGCTTCCTGTACCATTTCGCCCGGGCGGCGGTCGTCACCCCAATAGTCGTTGCCTCCGTAATACGATACATTATTGCTGAGAGTGACAGGTCCGTAGACGTCAAATGTCGGTTTGAACTGTCCGTTTGACGAGTCTATGAAATACTGGCGGCATGAGCCGGTGCCGTTGTGCTGGGTGAAGTTGTCGCCGTTGAGGAAGTCGTTGTAATATTCGTGAGGATTGGTTACAGAGAACTTTGAGTCCTTGAATTGCACGAGAATCACTATTCCGTGGGGTTCTCCTGTATGGGGGAAGCGCGAGGCGAAAAGTCCGATGTTGCTTGATTGGTTAGCACGTCGGGTAGCTGAGGCTGCGCGTCGACCGGCAGTGCGTCGGATCATTGCCTTTGTTATGGCACTGCGGTCAAGGGTCGCCGTATAAGTCTGCTGTGCTGCAGTGCGGTCGGCGGGGTTAACAGCTTGCGGGCCGGCCACGATTGAGCCGTTGGCGCTTACTGTGGCATAGCAATATCGCCCGTTGTCATCTTTGATCACAGGTATCTTGTCAAGTGTCAGGTAGTAGTGAGAGCGTTCATCACCGGTGCGGGTGAGCTCAATCACTGAGCCGTCGGGCTGCACCACACGGTGCACCACATCACGGCGGGCCGGAATTGCAAGGACGCTTGATGCTGCAAGAGCTGTTGCAAGGGCTGTTAAAACAAATTTATTCATATATTAAGACTTGGTTATAGAAGTCAGACTTCAGTGCTTCCGTAACTTTTTGGAGCAACAAAAGCTGACAAAGTTAGCAAAATGAAAAGGTTTTACAAAATCTGAATGGTAATTTAACGTTTAACGTTTAGGAGAGTGCCGGCAGGATAGTTTTGTTATTTGACCAATTTGGCCGCGGGAGCGTAGTCTATGCGTATAACCTGTAGCCCGGGGCGTTGTTCCGATACACGTATATAGTCTTCGGCCGATGCCAATCCGGCCTTTATTACGTCTTCCATCGGATTTACGTAGAAGACTTTCGAAATTTTGGCTTCGGCCATTGCGTCAAGTGCGCGGTCGGTGGGTTGGTTGACGGTATATACTGAGGCTGTAGGTATCGTGGTGCGACGTGTGCGTGCCAACGCATCTTCTTCGGCGGTAGAGCCGCCGACGGCCATTCCGGAAGCACGCCATGCTCCATTAAGCACCACTACGGCGCCTTGTGGGGCATGGCCTTGCGCGGAGGCTGTCTGTGCAACGGTGACTGCCATGTCCATAAATACCTCGTCAGACGGATTGGCAGCTTCAACTTTGGATATCTGTACCTGAGCCATCAGGCCGATGACAGCTGACGCAAATATGAGTGTAAGGGTGAGGAGCTTTTTCATTATTTTATTTTTTTGACGGTTATACGGTCGATAAGGGCATGATTGGTGTGCAGGTTCATGTTCTCGTCTTCAGGCCTGAATGTAATTGACAGTTTATGTCTTCCGGCTGAGAGTGGTATCATCACAGGATTGGAGTGCCCCCAGTCATTCCAGTTGGCAACACCTCTGTGAGGCATTATGAGTTTGCCGGCCGGTGCGCCATCGACTTCAAGGGTGCGGATCGCACATTTGTTTTCTGTGTTGACAGGGCCGTTCCCGTTGGCGTATATAGTCTCCACGGCGTAAATGCCGTCAGAGTCTACTTCAATTTCCACAATTACAGGGGCCGAGGCATGGTCAATTTCTACGAATCCATTGCCATGGAACCCGTTCACGGGTGTGTCAGGTCGGTAGCTTACCTCGGGAGAGGTTATCATGATGCTTTCATGGGGCATCTCGTAAGTTGTCACAGGGAAATTGTCTACAGGCGCCGATGCAAATGACTGTACGCCTTTGTCGCTGAATCCGACAACCTGGTATGCGCCGGGGACAGTAGCAGGATATGAGGTGGTGCGTACCGTGTCAATTGCGACTCCATCCCGCAGGACTATATATCCTGCGATATATTCGATGGGCTGCCATTGAAGAAGATTGTTGGCCGGCACGCCGGGTGCGTCAAGTTCGGGAGAGTTGCTCAATGTGGCGATGGGTGTCAGAGGAGCCTTTATATTAGGTGTGTGGTTGACTGACATGGGAGGTATGGGCTTGTTGTCCATTGTTATGACAATGGTGTTGTGCCCTTTTATGTCGGCCGGAATTTTTGGTTTGTGATTACGGCCGTTGAGAGTGAAAGATGCAATATGGTCACCGTAACCCTTGACTGTGATGTCAAGGGTGGCATCGCGGTATCTGAAACCCTCGAGAGTGCGGTCAGCGGCAAGAGCTTCGGGTACAAAAGGTTTGAATACGAGGCCGTCTTTTTCATAATTTATGCCGAAAAGTATGCGATGTGTTATGGCAAGATTGCCGGCAAGGCACCACAGCATATTGGACGAGTTCAGCTCGGTGGCTATGTCGCCGTTATCGAGCACAAAGTTTTCTTTATTGGTCGTGAACAGGGCCGCGGGGCGGAAGACTGACCCGATAGCTTCAAGAGTCCCTTGTTCATTACCCGCCTTGGCGTTGGCCATGGCCCAATATGAAGCTACCCAAGGCCACAGAGCGTTATTGTGATAAGCAGGCATGTCGGCGATCTGTGGGAAGAAGATTGCCGCGCCGAATGGAGTGGTAGGGTTGTTTTCTGTTATGGCACGTGCGCGATCGGCCGGTGCGATGTCGTAAAGGATGGTGAGTGCTTCACCTAATGTTTCCGCACGGGGATTGATTACGGGAAATTCGCGGCCATAATTGTACATGGCGTAGTATCCCTTGTCAGGCATCCATAGATGTGTGTTTATGGCTTCAGTGAGTTCTCCGGCAAGTTTCGAGTAGCGTTCAGCATCATCATTCAGGCCGAGATCTGCCGCGATTTCAGCCAGGATGTCAAGGGTGATGGCATGAACTGCAGATGTCCCCAAGGCTTCTGACTGGTAGATGTCGGCAGTCTGCATCCACTTGGGATAGCTTTGTTCGCGCCAGTCGATGAATGATGTCTCTCCCTTGACAAGTCCGCTGTCCGTATTATGGGTCATGAGCAGGTCATCTTCCATGGAGTTGCGTATTACCGGATATATGTATTCGAGCCATTGGCGGTCGCCGGTTACTTTATAAAGCTCATATGCAGCCACAGCCCATATCATACGGTCACTGCTGACGGGCCACGCGCCGCCACTACCTGTATCCTGTATTATTCGGCCTGTGGGTGTTACTTTGTGGCGCAGGGAAATCTCGGATGCCAGTGGTTGCAGATATGCCATTGACAGGATTATGGAGTAGCTCACGTCGCGTGTCCACACTCCGGCCCATTCTTTGCCGGTGCGCAGAGTGGTGTCAGGCTCTACGGCATTGATCATTTCTTCAAGGCCGAGGTTATATATGGCGGTGTGCAGCTTGTTGGGTGTCTTGAGCTGCGGGTACATTGATATGTCACGTGACAGATGCCATTCCTTATTGACGGGCATGAAATAGCCGGGTTGGGCTGAATAGGTTGATATGAGGCTTATACCGTCGGGGGAGTATGCGGTGTATTCGCCTTGAGTTATAGTGTCGCCATGCCAACTGTAGGCGTCGGTTGTCACTATCTGAGCCCCGGAATAGTTAAATGTGGCTAAGGCGACTGCAAGTAAACTGTACTTCAACATATTTTTAGCGGTAGTATTGTATAACGTTTATGTAGATTAACGGTTTGAATTATATGGTTTAAATTCCAATCGGATGAACTGGCGCGTCTGAGGTGTTATGGCAAAATGCCGTGAAGCCCTCAGCCCTACGACCCATATCAATGTTTCGTCACGCCACAGCAGCCATGTGCTGTCTTTGCAGGCGGCGCTCAGTTTGTTATGTGCAAAGATGTCACTTACGAGTTTTGATCCGTTTAGGCCAAATGGCTCAAGTCTGTCTCCGCGCCGCCATGGCCTGAGCTGCCATTGGTGTTCTCCTTCGAGTGCTTTTTCATCTATATATATGACGTTCGGAGAGGCTTCAGGTTTAAATTCGGATATGTCGTGGCGTGATACTTCAATGTTTATGGGTTCGGAGATGTCGCGGATCACGGTTACGTTGTAGCATCCGGGTGTCATTGATGTATTGACATGCGGAGCACGCAGGATTCCATGGTCAAGGTGGCGTTTGATGTCGCCTGCGACAAAGAGTCCGCCGTCGCGGCGGGCGGCAAGGAGCATGTCGTCGGTTTGTCGTCGTGAAAAACCTTCGGCACGCAGCATTTCGAAGAGCAATATCGGTGCATCGGGGTCGGTGGACATTGCATTGAGGTCAATGTCTCCCGAGTCAGCATCGCGATATGCATTTCCGCGCCGTTCGATAGCGTGGTTATAGAAAGTGCGGTTTTCCTTTAGAAAGTTCATTGAGCGCAGTATGGCGTCGGAGGCTCCGTCGCTTATCTCATCAAGCAGTGGTATAAGCCGGTTGCGGAGTCGGTTGCGCAAAAAGTCATCGCCGGCGTTAGTGCTGTCATCGACCCATGACAATCCGCGCCGATGCAGGTATTCTTCAATCTCGTCGCGCGAGCAGTCAAGCAATGGCCGAATGACGTGTCCCTGACGGGGGGAGATGCCGCACAATCCTCCTATGCCGCTGCCCCGCAGTAGATTGATGAAGAACGTCTCTACAGAATCTTCACGGTGGTGGCCGACAGCCACTGCTTTGGCGCCGAGACGATTGATAAGATCGTCGAACCACTTGTAACGCAGTTCACGACAAGCCATCTCAAGCGATTCGCCGGTGGCTTTACGGCGGGCCGCCACATCAAAATCCTTTATGCACAGGTCAATGCCAAGGTCTTCGGTAACTTGGCCTGCGTGCAGCATGTCGCGGTTTGATTCATCGCCCCTAAGGTGGAAATTACAATGGGCGGCAGAGCAGTTGTATCCTAATGCATCGAGCACAGCAAGGAGAGCCACCGAGTCGGCTCCGCCACTCAGTGCCACAATCAATGCGGAACCCGGTGGGAGGAGAAGGTTACGGTCAATGAAGTCCTTGACTTTTTGCTCGAAGGGATCCATATCAGAAATCGTGTCGTTCGAATTCAGCTACAGCAGCCCGGGCGCCGGAGTTAATTGGTGTCGACTTCCCGGTTGCTATGTCAAATGATGCCATGACGGTAGTCCCCTGACATTTTATCTGTTCGGTCTCCCGGTTCACAATCTGTTGCACGAGAGTGATTGATTTGTCGCCGATGCGGGACGTGGCGGTGCGTACCTCAAGCGGCTCATCAATAAATGCAGGCGCCATGAAGTCGCAATTTATATTAACCACTACTACTGCGAGGGTCTTTAGGTCGAAATCCGTCCCCATCACTTGCTTGAAGTAGTCATATTTTCCCAGATCGAAAAACTGAAGGTACACATTGTTGTTGACGTGTCCGAGTGCGTCAATGTCGTTGAAACGCAGTTGCACAGGTATTGAATGGTTGAATGTAATTGCCACGGGGGCTACATGACTGTTTGACATCAGTGAAATACTATTTTGTTAATTATCTGCTTCCCCACCACCTCGTTAAGTGCTTTGACCAATGGCTGTGTGGCGTAGGTCAGCTCGTTCTTCAGGGGAGCCGAGGAAATATGTACATGAAGGATATCACCTTGTACACGGCGCGACACGGTGGCGCGGTTGATATCAGGGCCCACTATGTCGGCCCAGGCGTATTCAATCTTGCGGCGGTCAAATTCATCTGTATTGCCGCCCATGTCAATGTAAAGGCGCAGGATGTCCCCTACGGATACGGCTTCAGTCTTCTTCATGTGTGGATAGAGGAGTATATTGACCGTCGGTGACTAGCCACATGCGGTAGGAGTGGTGGGCACGTGCCATTATCTCGTCAAGATGGTCACGGTTTGTGTCCGTAATGAAAATCTGGCCGAATCCGGCGGTTGACACGATTGATACGATGCGCTCCACACGGTTGGCGTCAAGTTTGTCAAAAATATCATCCAACAGCAGCAGCGGTTTCATGCCGGTGGCCTTGACCAGAAATTCATATTGGGCCAACCGCAGGGCTATGGTGAATGTTTTGATTTGTCCTTGTGATGCAGTGGCCTTTACCGGCATTCCGTTGAGTGTGAATGTAATGTCGTCACGATGTGGGCCGATTGTTGTATGACGCAGAAGTGTGTCACGTGTACGTGCATGCTCAAGCGCGTCGGCAAGTGTGGAATGACCGTCAGTCGAGGCGTGGTATTCCATGCCGGGTACCTCACTGCATCCTGCGATGAGGGTGTAAAAAGGCGCGAAAATTGTATCAAGGGTATTTACGAACCTTTGTCGGGCGCTTATTATGATCTCGGCCGATGTGTCCATCATCATTTCTATTGACTCGAACAAGGCGCGGTCAGCAGTGCCGTCGCGCAGCAGGCGGTTACGTTGTTCAAGCATATGGTTGTATCGGATCAGAGCGTTGAGATATGCAGGGTCGCTCTGAGAGATTATCATATCGGCAAAGCGTCGTCTCTCCTCTCCGCTCTCTGTGATGAGTGACATATCGGCCGGCGCCACCATCACGGCCGGAAGCAACCCTATGTGGCTCGATAGCCGTTGATACTCTTTCCCGCCCCGCCGCAGTGATTTGCGGGCGCCCCGCCGCAGTGATGCAGTGATTTCTTCAGCTTGGTCATCGTGCAGCAGGTATTGCCCTTTGAGGATCGTGAATTCTTCTCCGGTGCGTATCAGCATGGAGTCGGGCACGCGGTTGAAACTGCGCGTGAAACTCAGGTAATATATTGCATCGAGAAGATTGCTTTTGCCCATGCCGTTATCGCCCAGCAGGCAGTTGATTTTCGGTGAAAACTCAAGCTGTGCTGCGGCGATGTTTTTGAAATTGGTAAGGGCAATAGACCGGAGAATCATTTTTTGAAGGCTTCGTTGAAGAATACCAGATGATAAAGTACAGAATTTGCCCAATAGCCCATGGTGTGTGCTCCGGGGCGCTCGATATAATCGTGTGGTATCTTTGCATCAAGTAATGCCTGATGGAAGTCTCGGTTCACATCGCTGAAGAAATCATCGATGCCGCAGTCAACCAATAGGTTGATCTGTCCGGGAGCGATGGTGGGCACGAGACTGATGGCAGTCATTGATTTGAGTTCGGCCGGATCGTCAGCTTTTTCGCCTAACAGTGCCGGGATTTTCCATCTGGTCTTGAATGGAGTAATGTCAACACCTCCCGACATTGTCGCTGCCGATCCCCATATGTCGCTGTGGCGCATTGCCAGCCACATGGCGCCGTGTCCGCCCATGCTGAGGCCTGATATGGCGCGTTTCGCGCGGTCGTTGACGGTGGGTAGATTGGCATCTATGTAAGGCACAAGTTCTTCGGTGAAGAAACTCTCCATCTCCATCCCCGGACGCGAGTCCCAATACCAACTGTCACGGCCATCGGGCATGATGATGACAAAGCCGTATTTGTCGGCGAGGTCACCCATGTCGGGGCGTATTTTTGTCCACGATGTATGGTCGCCACCATAGCCATTAAGCAGGTATATGGAAGGGAATCTTGCCGAGGTGTCGTTTACTGCAGCCTGCGGTATGATGACTGTGACGCGTTCGGGTGATTCAAGATGCTTGCCTGTGATCGACAGTGTGTCGGTTACGGCTCCGCGTGTTGTCAGCAGTGATGCTGCGGCGGCTAATATAAGGAGGATGTGTCTTAACATGGTGAGTAATGGAAAGTACCGGCAGGCTCAAGCCTGCCGGAGTATGAGTTATTTAACTGCTTTCTCAAGAGAGTCGAAGGCTATGTCAATGCCGTCGCGATCCTTGCCGCCGGCTTGTGCGAAACCTGGTTGGCCGCCTCCTCCGCCTTTTATTGCCTTGGCCGCCTCACGGACTATAGCGGATGCGTTTAGGCCGCTTTTGGTAACATCTTCAGTGAGCATTACGGTAAGCAGGGGCTTGCCTGCGAGGTCAGTTGTGGCTGCAATGAAGGCGGTGGCATCAGGTGATAGATTGCGCACTGCAAATGCTACGCCTTTTACAACCTCGGGCATGAATACACCTCGCATTTTCACAACTTTTATGCCGGAAGCGTTTACAACGGCGTTTTGGAGCAGTTTCTCTGCAAGGTTGCGGATTCGTTCAGCCAGAGCCTCCTCTGCCTGACGGCGCAGGTCGGAGTTTTCTTCGATTGTCTTGCGCAGGGCGCTTACCACATCGGGAGCATTATTGAGCATTGAAGCCACACTCTGAAGGTTCTCGGTGATGTGGTCGATCGCATCTTCGACGGATGATGCTGTTATAGCCTCTATGCGGCGTATGCCGGCAGCTATGGAGCTTTCTGAAACTATGCGGATCATGCCTATGTTGCCGGTGTTGGCCACATGTGTGCCGCCACATAGTTCTATTGATTCGCCGTAGCGTATTACGCGCACTTCATCACCGTATTTTTCACCGAACAGAGCCATTGCCCCCATCTGGCGGGCCTGGGCGATAGGTACACAGCGGTGTTCATCGCATGCTATGGCCTGACGCACACGCTTGTTGGCAAGTCGTTCTACAGCTTTAAGTTCCTCAGGTGTTACTTTCTGGAAGTGCGAGAAGTCGAAACGCAGTGAGTCGGGTGTTACAAGTGAGCCTTTCTGTTCCACATGTGTGCCAAGTACCTCGCGCAATGCCTGATGGAGCAGGTGAGTGGCTGTGTGGTTGCATGAGATTGCCTGACGCACTTCTTCGTTGACTGCGGCTTTGAATGTGCTGTTGACAGTTGAGGGAAGTTTCTTCGTGAGATGAACGCCCATGCCGTTTTCACGTTTGGTGTCGTAGATTTCTATTGTCTCGCCGGATAAAGTGTCAGTGAGAGTGCCGCGGTCACCGCTTTGGCCGCCCATTTCGGCGTAGAAGGGTGTTTTTGCAAGCACTATCTGGTAGAATTCATTGTTTTTCTGTTTGACGTGTCGGTAACGCAGAATTTTTGTGTCGGCCATCAATGTATCATATCCAACGAACTGCTGTTCGCCTTCGTTTACTGTAACCCAATCGGTGGTTTCGACGGCGGCGGCGTTGCGGGCGCGCTGTTTCTGAGCCTGCATTTCTGAATCAAATTCGGCCTGGTCAAGAGTCATGCCATTCTCCTTAAGGATAAGCTCGGTGAGATCGAGCGGGAATCCGTATGTGTCATACAGCACGAAGGCCTGTTTGCCTGAAATGTGATTGTTTCCGGATGCTTTGGCTTGTGCAATGGCTTCGTCAAGCAGGCGGATGCCGTTTTCAAGGGTGCGAAGGAATGCGTCTTCTTCCTCCTTGATGACTTTCATTATAAGATCACGCTGGGCGGGCAGTTCGGGATAAGCTTCGCCCATTGAATCAATAAGGGTGTCGACAAGGCGGTAAATGAAAGCTTGCTTCTGTTTGAGGAAAGTATAGGCGTAACGTACCGCACGACGCAGGATACGGCGTATCACATAACCGGCCTTGGCATTTGACGGGAGCTGGGAGTCGGCGATCGAGAACGCTATTGTACGTACGTGATCAGCAATGACGCGCATAGCCACATCAACGGCATTGTCGGTGCCGTAGGCAAGCCCTGACAGATCGGCGATCTTTCCTATGAGAGGAGTGAACACATCGGTGTCGTAGTTAGAGGTCTTGCCCTGCATGGCCATGCACAGGCGCTCGAATCCCATGCCGGTGTCAATAACCCTGGCAGGTAGCGGTTGGAGAGAGCCGTCGGCCAGACGGTTGTATTGCATGAATACAAGGTTCCATATCTCGATTACCTGCGGGTGGTCATGGTTTACGAGTGAAGCCCCGGGTACAGCCTGGCGTTCGGCATCGCTGCGTAAATCGATATGTATCTCTGAACAAGGTCCACATGGGCCGGTCTCGCCCATTTCCCAGAAATTGTCGTGTTTATTGCCGTTTATGATATGTGATTCGGGAAGATGTTTACTCCAAATGGCGGCGGCTTCGTCGTCGCGGCTGAGACCCTCCGAGGCCGATCCCTCGAATACGGTGGCGTAAAGGCGCTCAGGATCAAGTTTCAGCACGTCTACAAGATATTCCCATGCCCAGTCTATGGCTTCTTGTTTGAAGTAGTCGCCGAAAGACCAATTACCGAGCATCTCGAACATGGTGTGATGGTAAGTGTCATGCCCGACCTCTTCCAGGTCGTTGTGCTTACCGCTCACCCTTAGGCATTTCTGAGAGTCAGCTACGCGGTTATATTTTGCTGCTTTGTTCCCTAAAATAATATCCTTGAATTGGTTCATGCCGGCATTGGTGAACATAAGTGTGGGGTCATCTTTGATCACCATGGGCGCCGAGGGCACGATGTGGTGCCCCTTTGATTCGAAAAAGTCTTTGAATGACTTGCGTATTTCTTTGGCTGTGAGCATATTGTTGGTTGTTTGTTTTGTCGGGAAATAATTAATCGTGAGAGACCGGCATATAAAAATGCCGAAAAGTTATGCAAAATTAGGCAAAAAACGCTAATTTTGCAACATTAATTTATAACAGGTACCTCCCGGATGGCCCAGAAAACATTTTACCGCTATAACCCGGCTACTGAAAGCTATGACCGCGTGTATCCTTCGCGGAAGGCAAGGTTGTGGACTGCGGTCCGGCAATATGCCATCGGTGCAGGTATAGGCCTGTTGGTGTTCCTTGTAGCATACTATGCCCTTGATTTTCCGCGCGAGAAGGAATTGAGAGCTGCCAATACCCGTCTTGAGCAACGCCTCGAAATGTTAAGCCGGCGCAGTGATGAGGCTTTTAAGGTGATGGAGGAGTTAGCTGCACGTGACAATAACCTTTACCGTGTGCTGATGCAAGCCGAGCCGCTCGGGCCTGCCGCGCGTTTCGCCGGTCTTGAACGCCAACGATATTATGGTAGTCTTGACTCATTGGGTGACGTGGCTTTGGTAAAGAATGTCACAGACAAGCTTGACCGTCTTGATAATATGCTGTATACTCAGATAAAATCGTTCGATTATCTGCGTGAGCGTTCTGCGATGATGGCCGACCGTATCTCTCATATCCCCTCGATCCAACCTATCTCGGAGAAAGATCTTAAGACAATGGCATCAGGCTACGGATATCGGCGTGATCCTATTTATGGCACTACGCGGTTTCATGCAGGCATGGATTTCTCAAGCAATATTGGTACTCCGGTCTACGCTACCGGCGACGGAACTGTGATCTACAGCGACTGGCGCAGCGGTTACGGGAACGTGATTGACATAGATCACGGTTACAATTACACCACACGTTATGCCCATCTCTCTGAAATCCTGGTACGTAACGGTCAAAAAGTCAAACGTGGCGATCTGATTGGCCGTGTCGGTAATACCGGAAAGTCTACAGGCCCCCATCTGCATTACGAGGTGCGTCTGAAAGGTGAGCCGCAGAATCCTGTTAATTATTATTTTATGGATCTCACACCCGAGCAATATGACGAAATGATACGTCAGGCTGACAATGCCGGGCATGTGATGGACTGATAATCCCGATTACCTCAATATTTACCGATGAAAGACCTTGATAAAAAATTTTACAAAATAGGTGAAGTGTCAGAAATACTGCGCATACCGCAGTCAACCCTGAGGTTTTGGGAGAAAAAATTTACAATCATACAGCCACGGCGCAATGCTGCCGGTACACGGTTCTACACACCGGAAGACGTTGACAAAATATCAATGATCAACTTTCTGGTCAAGGATAAAGGTCTCAAGATTGAGGCGGCAGAAGAACAGTTGCGCAACAACTCAAGCGGTATCGCACGTCGGCACGAGGCAGTCATACGCCTGCGCCGCGTAAAAGACCGCCTTGAAGATATTCTTGACTCAATAGAGCAGATGCGCCGCCGGCAGCCCCGGTAAGCCGTTTTTTGAAGCTTTTGGTGCTTTTTTGCTTTAAATACTCCGATTTTTGTGTCAAAATGGTGTGTTATCGGAATATTCGTTGTATCTTTGTCCAATAATTCCTATTTATAATTTATCGAATGAAAAAGTTTTACTATGTTTCTTTCCTGACGGTTATGGCATTGCAGGCTTCGGCTGCTGTACCTTTCGAGGCCGGCCATACAGTCCGTTACACACAGCGCCCGGCGCAGGTGGCTCAGCGTGCTCCGGCTCTGCAAGTCCTCATTGATGAGGATTTCTCCTTGTTTACTGAAGGCTCTGAGTCAGATCCTGCCGCTGAGATCTCCTACGACGGTTATTATGGTATCCCCTCTTCATATACCAAGCAGCCCGGCTGGAAGGGTCAGGGTATTCACCCTGCCGGTGGTGCTGTTGCGGTGTATCAGTATGTTGACCAGTATGGCGAAGACTCGCACGGCTATATCACAACCCCGTCTTTCAATCTCGGTGGTACAGCCACGTTCACATTCCGTGCCCGCTCGCTTGGCGAGTCGGCTAAACTGTGGGTGGCTGTATGTGATGATGACTACGGTCCGGGATATGATGAGCTTGACGTGGAACTAACTTCCCAATGGAAAGAGTACACTCTGGTTGCAACCGAAGCCGGGACAGATGTAGACTCTTATTTCCAATGTCTTGTGGAAGAGGGTACAATGCTCATTGATGATATACGTCTCGAATTCAAGCAAGACCGTGTCGGAGCGCCGTATGCCCTCCCGGCAATCAATAATTCGCCCACAGAGTTCGTGGCTTCATGGGAGCCTGTTATCGGTGCTGACCGCTACCTGTTAAATGTAATATGCCTTGAAAAACCGGTAAATCCCGGTACCGGTTCTGTTTTTGAAAACTTCGATGGAATAAAGGCAAACGGCACTTCAATTAATGTAGCTGATCCCGGTTACCCCGAAGGATGGACTATTGATTTGAGTTCGCATGGCTCCCAGGACTTGGCTTCGGCGGCTGATGGCATAGCTTCGGCTCCGGTGACACTGTTCTTTGATGCTGTAGGCGATATGATTCAGTCACCTGTCACTCCATATCCCATTGACGGACTAAGTTTCTGGGTTAAACCTTCAGCCTACAATGAAAGCGACTATTACAACTTGTCGATGATCCGTGTCGAGATACACCATAGCACAACAGACTATTGGGAGAGCATTGCACAGCTTTATTATGGCTATATGAATGCTTTCGGTGGTGTTTACTCATTCCCGGCTGAAGCTCTTGGCAACGATGCCGACTGTGTGCGTATATCAATGATACAACGAGGCGATATTGATTTCATGCTTGATAATGTGGACATCCACTACACCGAGCGTGGAACAACTTCAGACTTTATCAAAGATCTCACTGTCACGGACACAAAATATACAGTGTCAGGTATCAATCCTCACAATGAATACACTTACTACGTGAGTGCCGCTCTCGGGGATATAGTATCGAAACCAAGCTATGTGATCTGGGTTGACGGTATAACGGGTCTTGCGCCTGAGGCACTTGATGCCACCGACGTGACCACTACAACATTCACAGCCAACTGGCAGCCGCTCGGCCACGCCACTGATTATACCGTAGAGGCTTTCCGCATTCTTGAGCCTGCGACTGATATGTCAGATGTGGTTGTGCTTGAGGAGTCATTTGACGGTGTGACATCAGGCACACTTGATAATCCCGGTATCGACTGGGTTAACCCCATAGACTATGCAGCCAAAGGCTTTACAGAAACTTCCTGGGGCGCAACTGACCCTGCGTGGATAGAAGGTATGGTGGGTACACGCGGCACAAACTTCTGGATGGGTTATGCCGGTCTTGTATTCACACCCGCCCTTGACCTGTCGTGCTATGATGGCAACGGTATCAAGGTGGAGGCGACAGTCTACACGACAGTCGAAGACTTCGATTTAGGTGACGGAACAATCGAGAAAGAAGGCATGTTCGCCATGATCATGAATTCGTATACTGAAAGTGCTCCTATCGCATCCGGTTATTTTGAAACCCCCGTCAAAGGCTCCAATACCGGCACAGCAGTCATTGCAAATGTTCCTGAGGGGGCTGATCTCTCAAATGTGATCATCGCATTCATGAACAAGAGCGGTACTGCTTTCTATGTTGATCATGCACGTATCTCCATGAATGTCCCTGCCGGTAAAACCCTCTCGGCTCCATATCGCGCCGTATCGACAGATGACACTTTCTATAAATTCGAGAACCTTGATCCGGCATTTGACCATGGCTATACTGTAAAGGCCTCGACAACCCGTTCTTATGAGACTTATGCTTCTGAGTCTTCAGCGCCCGTGATTGTGAGAACTTCAAGCAATGGCGTTGCCGATGTGGCAGTTGATGGTTCGCAGGCTTCAGTAGCTGCGTTGGCCGGAACAATAATGATCTCGGCTCAGCAGTGGAGTGTGTTCACCACCACAGGCGCTGCCATTGCAACAGGGTTTGGCGATTATTCAGTGACTGTCACTCCAGGCATATATATTGTGGCTGCCGATGGCAAGACCTTTAAGATTGCGGTAAAATAATCACGCATTTATAATATGACTTAGCGCGCCTCGCCATTGACGGTCGGGGCGCGCTTTTTATGATTCTTAGGGTTATTTAATAATTGAACGCAGGAATAATGACGTTAAAGTTGTTATACCCTTGCATGTGTGGCAGTAATGCTGCGTATGCAATTTTACTTACCCTTTTATCGAGTAGTGATACTGGGTAATAAGGCTCTCATAAATAAATAGTTGAAACGTCGGGCGGCGTCTCCGTTTGATCGGGGGCGCCGCTTTGCGTTAACTGAGTGCGGCTGCCACGGCCGCTTTGTAGGATTCAATGCTCCGGGCTTTTGAGATAGCTTTGAAATTGCGGTGCCCTATCTCATCCTCAAGGTAATCCCAGAATGGTTTGAGCTTCATAAGTAATTGGCTGTCGCCGCACAGCCTTGGTGCTATTAGTTCGCTGAAGCGGGTGTGCAGGTGGCCTATCTTCGACAGGCGTTCACTCCGGCTCATTGTGGTGCCGCTTCGCCATTCGCAGGCGAGTGACGGTCGCCCGAGAAGTCCGCGCCCTGCCATTATCCCCTTTAGGGCTGGAAAGGTCTCAGAGATGGCTGTGATGCTGTCGGTAGTGGTTAGATCTCCGTTGTAAATCAGAGGGTGGGGCGTGGCTGCATATATCCGGGCGAATTGCTCCATGTTGATTTCTCCACCATATTGTTGATCTGCTGTGCGCGGGTGAATTGTGATATGTTCGAGCGGGGTGTCGTTGAGTATGGGCATTATTTGCTGCCACTGCCGGGGTGAGTCAATACCAAGGCGCATCTTCACTGAGTAGGTCGTGCCGTTATCGGCTGCTATGAGCTGCATAACCTCATTTATGATTTCCGGGCGGCTCAGAAGTGCTGCCCCGCGGCCTTTACGTACCTGGAGGGAAAACGGGCATCCGAGGTTGAGGTCTATATGTGTTATGCCCGCCGCTTTCAGTTCTGATGTCAGGGCGGTGAATTCGCCCGAGGTGTTGAATATTATCTGTGGTATTACAGGTATGCCTTGGTTCAGGGGCGAGAGGGCATCTCGTAGTCCGCGGTTACTTACGTGTCCCTTCTCAATTCTGAGAAAGGGAGTGTAATATGCATCGGTCACAGTGCCATATGTATCGGCCATCGCGCGACGGTATTCGGCCTCGGTATAACCTTGTAAAGGAGCTGCGTGGAATTGCAATGAGTCTGATTATTTGCGTGTGTAATTAGTGCGGTTTCCGTCGCCGTCTTTTACAATGAGACGGTCTCCGTCAAGTTTTATTATTTCGAAAACTCCGCTTTCAACTTCATCAAGCAGACTCTCGAGTATATCGTCTTCACTCATGCCGGCGAGTGACAGCAAGTCTGTATCTGCGTTGACATCAGCGCTTTTCTTGTCGAAATCAATAAAGATCTCATCACCCCTTGCGCTCCAGGTGCCATCTATGCTTATTGAGCAGAATCTCATGCCTCCGATCATCATCACGGCAGAATTGATCATCTTGTTGGTCTTGCTATCCAGTTCAAGAGTCTCTTCAAAGGTGCATGTGACACCGTCTTCGTTTTCGTGAGTTGTTGAAATCCATGTTCCATCAAGTTCCTTTTCAAGTTTTGAATCGCTGCATGATGATATAATCATTCCTAAAAGAGCGATAATCAGAAATGCTTTTCTCATACTGTTGTACTCTATTAATATTTGATTAATAATTGATGTGCAAAGGTAAGTTTTTTTACTGACAATGACCGGACCACGACATGTTTTTTAAATAATGATGTCTGTCGTTTTTTGGGGCAGGTTGTTGTGAAAAGGGTATGTATTATAGCCGGTGGCTGTGATGAGGTTGATGACAGTAGGCGGTTTAATTTCATTACCAGGATGGGCGCTTAGATATAGTTCTGCTGCCTCGCGGTTGAACACCCGCACGTGCCGTTATGTTATATTTTCATGAACGATAATATGACACAACCCAAGACATCGGTGAGGAATATGGTCGTAGGCAACGGCTGTATATTGCTCGCAACAATCTTTTTCGGTGTTAATATTCCCGTGGTGAAAGAACTTGTGCCGCGGTGGATGAATGCCGATGCTGTCACGGCAGTCCGACTGGTGGGCGGCTGTGTGCTTATGTGGATAGCATCATTGTTTGTGAAATGTGCTCCGATAAAGCGTGATGATTGGCTTCCGCTTGTGCTCGGCGGCGCTGTAGGGTTGTTCTCATTTATGTATTTGTTTAACCTGTCACTAAGGTTTGCTGATCCCATAGATGTGTCTATTGTAATGACACTCCCGCCGATGTTTGTGGTGTTGTATCAGATAATTTTCCGCCATGCTCGCCCTGCATTGCTTGAGTACGCCGGCATGGCACTCGCCTTTGTCGGGGCTGTACTTGTCATTGTGGTGCAACATGGCAGTGCCGGAAGCAACAATCTGCTCGGCCTGCTGCTTGCTCTTGGCTCTACCATTGCTTATGCATTCTATCTCGTTGTGATGGAAGGCCCAAGCAAGCGGTATCACCCTGTAACCACTTTGCGTTGGTCATTCCTTTTTTCGGCCATTCCGGCTCTGTTGTGTCTTCCGAGTCTCATACATAGCGATCTTGTTACATCGTCGGCGCCGGCAGTGCCATGGATAGAAATAGCATTTATCCTGCTGTGTCCGACATTTCTAAGCTATTTTCTTATTTCCCCGGCCGACCGTCTCATAGGCAGCGAGCTTGTATCAATTTATCAATATCTTCTGCCGGTTGTTGCTGCGGTAGCTTCAGTAATAATGGGCATCAGCCATATAATTCCACTACAGATAATTGCCATGGCAATTATAATAGCCGGCATGGTTCTTACAAACCTGGGCAAACATCGCCGGCTTCGGTCATATTAATGCGGGGTGTTATAAGGTATCTCTAAATATTATCAGGAGGAAATATATACAAAGAAGAGGCTGTGTCGCATTTTGACACAGCCTCTTCTTATGGAATTGGGCTTTCTTACTTGATGAAGAAGGTACCGATCTCGCTGTTTGATGCGATTGTTATAAGGCTGTCGTAGATCGGACTCACAAGGCCGAGGAAAAGGATGCCGGCTACGGCGATCCACATGCCCAGGCGCTCGCTGAATGCTGAGCGGAATGTGCCCACGGGGCATGGCTCTTCACTGATGAACATAGCTTTCACTACAAGCAGATAGTAGTAGAGAGATACTATGGTATTGATCAACGCTATCAGAACCAGCACATACATTGATGCGCTTGCACTCTGAAGTGCGCCGGTAAATATGAAGAATTTAGAGAAGAAACCTGCAAAGGGTGGGATGCCTGCCAATGAGAACATGGCGAGCATCATGGTGAATGCGAGGCGGGGGTTGGTCTTGTATAAACCCTTGTAGTCATCCATGGATACTTTGCCGGAGGCATTTTCGATAGCACCTATGACACCGAATGCGGCAAGGTTAGAGAAGATGTATACAAGGATGTAGAACATCATGGCCGCCATTCCGAGGGCGTTGAATGCTATGATGCCAAGCATTATATAACCGGCTTGCGAGATTGATGAGAATGCCAGGAAACGCTTCATGTTGCGCTGGCGTATCGCGAATAGGTTACCTATGGTGATGGTCAGGATGATCAAAGCATAGAGCATCCATTCCCACACGTGGCTGTAGTAAAGTCCGAAAACCTGGGCCATGATCACCATGAATGAGAAGGCGGCGGCGCCTTTCGATATTACCGAGAGGTATGAGGTTACCGAGGTAGGAGCACCTTGGTAAACGTCGGCTGTCCACAAGTGGAAGGGAACAAGTGAAAGCTTGAATCCTATGCCGGCGATAACGAAAGCGAGAGCCATCACAAGCAGCATCGTGTTCTGCCCATGGAGGGCTATATAGATGTTGCTGAAGTAAAGGGATCCTGCCAGACCGTAGACAAATGAGAGTCCCATCATGAAAACTGCCGATGAGAATACGGCGGTGAGCATGTATTTGACTGCGGCCTCATGACTCTCGTAGCGGTTCTTGTCGAATGCCACCATGGCTGCCAAGGGCAGAGATGCGCATTCAAGGCCTATTACGAACACCAGGAAGTGGCGTGCTGATATCATGAGGTACATGCCGAAGAGTGTTACGAGTACCAACTCGTAGAATTCTCCGCGGCGCATGGTCATGGCCTCGCTGTTGGTCCATTTTATTGATTGGATCAGTACTATCACCATACCTATGTTAAGTATGTTCTTGATAGCTGATACTACAGGAGAGGTCTGGTACATGCCTGAGAATGCTGAGATGTCAGTGGCGGCTCCCAGGCAGCAGCTGAAGCAGCCGGCTACTGTAATGGCGAGCATCAGTACGGTGGTGACAGCCGGCAGAGCCTTCTGGGTGCTGCGCGGCATGAACAAGTCGTAGAGGAACACTAACAGGAACACCACGAGCAGGGCTATTTCCTGTTTCATTGCTAAAAATTGTGCGTAATCCATTGCGTGACGTTGTTAATTATTTCATGCCTAACACGGTGAAGATGGCCGGCGAGAAGGTGAAGTTAATCAAGTTATTGAAGAAGTTGGGGAAGCAACCGATACCGGCCACGCATACTATAAGTGACACGGTGGCGACGCGTTCCCACCATGTGGCGTCGGTCAGCTTTAGGTGGTGTTCGTCATAAACCGGGCCGAAGAGTAACTTACCCACAACGCGCAGGATATAGACTGCGGTGATGACAATTGAGCAGCAGGCGATGAGGGTGAATACCAGACGCAGTGATCCTGCTCCGGCAAGATAATCGGCCATACCGGCTTTGAACGAGCCGACGAATACTGTCATTTCAGCCACGAATCCGCTAAGACCGGGCAGACCTAATGATGCCATACCGGCAATTACATAGCACACTGACAGGTATGGCATAATCTGCATCATACCGCCCATCTGAGTGATGTCGCGGGTATGTGTGCGGCCGTAAATCATACCGATCAAGGCGAAGAAGAGGGCTGTCATAAGACCATGTGAAAGCATCTGCATGATGGCACCGGTCATGGCGGTTTCATTTAGCATGAGAATGGCGAAGAGCACCAGGCCGCAGTGGCTTACCGAGGAGTAGGCATTGATGTACTTGAGGTCGGTCTTGACACATGCGCAGAATGCACCGTATACAACTGAGATGCCGGTCAGGATGAGGAATATCCACGAGAGCTCGTGAGCTGCCTGAGGCATGGTGTAGATTGCCACGCGGAAGCATCCGTAGCCGCCGAGTTTCATGAGCACACCGGCGTGGAGCATTGACACCGCGGTGGGGGCTGAGGCGTGACCGTCAGGTGACCATGTGTGGAAGGGGAACATCGCGCCAAGTACGCCGAAACCTACGAATGTCATGGGGAAGAGGAACTGCTGCCAACCGTGGGGAATGGCGGCGTTGTTGACGATTTCAAGTAGGTTCCATGTGAGCTGTCCGCCTTCGGGAGCTGAGTGGTAGTAGATACCGATTAGGCCGAGCATCAGAAATGCTGAGCCACCCATCAGCATCAGGGTCAGTTTCATGGCTGAGTAGTTCTTGTTACCTGACCCCCACACCCCGATAAGGAGGTACATGGGGATGAGCGCTACCTCATAGAACATGAACATGGTGAACATGTCAATTGAGATAAAGAAGCCGAATACACCGGTGCTCAGCAGGATGAGCCAAAGGAAAAATTCCTTGGGCTGTTGTATAGTCCATGATGCGAACGATCCGGCAAATACAATGATTGACGACAGGAGCAGCATTGCCACAGAAATGCCGTCGACACCCACGGCGAGGTGTATGTTGAGCGGTGTGAACCATGACCATGAATCAACGAAGAGCATCGGGTCGTTGTTGCCTGCCGCACGCAGTGCCAGGTATTGTACCAACAGCACCACCGAGAGAGCAATCAAGCCCAGTGAACCGACTACAGCCACGGCGCGGATCTGCTTGATGTTGCGGCACAGAGCCAGGGCACCAAGCATAACCAACGGGATGATTACGAAGTATATTAATATATTTTCAAACATAGCTTTTTACTTTTTCAGGGGATTGACTCTCATTGGTTTAAAGCAGGCACAGGATAGTTATGCCGCCAAGGAGCAGCGCTCCGATGATATATATCCAGGTATACATCTGAACCTGACCCAACTGAAGGGGCTTGATGGCGTTGGATGCCTTGTTTGTGATGATAGCGAAGGAATCCATGGTGCCGTCGATGATGTGGCGGTCAAACCATGCCAGGGGGCGGCAGATGCCGTTGAAGATAATCTTATGGGTGATAAACATATAGAGTTCATCCCAGTAGAAGCGGTGGTGACACCAGTCCCACAGGGTGGGGAGGGCGTTCTTGAACTTAGCGGGCAGCGGGTTTTCCTTGCGGTACATTACTGTTGCCAGAATTATGGCGAGGATTGCGACTGCAAGGCTTATTGATGCCACACCCCAGTCAAAATGAGCCATGAAGTCGTACGGTTCGCCGTTCCATGACACGAGTTTGCCGAATGGAATGAAACCGGCCACGCATGATATGGCAGCGAGAATGATGAGCGGTAGTGACATGGTCCAGGGTTGGTCATGCGGAGCATGATGTCCCTCGGGTGTCTTGTGCTCTTTCCACCAGAATATAAGGTAGTAGAGACGGAACATATAGAAAGCGGTGAGGCCGGCTACAAGCGACATCCAGATGTATACCAGTGTGCTGTAATTGCCGCATGCGCTCAGAATCTCGTCTTTTGAGAAGAATCCCGAGAACGGTATGATACCGGCGATGGCAAGACAACCGATGAGGAATGTCCAATGGGTTATCGGCATGTGCTTACGAAGGCCGTGCATGGCGGTATAGTCATTTGAACCGATGGCATGTATCAGGGCGCCGGCTCCGAGGAAGAGCAGGGCTTTGAACATGGCGTGCGTGAAAAGATGGAACATCGAAGCCATGTAGCCAAGACCCTCGTGATGTTCAGGACGGGCAACGCCTAACGCTACCATCATGAATGCGATCTGCGATATTGTCGAGAAAGCGAGCACTCTCTTTATGTCAATCTGGGCACAGGCTACCATGGCGGCGTAGAACGCGGTGATGGCGCCTACTACGGTAATGATGACCAATGCGCTGTTTTCCATGAGGTAAAGCGGGAACAGACGTGCCACCAGATAAACACCGGCCACAACCATGGTGGCGGCGTGGATAAGAGCCGACACGGGAGTCGGACCTTCCATAGCATCGGGCAGCCAGATGTGCAGAGGCATCATCGCCGATTTACCCATGCCTCCCATGAAGATCAGCACGAGAGCCCATGTGAGCACTGATGCGCCCATGAACATCGGAGCGGCGTGGCTTTCGATTGAGGCAAGTATCGACTTAGGCGTCGAGAGGTCAACGTGGAACACATCTTTCATGCCTTCTACGGGTACTGAGGTGAGGTTGGTGAAGTCAAATGTTCCTGTATACCAACTGAGCACGAGGATGCCGATGAGGAAGCCAAGATCAGCGAAACGGGTGACGATAAATGCTTTCTTCGATGCCGACACTGCCGATGGCTTGGTGTAGTAGAAACCGATCAGCAGATAGGAAGAGGCGCCGACAAGTTCCCAGAAGATATACATCTGGAAGATGTTGGTTGCCACAACCAGGCCGAGCATTGAGAAAGAGAAAAGCGACAGGAATGCGTAAAAGCGTTGGAAGCCTTTTTCAAACACACCGTGATGGTCGCGCATATATCCCAATGAGTAGAGATGTACCATGAAAGAGATAGTTGTGATGACAACCAACATCATGGCCGAGATGGGGTCGAGGAAGAAGCCGAGCGAGATTACCAGATTATCGGTAAACTGAAGCCAGGTTTGGTTAAATACGATGTACTGCAGACGTTCGCCTGAAGCTGAGATAAACTCGGGGGCGCCGCTGAAGAAGTAGTTGAACGCCGTGGTATAGGCGAGCACGAGCACTGTGCCCATGCCGAGCGTGCCGAGTGTGCCGGCAAGCAGATGGCTCATTTTTTTGCCGCACAAGCCCAGGAAAATGAACATGAACAGCGGTATGGCCAAGATAAGTATAGGTAGGGTAGGGCTCATCACTATTAGAATTTCATTTGGTTAAGCTCCCTGATGTCTACATTGCGTACCGAACGGAAAACGTTGATGATGATGGCGATGGCAAGAGCTGTCTCTGCGGCCGCGATAGCGATTGCAAAGAGTGTGAACACCATGCCTTCCATCTGTTCGGGGAACAGGAAACGGTTGAAGATTACAAAATTCATGTCTACGGCGTTGAGCATCAGCTCAAGAGAGATGAGCATGGCAATCATGTTGCGCCGGGTAAGGAAGCCGTAGAGGCCGCAGCAGAACATTATCAGCGACGGCACCAGGTAATAGATAGCTGTCAATTCCATGGCTGTTAACGTTTACGGGCGACTACTATGCCACCGATTATACATGCGAGTAAAAGGACACTCACTGCCTCGAACGGCAGCAGATACTGACCGTGGCCGGTGCCCATCATGGCTTGGCCGATGGTTTGCATGGTGGGTGTCTCGACCGCCGGCTTGGCTGCGAAGAGGTTGCAGCGTGCGAGCAATGAGCATCCGGTGATGGCAAACATGGCCACGGAGGCAATCAAGCCGAGGACGCGGCGTTTTGATGCCAGTTTCTCGGAGTTGTGCCCGGGATGTGACGTGAGCAATATCGCGAATACGAAGAGCACCACTATACCACCGGCGTATACGGCTATCTGCACGGCACCGAGGAATTGGTAGTCAAGCATAAAATAGACTACGGCGGCGGCAAAAAGCGTGAATAGCAGGTAGGTGGCGGCGCGCAGGATCTTGCGTGTGGTCACAGCCAGTACCGAGAAGATGACCATCGCCGCAGCGACAATCACATACAGAATGATACTTCCTACTGAATCCATATTGGTTTATTATTTATTATTCTCTTTAAGGTTAGCAAGTCTGTTATGTCATTGATCCATCATGAACTTTAAGCTCCGGTGTCCGTGTGTGACTGAAAAAACCGGTGATCAAGCCAATCTCAGGATATGACTGTCCGTAACCTGCTGTAGTTGAATTATTCAGATTTGTCAGCCTTTGCGGCAGCCTCGCGTTGAGCCTTGAGAGCAGCAGCCTTTTCAAGGGCGGCTTTTATCTTGGCTTCTTTTTCCGGATCTCCTTTAGCTGCGGCGAGTGCCTTGGCTGCGGCGCTGTCGGGCGCGGATGCCGTCGGGCTTGCCTCGGTTGCGGCAGGTGAGGCGCCTTTGGCAGCGGCGGCCTTGGCCTTTGCTGCTGCTATTTTAGCCTCTCGTTCGGCGGCAAGCTTTGCTTTTTGCTCCTCGGTAAGTTCCGGCTCGGGTTTCTCGGGCAGGTAATTGAGTTGTTTTACAAGTTTCTCGCGGGTGAACACGGCCTGCTCAAATTCGTTGCGGAAGCGCAGAGCGTCGGTCGGACAAGTGGTGACACATAATTGGCAGAATGTGCATGAGCCCAGATCGTAGATGTAACGGGCGAGTTTTTTCTTTTTTGTGCCGGCCGGGGTGTCAACCATCTTTGACTCCACTGTAATGGTGCCGTTAGGACAGTTGCGCTCGCAAGTGCCGCAGGCGATGCATTTGTGGTTACCTTCCTCATCATAGATGAGTTCAAGGATGGCGCGGAAACGGTCGGGCCACTGATGTGTTTCGCGGTTTTCGGGATAACGTTCGGTAATCTTGGGGGTTATGAATTCTTTGCCGGTGACGCTCATTCCCTTGAGAAGCGAGGCGACTCCTGACCCCAAAGATGTAAAGTATTCTTTTACACTACCCATTGATTAATGATTGATTATCGTGATGGTGTTAATTCTATGTTGATTAGTCGCGCACCTGGCCGCCAACTATGTCGAGCAGCTCGGTGGTGATTGATTGTTGGCGCAGTTTGTTGTATTCGAGTCTCAGTTGGTCAAGCAGCTTGCGTGCGTTGTCGTTGGCAGCTTGCATAGCCATAACGCGGGCGGCCTGTTCCGATGCACGGTTTTCCACAAATACTTCCTGTGTGACTGCGAGTAGATACATTGGCAGCACACTGGCGAAGATGTGAGGCGCGTCAGGCTCGA
This sequence comes from Odoribacter sp., assembly GCA_023663145.1. Lineage (GTDB taxonomy): Bacteria > Bacteroidota > Bacteroidia > Bacteroidales > Muribaculaceae > CAG-873. The sequence continues at coordinate 47,191 of JAMPHZ010000004.1, forward strand.
ATATATATGGTTTTACAGCCGCAGACTTGTCGTCTTGAGAGTCCGTGGAGAACGCCTGTGCCGACAATGGGAGCAGCCTGTCGTTTTTAGCCCGTTGGCGGCCGGCGCTGATATAGTTCATATATACGATGTTGACAGCATCGGTATCTCCACGCAGGAAGCTGTCACGCAGCCGGTACTCGAACCCTTTCACGGCATTGCCATCGCTCTTTGAGTCAATGTCCTCGGGAACCTGCACTGTGACACTGTTGCCGAGGCGCCCCAGTGCTTTGATCATCTTGCGGCCTACAGGCACGACGGTGATTTGTAATCCGCTGCCGTGAGCCGAACGCAAATTCTCGATTTCTTGCTCAAGAAATTTCACTATGTTGACATTGTAGGCGCCACACAGGCCATCGTCACTTCCGAGCACGGCGATTGTGATATGGCTTATAGGACGCTCAACGGCAAGGGGTGACGTGAACGGAGCATCGGCCGAGAGCAGATTGGAGATGATGCCCTCGATGGTGGTGCGGTAGGGCCCCAGGCGTCGTAGAGCGCCCTCGGCCTTGTGCATCTTGGCCGAAGATATCATCTTCATGGCACCGGTAATCTTTTCCGAGGAGGCTACCGAGCCAATGCGTCCTTTCAGTTCTCTAAGTGTTGCCATCTGCTGTTACTGTATTCTTGTATTTTAAAATTGGCCTGAAATCTGATTGGCAGCTTCGGTGAGCTTGGCTGTGATGTCGTCAGTAAGTTTACCTTGTGCGATCTGGGCAAGTTCATCCTTGTATTTTGCCTGAAGCAACTGCACGAACTGTTTCTCAAAGTCGGCGACGTGCTCGGCAGGTACATTTTCAAGCAGGCCGTTAACGCCGCAATATATCTCGGCTACCTGCTCAGCTACCGGTACCGGGTGGTATTGGGGCTGGATGAGGAGGCGTTCGTTCTTGCGGCCTTTGTCTATCACACGAGCTGTCACGGCGTCGATGTCGCCGCCGAACTTGGTGAATGATTCAAGTTCACGGAACTGTGCCTGGTCGATTTTCAGAGTGCCGGCCACCTTCTTCATAGGCTTGATCTGCGCGTTACCGCCCACACGTGATACAGAGATACCGACATTGATTGCCGGGCGGATGCCGCGGTTGAACAGTGCGGTCTCAAGATATATCTGGCCGTCAGTGATTGAGATCACGTTGGTGGGGATGTAGGCTGAGACGTCACCGGCCTGAGTCTCGATGATCGGGAGTGCGGTGAGCGAGCCGCCGCCTTTTACGATTGGTTTGAGAGAGGCGGGAAGGTCGTTCATTGTGGCCGCGATCTCCTGGTTGTCGATGATTTTGGCTGCGCGTTCAAGCAGACGTGAGTGCAGATAAAAGATATCGCCGGGATAGGCTTCTCGTCCCGAAGGGCGTTTCAGGATCAGAGAGATCTCGCGGTAGGCGACCGCCTGCTTCGACAGGTCATCGTAAACGATGAGAGCGTCGCGGCCGGTGTCACGGAAATATTCACCGATAGCCACGCCGGCGAAGGGTGAGTAATAGCGCATCGAAGCTGAGTCGGCAGCGGTGGCGGCAACCACTACGGTGTAATCCATTGCACCGTATTTGCGCAATGTTTCGACTATAGCGGCTACTGATGATGCTTTCTGACCTATGGCTACGTAGATGCAATATACGGGCTTGCCTTCCTCAAAGTTTTTGCGCTGATTGATAATAGTATCAATGGCGATGGCAGTTTTACCTATCTGACGGTCACCGATGATAAGTTCGCGTTGTCCGCGACCGATGGGGACCATTGAATCTACGGCTTTGATACCGGTCTGTAGCGGTTGATTTACGGGCTGGCGATAGATAACGCCGGGAGCTTTACGCTCGAGGGGGAGACGCATAAGGTCGCCGGTTATAGGGCCGCGACCGTCGATCGGCTCGCCCAAGACGTTAATGACGCGCCCCAGAAGGCCTTCGCCCACAGGTATAGAAGCAATCTGGCCTGTGCGCTTTACGCTCATGCCCTCGGTTACTTTGTCGACGTTGTTAAGCAGAATTACGCCTACGTTGCTTTCCTCGAGGTTAAGGGCGACGCCTTTGACGCCGTTTTCAAATTCTACGAGCTCGTTGGCGCGCACGTTGTCCAGGCCGTAGACGTGGGCAACGCCGTCGCCTACTTCAAGCACCTGACCTACTTCTTCAAAATTGACAGTGGTATTGATGCTTTCGAGCTGCTGTTTCAATACTTCAGATATCTCGCTTGGATTTATCATTGTGGGCAGTTGGCGGGGTGAATGGTTAATTTTAATTGAGCAAGGATAGCTTTAGCTCCTTGAGTTGGGTCGAAATGGAAGCGTCAAGACGCTCGTTGTCAATGTTGACTACGAATCCGCCTATGAGGGCCGGATCAACGCGTGATGAAAATTCCATCTTTGCGCCATCGAGTTGCTTCTCGACCAATTGCTTGATGCGGTTCATGACAGCAGGCTCAAGGGGTGAGGCTGACACTATCTCTACGCGACGTATATTGTTTTCCTCGCGGTATAGTGTGAGATAGCTGTGAGCAATTAGATCGATCAGATCGATGCGCCGGTTCTTCACAAGCAATTGCAGGAAGTCATTGAAGGTCGTGTCGGCAGCTACAGAGCCGGCGGCTGTTGCGATTAGCTTAACCTTATCTGGGGTGGCTATGAACGGATTGGCGATGGTAGCCTGCAACTGCGGATTGGCGTCAAAGGATGCCACCAGCGTGTTCATCAGCTGGTAACAGCGTTCGGCATCGCCGCGCTCTTTGTCTGTTTTAAAGAGCGCCTTGGCGTATCGTCGCGGGATAAGACCTTGATTCATCTTTCGTGGATTGCCTGTGATTGTTGTTATTTGCTCTCGATGTCATCGAGCAGGGAGTTTACGAGTTTGGTTTGTGTCTGCTCATCTTTAAGTTGGTTTTTCACCACCTTAGAGGCGATTTCGAGTGCAAACTCGCTGACTTGGTTGCGGAATTGGAGCTGAGCTTCTTTTTGCTGTTGCTGGATTTGCAGTTTTGCGTTATCCATGACTTTCTGTGCCTCAGCCTGTGCGCTCTGCCGGGCGTCTTCTATCATCTGTGTTTTGATACGGTCTGCGTCGCGCATCATGTCGGCTTGTTGGCGCCGAGCCTCGTTGATGACTTCTTGTGCGCTTTGGCGGGCATTGTCAAGTTGTTCCTTGGCACTCCGGGCATATTCCACACCCTTGTCAATAAGGTCGGCGCGCTTGTCTACTGATTTCAGTATCACCGGCCATGCAAATTTCCATAATATGAAAAATAGCACGGCAAACGACACAAACATCCAGAAGACCAGGCCGAAGTCAGGGGTGAATAGTTCCATGTCTTGTTTTTAATGGAGTTAAAGCCGGGGATGGGGAATTATACGAACAGAGCCAGGATACAAACGATAACGGCAAACAGAGCCACACCTTCGATAAGGGCGGCGATCACAATCATATTACTGCGGATGTCGCCGGCGGCCTCGGGCTGACGGGCGATAGCTTCCATGGCTGAACCGCCGATTTTGCCGATACCGATACCTGCGCCGATGGCTGCGATTGCTGCGCCGATGCTGGCGCCGAGAGCTGTCAATGCTTCTGCTGCTAAAATTCCTAACATAATTTTATACGTTTTAGAGGTTGTTTATTTTTGTATTGTTTATTTCTTTTATTTGGATACTGCCGTTGTGACTGTGGATGCAACTGCGGCTGTTTTCTTTTCTTCTTTCTTATGTTCGTGTTCCTGTGCCAGAGAAATGAATATGGTGGACAGCATTGTGAACACATATGCCTGAATAAAGCTTACAAGCACGTCTATAAGTAGCATGAAGATTGAGAACAGTACTGATACCACTGTGGTTGCAGCGCCTACTGCCGGACTCATTGCTGCAAAGATGAATATCAGCAGTGTCAGAACTATAACTATCATGTGGCCGCCCATCATGTTGGCGAAAAGACGCACGGTCAAAGCTGCCGGCTTGGTGAAGATGCCGAATACCTCGATGACTTGCATGATGGGAAGTGGAAATTTAAGCCAAATTGGCACATCGGGCCAAAAAATTTCTTTCCAATAATGCTTGTTAGCCAAGAGGTTCGTCATCAGGAATGTAAAGACAGCCAAAACGAGTGTTACGGCTATGTTGCCGGTGAGGTTGGCACCGCCGGGAAACACAACTATGAGTCCTAAGAGATTCATTACAAGAATGAAGAAGAAGACTGACAGCAGGTATGGAGCGAAGCGTGGTGCCTTGTCACCCAAGGTAGATTTGATCACACCGTCATACACGAATGTCACTACAGCCTCAATGGCCCCGAGACCTTTACGCGGAGCCTTGAACAGCTTGTGGCGCTTGTGGAATCTTGCAAGCCATAACATAAGACCTGCTACGAGGATTACGGTTATGAAAAGCGCGAGTACATTCTTTGTGATGGATATGTCGAAAGGCTTCTCTTCGTGACCATTTACTATTTCAACGATCTTTCCCTTGTAATTGCTGTCTTTCCCGGCAATCTTGAATGTTACGTTCCCGTCTTTATATTCCTTGCCGTCGGCCACACGGGCTGATGAGAAGCAGTGGAACCCGTCTGATCCCCACACCAATACGGGCAGAGGTATGCGCTTATGGTGGTTGAATGGCACTTCCCAGCCGTAGCCGTCGCCCAGATGCTCAAAGATTATTTCCTTGGCATCAAGCCCTTTATGCTTGGTACTGTCGCCCGTGGTAACTTCCGATGCATGCATCGGTGACCACAGCGCGGTCATTAGCGACATTAATATTATGCTGATCAGTCGGGTCATCGGGCAATATTAATAAAGACACACTGATATTACATTGTTGTCGATGTCGGCAATTCCACCATCTATATGACGTGTGTTGCGGTTGCCGTTGTCATCGGTGTATGCAATGTCACCGGCAGTAAGGGTAGATACCAGAGAGGCATGGTTGTGAAGTACTGTGAATTGTCCCGAGGTACCGGGCAATGTCACCGAACTCACGGTGCCTTCAAATAGTATCTCTACAGCCGATATTATCTTGAGTGTCATTGTAATTCAGGTTCTTATTGATTGATGTTACTTAACTTCGTCGAGCAGCTTCTTACCCTTGGCGATGGCATCGTCAATTGTGCCCACATTAAGGAAGGCTTGTTCGGGGTATTGATCCATCTCTCCGTTCAGAATCATCTTGAAGCCGCGGATGGTCTCACTCAGAGGAACCATCACGCCCGGAAGACCGGTGAACTGTTCGGCAACGTTGAACGGTTGTGACAGGAAGCGCTGGGCTCGGCGGGCGCGGGCTACCACAAGTTTATCCTCGTCTGAGAGTTCGTCAACGCCGAGGATGGCGATGATGTCCTGCAACTCGTTATATTTTTGTAGCAGCTGTTTCACGGCTTGTGCTGTGTTATAGTGCTCTTCGCCCACGATATTGGGATCAAGGATACGCGATGTTGATTCAAGAGGATCTACAGCGGGGTAGATACCAAGCTCTGAAATCTTACGTGAAAGCACGGTGGTGGCGTCAAGGAAGCTGAACGTGGTGGCAGGTGCGGGGTCCGTCAAGTCATCGGCAGGCACATATATGGCCTGTACTGATGTGATCGAACCGTTTTTTGTTGACGTTATACGCTCCTGAAGAGCACCCATTTCTGACGCGAGGGTAGGTTGGTAACCCACAGCTGACGGCATTCGGCCAAGAAGTGCCGATACCTCGGAACCGGCCTGTGTGAAGCGGAATATGTTGTCAATGAACAGCAAGACGTCTTTGCCGCCTGCGCCCTGGTCACGGAACTGCTCGGCTACGGTAAGGCCGGTAAGCGCAACGCGCAGTCGGGCACCCGGCGGCTCGTTCATCTGGCCGAACACAAGTGCGGCCTGTGAATCTTTGAGGTGGTCGACATCAACGTCATGCAGGTTCCACTCCCCTTTTTCCATGCCTTCCTTGAATTTGTCGCCGTAGCGCATTACGCCACTCTCGATCATCTCGCGCAGAAGGTCATTGCCTTCACGGGTACGTTCTCCTACGCCGGTGAACACCGAGAAACCGTCATGTCCTTTCGCGATATTGTTGATGAGTTCCATGATCAGCACGGTCTTGCCCACGCCGGCGCCACCGAACAGACCGATCTTGCCACCTTTGCTGTAAGGCTCAAGAAGGTCAATCACCTTGATACCGGTCGAGAGAATCTCGGTGCCGATGGTCAGGTCCTCGAATGCAGGTGCCGGCTGATGTATAGAACGCAGATTGTCGCGCTTGAGGGCTGGGAGGTTGTCAATCGCATGGCCTATGACATTCATGAGGCGGCCTTTGACCTGGTCGCCGGTTGGTATCGAGATCGGATGTCCGAGGCTTTTCACTGCGATTCCGCGTTGCAGGCCATCTGTACTCTCCATAGCTACACAGCGCACAGTGTCCTCGCCTATGTGCTGTTCTACTTCAAGAATAAGTTCCGTGCCGTCTTCGCGGTCAATTTTGAGAGCGGTGTAAATGGGCGGGAGGATAACGCCGTCGCCTTCAAAGGCTACGTCGACCACCGGGCCGATTACTTGTGCTATTTTGCCGATTGTGTCGCTCATTGTTTCAGCGGTATAGGGTTGTGAATATTTTTTATAATGTGAGGCCTAAGGAGATGATGGCTACCATCAGGGCCAGGTTGAAGAGGTTGATCGGGAGCAGATATTTCCATTCAAGCGACAGCAGTTGGTCAATGCGCAGGCGTGGAAATGTCCATTTAAACCATATAATGATAAATGAAAGGGCTACAGCCTTAACAATGAACCATATAGGGGTGGGAATATAATCCATGATCATGTTGAACCCATCCCAACCTCCTATGTGCAGAGGCATCCAACCGCCGAAGAAAAGCAGGGTGGCCACACCTGATACGATGAAGAGGTTCAGATATTCGGCAAGGTAGAAGAAACCGAAATGTATACCTGAATACTCAGTGTGATAACCTGCGGTAAGTTCGCTCTCAGCCTCAGGAAGGTCAAACGGGCCACGGTTGGTCTCGGCTGTGCCTGCTATCATATATATAATGAATGCTATCAGCGCAGCAACATGTCCCTGAACTATGAACCATGTGTCTTTCTGAGCCAGTACTATATCGGTTATGCTCATCGAGCCGGCGAGGCATACCATTGTCACCACGCAGAGTCCGATAGATAACTCGTAGCTGACCATCTGGGCACCCGAACGCAACGCACCGATAAGTGTATATTTGTTGTTCGATGACCAACCGGCGAGCAATATGCCGAGCACACCTATTGAAGAGCATGCGATGAGGAAGAATATACCGATATTGAAATCGATGATCTGCAATCCGTCGCCCCATGGCAGGGTGGCGAAGCAGAGCATTGATGCAATGATTACAAGGTAGGGCGCGAGTCCGAACAGGAATTTATCAGTGTGCTTCAGTTCGATAAGCTCTTTTATGAGAATCTTGAACATATCGGCGAAGCTCTGCAACAAGCCCATCGGGCCTACACGGTTAGGGCCGAGACGGCATTGGAAGAATGCGCAGACCTTGCGTTCGAAATAGATGTAGAAGAGCGCAAGAAGAGCGTAAAGCAGTAGCAGTCCTACACCTACCGCAACACATTCCACGGTGGTGGTGGCCCATAAGGGCAGGAAGCCGGTGAGCCAGTCGTGGATAGGCCCGGTGATTCTCGCGAAGTCAAAAATATGTGTATCTTGCAATGTTTCCATGAGAATATACGGTTATGTATTAGCGGTCCATGTCAGGAACAATATAGTCAAGCGAGCCGCCTATCGTGATAAGATCGGCTATTTTGCTGCCTGTGGTTATGTGGTCGACCACTCCGGCCAACGGCAGGCAGGGAGGAGCTATTTTGAGACGGTAGGGTTTGGTTGTGCCGTCGCTCTCAAGGTATACACCGAAAGCGCCGCGACATCCCTCAACAACTTCAAACCATTGCCCCTGAGGAATCTTCAGCACCTTGGGAACCTTTACAAGATATTCACCCTCAGGTATATTGTCAACCAATTGCTCAAGAATGCGTGCGCTTTGTTCCATCTCGCTCATGCGCACCTTGAAGCGTGCCATTGAGTCTCCTTCCTCGCGCACAACTTCTTCAAAATCAAGCTCGGAATAGATAGAATATGGGCGCAGTTTGCGCATATCGCAAGCCCAACCCGAAGCTCGGCCCGACGGGCCTGTGATGGCATATGATATGGCATCTTCCTTACTCAGGATGCCAACACCTTCCAATCGGTTCTTTGCGATGACGTTGCCGGTGAATATCTTGTTGTATTCCTTGATATTTTTTGGCAATACAGCTAAAAGTGCTTTCACATCCTGTACAAAGTCGGGAGCAAGATCCTGCATAACACCGCCTATACATGCGTAGTTGAATGTCATGCGGGCGCCGCAGGTCTTTTCGAAAATATCAAGGATCTGTTCTCTCACACGCAGTGTGTAGAACAGCATTGTGGTAGCACCGAGGTCCATGCAGTATGTGCCGATGAAGAGACAATGTGATGCTATACGCGACAGCTCGTCCATCATCACGCGTATCACTTGTGCACGGCGTGAGATTTCAATGCCGGCAGCTTTCTCGTACAGCATGCTGAGGCCGTGATGATAGATCTGACCTGAGAAATAGTCGAGACGATCCATGAAGTGGAGCGTCTGTGGGTATTGCAGCGATTCACACAGTTTCTCCACACCTCGGTGGATATAACCCATGTAAACGTCTATCTTCTTGATAGTCTCTCCGTCAACAGCTGTGCGGAAGCGTAATACGCCGTGGGTGGCAGGGTGCTGGGGGCCGATATTGATTACGAAATCTTCAGGAGTGAAGATGGCACGTTCCTGCATTGTGACCTTTCCGTCAGCATCGCGGGTGTAAACCTGGGTGTAGTCGCTTTGGCGTTCGTTTTCGATTGAAACCGGATTGATAGATGGATCCTGATCGTAGTCTTTGCGAAGAGGGAATCCTACCCAGTCAATGTTAAGGAACAGGCGGCGCATATCCTGATTGTCAAGGAAGATGATGCCGAAGAAGTCATATACTTCACGCTCGTAAAGCTCTGCTATGCGCCAAAGGTGCGACACGGTGGGGATATAGGGGTGGTCACGGTCGGGTCCGGCTAAAACTTTTACTGAGCAAGTCTCGCCCGTCTCTGAACACATTAAATAGTATATACATCCCAGCGAGTCTACCCAATCCATGCCTGCGATGGTGACAAGGTAGTCGAGGCCGAGGACATCACGCAGGGTGCGGGCGGTCTCAGGCCAGGCGGCGTTGTCGACAGTCAGTTGGGCGATGCCTGAGCCATCGGTGGCAAGCGGCATTGACGGGAACTGTCGTGCAATCTTTTCCTGTAAGGTAGCCATAAATTTTATATGATTGATTGAGGCTTATTATTATAGGTGTAAATGCTGAGGGGAGAGGGTCAGTCAACGGGGTGTTCGCGCAGGAATTCCTCGCGGCTTTCCTGACGGTTGACGCCGCCGAAGAATTTCTCGACTTTGATTTTGCGTGACAGCTGCATGATTCCGTAAATCATTGCCTCTGGACGCGGGGGACATCCGGGAACAAACACATCCACAGGCACTATATCTTCAATGCCTTTGGCTACATGATAGCTCTTGCGGAAAGGACCGCCGGATATGGCACAACTGCCGCAGGCAATCACATATTTCGGCTCGGCAAGTTGGTCGTAAAGGCGTCGGAATACGGGCACCATGCGGTTGACAATAGTGCCGGCAACCATCATGAAGTCAGCCTGACGTGGTGATGAGCGGGCAACTTCCCATCCGAAGCGTGCCATGTCAAAACGTGCGGCACCCAATGACACAAATTCAATGCCGCAGCAACTTGTAGCGAATGTCAGCGGCCATATTGAGTTGGACCGGCCCCAATTGATCAGTTTGTCAAAAGACCCAACTATCACGTTGGTGCCGCTTTCCTGTAATTCTTTTACGAGCTTCTCAATGTGCTCATTATCTTTCCATGCCTCATATGGCATTGATTTGCAAGTTACTTCCATTCAAGCGCTCCTTTCTTCCAGGCATATGCCAGGCCAAGTACAAGTATTCCAAAGAAAACAGCGACGCCGAGCACTCCGGCCGATTCCGGGGTGTTGAAATTTACAGCCCACGGGAAAAGGAAGACGGTCTCGACGTCAAACATCAGAAAGAGAATCGCGAAAAGGTAATAACCTACGTTAAACTGCGACATGCTTTCGCCTCGGGTGGGAATACCACATTCATAGGCTTCTCCTTTCTGGGGATTGAAAGAGCGCGGCGATATTAAGCCGGCAATCCACAGCGCCAGGGCTACCAATGCCACACCTGTGAGCAGTGCCGTGATGGCAAGCACTCCGCTGTTTTGAATTCCAAAAATGGCTAATGATATCATATTATTATTTTGTTGTTTTCTTTTCAGTCGCCCGTCGGTGATTTATCTCGGAGGCTTATGGCGCTGAAACAGTGGCGATTCACTGCCTGAAACCTACCGCAACAACTTGTGCCGGGCATTATGCGGGTTTTTCTGCCTGCAAAGATAGTCATTTTCCTGTAAATTCGCCTAACTTTTGAAACAATTTTTAACGATTTTTACGTCTGACGTTTGTAATCTTCGTAAATTACCCTGTCTGTTTTAATTTTTTCCGGGGCGGATAAAATGAAGTGGTTGACACTCTCACATGATGCATTGGCGTGTTAATTAATGTTAAGTGTAAAAGTTTTGTTTCGATTTTGTGGCTGTATTGAAAAATATTTGTAACTTTGCCGTGACAATCTATAACTTGTCATATAATCTATGGACATATATATGAATAGGATATTGGCGATAGCGGGCTTAATAATTGCCCTGTTTGTCGCTTCTTCATGTGGAGACACCGCAGATGAACGGCCTGTGATAGCTGTGAGTATCGAGCCGCAGAGATATATACTTGAGCAGTTGGTCGGTGATCATTTTAAAGTTGTGACGATAATGCCGTCGAGCGCTGATCCCGAGGCGTTCGAGCCATCTCTCACTACCCGTGCCGATATTGACCGCAGCAAGGCATATTTTACAATGGACATTCTGCCATTCGAGTTGGCTCTCAAATTGTCCATTGATAAAGATGTCAATATTGTTGATATTGCAAATGATATTGAACCTCTTTATGGAACCCATGGCCACGTACACACGAATTTTCTTGAACAGGCCCCTGATTCATCAGACTGTGTTGATCCCCATTATTGGGGCTCGGTTAAAAACATGCGCATCATGACAAGATGCATGGCCGAGCAATTACAGCGTCTCGACCCCGATAATGCCGCCGAATATCAGGAACGTTATATGTCCGTAGACCATAAACTTGACTCGCTTGACATGGTATTCGCAAAAAGTCTGGCACAGGCTCCCAACCGCTCTTTCATTGTATGGCATCCCACTTTAAGCTACTTTGCCCGCGATTATGATCTTGAGCAACTTGCCGTAAGTGGTGACAACAAGGAAGTTTCAATAGGCGCACTACGTCACGTAATCGATGAAGCCAAGGAGCATGGAGCGCAGCTTTTCATCAATCAAGGCTATTGTAATGCCCAGCAGGCCGCTACTATCCGTAACAGCACCGGTGCAAATGAGATTTCAGTAAATATTTCATCATACGACTGGCCTGATCAGTTAAAGAGCGTGGTAGATGAACTTTCGAGATTATGAGAAACATCTCGGCACCTGCTGCCATCACCCCCGGCCTGTTGATGTGCATCTCAATGCAACCGACAGGCCGCTGATCGAATTATGCGGTGTCTCGTTCACGCGCGAGCGTCGTGAGATACTTTCAAATGTAAATCTCCGCATCAACAAAGGCGATTTTGTGGCGGTGACGGGTCCGAACGGAGGAGGTAAGACCTCCCTGCTGCGCATAATCCTGGGATTGCTCAAGCCTGCTTCCGGGGCGGTGCATTTTCCTGACGGCCGCTCCTCTGTTGGTTATCTGCCTCAGAAGAACAGCATAGACTCACATTTCCCCATATCTGTGCGGGATGTCATAGCTTCAGGCATCCTCGCCCACACCGGTTATGATTCAGCGACCAGGAATTCTATGGTTGAAGAAGCTCTGAACGATGTAGAGCTTGCACAATTGGCGGCCCGCCCTATAGGCCGCCTCAGCGGAGGCCAGTTGCAGCGTGCCTTGCTCGGAAGGGCTATTGTGGCAAAGCCGTCACTACTTGTGCTTGATGAGCCGCTCAGCTATATCGACAAGCATTTTGAAGCCCATATATATCGTTTGATCGCATCTCTCGCACCCCGGTGCACAATTATCTTAGTATCACATGAGATGTCAACCATTGATGCCATGGCCAACAGACACATCATTGTTGACCATTCAGTGACCGAATGCTCAGCCACGCGACATATCACGGTCACCACTTGCGACGCCTCATGACAAATCAGTCTTTAGGAAACTTTTTTGATTACAGAGGCGTTCAATATTGAGCGCCTCTTTTTTTATAAGTTTATTGATATGAAACACATTGATTTTGGTCCCGATACCGAGAAAGAATTTCTTGACTACACACCTGATGACGCCCGATTCATGCAGATGGCTATTGACCTGTCGGTTGAGAACGTAGCCAACGGAGGAGGTCCGTTCGGTGCAGTGGTAGTGAAAGACGGGCAGGTAGTGGCGACCGGTGTAAACCGCGTCACGGCAAATAATGATCCTACGGCTCACGCTGAAGTGTCAGCTATAAGGGCGGCCTGTGCCCGCGAGAATACATTTAAGCTTTCAGGATGTACCGTATATTCATCATGTGAGCCATGTCCGATGTGCCTTAGTGCCTTGTATTGGGCGGGAGTTGATCGCATCTGTTACGGAAACACAAAAGCCGACGCAAAAGCAATTGACTTCGACGATTCATTTATATATGATCAATTGGCTCTTGCCCGTGAGCAGCGCTCGATACGCTGTGACCATTTCATGCGGGCCCGGGCGCTTGACGCATTCAGGGCATGGTCGCAGAATCCTGAGAAAGTCGAGTATTGACGAACTAAAGCTCCCTCAACGGGAGCTTTATTGCAAAGTATATTTAATGAGAGACGACTATTGATTGGGCTTCGCGGTCCGAACTGTACAGTTATAGCTGGCAAGGCATTCATGTCTTAGCCATTACCCTTGTCGTTGAGAATTTAGACAATGTCTATGTGATCGTTGGACTGGAGGCTTAAGATTGGTAAGGTCAAAGTGAGTGGGATTTTGCCGTCAATCGTGAATTTATTCGGCACACCTACATTGTCGAAGTAAAGGGCCTTGTCCGGTAGTAATGTAAGTGATAACACCTGTCAAACCGTGAAATTTCGATTGGTGCCACAGCTACGTCTGATTAATTCTAATGCTTAATAATGGCAGACGGGCTGGAGCCATAGGCACCGACTTCGTTAGCTCTGCGGGTTTTCTTGCCATATCCAATTGTATATGTAACGGTAAGATTCAGGCTCGCGTGGGCTTTGGGGGAGTACAATGTTTCCCATTTACTATATAATGGCGTCTCTTGACTCCATGTGTCAGAGTCCCATTTGTTCCGGAAGATGTTTTTCGCTGTCAAACTCACCACCCAGGTCCCATTACCCCATCCGGCTTCAATCAAATAAGATTGCCGATTGCGGATTACGATGTTGGAATTCTCCGTAAGGGTTGAATTTTTTGATCCCCACGAGGCAAGCACATAAAACGATTTCCAGTAATATGATGCTTGGAGTTGGATACGCAGAGGGGATAAAGTTGAATCATATAACCCACTGGATTTGAAAAACTTCTGAGTTATGTTCGCATATAGTTGCAGGCTGTTGTTGAAAAGCTTCAGATTTGCTGAGGCTCCGGCATATAAATTGGAGTAATTGCCGTTATTTATATAGCTTCGGATTAAAGCATTATTACCATAAGGCGAATATATGGTGGCTACGCGATTGAAATATTCATCACAACCGACAAATGCAGCCATATTGAATTTGTTATTGGCATAGAAATTGTATGCAAGGTTTGTATTAAGTGCTTGATAGTTGGCTAAAGAGGAGTTGCCGGTAAGATATAAGTACTCATTGTCGCGAATCACCATATCTTGACGCATATCTACCCCAGGAGTCCAGACACCATAAGAAGCGTAGGCTGTCAAGCTATTCTTATTGCTGATTTTCCACCAAAAATTAACATCTCCAAATGGAGTCTTTTCGGTATGTGTGGTATTATTGGCCGAAATTCTTTCAAATCCAAATCCAAGATTTGCTGACAGGTTGAATTTCTTTGTGGAAAACGTGTACTGGGTTGTTATACCACCGGTTGTAGTTTTCAGGTGGTCTGTAGATCCTACATTGGTGGGATAGTCGACGATATCGTTCAAATATATGAACCGACCGCCTAACCTGACACGATGCTTTGATCCAAACGCTTTCAGTCCATATAGATTAAGTTTGAGAGAAGTCCGGTTTTCAACAGCGTCATTGACAATCGGGATGTTTACCGCGTCGGTGAAGTATGCAGACGAATTGTTTCGATGGTCATATGACAACGAATGCGAGTAATCTATGGCGAAATCGCGGGGATGCCACCAGTATAGTGAACCATTGTAATTAAAACTATTCAGCCGAGAACTATTTGACCTTGTAAAATTATAATCTTTGTCGAAATTATTGTTGAAAGAAAGTTGGCCGGAGTATGATTGCTCAGGAGATGATTCGTGGGTAAACGACACAAGATTTTGTAGTTGCAACCTTGTGGAATTCAACGATGCACGAAACGTCACGGGGAAACTGTTTAGTATGTTCTTTGATGTGGTTGTGGTCTCGTTACGTGTAACCTCACCATCATTGAGTGTAAATTGCGACTTAGTGTCTGAACCCGAATGACTATTGTTGTTGTTGGCGACGCCTACATATAGGTCATAGGTCATTCGTTTGTATGTGAATTTGTTATATATGTTCGATTTGTTGGAGAATCCGTTTAAAGTGGTTTCTGAAGCCATAAATTTAGAATAGCCTCCGTATGCATATTCCTGCACAACTATATTTATAGCTTTGCGGGCTCCTCGAAAACGAGGATCTGCCGGGGAATCGTAAACCTCAATTTTACGGGCGTTGGCGATATTCATAGCATTCAGATCGTCATTGCTTGCCGGTGTAAAATTTATAAATATTTCACAGACATTTCCGAATACATCTGTAATCGTATTTGATCCCGGGGTGACAATTAACGTGGGGATTGCCATATGACTCAACAAGTCGAATCCAGTTGATGAGAACTGTTTTTGCCGCTGCGTCGGCATATATGTGTTCTTATCCGGAGATAGGATAACGGCATCTTCTTCGACCGTGATGCTTCGTAGAGTAATCGGGTTTTCGCGGAGGGTTATGACCCCTACATTGCAGTTGTCGGAATTTTGGTATGTGGTCATGTACCCGACGCACGACACCTTTGCCGTCAGATTCTTCCTGTCGCAAGGAATACTGAAAGTACCATCTTGTGCAGTTGCGCCATATGTGACGACAACCGAATCCCTTGGATTAATAAGTAAAACAGATGCGCATGGCAAAGGCTCTTTCTCAGAGTCGACTACTTGTCCGGTATATGTGAATCTACCGTGTTGGAGTGCTTCAACATAATAGATTCCCTTTTTAGTTGAAAGCATTATCGGGTGAAATCCGATGATTTGCCGAAGAGCGACGTTAATGTCGTCGGTATCAATTGTTGCAGATGTTATGTAATTGTCAAGCTCCTTGTAGATAAATGCAATATTTGCGTCAGGATGGTCCTGGGAAATTTTTACAATGGCCTGGGATATCGGCGTGTTATTGAAAGTGTATGTAAACTCTTTGGCGTTGGCTGCTATGAACGCAATCATCGCCACTAAGATTATGATGGTCCGTTTCATAGTTAGTTAACAATAATTCTCTTGCTTGTTATACGTATGTTTATCTGCTCGAAAGTATTTAGCTGTTCGATCGTTTCTTCCAACGGGAGATTTGGGTCGAATTTATAAAACAAATGGAGTCGAGCCGTTTCAGGATGCTTGAAATCAACCTCAATATTGTTGATTCGGGCTATATAGTTGAGAATTGTATCTAATGCAACATCCTCAAAAACAGTGGGGACAGCAGCCACCACCGGTGGATGCTCCACAACATCAGTCATGGCGTTATTTACCATTGGGGTAGATGTGACCTCATCGATTGTAATATCCACAGTCGTCTGTATTGGCTCGAACTTCTTTACAGCAAAAGTGATAGTCAGCGCAACTACAGCCAGAGAACTTAGCGCGATGGTTGCGATCGATGCAGCGCGGAATCCGATACGAAGGAACCGGAATTTCGGATTTGTGTGGGCGTTGGAAAAACGTCTCCATTCTACATCAACATCCGCATTGTCGTCAGTTGTCGAAAAAGTAGATTTGGTTTTGCAGAGCAGACAGTAAATCGTTTTGACCTCATGGTCAGAGAGTATTTCTTCAATCTTCTGCGTGGAGTATTTGTCGGGATGCTCAATTAAATCAAGCACAATGTTGTATTTATCCATTCTGATTGAGACTTTTACGGATGATTACTAATGCTTGACGAACTTGTTTATAAACGGCATTCTCACTTACATCTAATGATTCCGCAACTTTTGCAAAGGTTAGGCTTTCGTTGAAACGAAGCTCCATAACCCGGCGGCACTGAGGTGTCAATTTCTCCTTGATAATTGAAAGAATTTGTGAGATAGTTTCATCGTCGGGCCAGTTTTCTGTCTCATACTCATCAATTTCATTGAAATATAGATTGAGTATTCGTTTGTGAATCCCTTTATCCCTGATCATGTTCAAGGCACGGTTGCGAACCGATGAGAGCAAATAGCCAGGCGAGAGATTTGTGTCGTTTTTTGAATAGAGAAGCGCCTCAAATACATCATGTACGATGTCGCGCGCCGAATCATCGTCGTGCAGAAGTGCCTTGGCCAACCGGTACATCTGTTGATAATGAGCTTTAAAGAGCTTCTCTATTTCTTTTCTGTTCGTCATACATTAATAAGACACACAATTTCCCGTTTACTAAACCTCCCCCCTTGACATTTTATTCAGACTCTATGAAAAACGCGATGCCACCTTGACAAACTGGTGGCATCGCGTTTACTTGTTTATAGTGCAAGATACATCAAAAAAGTATGCATCTGCACTTTTTTGCGTTGCAATGGTCTTACTTTTATATGGTCTGTCAAAATTATAACAGCTGAAATTTCAGTTAAAGATGTATATGAAGGTGGAATCGGGGATAAGCAGTTTTATTTTGGGCGATTTTACACAGAGACTATTATACAATAGGTGGGATGCAAGTCCCATATCATCTGTTCTATCAGCTGAGATTTGCTTCATTATATATCTAATAATCACATCACCTCAAGATCGGCATTGAGGCGTTGGCGTACTACCTCATACATCATTACGCCGGCGGCCACACTCACATTAAGGGAGCCTATGTGTCCGAACATAGGTATCGATACCCGGTCGTCGCATAGTTCCATTACTTGTTCCGATATACCTTTGTCTTCTGCGCCCATCACTAAGGCTGTAGGAACGGTATAGTCGGCCATTGTATAGTTGCAATTCGCTTTTTCGCTTACTGCCACAACGCGGAATCCGCTGTCTTTCAGGAATCTCACAGCAGATGACAATGAGCGCTCGCGGCACACGGGCAGGGAATGCAGCGCTCCTGCCGACGTCTTTATGGCATCGGCACCTACCGACACCGATCCGCGTTCGGCTATCACAAGGGCATTCACTCCGCAGCATTCAGCTGTGCGGGCAATAGCTCCGAAATTACGCACATCAGTTATGCCGTCAAGTACCACTATGAAAGGCAGCACTCCGTCGTCGAAGAGTCCGGTCACGAGATTTCCCAGATTGTGGTATGTTACAGCCGAGAGCATGGCTATGGCTCCCTGATGGTTCTTGCGGCTTATGCGGTTAAGACGCTCCACGGGTACGCGTTGAGCCACTATGCGGTTCTCGCGCATCAGAGCGAATAATTCTGACGCAAGTTCGCCGTTAAGGTCTTTTTTTATGAACAGTTTGTCGATCGGGCGGCCTTCTTTGATGGCCTCAATGATGGCACGCAGGCCGTAAATATAGTCTCCGGGTTCCATTAAATGTCGTTTTTTGTATGATTTAGCATGGAATCGGCAGCCGCAAGTGCTGCTTCATCATTTGATTTTCCGCTGAGCATAGCCGCAAGTTCATGGCGGCGTTCTTCATGGTCAAGCGGTGTTATATATGTTTCGGTGGAGTCGTCGCCATCGCGTTTGAACACCTTGAAGTGGGCTTTCCCATAAGCTGCCACGGCCGGAAGGTGCGTGATGGTGATCACCTGCATGTCGCGGGCCAGCGATGCCATCATGTCACCCATGCGGGCCGCTACGTCACCGCTTACACCGGTGTCTATCTCATCAAATATGATGGTGGGCAGGTTCACGCTGCCTGCAAGTATAGACTTAAGCGCGAGCATGACACGTGATATTTCACCTCCTGATGCCGTAGCTCCTATTGATTGCAGCGGTTGATTCTTGTTGAAAGAGAATCGGAAGTCGACAGTGTCCACTCCGTTGGGATTCAGGCGCCCTGTGGTGACGGCGATTTCAGCGGTGAGATTGGACAGCCCGAGAGGGCGGGCTTTCTCAAGCAGTTTTTCGACAAGCAGGGTTGCGGCGCGTTTGCGCCCCTCGGTTATGACTGCCGCAGCCTCAAGTGCGCGGCGTTTCAGCGCGCGGGCGCGGTGCTCCATATCGGCAAGTGTTGCGTCGGCATCAGTAAGGGCCGTCAGGCGGCGGGCAAGGGAATTGCGTATTTCAATCAGTTTCCCTGCCGATGACGCTTTATGGCGGGTCATCAGAGTGTTTAACCGTTGCAGGCGGCTGTCGATCTCTTCAATCATTGCCGGAGAATCCCCCACCTTGGCTGCCGCTGCTGTAATAGTGTCAGCAATGTCGTTCACCTCTGTCATGGCGCTGTTGAGGCGTTCGGCAAGATCATTGAGCTGCCGTGATTCGGCAGCTCCTTCCTGCAGAGCTTCAAGGGCACGGTCAAGTAAGTCGGAGACATTTACGTCTCCCCATGCAAGGATCTCTCCTGCCTGTGACAACGCACGTGCCTCAGTTTCAGATGCCGCCAGGCTGCGGCGGCGTTCCTGAAGCTCTACATCCTCGCCTTCCACAGGATTCAGGTTGGTGAGTTCGTCGAGTTGATATTTTATATAATCGGCATCTGCGCGGGTGCGTTCTATTTCCTGTCGGGTGTCGGAATATTCATGGATAAGGGCGCGGTATTCCTCGTAGATCTTGCGGTATGTGGCTATTGACTCACTGTTGCGGGCGATGCTGTCAATCACGCGCAACTGGAAATCAGAGTCAGCCAACAGCAGATTCTTGTGTTGTGAGTGTATGTCGACAAGCCGGTCGGCTATAGGCCCGAGATCGGTCAGTTTTACCGGAGTGTCGTTGACGAAAGCCCGGGATCGGCCTGATGGCAGTATTTCGCGTCGGATGATGCATTGGTCACCGGCGTCATCAATGTCAGCGCTTTCAAGCAATGGCTTAAGTTGCCTGCGTGTGTCTTCTGTAAGGCTGAAGTCGGCTTCGACAACGGATTTAAGCCCCGGATTTCCCATAGCCTTAGCGTCGGCGCGATTGCCGCGCAGCAGGCCTAATGCGCCGAGTATGATTGACTTGCCGGCACCTGTCTCGCCTGTTATGATGTTGAATCCTTGCTGAGGTGACAATTCTATGTCGCGTATCAGCGCGTAATTGGTAATGCGCAGGTGTGAGATCATTTTTCCTGTCCGTTTTTGATTTGGATAAGTTGGCTTTCTTCGGCAGGATAGATGGGTTGCAGTAGGTTGTATACCTTGGTGCGTTCCTCGGCGGGAGCCTTGGAGTACACGTTTACAAGCTCGCCGAGTTTGGCGTCTTTAAACATTGACAGAGCCACCGACATCGGTTGCAGCTCATACACCTGCGGTATCACATCAAGCGAAGTGGTGATAGTGGCGCGGCCTTTGTCGACCGAAAGCGCCATCTGATCAAGGCCGTTGCGGTGATAGTCATAGATCATGCGGCGCAGAGCCTCGCCTGACCGGCCTTCACTGAAAGCGGTTAGCACGGCGCTGCGGTTCTTGGTGTCCTCAAAGGCTTTCCATCCTACTTCGCCTGACGATTGAGCCATCTGTACGATCATCTTGAGGCGTTCCCAAAATGGGTCACCGCCATTGGGCGCGAATGAATCGAAGTCAAAGGCCAGTATCAGGTATGCATAATAGTTTAGAATGGCTGTCAGTTGACTCTCCATTGAGTTTACGGTGAATACCAGCGGTTCCCCTTCCTGATATGTGAAGTCAATTTTGGAATCCTGAAAGTTTATCAGAGTTGTCGTGTATGAGCTGTTGTATACCGGACGCGATGACTGCACTTGCAACGTGCCCTTTATTGTGCCGTCATCGTTGTATTCTGATATGCGGAAAAACAGGCGACACTCGATTTTCTCATTGGCCGAGAATTGTGCCGGAGTGAACGTGGTTGTGTTCATGTAATCGCTCACGGCCTGCTGTAGTGTCTCGAATACCGATTTGTTGGTACCTGAGATCTGATCGGTATTGAATTCTACCGAGCAGTTCAGCTCCTGGGCCATGGATGGCATAGCCGCACCGGATATGAGTAAGGTGATGAGCGAAAAGCGGGAGAGTACTGTCATAAGGAGAGTATGTTGTCAATGATGTCGGCGGCTACGTCGGCCTTCGGTTTCAGGTCGAAAGCAGTATCAGGTCGCCCGTCGGCGTACTGGAGTGATATTTTGTTGGTCTCTGTTGCGAAGCCGGCCCCTTTGTCGGCTAAAGAGTTCACCACTATCATGTCAAGATTCTTGCGTGAAAGTTTGTCGGCGGCATGTGTGCGGGCGTTGTCAGTCTCCAGGGCGAAACCGATCAGTTTCTGTCCCGGGCGTTTGGACGCGCCGAGAGTCGCAGCAATATCGGGATTCTGGATCAGTTCCAACGAGTCTACATTGTCGGTCTCCCGCTTTATTTTGTGATCATGAAAATGGGCCGGGCGATAGTCGGCCACCGCTGCGGCGAGAATGGCTATATCGGCATCCTTCCATGCGTTACGGGTTGCCTCAAGCATCTGCTGCGCGCTTTCAACATGTATGATCTCTACGCCGGGTCCGGGATGTTGACGGCTTACGGGACCGCTTACGAGAGTGACGCGTGCGCCGCGGTTGGCAGCCTCGCGGGCAATTGCATAACCCATCTTGCCGGTTGAATAGTTTCCGATGAACCTCACGGGGTCTATTTTCTCGAAAGTGGGTCCGGCGGTTATGAGCACATGTAGGCCTGACATGTCACCTTCGGCAGCAAAGTGATGGCGTAGAGCCTCGGCTATTTCTTCAGGTTCGGCCATGCGGCCCTTCCCCACAAGATGGCTGGCGAGTTCGCCCTCGCGTGGCTCGATGATATGATTGCCGTAGGAGCGCAACCGCTCTATATTGGCTACGGTGGATGGATGAGCCATCATGTCGAGATCCATAGCCGGAGCTACAAATACCGGAGCGCGGCATGACAGATAGCTTGTGACAAGCATGTTGTCAGCCACCCCGTTAGCCATTTTTGCTATTGTGGAGGCTGTCGCGGGGGCTATCACCATTGCGTCGGCCCACAGACCGAGCGATACATGGGAATGCCATTCGCCAGTATTGGCGGTGAAGAATTCTGTGATCACTCCGTTCCCGCTCAGGGTGGCGAGTGTAAGCGGTGTGATGAATTCACGGGCGGCGGGAGTCATTATTACCTGCACCTCGGCGCCTGCTTTAACGAGCAGACGTGTGAGGGTAGCGGTCTTGAAAGCGGCGATGCCTCCGGTGACTCCGAGCACTATATGTTTGCCGCGCAGCGGCTCGGTCGCATTGCTCATTTTTTGTTTATCCCCATTTTTATGCGCGTCAGCACGCGTTTGGTGTCTGTGGCAAATTCGCCCTTCTGTATCCAGTCGTAATATGATGGCTCAATGCGCAGCACTTCTTCTACAGGTTTTCCCTTGTGCTTGCCGAAGTTTATGGTCTCACGGCCTTGGGAGTCGCGTATTATGCGCCCTGCGAGGTCAACGTTGTCATTCTGGGCTGAAAATTTGGCAAGCTCGTCAATGTTGCCGGTGAGTTGTTCATAACGGTCAAGTTGTGCCATGAAAACCTCGTAGGTGGCCATGGTGTCGGCGGTGGCTCCGTGAGCTCCCTCAAGTTCCTTGTCGCAATAGAAGCGGTAAGCTGCTGTTAAATTGCGTGGTTCGAGTTTATGGAAAATGGTCTGGACATCTATGAACCGTGCACGGTGAAAATCGAAATCTACACCGGCTCGGTGAAATTCTTCATCAAGCAAGGGGATGTCGAACCGCACGGAATTGAATCCGGCTATGTCGCATCCTTGCATGAAGTCGGCCAGCGAGCGTGCCACCTGCTTGAAAGTAGGCTCATCTTTTACATCTTCATCTGTGATGTGATGAACAGCAGTGGCTTCGGCCGGAATTGGTATGCCTGGATTGATGCGGCGGCTTTTTACCGTGGGAGTGGTCTCTTTGCCGGGTTCTATCTTGACAATTGAAATTTCAACGATACGGTCTTTAAGCACGTTGACACCGGTGGTCTCAAGATCAAAAAAGACCATCGGTCGGCGCAGTTGTAGTTTCATGATGTTTAAAATGGCACACTGCCCCGGCGCCTGGGCGCGGAGCGGTGTGCCGTTATAAGTCCTTTAAATTAGAAACGGTCGACATTCATGGGCATGAGCAGCATGAGCAGCTCAGTGCCTTCTGTATTCTCAGAGGGGCGGAAAACACCGGCGCGCGACGGATCGCTCAGGTCGATGAATACTTCCTCGGTGGGCAGGTTGTTGAGAAACTCTATGATGAACGGCGCACTGAAGCCGATGACCATCTCTGGCCCGTTATAGGAGCATGATACGGTTTCGCGGGCACAGGTGCACATATTGTTATCCTCGCTCTTGAGCAGGAGTTTCTCGGGTGTGATCTTGAACTTCTCAAGGCCGAATTCCGAGTCTACGAATACTCCCACACGGCGTGCGGCACTGAGCATTGACAGTCGGTCGATTGTTAGCCTGAATGGCGATGACTGGGGTATGACACGTTCGTAGGGCGGGAAGCGGCCGTTTATGAAGCTGCACTTAAGCGTGCAATCGTCGTCGCTGATAATGGCGTTGCGCCGGTTCATGCTCACATGCAGGGTTGAGTCTTTGGTGAAGACGTTGCGGATCACGGTTGCCGGTTTCACGGGCAGTATGCAACTACCGGTGACCCCGGGTGCGCGCCGGCTGTCATCATAACGCACTAACTTGTGGGTGTCAGTGGCAACAAAGGTGATCTTATCGTCTTTTATGTCAAGATACACGCCTTTCATCATAGGGCGGTAGTCATCTTGGCCAACGGCAAAAATGGTATACTCAAGACCCTTGGCAAAAGCCGTCGAATCAATATCGAATTCAATGGTGTCGCCACCGTCGTCGGCAGGCCGGTATTCCGGATATTCGCTGCCGTTGATGGCGTTGAGGTTATATTCGCCGCCGGCATACCGTATGGCCACCTCAAGGGTGTCATCGTTGATGGTCACGGTAAGTCCCTGATCGGGGAGGGCTTTCAGCAACTCTACCAATCGCCGGGCGCCAAGGCAGAATTTGCCTGATCCTTCAACGTCGCTCACACTGACACGTGCCGAAAGAGAGTTCTCGATATCTGACCCTGTGATGTACAGATTTTCGCCATTGAGCTCGAGAAGGAAATTGTCGAGGATAATGAGTGAGTTTTTGGAGTTTATCACCTTACTCACAGCGTTTACAGCATTGCTGAACGCTTTGCAGGGAATGTTGAAGCGCATATATTGTGTTATATTGTTTTCAATTCACAAAGTTAGGTAAAAATCCGCGTAATTCAAAGGACACTCCCCAAAAATAACGTTTATTATCAGCTGAGGCCATATTCGGCCTGGATAGCATGATGTGACGTAACAGCATGTGAGGTGTGCCTGGTCGTTGGACTATTCCTTTATAATTTAGCAATTGGATAAACTTATAGGCCTTCTGCTGTATTCCCTATGCCATTGTTTTAATGTGCCGCCGGGCGCCGTACCTCCTGTATTGCTTCCCTGATTCCTTCGGAAAATGGTTTTGGGTTGAATCCGAAGTCGTGGCGGGCAAGCTTATTGGAGAAACGGTGAGGGTTGACCGCGCGTAACATCGCGCGGCGGTAGTCAAGGGAGCCTAATGAAACTACCCATAGTGCGCACGCAACGTAGTAGGCAATCTTAGCCGGTATAGGTATGATAAAGGCATTCTTACCGGCCTCCCTGCTTAAGGCTTTGAACATTCCGGTTACACTGAGGCTGTCATCTCCGCTCAGGTCATAGGCTTTGCCGCGTGTGGTGCCGTAATGCTGAATGACTGCGATAAGACCCGTAGCGACGTCATCGGCGCTTACCGGACTAACTGGTACATGGCTGTTATCAACTGCCGGCAGCACACGGAGCCGCCGGGCCATCTTTATGAACCGTCTTTTAAAACAGTCGTCGTCGGTGCCGTAGATGGTTGATGGATGAATAAAGGTGATTGCAGCTGTCGTGCCGTTTACAACATCCTCTATGGCCGATTCGGTGGCGCGGTAGTTGGAGTAATCTAAATTCAGAGTGTCATAGCCGAGATTATGCACGAGAATTAGCCACCGTGGTCCGTCAGGAATGGATAGAGATAGCTCGACAAGTTTGCCGGAATATTCTATTCCTCCTAAATGCAGAAGAGTGTCATAACCTCTCAGCGATTCGGCATCATAATCACTGAATATATCGAGTACCCCCGTCTCAAACGGCAACGGGCCGTCATCCGCCGCGTGGGTCAGGTGCTTCAGAAACACTTGGCCTACAGGACTTGTGACGCCCGTCACGAGCACACGCCTTGGTGCGGGGCACTCCTTGAGTAGCACTGCCTATTCGAATATGTGTTTTAGCTTGGAGAAGATACGTTTCTTCTCGTTCTCGTCAGGAGTAAGGTTGGCTGATCCCTGCATGGCTTCGAAAGCCTTACGCTCCTGGTCGTTGAGATGCTCGGGTATGTACACCATTACGTTTACCAACTCGTCGCCGCGCACAGCCTGGTTGTCGGGTGAGGGCACACCTTTGCCACGCATCCGCAGCACCTTGCCGGGCTGGGTCCCCGGAGCTATTTTAAGGCGGGCACGGCCTCCTATGGTAGGCACCTCTACCGATCCTCCGAGAATGGCGGTCGGAAGATCGAGCATGAGATTGTAAATCACATCATTGCCATCGCGTATCAGCTCGGGATGTTTGATCTCTTCAATTACTACTAACAGGTTTCCGCGTACGCCTCCGTGGCGTGGGGCATTGCCCTTGCCGCGCACAGTTAGTGTCATGCCATCGGCCACGCCGGCAGGAATGTTGAAGCTCACCTGTTCGTCGCGACGTACCACTCCTTCGCCGTTGCAATGTGTGCATCGCTCGGTGATTACCTTGCCCGAGCCATCACAGGTGGGGCAGGTCACCCGTTCATGCTGCACACCGAAGAAACTCTGCACCTGCTCTATGATAGACCCTGTGCCATGACATTGCTGGCAGGTGGCGAAAGCGGTGCCGTCTTTGGCGCCAGTGCCCTTGCAGTATTCGCAAGGCACGTATGTGGGTATTTTAAGATTCTTGGAAGCGCCGTTGGCTATTTCCTCAAGAGTGAGTTTTACACGGATGCGCAGGTCCGAACCCCGACGTTGACGGGCCTGCCGTTGGCCGCCGGCCGCACTTCCGAAACCGCCCATGTTGGTGAAACGGCCTCCGAAAATGTCGCCGAATTGCGAGAATATATCCTCCATTGTGAAACCTCCGGCATGGAAGCCTTCAAAACCTCCGGCTCCGCCAAATCCCTGTGGCCCCATCGAGTGGCCGAATTGATCGTACTTGGCGCGTTTGTCTTCATTGGAGAGCACGTCATAGGCCTCGGCCGCCTCTTTGAATTTTTCTTCAGCTTCCTTATCTCCCGGGTTCTTGTCGGGGTGATATTTTATGGCCATCTTGCGGTAGGCCTTCTTTATCTCGTCGGCCGAGGCGTTTTTGGCCACGCCGAGCACTTCATAGTAGTCGCGTTTTTTGTCCATTTCTTGGAATTTTGTGCCTTGAAGTCAGCGTGATTATTTTATTCGCCTACAGCTACTTTGGCGTGGCGCAGCACTTTGTCGTTGATCATATATCCGCGTGTGGTGGTGTCCACGACCTTGCCTTTGAGCGAGGGGTCTGGAGCAGGAATGGTAGCTATGGCTTCATGCAGGTCAGCGTCGAAAGGCTGTCCGTTGGAATCCATGGGAGTTACGCCGTTGTCGGCGAGATATTTCATGAGTTTGTTGTAAATCAACTCCATTCCCTGACGCACGGCTTCAGCGTCTCCTGAATCTTTTGTGGCGGCTAATCCGCGCTCAAAGTCATCGACAATAGGCAGTAATCCGCGCAGCACTTTCTCACCGGCATTGCGCAACAACTCCTCACGGTCTTTGAGCATGCGCTTGCGGTAGTTGTCGAAATCGGCCCGCAGGAACAGGTATTCTTTTTTCTCTTTCTCAAGGTCGCTCTCCAGTGAAGCTACCTTATCCATGAGGCCCTGCACCTCGTCAACTGTTGCGTCGGCTGTCTCGCTATCTTGCGGGGTATCGTCGAGAACGTCGTCTAATTCAATATTTTCAGGAGCTTTAGGCTCTTCTTTGGGAGTATGATTTTTCTTATCTGACATGACTATAAATTATTTAAACTGGATATAGCAAAAACAATGCCGAAATGCCACCGGGGCACCCGCACCTTTATATTTTATAACAAAAGCGATTGGATAACGTTCAAAATTGGCCGAATTGCGTGATGATGGTGTCACAGTCTTCCATCTCGGCAATCGCTCTGTGTGCCAACTTGTCATCGTTGAAAATGCCGTAGACAGCTGAGCCGGAGCCACTCATTGAGGCATATACGGCTCCGTGACGGTAGAAGATGTCTTTGAGTGCTGCCACCTGTGGCATGCGGCTGAATATCACAGGCTCGAAGTCATTTACAAGTTTGCCGCGCCATTGATCAGGCGGAAGCGCCACGATTTCGCGCGGCGAAAGCAGTGGCTCGCGAGGTGTTATTGAGGCATAAGCCTCGGCTGTAGATACTGAGCTTGATGCTCCCTTGGCTATGGCTATAGTAAACCCTGTCAGCGACGGGATCTCCATAGGCGACACTTCGGTGCCTGTTCCGGTGCACCATGCGGGCCGGTTGTATATGAACAGCGGACAATCGGCCCCGATGCGGGCTGCCACGGCCGTAAGCCGGTTTTCGTCAAGGCCTAAATTGAACACTTCATTGAATCCGCGCAAAGCAAAGGCCGCGTCGGCGCTTCCGCCGCCAAGGCCCGCGCCGTCGGGAATGATTTTCTCAAGATATATATCGGCGTTGAGCGCATGGCCTATCTCGTTCTCAAGTGCACACAAGGCTTTGATTACAAGATTCTTTTCCATGGGGCAGTCTACGGCACGCCCGGTCACTGTAAGGTTGGAGCTATTATCATCCGAAGGCACTATCTCAAGCACATCATGCCATGCAACAGGCACCATCACACTTTCGAGGTCATGATAGCCGTCGGGTCTGCGTCGAGTGATGCACAGACCTAAGTTTATCTTTGCGTTGGGAAACAGTATCATGATGCAAATTTAGCTATAAAGAACCAAACGGCAGCACCCTGCGTTTAGAAAAAAAACACTCTAATCCAAAATTCAACTGATGAAGCACTTTTACATTCTTATCGCAGCAGCCCTGTCAATGGCTGATGCTGCTGCGCAGGTCGTGACCACGCAGCCTGCCATCGTGCAGACTGATTCCCGCAACATTGTTATCACATTCCGAGCCGACAGGGGTAACAGGGGACTTGCAGGCATAGGTTCTAATCAGAAAGTCTATGCCCACACCGGAGTAATCACCAATACATCGACTTCTGATACTGACTGGCAATATGCTCCTGCGTGGGGCGATAACGCGGCGAAGTATCAGATGACCTACGTAGCTCCCGATACATGGACTCTTGACATCGGCGACATCAGCACGTTTTACGGCATAACTGATTCTGATGTGGTGGTGAAAAAGCTTGCATTCGTGTTTCGCAACGCCGACTCTTCGCGTCAGGGGAAAGCTGAGAATGGCGGCGATATATTTGTTGACGTGCTCCCTCCCGGCTTCCAGATGGAAATGCAGTCGTCACTGGCCGGTTCGGTGGTAACCGATAATTCTCCTGTGACATTCACGGTTAATACAACTTCTGAAGCCGATATATCGATTTATTTTAACTCACGGTCAAATACCATTGCCGAAGCACGTGGTGTGACATCGCTTACCGGTATCGCTGAGTTTACGGCGGCCGGCGATTACACGGTATATGCAACAGCCCGCACCGCTCAAGGCGACAACGTGACCAAGACAGTCGATATAGTGCGCATTGACGGCGCAGCCCAAAAGCCTTATCCCTTGGGTGCTCCTGTGCAGGGCGCGGTAAGAGCTCCTGACGGTACAGTGACATTCTGTATCGCCGCTCCCGGCAAAAGCAGTGTGATGTTGGTCGGATCATGGAACGGCTATGCCATAAATTCTGCTTCAGCAATGAACAAGACCACAGTAGACGGTTATGATTATTTCTGGACCACAGTCAGCGGATTGGCCCCGGATACTGATTACATTTATTATTATGTAGTTGACGGGACTACACCTGTCGGGGACCCATATGCGAATCTCGTGCTGGATCCATGGAATGACCGATACATATCGCCGGATGTTTTCCCTGATATGCCTGAATATCCATCACACGTTGTGTCAGGAACACCGGTCGCAGTATATAACTCGTCCATGAATGACTATGACTGGCAGGTGGCAGATTTCAAGGGCGTGCCTCAGAGTGACCTCATTATATACGAATTGTTGATACGGGACTTTACCGGTACCGAGGGCCAGGCCCGCGGTGAGGGAACCGTGCATGGGGTGATTTCCAAGCTGGATTATCTTGAATCGCTCGGGGTCAATGCCATTGAGCTTCTGCCAATAATGGAATTCAACGGTAATAATTCATGGGGATATAATACCAATTTCTATTTTGCGCCGGATAAAGCCTATGGCACTCCCGACGACTACCGCATGCTTATTGATGAGATTCACAAGCGTGGCATGGCGGTCATCCTCGATATAGTGTTCAACCAGAGCGATGGCCTGCATCCGTGGTACATGATGTATCCTATAGCGCAGAATCCTTTTTACAACGGATCTGCCCCCCATGCCTATAGTGTGCTCAACGATTGGAATCAGGATAACCCGTTGGTGCAGCAGCAGTGGAAAGATGCATTGCGTTATTGGATGACTGCCTATAAAGTCGACGGTTTCCGGTTCGACCTTGTGAAAGGACTCGGCAATAATGATTCATACGGCAACACATATTATCCTGCGACAAACACCTGGGGCACTCCTTCTGATGCCAGTACCAACCGGTATAACGCCTCGCGTGTGGCGCGCATGAAGGAATTGCATAAGGCTATGAAGACCGTCAATCCTTACGCATATTTTATCAACGAGAACCTGGCCGGAGCTCAGGAAGAGAACGAGATGGCGGCTGATGGTGAGATTAACTGGGCTAATATCAATACAGAGGCCCGGCAGTTTGCGATGGGATACAGCAGCAACGCTTCGCTTAACCGTTTTTACGCTCCGCTTGACTCGCGCACATGGGGCTCGACGGTATCATACGCTGAGAGTCACGATGAAGAGCGTATGGCATATTCGCAGACCAAGAACGGAACACAGGGTGTGCGCGGTAATATACCGGCATCAATGCGACGTCTGGGATCGGTCGCCGCACAGATGTTACTTACTCCGGGAGCACACATGATATGGCAGTTCCAGGAATTCGGTGCCGATCAATCTACCAAAAACGGCAGTGGCAATGATACATCGCCCAAGAAAGTAGTGTGGAATTATCTTAAAAATCCAAACCGCGAGGGCTTGATGCAGAATTATAGGGAACTATGCCATCTCAGGGCTGATAATCCCGAGATGTTCTCGGAGGGTGTGGCCACTACAGTCAGCTGTTCGTCTTGGACCGGCCGCACGATATCCCTTGTGAAAGGGGATAAGGAAATACACATGGTCGTTAATCCTGCTCCTACGGCACAAAGCCGTGTCACCACTCCGGTAAATCTGGGATCCTCGAAATATAAACTGATAAGTTGCAGCTATAATACTACCCCGCAAGCTTCGGCCACGGGAGTGGTGCTCGCCGCAGGTGCCTATGCCGTGTACGGTACAGCTGATATAGCCGGGGTTGGCGATATTATTTCCGGCGATGAAGAAAGCATACACATTTATGGTGGACATGGATGTGTGGAGATCGGAGGTGAGCCTGCATCTGTACATGTATATACTCTCGCCGGTGCGGAAGTGCCCATGTCGGGTCTTGAACCGGGAATCTACATCGTCAGAGCGGATAACGTAACCGCTAAAGTCGTGGTAAGATGATTATTTCCTGAATAATCGCCCGATTGCCACGCCCCAGTCCTTGATCATCAGTATAAATGGGGTGACTATGGGGCGGAAGCGCGGCTTATGCCGGGTGGCGAAGATCTTTAATTCTCCTTTGTGAACCGATATATGGAGGTCACGGGGCAACTCGGCCGGGTCACCGTCGATGTGTGTCACCGTGGCCTCGCTGCGTTCTATGGTAAGCTCCCGGGTGCGGAATGTCCTTATTTTGCCATGGTTGCCGATTGCTCCGGTTATCATTTCAAGCCCTGATAAGGCATGGGTCACAAGATTTCCCTCGAACACTATAGTCACGTCAAGAAGACCGTCGCGTATTGATGCCATCGGAGCTACGAACGCATTGTTGCCATATTGCGAGGCGTTGCACACAACCACTAAGAATGCCCGCTCGGTAATGACGGTGTCACCCGATATTATACGATATTTTTGGGGATGATATTTGATGAATTCATCTATAGCACTCGATATATAGGTCGAAAGCCCGCGTTGGTGTTTCAGTGAGAATCTGTGGGAGACGGCTGCATCAAATCCAACGCCAAAGGTGCAGAAAAACGGATGCCCGTTTACTTCACCATAGTCACAGTCAACTACATAGTTCTCCCCTATGACTTTTAGTGACCGGTCAATATCGACAGGTATTCCTATGTGGCGTGCGAGGCCGTTGCCTGAGCCGGCAGGAAGGATACCCAGGGCGGTGCCGGTGCCGGTGAGTCCGCATGCCACTTCGTTCACTGTACCGTCGCCTCCACACGCAAGCACTCCGTAGTCTCCCCGGGCGGCTGCACGGCGTGCTATGTTGGTGGCATCGCCGGGGCCGGTTGTGTATTCGACATGAACGTCGAATCCCATTTTGCGTAACTTACGGGTCACACGCTCCCCCACGCCCTTCTTTGATTGCGTGCCTGAGATCGGGTTGATGATGAGTGTAATGCGGCGGTTAAGTTCCATTGCGAACGCAAATTTAGTAAAAATTTCAATCAGTTGTCACCACAGATGCTCATTTTTGTCAAATAAACGTAATTTTTGTGAAGACCGGATAGGCCTCGTTGTGATGGCAATACTTTCAGTGATCAGAGTCCGGCCGGATCTTGAACGCGATATGCAGGAATAACCCTCGCGACGCCAGATAAGCAATGAAAGCGAGCCACACAGCGTGATTGCCGAGTGCCGGCATGAAAGTGTAGAGTACACCGAAAAATACTGCCGCTGATACTAACATAGACCATAGCATTGGCCGGGTATGTGTCAGACCTACAAATATACCGTCGTATATGAAAGCACCTGTGCCGCATAGTGGTACAGCTGCTGCCCACGTTAAATATTCACGGGCTGCGTCTACTACTTCCGCACGGTCGGTAAGCAACGTGAGCAGGAATTGTCCGCCCGCGATATAGCTGATGGTGAATATGATGGCAATACCGGCTCCCCATAACATCACTGTATTGCGGATTGTGCGTAGGTGTGCTTTATCTGCACCACCACCGGCGGCGCTACCGGTAAGCGCATTGCCTGCAAAGGCGAACCCATCGCAGAAATAAGAGAAAAACAGGAAGAACTGCATCAGAAGAGCGTTGGCACTCAATATTATTACTCCTTGCGATGCGCCGGTGCGTGTAAACCATGCTGTTACACCCACAAGGCACAGAGTGCGCAGAAAGATATCGGTATTGATTGAGAAAAGACGTTTCAATGCACATGGCTCGGCAAGACGTTTCATTGAAGGCCGTGGTAAACTGTAGCGGCCTTTTACGATCCGCACACCTATTAATGCACCGGCCCATTGAGCTGTGGCTGTGCCGATAGCAACACCTTGTATTTCAAAATTAAACACATACACAAGGGTCACACTAAGGCAGATATTTATTATATTCGACGCTATGGCAATCCACATAGGTGTGCGTGTGTTGTGCATCCCTAAGAACCACCCGTTAAGGGTATAGGTGGCCAGTACGGCCGGCGCCCCCCATATGGCCGTCAGGAAATAGACTCTTGCCAAAGGAGCAACAGAGTCATCGGCATCCAGAAAATCAAGAAAAAATGTCCCTGTCGGCCATGCCATAGCTATCAATATGATACCGATCGTCAGCGATATAAGTAAAGACCGATACAGAGTGGCGGCACTCGATTCAAGATCTCCTGCGCCGTTAGCCTGCGCCGTCAGCCCTGATGTACCCATGCGCAGGAAGCCGAACAGCATGTACAGCATGCTGTACATGGTCGATCCTACAGCAATCGCTCCTATGAATGCGGTGTCGCCCATGTGCCCCATTATGGCCGTATCCACCAATCCTAACAGTGGTACTGTGATATTCGACACGATCGCCGGTATGGCAATACTCAGAATCTTACGGTTCATGTTATTCATATGAGTATAAAAAGAAAGCCCCGGCAGGCGGTTATCATACCGCTGCCCGAGGCTCACTATATTTGTGGTGATCAGTCTTTCTTAGCCATCTTTGAGGCTGTGAACAGGAATGCTATGATGCCTGCATAGGCGACAAGTCCGAGAACCTGTGGAGTGAATTCCTCTCCATTCGAAGGCACCGGCATGCCACACATGATGGTGATTGCGGCAAACACTCCGAAGAGGGCGCCGCCGGCTATGAGTCCCGATGCAACAAGTGTGCCTCGGTCACCGCGGACTTTGGCAAGTTCCTTATCCTTGGTGCTGTGAGCCACAAACCATGATATAAGACCACCGACAAGCATCGGTGTGTTCAGCGACAGATTCAGGAACATACCCAGGCAGAACGCTAATGCCGGCACACCAAGCCAGTTGAGTATAAGTGCCAGGATGGCGCCTACTATGTAGAGGATCCATTCGGTCTGTCCTCCCATCATCATAGGCTCGAGCACTTTGGCCATCGCATTGGCCTGAGGAGCGGCGAGGGCGGTATCTCCTGTGAAGCCATACACATTGTTAAGCATGAGTATCACGCCGCCGACTGTAGCTGCCGAAACCAATGTGCCGAGGAACTTCCAGCTTTCTTGTTTACGGGGAGTGGACCCGAGCCAATATCCGATTTTAAGGTCGGTGACAAAGCCGCCGGCCATTGACAGCGCTGTACACACCACACCTCCCACAATCATGGAAGCTACAATGCCGCGTGTGCCGTCGAGACCTATCGCTACGAAAATGCCCGACGCTATGATAAGGGTCATAAGGGTCATGCCGCTCACAGGGTTGGAGCCTACGATGGCTATGGCATTGGCCGCTACGGTGGTGAACAGGAATGCTATCAGGGTTACGACAATCCATGCTACGAGCGCCTGCCAGAAAGTATCTATGACTCCTAACCAGAAGAAAAGCAACACAGCGATGAGTGCGATAAATACAAAATAAGCTATGTATTTCATAGATATGTCGCGCTGCCACCGCACCGTTTTGGTGGTCTGTTGGGCGCCGCGCAGTTCACGGGAGGCGAGTCCGACAGCCTGAACTATGATACCCCAGGATTTCACGATTCCTATGATACCGGCCATGGCTATGCCGCCTATGCCTATCAGGCGGGCGTAGTCACGGAAAATCGCATCAGGTGACATGGCCACTATAGCTTCGGAACCGTAGGTGCCCATTAACGGGATGATTACCCACCATACGAATATTGAACCTGCGAAGATCACAAAGGCATACTTAAGCCCGACGATATATCCGAGACCCAACACGGCTGCACTGGTGTTGCATGAGAATACGAACTTGAATTTATCGGCAAGCGTATGCCCCCAGGTATAGGCTGTGGTGGTGATCGTTTCGGTCCAGAAGCCGAAAGTAGCGATGATGTAATCGTAGATACCACCTACAAGCGAGGCTATAAGCAGAACGAATGCCTGGCTCTTGGAACCTTTTTCGGCCTTACCTGCCGCGCCGGCACTTTGTCCTGAGACAAGCACCTGTGTGGTAGCGGTTGCCTCCGGAAAAGGATATTTGCCGTGCATGTCTTTCACGAAGTATTTACGGAAGGGTATGAAGAACAAGATTCCAAGAACACCGCCGAGAAGCGACGAGAGGAAGATCTTGAAGAAGTTGACCGAAATTTCAGGGTAGGTTGCCTGTAGGATATAAAGCGCGGGCAGTGTGAAGATCGCACCGGCCACTATCACGCCTGAGCAGGCTCCGATTGACTGGATGATGACGTTCTGCCCAAGAGGATTCTCGGGTTTTACTTTTGATGAGAGTCCTACCGCTATGATGGCGATGGGGATCGCGGCTTCAAACACCTGACCCACTTTCAATCCTAAGTAAGCGGCGGCGGCACTGAAGATTATTGCCAACAGCAGGCCTACACCCACCGAATAGGGGGTGACTTCAGCATAATTGCGGGCCGGATGCATCACGGGACGATACTCTTCATCGGCTGCAAGTTGACGGAATGCGTTGTCAGGCAGGTCGATGGGATCAACATCGGCAGGAGGCAGGTCGGGAGCCGACGGGGCTTGGTTGAATCGTTCTTTTTTCATTCTCTGATGGTTGCCGGTTGGGCGTTATAAGTGATAATAAATGGTAACTGTCTACTCTTGTCAGCGGCGACGGCGGCGTGATGGTTTGGCCGGTATCTTGAGTTTTTGCCCGGCGCGTATGTTGTCGTTGCGTAATCCGTTGGCTTGCTTGATGGCATTTACTGTGACGCCGTATTTCTGGGCTATCTTACCGAGAGTCTCGCCTTTTTTTACAGTGTGTGAACGTGTGGCTGCCTGTTGTTGCTGACGTTGGGGCGGTTGTTGGCTTGTGGCTGCGGATGCCGGTTGTGCCTGTGCGGAATTCCCCATTGCTGTGGCGACACGGTCTGCCGCTCCTGATGTAACCGTACTGTCGGCCGGAGCTGATGGCGCTGCCGTTACAGAGTCGCCAGGAACAGTGGCTGCGGTAATAGTATCGCCCGGAGCTACAGACGCAGTGAGCGCGGTGGTGTCAGCCGGAGCTGCCTGAGCGGCTGCCTGAGACTGCACATAGGTGCGTTTGTAGGTGTTGATACGCAGTTTTTGTCCGCGACGCACTTTGTTGCCTATTTTGTTGGCCGAACGTATGGAAGCTGTGGTGACACCGTATTTACGTGCGATAGATGACAATGTCTCGCCGCGTTTCACTGTGTGATATTTAACCACAAGTTCGTCTACATACTCGCCGCGTGAGTCGGATCCCTGTGTCACGCCTGGCTCCACCACATCGCGGCGGGCATAACGCTCGGCATTGTGATTCACTATTGAGTCTTCATTGGCAACGTAAGCATATACCTGAAGCGATGGCAACACAAGAGCATATGGTTTGATGTCGCCCGGAATTATGTCCTGTCGGTATTGGGGGTTCAGTACCCGCAGTTCCTCCATGGGAATACCCATCACATCGCTGATCTGCTGGAAATGTACACGTTTGCAGATATGCACGGTATCGGTAACTATGGGTTTGCGTGCAAGGGCAGGCGATATGTTGTGCTTGTTGTAGAAGTTCATTATATAGTTGGCGGCGATGAAGGCAGGTACGTATCCGCGGGTCTCTGACGGCAGGTAGGGATAGATGGCCCAGAAGTCTTTGGCCGATGACCCTGCGCGGCGCATAGCTTTTGAAACGTTGCCGGGACCGCAGTTATAGGCGGCTATAGCGAGTGACCAGTCACCGAAGATGCCGTATAATTTTTTAAGATAACGGGCGGCGGCATCACTTGATGTATATGGGTCGCGGCGTTGGTCTACCAATGAATTTACCTCAAGTCCCTCACCGGTGGCGGTGGGAAGCATGAATTGCCACAATCCTGTGGCACCCGCCCGCGAAACCGCGTCGGGGTTGAGTGCGCTCTCTATCACCGGAAGGTATTTCAGCTCAAGAGGCATACCGTAACGGTCAAGGGCCGCCTCGAAGATGGGCATGTAATAGAGGCTCATTCCAAGCATGTTCTCTACAAGCTGTTTGCGCCGGTTGGCATAGGCGTCGATATGGTTGCGCACTACTGAGTTGAAAGGCATTTCGATTACGGTAGGGAGTTGCCCGAGACGTTCAATGATTTCCTGATCGGTAGTGGTGACTGACGAACGTTCGTCAGCCTGGAGATCTATGTCGGCGTAATTGCGTAGGTACCAGTTCTCCTGCATGGCCTTGACATCGGTCTCGAAACTCTCGGGATACACTACAGGGATCTCGTGAAGGCTGTCTCGTATCGAAAGTATCGAGGGCCGTGCGGCGCTTGCCCCGATGGCTGTGCCTGCTGTTATTATCGCGAGTATTAATAAGGTCTTTGTTTTCATGAGCGGGTAGAGGTTTAGGGAATGGTGAGAGGTCAGAAGTTAAGTACCCATGCCAACCCTAAAGATGGCAGGGTGTTACGCCCGTCTTGCATTATGGCAGGCGCTATATCCATTGACAGGTCGGGTGAGATGTCGAAGTGGCTCAGTGATGCATCTACGTAGGCGTCTACCATGGCCACCAGATATACACCCACCATGCATATTATGCACAGGTCGCGATTGCGCCGGTAAAAGTTTTTGCGTGATTGCAGCAGGTTGGTGAGCCACTGTTTATCAAGGTCGCTTTCCTGGGTGGTGGGAGGAAAAAAATTCATATATGAGTTGGTAGACGGGTCGTTGTCCATTATGTCACGGTAGGCTTTAGTATAGTCACTGAGCATGCCGTTGTTCCAGGATGTCGCGTATCCGAGGCCGAGATATGCACCTACAACAATGGGCAGTTTCCAATAACGGCGGTTGTATACTTGTCCAAGGCCCGGGAACAATGCAGCCATCCACACCGCCCGCGTGGGGTCGGGGTTGAATGTCTCGGCGGTTTCTTCCCAGATGTCGTAGGGTGAAGGAGCCTTTAGCGAGGCAGTCACAGAATCGGTGGCTGCAATGAAAAGTGAATCAGTCAAAGCTACTCCTGTGGTGTCCACGGTTATAGCCGATGGCGTATGTGGCCGACGCACAGGCCGACGATCTTGTGCGGCGGCTGATATCAGCAGGGTGGCACATGCGATGGCGATGATTGTGGTGATATGTCGCTGCAATAGTCTCACTGGTTGGGATGAAGGGTGTCGAAGAGCGAGATGAGACGCTCAAGTTCGTCGTCGTTGGCAAATGAGAATGTGATCTTTCCTTTGCCCTTGTTATCATATTTGAATCCCACAGAGGTGCTGAATGCATTGCTAAGATGCTTTTTGAGCAGGTCAAAATCACTTGACGAGAATTTTGAAGCCGGGGTAGAATTGCCTGTGCGCTTTGCCGTAGACGGTAATTCTCCCATGCTGTAAGCCTTGGCAAGTTCTTCGACACGTCGCACTGACAGGTCGTTCTTCAATATCTCGTTGTATAATTTCAGTTGCAGCGCGGGGTCGGCTATTGTGAGAAGTGCACGGGCGTGACCCATGTCGAGGCGCTTGTCGCGAAGCCCTAACTGAACCTCGGCCGGGAGTCTGAGCAAACGCAGGAAGTTAGCTACGGTTGCACGCTTTTTGCCAATGCGTTCGCTTAGACGTTCCTGTGTAAGGTTGTATTGATCGATGAGCTTGCGGAAGGTGAGCGCGATTTCTATGGCGTTTAGGTCTTCTCGCTGGATGTTTTCGATCAGAGCCATCTCTGTAAGCTCCGCATCGTTGGCTGTGCGGATGTATGCGGGCACACTTCCAAGTCCGGCCATCAGTGCTGCGCGGTAACGTCGCTCGCCGGCTATTATCTGATAGGAATCCGGTCCAGTCTTGCGAAGTGACAGCGGTTGGATGATGCCGAGTTCCTTTATGGAAGCGGCGAGTTCGCCCAATGCATCATCGTCAAAGGTGCGGCGTGGTTGGTCGGGATTGGGCGAGATGCGCTCGAGTGGTATGTCGTTGATGGCCGAGGAGCCGCGCGCGGGTGTGTCGTCCATTGAAATCAGGGAGTCGAGTCCGCGCCCCAGGGCATTACGTTTATATTTGGATGTCATGGTCTTTTAATGATGGCGGCGTGCCTTATGCTTGGCTAATATTTCGCGTGCTAAAAGGTTATGGCTTGTGGCACCGCGGGAATCAGGGTCATAGAGCAGCACGGGGATGCCGTGGCTTGGCGCCTCGCTCAGGCGTATGTTGCGCGGGATAACGGTGTCGAAAACCATATCGGCGAAGTGGCCTTTGAGTTCTTCATAGATCTGATTGGCCAATCGCAGGCGTGCGTCGTACATCGTGAGCAGGAAGCCTTCTATCTCAAGCGATGGATTCAGACGGGATTTTATGATGCGTATGGTGTTGAGTAGTTTACTGATGCCTTCGAGTGCGAAATATTCGGCCTGTACGGGTATTATTACTGAATCAGCGGCAGTGAGGGCATTGACCGTGATAAGGCCCAGGGACGGAGAGCAGTCGATGAGTATATAATCATATTTCTCCTTCACCGGCTCAAGCAGAGAGGAGAGTACGCGTTCGCGGTGCTCGCGGCTTATGAGTTCGATTTCCGCGCCGGCAAGGTCAATACGTGATCCCAGCAGGTCAAGGCCCTCGATGCAGGTAGGCACCTGGGAGCCGTCGACGGGATAATTATCGACCAGACACTCGTAGATTGAGGAGGTCATCGAGCGTGGGTCGATGCCATAGCCCGATGTGGCGTTGGCCTGGGGGTCTGCATCTACGATCAGTACCTTTTTCCCTTCAGTGGCAAGCGACGCGGCAAGGTTGATCGTGGTAGTAGTTTTGCCCACCCCGCCTTTCTGATTGGCTATTGCGATGATTTTGCCCATTGGAAGAGTCTTTTTATTGTTTCGACCGCAAAGTAACAAATATTTTTTTATATCGCAATAAATTGTTCCACGAAAAAAACCTAAAATGTTAATAACTTAGCACATTTTTTTAGGTTCCACGCATGTTGCTTGTATTAGGCTGCAGTTACTGCTGCACATGATTAATGGCCACACATGCAGTGCAGCCATACAGTAGCATTTTTCAATATGTCCGGATCGTTTACCTGCTCAATACAGTTTTACCATAGGCAGCATGGCGGCCACATCTGTTTCACCGGCGAAGTCGGCGAATGTGAGCCAGATTATAAGCAATACAATGAGTATGATTGCCCCGATGGCAATCCATATGCTGGTTTTATTTTTCTTGCGTTCAGTCATAAGTGCGATTTTTTAGGGTTCTTTTGAATTTAGAACATTAAAAAATAGCATTTGTTCATTCTCCGCATAAAAACAATGCCTCGGTCTCAAGCATTGACGCCAATGCTGAGAGTGCATCGTGGCGGCTCAGTTCGCCTCGTGCGGCTTCAAGAGCTTCGTGCGGGCATGAGGCCAAAATGTTGAAATATAGCCTCAGGCCGGTGTAACGTCGCAGTTGCACGGGGGATTGTACAAGTTCGGCCGCGAGTTGACGGGCAAATGAAGTATGGCGCAGCAGTTTGAAGCATAATATGTCGGCATCTTCGCTCCATTGCAGGGCGGCAATCCGTTCGCGGGCAAGAGCGGGCGTGAGTTTGTCAGCCGGGAACAGCATAGGTGCGAGCAGGGCACTCTCCCGCAAGGCATTGTCGCGCCACAGCTCCATGGCAAGGCTTTCGGAGGGACCGAATCTGGTGGCTATCTCGGTAAGTTGTGGCAGGTTAACTCCGAATATCAGCCGGTAGGGACATCCGGCACGCCTCAGACTGTCGGCCACCGCACCGTTGCGCATGGCATATAGCGCGCGCTTCAGTTGCTGCATAGGGGAGAAGTGCTGTGTCTCGCTCATCGGTCAAAACGCTTTGATGCTGTTGGTATGTAACTCATGGCAGTCATATCTCCTTTGACGGGAACTACAGATATGTAGTTGGACTGAAGCCAGAATTCATCAGTGTCAGCTGCTTCGGGTTCTTCGTTTACAAACTTTCCGGTGAGCCAGTAGAATGGATTGCCGAATGGATCGAGATAGCGGGCGTATTCATCTGTCCAGTGGCCGCGGGCTGCCCTGCACACTTTCACGCCGCGTGGGGTGACACGGGCCGGTATATTTACATTGAGACACACTCCGGTAGGAAGTTCTCCAGTCAGTAGATTGTCTACTATCTTGGATATGAACGGCATGCACATCGAGAAATCGGCCTGCATGGAGTGATGCAGAAGAGAGAAACCGCATGATGTTATGCCGAGTGTGCATCCCTCGAGCACGGCGCCCATGGTGCCGGAATATATGACGTTGCATCCTGAGTTTGATCCGTGGTTTATGCCGGCGAGTACAAGATCAGGCCGTCGTGGAACTATTGCATCCATAGCCAGTTTTACACAGTCGACTGGCGTTCCTGATACAGTGAACATGCGTGCATGTCCATAGTCAGGTCTTGAGTTTATGCGCAGCGGAGCGCCTACTGTCAAGGCTGATGACTGTCCGGAATGGGGTTCGGCGGGTGCCGCTACTATGATATCGGCATGTTGGGGCAGACAGTCAACCAGGCGTAGCAGGCCGGGGGCTGAGATGCTGTCGTCATTGGTGACGAGAATCAATGGGCGGTGGTCTTCGGTGTTCATATTATACTATACAGGACTGTTATTATGTTATGGATAAGCAGGGCTTGGTCAATTCTGTTTGCTAAAAGTTGAGTTAAGTTCCTCGAGATCGATTGTCGCGAGTTCCCACAGGCTCATGGCGTTCTCAAGCTCCTTTACAATGGCGGCATGACGGGTGTATAATGACGGATCGGAGCCGCTGTCAGGGGTTGAGAGAGCGGTTTCTATGTCTTTTACGGCCTGTTCAAGTTCAGCGACGCGGTTCTCTGCCTCTTCTACTTTCTTGCGGGCGCGGCGTATGATCTTTTCATGTTCCCGCTGTTCGGCGTAACTCATGCGCTGAGGCCTGGATTCGACTGCTGCAGTATCTTTGACCGCCACTTTCTTGACGTCTTTAGGCGTCGGATTGTTTATTTCAAGCTCTCGCAGTGAGTCAATGCGCTTTTTCTCAAGAAAGTCATATATGCCGCCAAGATATTCCCGTACTTTACCGCCGCCGAATTCATATACTTTCTGCACCAGGCCGTCAAGAAATTCACGGTCGTGGCTTACCACTATCACGGTGCCGTCGAAATCGCGTATGGCCTGCTTCAGAATATCCTTGGTTTTCATGTCAAGGTGGTTGGTGGGCTCGTCAAGGATGAGCAGGTTTACCGGTTGGAGAAGAAGTCTTATCATGGCCAGACGGGTGCGTTCGCCTCCCGAAAGCACTTTCACTTTTTTGTCGGATGCCTCGCCTCCGAACATGAATGCCCCAAGCAGGTCACGTATCTTGGTGCGGATGTCGCCTACCGCAACGCGATCTATTGTGTCGAAAACCGTGATGTCCTCATCAAGCAGAGACGCCTGATTCTGTGCAAAATAGCCTATTTTTACATTGTGGCCTATCTTGAGGGAACCGCTGAACGGTATTTCTCCCATAATGCATTTGACCAGCGTTGACTTTCCTTCGCCGTTCTTGCCTACAAATGCTATCTTCTCGCCCCGGCGTATGGTGAATGTGGCATTGTCGAACACAAGATGGTCGCCGTAGGTTTTGCCCACATTGTCGGCTATGACCGGAAAGTCTCCGGAGCGTGGTGCGGGAGGAAATCGCAGGTTCAGATGTGACGTATCTACTTCATCAACTTCTATGCGTTCTATTTTGGCAAGCTGTTTCATGCGGCTTTGGACCTGCACGGCCTTTGTTGCCTTGTAACGGAATCGTTCTATGAATGCTTCGGTGTCTGCGATCTGTTTCTGCTGGTTGTTGTAGGCGCGCATCTGTTGCTCGATGCGTTCAGCACGCAATTCCACATATCTGGAGTAATTTACAGCATAGTCATATATCTTGCCGAGTGATATCTCGATGGTGCGGTGGGTGACATTGTCGATAAAAGCGCGGTCATGGCTCACGAGCACCACTGCGCGGGCCTTGGTGATGAGAAAGTTCTCAAGCCATTGTATCGACTCGATGTCAAGATGGTTGGTGGGTTCGTCAAGCAGCAGCACGTCGGGGCGCCTGAGTAATAGCTTTGCAAGTTCTATGCGCATGCGCCATCCGCCGCTGAATTCAGATGTTGGCCGTGTGAAGTCGCTTCTCACGAAGCCCAGGCCAAGCAGCGTTTTTTCAAGTTCGGCACGGCAGTTGTCGCTCTGGGCCATGGCAAGTTGCTCGGTGAGCGCGGTCATGCTGTCGATCAGCTTGTGGTAGTCCTCGCTTTCGTAGTCGGTGCGTGTGGCAAGTTGATCGTTGAGCCGGTCAAGTCGCTGTTGCATCTCGTCAAGATGAGCGAAAGCTTTGCCTACTTCCTCTTCAACGGTGAGGGTGTCGGTCGTGATCATGGTCTGCGGCAGATATCCGACGGTTACTCCGTCGGGTACGGCCACAGAGCCTGAGGTGGGCTTCTGAAGCCCTGCTATGATTTTCAGCATGGTGGATTTGCCTGCACCGTTTTTGCCTACGAGGGCTATGCGGTCTTTGTCGTTGATGACATAGTTGACGTTGTCAAACAAAGACCGGGCGCTGAATTCTACCGACAGGTTGTTGATTGAAATCATATTGTTCAGTTTCTTCCAAAAGCGGCTGCATTAAAAACAGGAGAACAGGATAAACACTCTATTGCATTCCTGCCCTCCTGTAATGTGTGTGGTTGATGTTTCCTGTTATGGTCAGGCGTTTATCATGTCGAGGATTACTTGTTTTACCTGCTCTCCCAGTGCCCGGGCGCCATCGGCAGTGGAGGCTTCCGAGTATACGCGTATTATCGGCTCGGTGTTGGAGCGGCGCAGGTGCACCCATTTGTCGGCGAAGTCAATCTTCACTCCGTCGATGTCGGTGATTTT
This sequence comes from Odoribacter sp., assembly GCA_023663145.1. GTDB lineage: Bacteria > Bacteroidota > Bacteroidia > Bacteroidales > Muribaculaceae > CAG-873. Next base: position 90,556 of record JAMPHZ010000004.1, read on the forward strand.
CTCGCCGGCAAATTTTTCCTTAACCTTCTCAAGTAATGCGTTTATGTCAAGGCCCGGTGTGAGCTGTACTTTGGTTTTATAGATGCTGTATTCAGGCATCGCCGCGCGTATTTCCGAGGGCTTCTTGCCTGTTTTAGCCATCATGGTCAGGAACAGGGCGACACCTACCAATGCATCACGGCCATAGTGGATTGCCGGATAAATAACGCCGCCGTTGCCTTCGCCGCCGATTACCGCGCCGGTGCGCTTCATCTCGGTTGTTACGTTAACTTCGCCTACTGCCGATGCTGAGTATGTGCAGCCGTGGGCTTCTGTTACGTCGCGCAGGGCGCGGCTTGAACTGAGGTTAGACACCGTTGCTCCCGGAGTATGGCTTAGTACGTAATCGGCGATTGAAACAAGGGTGTATTCCTCGCCGAACATCTCGCCTCCGTCTTTTACAATTGCCAGGCGGTCTACGTCAGGGTCTACCACAAAGCCTACGTCGGCTCCTGATTCTTTTACAAGTTTCGCTATGTCGGTGAGGTTCTCGGGGATCGGCTCGGGGGTATGTGCGAACTTGCCGGTGGCGTCGCAGTTCAGTTCGATTACGTCCTTGACACCCAGGGCGTGCAGCAACTGGGGGATCACAATGCCGCCCACTGAGTTCACAGCGTCTACCGCTACCTTGAAGTTGGCGCGGGCGATTGCCTCGCGGTCAACGAGGTCAAGAGCCAAAACCATGTCAATGTGGCGGCGATTGTATGTGTCGTTGGTGTAGACGTGGCCAAGGTCTGCTATGTCGCAGAAATCAAATGATTCTTCTTCAGCGATGCGTAGCACTTCCTTGCCTTCGGCGTCATTCAGGAATTCTCCGCGTTCGTTGAGCAGCTTCAACGCATTCCACTGCATGGGGTTATGAGAGGCGGTGAGAATGAGACCGCCGCATGCGCCTTCTTCAGTGACGGCGATTTCTGTAGTGGGGGTTGATGCCAGGCCTATGTTGACAACGTGGAATCCCATGCCCACCAAAGTGCCGGTGACCAGGTCAAGCACCATCTTGCCCGATACGCGGGCATCGCGGCCAACCACGATTGTGCGGGTGTTGCGGGTAGTCGTTTTAGCGATAAATGTGGCGTATGCGGCTGTGAATTTCACGACATCAAGCGGGGTTAGGCCTTCGCCCGGATGTCCGCCTATAGTACCGCGTATGCCTGAAATGGATTTGATAAGTGCCATAAAGCAGATTAAATTTTAGGTCGATAGTATCTAAGGTTCTTGTAAAGGTATGGCTGTACATATGACATCTCGTCCGGCATGCCCCATTGTGATTTTATTACTATGTTCACGATGCAGTCGACCGGGAGATATTGGAGCGGAGCCTGGATGCCCGCCCCGAAATCATAGGATGAGCTTATCTGATAGTTGTTGTAGCGGAATGATAGGTTGCCGTTAAGCACCGCATCGTTGCCTTCCTGCTGGCCGAATTCTCCGTCATTGTATGTCGATATGGCGTAGCGGGTGAAACGGAAGTAGATCTGTTCATCGTACTTGGCCCGGTTGTCTTTGGTGCCGGGGTCGATCACCTGCATATACAGCTGACCGTCTTCGTCGAGCCGGTAGAACGGAGCATCGGGGCCGTATTCGAATACTGTGTCGGCCGGTACTTCGTTTATTACACGTTGGTCGGCGAGAAATATGTTTACATAGGCGTTCTCGTCGTTAAGCAGCTCGGCGTAGGTGCGGTCATCGCTGCATGAGGTGATGCCGGTAGCAAGTGCGACGGCGGCGATGAATGTTATCAGTGCTTTGGTATATTTCATGTTGTTCTTTATTATTTTTTGCCGCTTAGATACAGGCGGCGGTTTGTGGCAAGAAGTGAGCGGAAGAGTGTGGCAGCCTGATCAAGAGTGCCTGTGAATTCTCCGCCTGCGGCATTGAGGTGACCTCCTCCGCCAAAATGTTCGTGACATATCTCGTTGACCGGGAAGCTTCCGAGCGAGCGCATCGATACCTTGACATATCCGTCTTCCTCGCGAAGGAAACATGAGTATACTACCTCGGGTATGGCGAGGGGGCGGTTTACAAGTCCTTCGGTGTCACCCTTGGTGTAGTTGAACTTGTTTAGCTCTGCACGTGACAGGGTGATGAGTGCGGCGCCGTCATCGGGGAATACCTCCATTTTCTCAAGCAGCGCATATGAATTGAGCCTGATTGATGCCTCGGAGTGTGTCTCGAACTGCCTGCGGTATATCTTCTCGATATCGGCGCCGAGTTTCATCAGTTCAGCCACAACTATGTGAATCTCCGGGTCGGAGGCATTGTATGAAAAGTTCCCTGTATCGGTCATCATACCTGTCAGCAGGCATTCGGCTGCTTTTTTGTCTATGTAGCTGAAAAGTTCAAGCCCGCACAGAACCCTGAATAGCAGATAACATGTAGATGACATTTCAGACCGCGATATTGTTACGGCGGCAAAGTCGGCCGGATGCAGGTGGTGATCTATCATCACCTTGGGGGCTGAGGCTTCAGCTACCGGGCCGGCAAGTTTGTCAATGCGTGACAATTCATTGAAATCAACGCATATGATGAGGTCTGCATCATTTATGAGCTGCTTGGCAAAATCGGGATAACGGGTGGCGTCGGTAGCGTCTTTAGCTCCGGGAAGTGACCGTAGCAACGGGGGGAGCATGTCGGGGAAGACCACACGGGTCTCTTTACCCATCCGCCCCAGCACGTGCTGCAAAGCCAGTGATGACCCGGCTGCATCTCCGTCGGGCGCAGTGTGCGCTACAACTACTATGCGCTCACTTTCGGCCAATAGGTTTCTGAATGACTTGAGTTTTTTGTCTTCGTTGAGGCTTGAAATCATCAATAGGTTTCTTTTAATGTGCAAAGGTAAAAAATAAAACTTAAAAACACGCGTATTTTAAGAATTATTGACACGTGGAGGCCGACGTGTCGGGCGTAAATCTAAATTTTGGTCTGATCAGTATTCTGTGCGTCATGTGTTTAATTATGAAATATATTACTCGTCATTGCTTATATTTGCCATTAGTGTCGGGCGCGCTTGGCGGCCTGTAGATAAAGGTGAGTTCACGCGGAGGGGTAGGGGAAGGTGTGGCTTCCCCGGGCTTGTGAGTCTGCTCATAGTTTGATGCAGTTGCGCAACAAGTACTGTCGCGGCATGACGTTGCGGCGGGTGTCTCTGTAATGCGTGTCACTGGATTTGACGGTTTGTCATTTGATTCATGTTTATCGCCGGCATGTTGGGCGGAGATTGCATTGTGTTTCGTTGATTTTTTGCAAGTGTGTTGTACGTATTGGGACGTGAGTCGTTTATGTTCTACATAATCGTTGAGGTTCAGGATTCCAAGCTCCACGCAGGTCTCGATTATTTGGCTAAGGATTTCTATGTCTATCCCGAACAGCTTGTGGCGCAGGCGTATTACGTCAGCTTGATTATAGCTGAGAGAATAGTCTCCGGCTGCCATCAATGTGAACAGGTGCAGCAGTATGCCAACGGATTCATGGCCGTGGCGGTCAATGAGCATTACAATGGCATCATTTTCAAAAAATGCCTGATTGATAGTGATTTTAGTGGTTTTCATAGCAGATGATATTTTAAGATAAAATTAATGCTGCAAAATTACAACATTAATTTAATATAAGCAAATATTATTGTAAAAAATAATGGGTGCGTTTAAATAAAATATACGGTAAGGATTACGGTATATTAAATGTGTAAAGATTAAAGATAAATTGATTGGGCTAAGATTTGTGCGAAGATTTATGTCTTGAAAAAACAAAAAACGTTGCAATTATTTGCCCAAATAAAAAATCATTTATAACTTTGCACCCGCAACGCTCAAGGAAAGATGCCGGAGCGGTCGAACGGGACGGTCTCGAAAACCGTTGTACCCTTACGGGTACCCAGGGTTCGAATCCCTGTCTTTCCGCAGAAAAAACTGTAAACCAAAAGTTTACAGTTTTTTTTCGTAGGAAAGGCTGGATGAGAATCCTCGGGTTCGTAACCGCGAAGCGCTTGCGTAGCAAGAATCCCTGTCTTTCCGCAACCTAAGCGGACAAAAGTCGGCTTAATCAAGACAACCTTTAGCTCATTGAGCTTGGGAGCGAAATAAACCACGGACTATCAACAAGTTCCGTGGTTTTTTTGTGCCCTTACGCCAATGACGCCGGACGCACGAAAGCCCTCGAAAACGGCATTTCGGACATTTATTTGCTACAAATTGGCTACACACTTTTGAAGATGCCGAAAATGTAGCAAGTGTGTAGCAAATTCGACTGTAACAATTTGATATAACACAACTTACAAAGACGTACATCGGACTGTAACGGTCATAAATCAGCCAAATTTAAGCTCAAAATCATAAAATCGGACAAATGTGTAGCTAATTTGTAGTAAGTATTGATTAGCGCCTATATCCGCAAAACGATTACAAAGGAAGAATTCGCCGCCCTTATTGCCGATATCGTGAGTAAGAACAGCTAATAGACTTCTGTCGATAGTTCGCGATGTCATAGCTAAGGGTTGTTTTAAGGATCGGGCCTTAGGTTTGATGTCTTTCTGAGAAAGCGCAAAGGATATGGCACAACACATAAGATTCATACTTAAAAAAATAGAGGGCGGTTGTAATGTTTGACAAATATAACTAACTTTGCATATGGATAGGTTTAAGTTTGCAGAGACAAGGAACTCAAAGTATATGATTTAAAGTCGCTGCTATACTTTGAAAATGATTGGCAGGAACGCTGAAATCCACCATCCTGTTACTGGTATATGGAGTAGGCTTCATTTCTTTCCGCAACATAATCCTACGATGGTCGGACTTGAAATGTAAATATATAACTTATTGAATTGGAAAAGAAAAAAGTTGCAGTCTGTCAAAAAGTAGCCCTGTGGCTTTTTGTGTATTTCATTTTGTGTTTTCGCTCCTTTAGGGCGATATGGCACTGAGATTGTACTGTTTTAAGATATGGTAAATAAAGTTTATAAACCAAAGATTGATGGTTGGATTTATCTGATTCCAGTCGTGTTAGTTGCGGGATGTATTATTGTGGGCCTTTGTAATGGCGGGTTGATCTTAAGTCTGATGCCATGTGTAATATTGATAGCCTTGTGGATATTGATATTGACGGGCGTGAGGTATGAAATAAGTGATAATAAATTAGGGATACGGAATTTATATCGCTGGACCTGGATACCTGTTGATAAGATCGGTACAGTGGAAAAATTGCATGGTGTATTTGTCCAAGGCTCAATTTCGGCAACAACGTCGCTTGATAGAGTGAGAATCACGATGTCAGACAGAAATGTGCTTAAAAGTTCTATGCCCATTGACATCTCACCCTGTGACCGTGATGGCTTCATTGCCAGACTTAAAGAAATAAATCCTTCCATTATAGTCAAGAACTGATGAGTAGAAAAAATACACCTGAAAATATAAGTACTCTTGGAGAGGATGATATTTTTGTATTCGGAAGCAATCTGCAGGGGTTGCATATGGCTGGAGCGGCACGTGTAGCATATGAGAAATTTGGGGCGATATTGGGACACGGTGTCGGGATACAAGGCCAATCATATGCCATACCTACCATGATGGGCAGTGTTGAGGCTATAAAGCCATATGTCGACGAGTTTGTCAGCCTTGCCCGCGAATGGGATCAGAATACTTTCTATGTCACACGGGTAGGCTGCGGTATAGCAGGATTTTCCGATGAAGAAATAGCGCCGCTGTTTGATGAGGCCTATGATCTTTATAATGTCTGTCTTCCTAAATCATTCACTGATATTATCGAACGCAACCGAAAGGCGAAACAATGGAAGAGTCGTTGATAAACTACGTGGAAACTGCTGTTCTGCCGTTGTACGATAATTTTGACGCAGCTCATCAGCGTAATCATGCCGATATGGTTATCGAGCAAAGTCTCGCAATGGCGTCAGATTTTGATGTAAATAAAGATATGGTTTATGTTGTCGCTGCATATCATGATATCGGTATGGTGCAGGGACGTGAATCGCATCATCTTGTGTCGGGAAAGATGGTCCGGGAAGATATGAGACTTCGTGATTGGTTTGGTGAGGAGCAGATAGAGATCATGGCTCAGGCCTGTGAAGATCATCGGGCATCGTCAGGTAGCGAGCCGAGAAGTATCTATGGGCTGATAGTGGCTGAGGCTGACCGATTCATTGATCCTGATACGGTTATTCTCCGCACCTTGCAATATGGGTTTGACCGGTATCGAGGGCTTGACAAGGAAGGCCATTGGCAGCGCACCCGCAGCCATCTTAATGAAAAATATGCCGAAGGGGGCTATCTTAAACTTTGGTTAGAGAACAGCCCTAATGTGTCGCGGTTAAAAAAACTTCGTGAAATTATAAAAGATGAAACCCGGTTAAGGGAAAAATTCGATCATTTTTATGATGCTTTAAACAGATAGAGTTAGGAAGATATTATGAATATTGAGGATGTCAGAAACTATTGTTTGTCAAAACCATACGTTACTGAGGATATGCCGTTTGGGCCTGAATATGTCGTTTTCAGGATAGGTGGCAAGATTTTCTGTTGTCTTGCCCTTATACTTGGGAATGTGGTTCAGCTGAAATGGAATCCCGAAGAGTTTGATGCGGCCATAGAGGAATTTCCATATCTGCACCAGGCCTGGCACTGGCATAAGCGCCATATGATTCAATTTAATCTTGATGAGCCCTCTGTGCCGGATATCATAGTTATGCATCTGATAGATCATTCCTATGCATATGTAAGAGGAAAGTTGCCTAAGAAAATACAGAATCAATATGCTTCCGGCGATCCCGTATTCGATTAAGTCTGCTGACCGTGGCTGCAGGTGTCATCAAAGCCGTAAATAAGCCGTGGCATATACCTGTTTTTACATGGAGTGTCGCCTGTGTTGATGGTTAGAAGTAATAAGTCAGTCCTACGCTTGCACGATTCTCACGGAAGCTGATGCTGCCACGCAGTAAATCTGTCACTCCTACAGCGCCTTCCATGCTTACCATGAAATCTCCGATGGGGAATCCGATGCCGATTTTCCAGGCGAGATCGACGGGGTGTTGGTTGCCTTCTTCAAATAGGTTCCAACCGATGTCGTTATTGTGTTCATCGTGAGCCTTGGCTCGCCCTTTTAAGGTTATATTGAGTTCGGGGCCGGTGAAGACAGTCATTGACATACGTTCACTGACATTGAATGTATATCCTGCCTCGACGGGTATGCGTAATCCCAGTTTGTGACAAGGGGGATTGGCCGTGGAGTAGGTTGCATCGCTATTTGTAAAGGTGATATCGTATTTGTATGTGTCGTAAAAGAATGAGATGCCGGGTTCGATGTATAAGTTGTGATTGAGGTATATGTTGTAGACTGCACCGAGTGTGAATCCGTATCCGTTATGGAACATGTCTGCCGAACCGCCTTCATAATGGTATCTGCCCGGTATGTTTATGTCGAAAGCGGCGCGTATGCCCCACATTGGACTTGTGAAGTCGGTGTTGTCTTGTGCATGTACTGTTGTTGTGGCACGCCAGATACATGCGGCGCAGAGTAGGATCCGACATAGCTTTTTCATAAAAGATAGGTATGATATATATAACGGTGTGTGCGCGAAACTTATTGTGGGGAGGATAAAAAGAAAAGCTTGCGAGTCGCTAATGCAACTTGCAAGCTTTCTGAAGTGTCCGAGATGAGATTCGAACTCACACAGCCTTTCGGCCACTACCCCCTCAAAGTAGCGTGTCTACCAATTCCACCACCCGGACATTAGGGAGAGCGAAAAACGGGACTCGAACCCGCGACCCCGACCTTGGCAAGGTCGTGCTCTACCAACTGAGCTATTTTCGCATTACATCATGTTAAAAGTTCGTCGAGCGAAAAACGGGACTCGAACCCGCGACCCCGACCTTGGCAAGGTCGTGCTCTACCAACTGAGCTATTTTCGCATGGTAGGCAAAGGGCGTTTTCCCGTTTGCGATGCAAAGGTAGGCATTATTTCTGAATCTGCAAGCGTTTTTGCTGAAAAAAATTCAAAAATGGTGCATTTTTTTTGAGGTTGTAAAATGTGTGTGGCGCGTTCTTAAGAGTTATATGCATCACTTTCAAGTATTTGGGCTGAAAGTGTGTCTGCGGTGTGAATAAGCGGCACAAGTGGCGATTTTTTCTGAGCAAGGCGGTATGACTTGTCCATTTCTATACTTTGTGCAGGAAGGTCCCATGGTCCCATGTGCCATCGGATGGCCAGAATTTCGTCATCCTCAAGGTCAAGGCCTGCCCGTAAAAGCATCATCACAGACTTTTCGCCGTGCCCTACGGGTAGGTTTGAGTAGTCTACTTCGTATCCTTCAACACTCTCCCACTGTCCTATTTCGTTTTTCTGTTTACGCAGGGTGCGGCGGTATATGTCGGCCTTGCATATGTCGTGAAGCAGGGCTGTGATGGCGATTGATTCAGGCGCGAGAAAATCTTCAGTGTCGGGTCGCATCGCTACTATTGACTTGCGCAGTTCCATGGCCATGTCGTAGACGCTGAGCGAATGGAGTGTCAATCCGCCAGGAAAACAGAAATGGTTACGGGCCGAAGCCGGAGCTTCGAAAAATTTGAGTTCGTCAAGGTATTTGATTATGTCTTCTATGTTTTCTATGCCGGTCGAGCGCAATATGGTGCAGAAGCGTTCGCGATTGGACTTGATGTCTGTTCCCATTTTAAATTATAATATTGGACTTAGCAGGCGTACGATTGACTCTATGGCGCGCCGGTAAAGCGGTCGGCGGCGCCAGCTTGTCGGGGTGATGCGTGTGCTGTTGTTTATGTCGTTACGGAAGATCTCAAGCATCCGTTCGTTGAATTTGCGCGAGTAGAAGAATAGATTCCCCTCGAAGTTGTGCTCAAATGAACGGAAATCAAAATTTGTGGAGCCGATTGTTACGAATTCATCATCTATAATTATGACTTTTGAGTGTAACATGCCGGCATCGTAGAAGTAGAATTTTACGCCCGCTCTCAGGCATTCGGTGATGTATGAGGCGGAAGCGAAGTCAAGCAGCAGCGAGTCACTTTTCCTTGGTAACATGATGCGTACATCTACATGAGCCAGGGCCGCCGTGTGGAGGTCTTTGAGCAGGGCATCGGTAGGCAGAAAGTAGGGGGTCTGTATGTAGATGCGGCGTTTTGCGTTGGCTATGGCCTTATGGAACATCAAGGCGATGTTGCTCCATTGTGATGTGGGACCGGAGGTCAGTAACTGTGCGCCAATATCGCCCGGAAATGGCTGGGAGGCTACGGCTGTTTCTGTTATAAGCGGTTGCCCCATGAAATGCCAGTCGACGGCAAAGGCATATTGGAGTGCCGCCACCACCGGACCCGCGACACGTACATGGGTGTCGCGCCATGAGGCGAATTTGCCGCCGGTGATGTAGCGGTCGGCGATGTTCATTCCGCCGCAGTATCCTACAGTGCCGTCAATAACGCATATTTTGCGGTGATTGCGCCAGTTGATGCGTGTGCCGAGTTGAGGGAAGGTAACCTCGAAAAAGGGATAGATCTGCACGCCGGCTGCTTTCATACGCTTGAAGAACCTGTTTTTCACAGTAAATGATCCAACGTGGTCATATATCACGCGTACTGCCACTCCTGCGCGTGCCTTTTCGATAAGAATGTCGGCGATCTCGTTGCCTATGTTGTCGTTTTCGAATATATAGTACTCGATGTTTATGTAAGCGGTGGCGTTGTTGAGATCTCGTTTTAAGGCCTCAAATTTTTCAGCGCCATTGGTGAATATATCAACCCGGTTACCACTGTAATAAGATGCACGCGTGAGTGAATGGGCGAGCACTACCTGCTGGAATGATTCCGGCGACAGGCTCAGGCTGCGTATGTCGGTGGTGTGTGGTGCCTCGCGTTTCTTGAGCCTTCGCCGGTTGCGGCGCGACATCTTGCGGGTGTTCTGTATATTGCGGCCAAAGAAGATATAGAGGACAATACCCACCATAGGCAGCAAAAGGAGCACCGTCACCCATGCCAGCGACTTTACGGGGTTGCGGTTTTCAGAAAGCACAACCACGATAATCGATATCACAGTGAGGGCGTACAGGATGAACATGGTGTTCCTAAGCCATGTCAAGTCGAAGCCTTGTGCCAAAGAATCAAACATCAATGCAAGTTAGTTACAATTTGTGAATCTGAATACTTGTTTAACATGATTTAACACTGGATTGCCCGCGATTTTCTGCTTGAAAAAATCAATCCGGCTCCCACAGGTGTGTAATCTATGAAAGCCGGGTTGATAAGGTTGTATTACGGAACTGATGGTTATTTCTTTTCCGAATCGAGTTTGTTGAGCAGATGCTCTACGGATTTGGCGATCTGGGCATCAATGCCGGCGTTGATATCCGCGGGTGAGTTATAGATTATGACATCGGGGGTGAGTTGATGATTCTCGAGCACGTTGCCTTGCATGTCAACTGAAGTCACTTGTGGAATGCCGAAAATGATCGAGGGGTCTATCTGACCTTCCCACCACACGGCGGTCATTGTGCCGGGAATAGGGGCGCCGATGACTTCTCCAAGCCCAAGGGTCTGGTACACGAAAGGAGAGCCGTGTGCGTCAGAATAATTTGATTCATTGACAAGCATTACCGACGGTTTAGTCCATTGTGAGAATGGTTCGGAGCCTATATATTGGCCGCGGGGCTTGAACTGTACATATTCTTTGCCTCCGAGCAGCAGTGCGAGGTCGTTGTGTAGCCATCCGCCACCGTTGTATCGGGTGTCAACGATTACAGCCTCGCGGTTACGGTATTTCCCCAGGAGTTCTGAATAAACAGTGCGGAAACTTGGTGAATCCATGCCTTCAACATGCACGTAGGCTATGCGGCCTCCGGATAGGGAGTCTACCATCGCCTGATTGCGGCGTACCCAACGGTGATAGAGCAGGTCACTTTCAGCATTGCGAGAGATTGGCTTTATTTCTATATTGCGTTCTGAGCCGTCGGCAGCAGAGCGGACTGTTAGACGGACCCGCTTACCGGCCTTATCGGCGAGCAGCGGGAAGTAATCCATGCCTGCCGTAACCGGTGTGCCGTCAATGGCGAGTATGATGTCTCCGGATTTAACGCCGGCCTTGGCCGTCGAGAGGGGGCCTCCGGCGATAGCTTCGGCAATCATCAGTCCATCGCCGGTGTAGTCAGTGTTGAAAAATGCGCCCAGCGATGCTGTGGGGTGGGTTACAGATGCGTAATGGCGGCCACCGGTGTGTGAGGCGTTCAGTTCACCGAGGATCTCACTTAGCAGTATGGCGAAGTCCTCGTTGTTATTTATATAAGGCAGGAAGCGGCGATAGTTCTTGCCATATGCCTCCCAGTCAACTCCGTGCAGGTTGGCATCGTAAAATTTAGCCTTGACCTGCGAGAGCATGTGGTCATAGATATATTCGCGTTCGAGCGATGGGTGGCGGTCATAAGGTGCTTCAAAGGTGATAGCTTCTACAGAGCCGCCGGCAAGGTTGACTTTCGACATGCCGCGACCTGAGATCACGAAAATATTCTCGCCTTTTGCGTCGGGTTCGATGCCGCCGTTTACATCGCGGGCAAGAACCTTTGTCTCGTCTTCGCGCAGGTCATATACCATGAGGTTGGCATCGCCGGCGTTGTCAACCGCCACATAATAAAGTTTTGAGCCGTCGGGTGCAAGATAATAGTCGCCTATTGTGGTAGAGCGAGGGGTGAGTCGCATGATGCGCAGGTTACGGTTGGCGAGGTCAAATGCAGGTTCTTTTACTTCGGGCTCTTTGTCCTTGTTTTTATTTTTGTTCTTATTCTTGTTTTTGTTTTTGTCGGAAGAGGAATCATCCACATCGTCTTTCTCTTCATTTTCCTTGGCCATGGCGGCTTCCTCGGCTGTGAGATTTATCTTATCGAAGGCTTCGGGTGTGAGAGCCATGAAAAGGATGTCGCTTTGTGTACCCCATGATCCGTGTGACCGCATGCCATATCGGTCGCTTTCCCATGTTATGGCTTCGCCGTCAAGGGCCCAACGGGGATTGCCGTCGGAGTATCCGCTTTCGGTGAGATCTACAAGGCCGGTTCCGTCGGCGTTGAACATGGCTATGTCGATATTATTCCATCCGCCAATGCCAATGTAGCTCGCGAGCAGTCGTTTTGAATCGGGGCTCCATGTGAAGTTGACATCGCCGTCACTGTATGAATAGTTGAATTTTCCGTCAAGTGCGGTATTCACAACCTTTGAGTCGATGTCGATTACCCTAACTGCCGTACGGTTCTCAAGGAATGCTACCTTTTTCCCGTCGGGGCTGAAAACCGGCTGCTGGGCTGTAGTCTCGCAGCTGTAAAGAGGCGTTTCAACAAGATCGGTGGCGTAGGTGAATGACTTTTCGGCGGGATTCTTAATGGTGGTGGTGAACAGCTGCCATTTGCCGTCGCGTTCGCTGTCATAAACCAATGTGCGGCCGTCGGCGCTGAAACTTATGTTGCGTTCCTGCCCCGGAGTGTCGGTGATGCGTTTGGTGGTGGGGTATTCAACTGAAGTTACGTATACATCGCCGCGTATTACAAATGCAACTTCCTTGCCGTCAGGACTCACAGCCATTGATGTGGCCCCATTGGTGCGGGTCTGCATTACCAGGTCGCTGTCATAATCATCGGCTATTATGGTCACGGGCACCTTCACGGGCTGGCTGCCGGGTGTGAGGGTATAAATCTCGCCGTTCCAGCTGAATGCCATGCGGTCGCCACTCTTGTTGGCGCTGAGTGAGCGCACAGGATGATCTTTGAATGCTGTTAGCTGCCGCTTGTCGGTGCCTGACAGATTGCGTGCGTATACGTTAAGGGTACCGTCTTCCTCGCTCACATATACAAATGAGTTGTCGCCGGTCCACACCGGATTCTGGTCGTTGCCGTTGAATGTCGTGAGACAAGTGTATTTGCCGTTGTCAAGCAGCCAAATGTCGCCGGTGCTTGACGAGCGTTCGTGCTTGCGGTAGGCGTTTTCATAGCCTTTCTTGTCCTGATATAATATGCGGCCGTCAGGGCTGATGCTTACCGCCTGCATCGTGGTTGGCGAGATCATGGCTGCGCGGCCACCTTTGGTGCCAACGGTATACAGCTGCCTTCCGAAGTCTCCGGTGGCCGCTTCGCGGGCCGGAGCATAGTTGGCCGCGAATGCTATGGTAGAGTCGTTGAGCCATGCCATCGGTGTTTCGGCAGCTGAGTTTGTGGTTAGGCGCCGTGGAGTGCCTCCTGTGGCATTTACCACGAAGATGTCGGCAGAACCGTCGCGGTCACTGGCAAAAGCTATCTGAGAACCGTCAGGGCTCCACACCGGATAAGAGTCATATGCCTTGTTGGAAGTAATCTGTCGGGCAGTACCTCCGGAGGCGGGTATCGTAAATATATCGCCCTTGAATGTGAAAGCGATGGTAGCGCCGTCAGGAGATATGGCCACATTGCGCAGCCATAGCGGTGTGCCGGTATCATCGGCAGCCTTGACGCCCAATGCCGCCGCGGCGGCCAAAGCGGTAATAAAAATCTTTTTCATCAATCAAAAAATGTATGTTTTATTTATTTGACGCAGAAAGTGCTGAAAAATGACATGACATATGTTTTTTCAATTGGTTTTTATGGTTGCGCCATATGGCAAAGTTAATCATTATTGGTAAATAGACCAAATATTGATCAAAATCATGACGTAACACCGTTAAACACTTAAATAAAGTTGTTAATTATCTTGGGCTTGTGAAAAAAGATAATTAAATTTGCA
>JAMPHZ010000005.1 GCA_023663145.1 Odoribacter sp.
CCTATCCACAAGCCCCCGACATCACACCGATGCCGGGGGCTTTGTTTTTTGTATCCTTGTCTATCTCATATTAGTCCAACTTGAATTGCATACAGAATAACCAACGTCATGCTAATATCATTTTGCTCGTTCAATTACTATGCGCCACTTTCGTTCTGTTGATGATTTATGTAGTCAAAATTTTAGGTATGGCTTTGGGGATTATTGTGAGTAATATATCATCGTTTCATGATCCCATGTTAGAAATATTTTATGTGATGGATAATTTTATGCACCGAGTTTTGTGATAGGTAATTATTTATGTTGCGATTAGTAAAAATTAACTAATTATTTTTGAGATACCTTACCGTTATGAGTAAATTTGCAAAATATAAATTATGTTAATACCCCCAACCATGAAATTTCATTCGTTCCGGTTTATTATTCTTTCGATATTATCGTTGTTGTCTTTAGTTGCTGCTGCTGATGAGAAAGTTTGCAACGTTGAATTCAAGTGGCATGATTATTCGATAGAATATAATGAGTTTACTTATGATTCGTTTCTGAATTGTCTGAGTTCAGGTAGTCAGTATATAGATGACGCAGAAGTTGAAAATGCGAGATTCGATGCCGGAGGCCTCAAACTTGGATATCGCCGATACAATAACTCGCCTGCAAGTCTTAAAATTGCATTGGCACCGCCATATCAAGGGTATGTTACAAAAATATCATTAACATGTCGTGCTTATGATAAGCCTATAAGCCTAACTGTGAATGGAGTTACTAAAGAGATTGTAAAAGGAGTGTCTGATACAAAGGGTGATGTATATGATTTTGAAGTAAATGAGGAAACATCAGAGATCTTGGTTGAAATGGTAAGTCATTCTTCAAGTGAATACTTGTTTCTTACCAAGATTTCATATACTATCGCAAGTGCTGCTTCTGAACCGTTGCTTACCTATGGTTCAGAATATGACATGCCAGGAGGTGAATATGACATAGACCGTTATCAGGTTATCACACTCAACAGCAGTGATGCCACCGCATTGGAAGTGTCAATAGATGGATCGTCTACTTTTACTATGCCGGTCAAATCGTTGAATCTTTGTCCAGGCAAGGATGTCATATATACAGTCACTGCAGTAAACGATATCGGACGATCAAAAGCCACGACTTTCAAATTTAATATATCAGATGATGGGTCTTCTGTCAGCGTATATGATAAGTATAAAGATTGCAAGGTAGAAATGAATCGATTAGGCGTAATGGCCGGCGGTAGACCTTGCACGGCATTAACTCTTGACCTGAGATTTACACCTCCCGCTGATGCGGAGGCCAATCATTATTATCTTTATGTAGGAGGTGTCCGTCAAGCCGAACTCGAAAGAGACGGAGATGATTTTATGATAATGACTCCAATTTTGCCGGCTCCGTCAACAGAAGTTGCTGTAATGTCGAGATATGCAGGTGAAGTAACTATATTCAATATCATTGATTCACCTTGGAACGATATTGAGAGCCAGTTGGTTGAGGCTGCAGACTGTGAGCTGCTATATAATGCGTCGAATAGGATTATTGAGGCACGTATACCACTTAATATTGATTTCCCATGTGATTTTGAGATAGAAAACTCTACACATGAATCCGGTCATATATATTGTGATGAGGCCGATAAAGCATATTATGCTATTGATGAATATATAACAGATGTTGATACAGATACTGAAGGCAACCCAATCATAGCAGGCATTCCATTACCTGCTATAGAAGTTAAGATCACGCCAATCTTCCGTATTGGTTATTATGATGGGACTCAATCGGCTTTACGTAGTTCACAAACAGTTTTATCCGGGACACTGCGGGGCACTCAAAATCTGATACAAGTACAACCGGTTGAATCGCAACTCTCTTTGGTACAATCAATATTATCAGACTTTACAATATCTGAACCTGAATATTTTACTCCTGCAGGTATAAAAGTAGTGGATCCAACCGTACATCCCGGTGTTTATATAAAGCGTCAAGGTGTCAATGTGACCAAGATAGTTGTAAACTGATTAATCATGGTTACACGCTGAATCAAGGTACAATTATTTTGTTTCTTTCAAAGATATAATAAAAAACTGAGCCGTATAAACAGGACTATACGGCTCAGTTTTTTATTTGCTGTTTTAGTTTTATGTTGCAGGTAGCAATGCGTTGTCAATTACATCGTTAACTGTTTTTACATAGCAAAAATTCAGACCATGGCGATAATCTGATGCTATGTCCTCAATATCGCGGCGGTTTTCTTCGCTAAGTATTATGGTTGTGATTCCGGCACGTTTAGCAGCAAGGATTTTTTCTTTAATACCTCCTACAGGCAACACTTTTCCGCGCAATGTGATTTCCCCGGTCATCGCTATGCGTTCAGCTATCCGTCGGCCTGTAAAAACTGAGGCAATGGCTGTGGCTATAGTGATACCGGCTGATGGACCGTCTTTAGGTATTGCGCCTTCAGGAAAATGTATATGCAGATTGTTTTGCTCAAACATAGCAGGATTGATGCCAAGACGTTCTGAGTTTGATTTGACCCATTGCAGTGCTATGGTTGCAGATTCTTTCATAACGTCTCCAAGATTGCCTGTAATTGACAGACGATCACCTTTCCCGGGTGATAGGGAGGCTTCGGCGAGGAGTATTTCTCCGCCAATCTGAGTCCACGCCAATCCTGTGACGACGCCCGGGAATTCATTACCTTCATATCGGTCTTTGTTGTAAAGAGGTAGTCCAAGCAGAGACTGAAGATCTTTCGGTGACATATCGGTTGGAAATTCTTCTCCGCTCAGCTTGGCCAATATAGCTTTACGTATTAGTGACGATAATTGCTTTTCAAGTTGGCGTACACCACTTTCAGCTGTGTAGTTCTCTATAAGTGCAGTCAGGGTGTCATCACTGAGGTTAATATTAAGAGTGCCGGACACACCATTGGATTCAAGAACCTTAGGTATGAGATGTCTACGTGCTATTTCAATTTTTTCCTCAATCAGATATCCGCTAAGATTTATGATCTCCATGCGGTCGAGCAGGGGGGGAGCTACAGTTGACAGTGTATTGGCTGTGGCTATGAAAAATACGTTAGACAGATTATAGTCAACGTCAATATAATTGTCGTGAAATGTGGCGTTTTGTTCCGGATCAAGCACCTCAAGGAGCGCCGATGCGGGATCTCCTTTGTAGTCTGCGCCTATTTTGTCTATTTCGTCAAGAAGGAGTACCGGGTTTATAGTCGCGGCGTTCTTCATCGCTTTGACAATACGGCCTGGCATGGCACCTATATATGTGCGTCGGTGTCCGCGAATCTCGGCTTCATCATGCAGTCCTCCGAGAGAAACCCGTTCATAGTTACGCTTCATAGCCTTGGCTATGGATCTTCCAAGAGATGTCTTTCCTACGCCGGGAGGGCCAACGAGGCACAGGATGGGAGCTTTAGCCTTGGGATTGTTCAGCACTACAGCTATTTGTTCAAGTATACGTTGTTTTACCTTTTCAAGTCCATAATGCTCTGCTTCGAGCACTGCACGCGCATCTTTGATATTAGCTTTTCCCTTTGATTTAGCATTCCATGGCAATTCCACAAGGGTTTCGAGATAAGAATATTGCACTGAATAGTCAGGAGTGGATGGATTAAGACGCCTGAGTTTACCTAATTCTTTATTGAATAGGTCCTTGACTTTATCAGGAAATCCGGCTTCGGCGGCTCTACGCTCAAGGTTCTCGAAATCTTCGCTTTCATCTACTGAGCCATAGAGTTCATCCTTTATGGTGTCAAGTTGCATCTGGAGGTAAGCTGACCGTTGATTATCTTTCATGCGGTTACCGGCCTTTTCCATTACTTCCTGTGCAATATTGAGTCGCTCGCGGTCTGTCATAAGGAACGCAAGCAGTTCTATCGCGCGTTTGCCTAAATTCCCTTCTCCAAGTAATTTTATCTTTTGTTCAGCTTCAAGTGGAAAGTTTGTAGCGATGAAGTTTATGCGTGCGTCAGGTTCTGAGATCCCTTTGATTGCACCGGCAAAACTGGTGTCACCTCCGCTTTGAGTAGTTGATATTTCAGCGGCAAGATGCTCTATGGAACTTATGGCAGCATCAAATTCAGCTTTATTGGTTGCCGGGCTGTCTTTTAAAAGCTTTACACGGGCAGACAAGCAATCTTTAATGGGGCACTCTGCACCCTTACCGAGAATGCGGAATCGTTCTCTTCCATGCACTAATGCTGTAAAAGAGCCATCAGGTAACTCGATTACCTGATATATGTCAGCCAATGTGCCATATTTAAAAAGGCCTCGGCTTACCGACGGCGAATCTTCATCGGGGTCAATCTGGCACACGATACCGACCGGAATATGCCTTTCCGATGCCTCGCGGGCAAGTTTCAATGATGCCTCACGTCCTAATGCGATTGGAATGGTAACCTCAGGGAAAAGCACAAGGTTGCGTGAGGCGAGTATCGGAAGACCATCTGTGAACGGATCTATCCCAAAATCTCGGGTATTTATTTCAATTCGCCCTATTTGCATGACAGGCGACTGATTATCTGTGTTTTTTGAACTCATATGCAAAAAAATCGGGTGCAAAGTTACGCAATATAGTTGATATGGCAAAAAGCGTGCCATATCGTGAGTGACATATCATGTCATATCATATCATATATAATTGCCGCTGACATTATTCTATTACCGGAGTATTATTGCGTCGCACTCCTATAATATTAATGTCGCCTGAAAGATTATACTCTTTATTATCTGACCCTCGAGCTTTAATCACATAAAAATACACACCGGGACCTACCAGTTTACCTCCATGTCGGCCGTCCCAACCTTGAGAAGGGTGGGTGAGATGAGCTATCTGCTGACCCCATCGGTTCACAATTATACAATCAAAACTGATTATTGATCTGTAACTTACTTTCCATTCATCATTGACACCTTCTGATGTCCCAGGAGAGAACGCGTTAGGGCACTCGAGGTATGATTCTCCAACCGATACAGTATACACATCGCCGATATATTCACATGATGCTTCGGCATTATTGGCAGTAAACCTTACATATAATGTGCCTGCCTCATTGAATGTATAAGAGAATTCCAATGCGTCATAAGTATATATTACATCCTCAAAATCAGGCATTGATGATATTTCCCAACGCCGATAGATCGCCGCATCTGTCACCGCTGCCGAGAATGTGATCTCACATGGTGCTGAACCCCCGAGTTCTGCTTCAACCGGTTGTTCGTTAGATGCTTCATGAGGGGTTTGATCTGCTTTGGTACGCGCATCTACCGCGCTTGTTGTATATATTGGAGTTGTTTGAGGCTCTGCCAATCCCCATGCAGTAGCGAACCGGTCGGGGTTCAGGGTGAATTGAGTGTCGCATAAAGGGACAGGGGCGGATATGGTATGGTTAAGTGATTCGAATGAAGTATTTGTCAATTTCTGTGAGAAATTGTTGTCATCTTCATTGTATTCCAAGGTATAATAGACAAGTTGTATATCGCGGTCAAGCTCCATTCGACGACCGTTTACCGTATAATATGCTATAGCGTTGGCAGGGGTGTCAACATGCAAGAAAACCCTACTGCAATCGGAACTCTCAACATATATGCCACTTACATTATATATATGATTGGCATAATTCACGACCCATAAACACGTGCGTGAAGTACCATCAGTGATGATATATCCCATGTCATCATTTCCGGCCGGAATGTACCAGTATCCGTCATCTGATTTAATGGGTTTGATATCTTCGGCATATCCTCCGCCGAGTGAGCTGAAGCGTTGCCATTGCACGGTGTTTTCTGAAGCATCAGGTCGATAGTAAATGTTTTGTCCTGAAGTGTTTTCGGCTATAATAATATATTGTAGTCCGGTTGTGGCCGGTGGTGTTTCGGTTATTGAACGGGTTGCATCTCCAATCCAAACTTTTGCGGATTGGGCTAATGCTGATGCCGGTAAAATTATTGCTATAATGAGTGGAATGTATTGTCGTTTCATAATTTAACTTTATCAGGATTACGAGCTATGAAATCTTTCCATGATGATGCTTTGGCTACAGGAGGTTTCCCTGATTCGTAGAAATGGCATAGGGCAGCAGCAAGGGCATCTGTCGCATCGAGTTCAGGTAGCATAGATTCAGACGGTACATTTAGAATACGGCGGATCATTTCGCGGACTTGTTCCTTTGAGGCTGCCCCGTTACCTGTAATTGCCTGTTTGATTTTTCTGGGCTCATACTCGGTAATTGGCACATCGCGGTTAAGAGCTGCCGCCATAGCCACTCCCTGCGCACGACCAAGTTTGAGCATGGATTGTACATTTTTACCAAAGAATGGTGCTTCAATTGCCATCTCGTCGGGTAAGTATTGTGTGCAGAGATCAAGTGTGCGGTCATAAATTCTATGCAGGCGCATGTAGTGTGATTCAAATTTGCTTAGCTTGACAACACCCATAGCAATCATTGACGGTTGTTTGCCATTAACTCCTAACACGCCATAGCCCATAATGTTTGTACCTGGGTCTATTCCGATGATTATGCGTTGGAAGTCTTTGATTGGAGTCATTTTATCTTGTCAAGGGTTGTTGAGAAGAAAACAGCCCTGTTTGGCCATCTGTTAAGAATGTGAGCAAATAACCGACTGCCATGATCTTCATACCAATTATTTATGTCATTTTGTGAATGTGCACGCAAGTGAAGTGCGTAGTTTACAGCTGGAGTATCATCAGCTCCTGGGAAACTGAAAAGTTCTGGTTCAAAGAAATATTCACCATCATTTGTGGCTGATGGGATGAATTCTGAATGAAGCCATTGTATGAACTCTTCCTCAATGGCAGGATCGAAACTGAATGTGGTATTGAATAATAACATGAAGATTAATAAGGTCTGTTGGTCAATTTGTTGCGTATGAATCTTAATGTAAAGATCATGTGGCGCATTACAGTCGGAAATGTGCCGTAATATGTGCACATGATCTTGAAACGCTCACGCAAGGAGGCCTTGCGATTGGCTGTCGTGATACCTTCAGAAAGATAATCAATAATGACATTATCAATGAAGATATTGCGCCGCGAATGTTGCAGGCATCGCAGACACCATTCATAATCGGCTGAAAACCTATATTTTGTATCGTAAAGAGGCGCAATTCGTTTTAAGACTATGAAAGCTTGATGACATACGAGCATTCCACGGGCGAAATCTTTGTATGTGAGCGAAGGAGGTGCCGATAGATGCCGGGGAGCAATAAATGTTCCTGATTCATCGACAAGATTGGTCTGCCCATATACCACGCCCGGGAAATCATTATTTATAATGGTGTCAGCAATTGATTTCAGCGTTTCGTTACTATGGAATTTATCGCCCGCATTCAGATAAATTAAATATTTGCCGGAAGCTTTGCCATATCCTTTGTTCATGGCGTCATATATGCCTTCATCAGGTTCTGAGAAGACTGATAGACGTGTTGATGTGGTATCCTTTATTATATCAAGTGTAGAGTCTGTGGATGCACCGTCTACGATAATATGTTCATAGTCAGCGAATGACTGAGCGGCCACACTTTTTATGGTACGCTCTACTGTGGTAGCGGCATTGAATGTAACGGTAATGATGGAGAATAGCGGTTGGCTTGTCATCTGTTATCGTTGATAGGTGAAGATCAATGTGTAATGTATTATTGTTCCGATTTTGATATATTCAGCGCGATAATTTTGATTACTCTATCGCACAACTCCATATAAATACAATTATGGATCCATATGGGTTAATCAGCCGCTCGTTTGATAGTGGCGGCCTCTTTGTGCAAAGATACGACAATTTATTTGTACGCGCGCGCGCGATAACTTATATTAACAAAAGAGCGTTGCCGTAAGAGGTCGATAAATGGTTTTGAGAAAGCTTATATTGCTGACATGGTGAACTGTATAGGTGTTAGTAACATTATGTGTCGTATGAAAGTTTATCATTCAGAATCGGAAGGAACGAACCGCTCATAGCTATTGTCGCTGTAAAAAACCATGATTGACGATATACGCTTTGCTTCGGTTGTTGTCTGTGTGATATTAGCTAATTGTGGTTGAGAGGCAATGTTGAAATATGGATACGCATCATCATACACATCAGAATTGTTGAAACGCATCCCACCGGATGATAATTGCGCGGATCTTGGCAAATCATGAACCTGATTATTTTGAGAATCATTGTCGTGAAGTTCTTGCTTTTCAATTAGTTGAGATGCTGTAAAGCCGTCTGACGAGTCGATTTTGTCCTCTGAGAATTGAATATTTGTGTCAGTTACCATATCTCCCTCGCCAAATAACAACCACAGCACGTTTAGTTCAGGAAAGGCATAGTGGAGCTTAGAAGTGAGATCGTCGCTCAGTCTTTTATTGCGTCCGTTTAGGAATTGAGAGAGAGTGGGGCGGGGAATACCTGCCTTGTCAGCAAATTGTGAATTGGTCAATCCGGTGTGATCGCGGAAAGCAATAAGGCGTTCTACAATATCCATGGGTAAAAATGACGAATTATAATGATTTTTTCATGGTGCAAATGTAAAAATAATAATTCAAAATACCAAATTTGCTGTTTTGAAATAGGATTTACATTTGTGTCAGTTATTGTGTGGATCTGTAAATTTGTAATTGCAAATGCATAGATGTGCGTAGGATGTTTATTTAAAGTAATGATTGTATTTACTATGTGTAATATTCAGTTAATCAGTATGATAAATTAGCAGGTATCTAATTAATCGATGTCGATGGGATGGTAGATGGGTTATATTAAGTACTACTTTATAAAAGCATCAGATTTACTTGGGTTATAGGTGATTGTATGAGATGTTAAAAATGTTTTAACGCGAATATTCTTGTCTGTAAATAATCGGCATCTTGGATTCAATTGTAAATTGTGAGTGTTTCTGCGTTGTTAATTCAGGTCTATTTTAAATGCTTTTATTGATGTGATTGTAAAATTTAAAAATGTAAATTTTGCAATATTAAACTGTGTGTTGAAAAAACGTAGTGTTTATTTTAAAAACGCAAATAAATGAAACGCCAAAAAATCAATTATCGAAAATTCGCTGACTCACGGCCGTTGATTTATAAATATAACAATCTCAGAGAGCAAATGGATATGCTAACTATCTGATAAATTTCCTTTAATGCTTAATATTGATATATTTAACTTTTAGAATTAAATATGTGAAAATTTAGTTAAAGTAGAGTAGAATCAAACAAATTCGAATCGTGCTATTTTAATCTTTGGCGTAGCGCGAGCTGTCGCGCCGTATATAGAAACGAAGTATTGAGTAAATCATGTCTTCAATCGGTTCAAGGCCATTACATTCCGTACCCAAAAGCATTTCATCGGCTAAAGCTGCTGCTATATTGTGCTTTTCGTTATCAGGAAGCGCACGCAGGGTGTTAAGAACGTGAGGAGTGATTACAATTGGATTAGAGTTCATGGTGTGTTTTGGATTTTCGGGGTATGATTCATAATTAATTTAAGTAGCAGATAAACAGTTTGTGTCTGGTTTGCATTGCAAAGTTAAATCGGTGGGTGTGCGGGAAAAGTGTGCGGCAATGTTAACTAATATTAAATTGCTGGAATATTTATGTGTCCGGTTGTTGTTTCTCATAGTATTTCGGAGAATATGTTTAATCAAAAAACATGAGTATATTGATTGCGTATTTTAATATTTGTATTAACTTTGCACTCGATTTTTCAGAACAAGAACAAATAACAACCATAAAGCAAACCATAAAATGAACGTAACATTTGAAAAGACCGGCGACGCCCGCGGCATTATCACTGTCAATATTGAGAAGGCCGACTATGCTTCAAAGGTCGACGAAAAGCTCAAGGAGATAGGAAAGACGCATGTAATCCCCGGTTTCCGCAAAGGGCATATCGCTATGCCTGAACTGCGCAAACGTTTTGGCCGCGATGTAAAGAGCGATGCCATTAACCGCGTGGTTATTGATGCCGTGTTTGACTATATCGAGAAGAATAATATCAAAGTTATCGGTCAGCCACTGCCTCATGAAAAGAAAGAAATCGACCTGAAAGAGGATAATTATACATTCCAATACGATATCGCTCTTTGGCCTGATACCGACATTAAACTCGATAAGGAGGTGAAACTTCCTTTCTATCTTATTGACGTGACTGAAGAGATGGTTGCAGAGCAGGATAAGGCTCTTTGTGAACGCTTCGGCTCACAGGAACCCGGCGAAGAAGTAGATGCAAAGGCTGTAGTGAAAGGTTCAATCATGCAATTGGATGAAAACGGAGCAGTGCGCACCGATGAGGATGCGATCCAGGTTACTGCCGGTATCGTAGCTCCATTCCTTTTCCATGACAAAGACGAGGAGGCCAAATTCATTGGCAAGCATATAAATGACAAAGTTGTGTTCAATCCATTTAAGGCTGCTGCCGGAAATGCGGCTGAACTCGCATCAATGCTTAATATAGATAAGGAGAAAGCTGCCGAGGTTAAGAGCGATTTCGAATTTGCCATTTCTGAAATCATTGTTGTTAAACTTGCTGCCCACGGTCAGGATCTCTATGATGATGTGTTTGGCAAAGACAAGGTGCACACCGAGGAAGAATATCTTGAGAATATCAAGAAAATGATTCAGGCCCAGCTTTTCCCCAACACCATAAGTCTCTCGAACCGCGACATACATGATTATCTGATCGAGACATATGCGGATAAGGTTGTTGTAGATACAGAGCTTCTCAAGAAGTGGATTCTTCTAAACAATGAAGGTGCCACTGTTGAAAATGTGGACAAAGATTTCGAGTCAATGTTGCCTGGAATCAAGTGGGAGCTCATCAGCGGCACTATCACGGATAAGCTCGATGTAAAGGTTACGGAAGATGACTTGAAGGCTCAGGCTACATTCATCGCACGCCAACAGCTCCAACAGTATGGAATGTATAACATGGACGTTGAAACCATCGAAGACATGGGCAAGCGTATTCTCGCAGATGAAAAGATTCGCCGCCAGATTTATCAGCAGGTTGAGGAATCGAAGCTCTTCAATGCGATCCGTGAGGCCATAACTCTTGATGAAAAGACCGTATCGCTTGAAGAATTCAAGAAAATAGCCAATCCTTCTGCTGAATAATATATTCAGCCTTGATCATACCACACGAGGGGTGTCCCGATTTTAGCGGGATACCCCTCGTGAATATTTGGTGTTGCGCAACGGGAATCCTATGCCTGCTTATGAAGCATTTTTCAATAAGAGGCAGTTGAAAAAACTTGGATAATATTGCGGAAATACCGAAAAAAATTATTAACTTTGAAAAGAATTTTAGAATAGTGATATCTACATGCAAGAAAACGACTTTAGAAAATATGCAGTAAAAGGCCTTGGCATGAATGGTCTTGCCCTTGACCAATATGCAAGCGCGATTTCTTCGGCTGCGATTACTTCAAATTACATCAATCCCAGTATTATTGAGGAACGTCAGCTAAACGTGGCACAGATGGACGTTTTCTCACGTCTGATGATGGACCGGATTATTTTTCTCGGTACAGAGGTCAATGACTATACAGCCAACGTTATTCAAGCACAGCTTCTTTATCTTGACTCGGCAGATCCGGGCAAAGATGTCTCAATTTATATAAACTCGCCCGGAGGCTCCGTATATGCGGGTCTTGGCATATATGATACGATGCAATATATATCAAGCGATGTCGCCACGATATGCACAGGTATGGCTGCCTCGATGGCCGCGGTGTTGCTTGTAGCAGGCGAGAAAGGCAAGCGCTTCGCATTAAAGCATTCCCGGGTTATGATACATCAGCCTATGGGTGGAGCGCAGGGCCAGGCGTCTGACATTGAGATTACAGCCCGTGAAATCAAGAAGCTTAAACATGAGCTATATACCATAATCGCTGATCATTCAGGCCAGGCATTCGAAAAAGTGGAGCGGGACAGTGATCGTGATTATTGGATGACTGCTGAAGAAGCCCGTGATTATGGAATGATTGATCAGGTTCTCGTCAAAGCCAAACAATTAAGTGAAAATGGCTAAGAAGCAATCTAACGGTCCTGCTTGTTCGTGGTGCGGTCGGTATCCTGATCCTTCGCAACTGAGATTACTCGTGCCATCGGCTGATGAACGCACATTTATATGCACTGAGTGTATTGAACAGATGCATTACATGCTTCATGAGGATGATCCTGTGCGGAAAGGTCAGGACGATCATGCATTCGCTGCTTCTATTAAAGACAAACTGCATAAGCCCGCCGAAATAAAAGAATTCCTTGACCAATATGTGATTGGACAGGATCAGGCCAAGAAATTCCTATCTGTAGCTGTATACAACCACTACAAGCGTCTGATGCAAAGCGTATCGGGTCAAAGGGCTGCGGATGATGATGTAGACATAGAAAAAAGCAATATAATAATAGTAGGGCCGACCGGTACGGGTAAGACTCTGTTAGCCCGCACTATCGCCCGCCTGCTTGATGTCCCGTTTACTATCGTTGATGCAACGGTGCTGACGCAGGCAGGTTATGTCGGTGAAGATATTGAAAGCCTTCTTACCCGCTTGCTGCAAGCGGCTGATTATGATGTAGAGAAAGCTCAACGAGGAATTGTTTTTATTGATGAGATTGATAAAATTGCCCGTAAGGGTGATAATCCCTCTATAACACGAGATGTATCAGGCGAAGGTGTGCAGCAAGGTTTGCTCAAGTTACTCGAAGGCTCTATTGTAAACGTTCCGCCACAGGGAGGTCGCAAGCATCCTGAACAGAAGATGATTCCAGTTGATACTAAGGACATATTGTTTATCTGTGGTGGGGCATTCGAAGGAATTGAAAGCAAGATCGCCCAACGCATGAACAGTCATGTTGTAGGCTATGCGACCGATGGTACCCGTCAGAAGTTACGTGATAAGCAGGATTATCTGCGCTATGTCGCGCCGCAGGACTTGCGTTCATATGGTCTTATCCCCGAAATCATTGGTCGTTTACCGATACTTACCCATCTTGAACCCCTTGATCGCGATGCATTATTAAGTGTGCTCACTCAACCCAAGAATGCTATTGTGCGTCAATACAAGAAGCTTTTTGCCATGGACGGAGTTGAACTTACATTCGCTCCTGAAGTGCTTGAATTTGTGGTTGACAAAGCCATTGAGTTCAAGCTTGGAGCACGCGGCTTGCGGTCAATTGTGGAAGCGATCATGGTTGATGCCATGTATGAGATTCCATCATCTAAGAAAAAGAAGTTTGAGGTAACCCTTGACTATGCCACCGCAAAATTCGAGGCGGCCCACTTCAACTCTGCATCTGTGGGTTCATGATGTATACTAAGAACGGAAAAACTATAATATGTATAATAAAATAAATCTATCCTGAACTTGAAATGGAGACGACATTATCTCTCACTGACGCCTTACGCCGCCACTTCGGTTTCGGTACTTTCAAAGGCAACCAGGAGGCAATTATTAAAAGCCTTCTTGATGGCAACGACACCTTTGTGCTGATGCCTACAGGTGGCGGAAAGTCGCTCTGCTATCAGCTACCTGCGTTGTTGCTCGATGGCACAGCTATCGTAGTGTCGCCACTTATTGCCTTGATGA
The DNA here is from genome assembly GCA_023663145.1 of Odoribacter sp. GTDB lineage: Bacteria > Bacteroidota > Bacteroidia > Bacteroidales > Muribaculaceae > CAG-873. The sequence continues at coordinate 13,620 of JAMPHZ010000005.1, forward strand.
AGAACCAGGTCGATGCAATGCGTAACTTCAGTGAAGATGATTCGATTGCCCATTTCCTTAATTCCTCACTCACACGGGCGCAGATTGACAAGGTGAAAGCTGACGTTTCTGCCGGTCTTACCAAGTTGCTGTATGTAGCGCCTGAATCTCTTACAAAAGAGGAAAATATAGAGTTTCTAAAAAAAATTTCAATTTCATTCTATGCCATCGACGAGGCTCATTGTATATCGGAATGGGGGCATGATTTTCGCCCTGAATACCGCCGTATACGCCCATTGATCAATGACATAGGTCCAAGGCCGGTTATAGCCCTTACGGCAACGGCCACCCAAAAGGTACAACACGACATTCAGAAGAACCTCGGCATGCAGCAGGGAGCGGCTGTATTTAAGTCATCGTTCAACCGCCCTAACCTATATTACGAGGTACGTCCCAAGACAAAAACTACCGATCACGATATAATTCGCTTTGTAAAACAGCACTCAGGCAAGTCAGGTATCATCTATTGCCTCAGTAGAAAGAAAGTAGAGGAACTTGCTGAGTTGCTGTGTATAAATAACATCCGGGCATTGCCATATCACGCAGGCATGGATGCATCAACTCGTTCGGCTAATCAGGATGCTTTCCTCCTTGAGAAAGTCGATGTAATCGTAGCCACCATCGCTTTCGGCATGGGGATTGACAAGCCCGATGTACGTTATGTGATACACTACGATATGCCAAAATCGCTTGAGGGATATTATCAGGAGACGGGCCGTGCCGGCCGTGATGGCGGCGAAGGCGTATGTCTTACCTTCTATGCTTACCGCGATTTGCAAAAAATGGAAAAATTCATGCAAGGCAAACCTATTGCCGAGCAAGAGATCGGTCGCCAACTCTTGGCTGAAACTGCTTCTTACGCTGAATCTTCTGTGTGCCGGCGTCGCACTTTGCTGCATTATTTCGGAGAGACTTATCTTGAAGAAAATTGTTGTAACTGCGATAATTGCGTAAATATTAAGAATAAAGTGGAAGCAAAAGAAGAATTACTGGCGGCGCTTGAGACAATTACCGCCTTAAAGGAAAAATTCAAAGCAGCATATATTATTGATGTCATGACGGGCAAGTCTACTAATGACGTGCGTTCTTATCGTCATGATGAGCTTGAAGTATTTGGTTGTGTTCAAGGTATTGACAAGCGTTTCCTCAACGCAGTACTGCGTCAGGCAGTACTATCAGGTTATCTTGATCGTGACATTGAGAATTACGGTACACTGCACATTACGGCTAAAGGTAAGAATTTCTTGAAAAATCCTGTTTCATTTAAGATAGTAGAAGACAGTGAGTTTAATGAAGAGGATGACACTACTGCACTTAAAGGTGGTTCAGCTTGCGCTGCTGATACAGAATTGTTCGCAATACTTTCGGCACTCTGCAAAGAGATTGCATCGTCATTGAATCTTCCGCCTTATGTGATTTTTCAGGATCCTTCACTTGAGGCCATGGCAACAACTTATCCTATCACAACCGAGGAGTTGCAGAATATTCCCGGCGTTGGTGAAGGAAAAGCAAAGCGTTATGGTGAGGAATTCCTTAGAGTGATAAAAGCGTATGTTGACGAGAAAGAAATAGAGCGCCCTGAAGATCTGCGTGTACGCTCTGTAGCCAATAAGAGTAAACGCAAGATTTCTATAATCAAGGCGGTAGACCGTAAGATTGACTTAAATGAGGTAGCAGCTAGTTGCGGCCTTGACTTCGGCCAGTTACTCGAAGAGATTGAGTCGATAGTTAATTCGGGAAATAAGGTGAATTTATCTTATTTTATTGATGATATCCTTGATGAGGATGAACAAGATGAGATATTCGATTATTTCCGTCAATCTACCAGTGACTCGTTATCCGACGCTTACCGCGAGCTTTGTCCTGATTATACAGAAGAGGAGATAAGACTTGTGCGTATTAAATTCCTGTCCGAACTTGGCAATTGATCCCACATACACACAGTACAATAATGAATTCAGAAACCTTAGCAAGACTTTATCAAGAATATAGCGGCCAGTTGCCCGTCAGTATAGATGAGCTGCCATCGTCGGGCAGTAATCGTCGCTATTTCCGGCTTTCAGGTACCGGCGATTCCCTAATTGGAGTCATTGGTACCAACCCAATGGAGAATGAAGCCTTTCTTGCCTTTGACGAGCATTTTGTTAAAGCCGGTCTTCCTGTGCCGCGTGTGCTTGCTGTGGCTGAAGATCATATGACTTATCTGCAAGAAGACTTGGGCGACACGCTATTGTTCAATGCAATTGAGAAGGGGCGTCTTACTCGAGTGTTTTCGCCTCGTGAGCGTGAACTGCTTGTTAAAACGATAAGAAGATTGCCTGACTTCCAGTTTGCGGGAGCGTGTGGTCTTGACTTTTCAAAGTGTTATCCTGCTGCGGCTTTTGACCGTCGGTCAATAATGTGGGATCTTAATTATTTCAAGTATTGCTTCCTTAAGGCTACAGGCCTTGAGTTTGATGAAGATAAGCTTGAAGATGACTTCAATCGTCTTGCCGATAAGTTGATGGAGGCTGATGCCGGAACTTTCATGTATCGCGATTTCCAATCACGGAACGTCATGATCAAGGATGATGAGCCATGGTTCATTGACTTTCAGGGAGGGCGCCGAGGACCGTATTTCTATGATGTCGCTTCTTTCCTCTGGCAGGCTAAAGCTAACTTCACTGACAGTTTCCGTGCTGAATTGATTGAAGAATATATAAATGCAGTACAGAAGTATAAGGCGATTGACCGTGATGAGTTCCTTGATACACTTCGGCACTTTGTGCTTTTCAGAGTGATGCAAGTGTTGGGAGCTTATGGTTTCAGAGGTTATTTTGAGAAGAAGCCGCATTTCATGCAGAGCGTGCCGTTTGCGATAGCAAATCTCCGCCAATTACTTGAAAAACAGTTTACAGAATATCCGTATCTTAATGATATGCTGTATCGTCTTGTCAACTTGAAACAGTTTACTTCAGATGATCAGAAACGTTTGCTTACTGTGAGAGTGATGAGCTTTGCATACAAAAAAGGCATACCTAATGATCCAACCGGAAATGGAGGTGGCTATGTGTTTGATTGCCGTGCGGTGAATAACCCCGGTAAATACGAACGTTATAAGCCATTCACAGGACTTGACCGTCAGGTGATAGAGTTCCTTGAAGACGATGGCGAGATTCTTACGTTTCTAGACCACTGCTATGCTCTTGTAGATGCCACGGTTCAGCGTTATATGGAACGAGGGTTTACAAATCTTATGGTTGCTTTTGGGTGCACGGGTGGTCAGCATCGTTCAGTTTATTCGGCACAGCATATGGCTGAGCATCTCAATAAAAAATTTAATGTGAAAGTGGAACTTATCCACCGGGAGCAGGATATAGAGCAACTCTTTAACCGCAAATGACATCATGAAAGGCCTTATTCTTGCAGCAGGTATTGGCAGTCGTCTCAAGCCATGGACTGATACTCATCCCAAGGCTCTTGTCGAAGTAGGAGGCAAACCTGTTGTTGAATGGGTTATTGACAAGTTTCTTGCCAACGGAATAGATCACATTATAATTAATGTACATCATTTTGCAAGCCAGATAGTGGAACGTGTGCGGCGTGACTATCCGCATGCATCTATAGAATTCAGTGATGAATCGGATCTCTTGCTTAACACCGGTGGCGCATTGCGCAAAGTGCTGCCGATGCTTGGCCGTGAAGAGGTGCTGGTGCATAATGCCGATATTCTCACTGATTTTAACCTGCATGAGTTAGTCAACAATCACATGTTACATAGCTGTGATTCTACATTGTTGGTTCAGCCACGTGACACATCACGCTATCTGCTTTTTGGTGATAACCGGTTGCGGGGTTGGACAAACATTTCCACCGGTCAGGTTAAACCTCCTGCTATTTCGGGTATTGATACACTTGACCATCTGGCTTTCGGGGGTGTTCATCTTGTATCCCCATCGGCTTATGGGTTACTTGAGGATTATGCACCGGCAGGAGTGCCTTTTTCAATTATTGATTTTTATATAGACAACTGCGCCAGACTTGACATTGGTGAATTCTTGTTACCTGATGGTGCATCATGGTATGATGTGGGGAGGCCACTAACTCTGGAAGCTGCGCGCCGTTGTCCTAAATTTTGCTCATGAAACGGATACAGAAATTTATTATTGCCGGCACCTCGCAGGTAGGCAGCAATCGGTTGCTGCACCTCAAGGCTGCCGGTGCTTTTTTATCTCTTGAAGATATTCGGCCAGGACAGTTCGTTGAAGTTAGATGTAATGTGCCGGATGTGATGTTGCGACGCCCTATATCGGTATGTGATGTTCCGGCATCCGATTCGCTTGACCTGCTTATAAAGGCTGTCGGAAAAGGCAGCTCATATCTTGTCGGACTACAATCAGGCTCTGAGATAGACATAGTGTTGCCGTTGGGTAACGGATTCAACCTTGAAGGATTGGGCGGTGACAGCCGGGTTCTTCTTGTAGGCGGTGGTGTTGGCATAGCTCCTCTGGTAATGCTGTCACGCAAATTATTGCAGGAATGCGTTGATGTGACTGTAGTGCTCGGAGGGCGTTCTCGTATTGATGTAGAGGAAGCGCTCCAATTGTTTGAAAAGAAAGTAAGGTGTGTCTGTACCACAGATGACGGCTCATATGGGACGACGGGCGTAGTTACTGACTCGGATGTGTTTGGAGAGGATTTTGATCGCATATTTTGTTGCGGCCCGACGCCTATGATGAAGGCTGTGGCAGCAGTGGCACGTGGTAGAAACATTGATTGCCAGGTGTCGCTCGAGAATATGATGGCATGTGGCCTTGGTGCATGTTTGTGCTGTGTGGAAAAAACGGTAGAAGGGAACCTCTGTGTATGTACAGACGGGCCTGTTTTTAATATTGATAAATTACTATGGAAATGAATCTTTCAGTTGACTTAGGGCGCGGACTCGTGCTTAAGAATCCAGTACTTACGGCTTCTGGAACATTCGGTTATGGTACTGAATATGCTGACTTTGTTGATCTTGAGCGACTTGGCGGTTTTATAGTAAAAGGTACTACATTGGAGGCTCGTCAGGGTAATGACTCACCCCGCATGGTAGAGACTCCATCAGGAATGATCAATGCGGTAGGACTGCAAAACAAGGGCGTTGATTATTTTATAGAGCATATTTATCCGACGATATGTAATCTTGACACCCAGATTATAGTAAATGTTTCAGGGGCATCGGTATCAGATTACTGTGAGGTAGCGCATAAACTACTACCGCTTGATGCTATCGAGGCTATTGAGGTAAATATTTCCTGTCCCAATGTCAAGGCCGGAGGAATGGCATTCGGTACCAGTTGCGATGGCGCGGCAGAGGTTACTGCTGCGGTCCGACGTGTGTGGCCGCGTCATCTTATGGTAAAACTGTCGCCTAATGTTACGGACATTGCCTCTATAGCTATGGCTGTGGAGGATTCCGGTGCCGACAGTGTGTCGCTTATAAATACAATACTTGCAATGAATATCGATGTTGAGCGACGCAAGGCAAGTCTGTCCACTGTTACTGGAGGCTTATCGGGTCCGGCTGTGCGACCTATAGCAGTGCGGATGGTTTGGCAGGTTGCCAATAGAGTGCGGATTCCTGTAGTAGGCCTCGGAGGCATAATGTGTGCAGACGATGCATTGCAGTTTATCATGGCAGGAGCTACTGCGGTGCAAGTAGGAACTGCAAACTTTATTGATCCGGCGGCAACAGAGCGTATTGTAGGCGGCATACAAACATATATGGCCCGTCATGGTGTCAATGACATTTCTCAATTGCGTGGGATAATATGAGCACCATAAGTACTGATATACTTGGAGCTCCTTTTCGGATGTGGCACATAAATCAGGGCCGTGATTATGCAGGTGAGGTCAGATGTACTATAGTGAATCTGCAAGCATCATGTCCATCATCCCGTGCTGTGGTTTATATACATGGATTCAGCGACTATTTCCTGCAGAAAGAAATGGCAGAGCGGTTCAGTGCTGCGGGTTATAATTTCTATGCTGTTGATTTGCGGCGTTATGGCCGTTCGCTGCTCCCGGGGCAGCATATGTTTCAAGTGCGTGATCTAAGTGAGTATTTCCCTGATATTGAAGCCGCGGTTAATGCTGCCAAAAATGGTGAAAATTCAGACATTATACTACTTGCCCATAGCACTGGAGGCCTTACGGCTTCATTATATATGGCTAAGGATCCTGATCCGGCGATCAAAGCCCTTGTCCTCAACAGCCCGTTTTTAGAATGGAATCTGCCATTACCGGTGCGCAAGTTTATAATCCCTGTAATATCTACTATCGGCCGATTCTTTCCCAAGATGCCGGTAAGGCAGGCACCTGATGAGAAATATGCCCGCTCGCTACGTGCCGGCATAGGCGGCGAGTGGGAATACCGCGAAGATTGGAAACCCGACATTATGCCAGACCCGGATGCAGGATGGGTGAGAGCTATTTATCGCGGTCAACGTATGCTGCGTACTCTACACATTGATGTGCCCATATTGCTTATGCACTCATCCAGGACTGTTACGAAAGGATCGCCACAAGAAGAATATTCGAGAGGTGACGCTATACTGAATGTAAAGCTCATCTCTGCACGCGGGCAGAGATTGGGAAGTAGAGTCACTGACCTGTCGGTACCCGGGGCATTGCATGATATGGTGCTTTCATCTCCGCTTATCCGTAAAGAAGTTTACGCAATGATGATGGCATGGATAAGATCAGTAGTTTTTCAATAAAAGTTTTTGCGGATTTAAAAAAAAATGCTAACTTTGCGGTCGCAATCAATGCAAGACCAACTAATAATTAATTAAACATTAATGGCAACAAAAATCAGATTACAACGCCACGGTCGCAAGAACTACGCGTTTTATCCTATTGTTATCGCCGATAGCAGGGCACCACGAGATGGTAGATTTATTGAAAGGATAGGTTCATATAATCCGAACACTAATCCTGCTACAATCACTCTTAACTTCGAGCGGGCCTTGTATTGGGTAAACTGCGGTGCTCAACCTACTGACACCGTTCGCACTATCCTCTCCAACGAGGGCGTTCTGTTGATGAAACATCTTCAGGGCGGCGTAAAGAAAGGTGCTTTTGATGAAGCTGAGGCAGAACGCCGTTTCAATGCATGGAAGCAGAAAAAGCAGGCCAAGGTTGATTCGCTCAAAGCTGATATGGCTGACCGCAAGCAACTTGCCGCTAAGGAGCGCCTCGAAGCTGAAGAAGCCAAGAACAAAGCAAAAGCAGAAGCCGTAGCCAAGAAGAAAGCCGAAATCGCCGCCGCTAAGGCAGAGGCAGAAGCAGCAGCCGCTGCCGCCAACACCGAAGCAGAAGCCACCGAGGCTCCCGCTGCTGAATAAGGCTCCTTAAACGCTATTTCCGGCGTCTTTTAAACTTCTCTTAAGGGAGTGTGTTGGCCCGACGCTGACACACTCCCTTAATCTCTTTTTTAAGTCTATTTTCTATATTTCCCTTATGAAGAAATTTCCCGAATATTCGGGCCTTTCATTGCCCGATGTCAATAAAGAGATGCTCAAAGCATGGACTGATGAAAATCTATTCGAGCAGAGTATCGATATACGTAAGGGGGCGCCGGCCTTTGTTTTCTTCGAGGGCCCGCCTTCAGCCAATGGCATGCCCGGCATTCATCACGTGATGGCTCGCACCATTAAAGATATTTTTTGCCGTTATAAGACCATGAAAGGATTCCGCGTAGCCCGAAAAGCTGGTTGGGATACACATGGCCTTCCTGTTGAACTTGGTGTGGAAAAATCGCTTGGAATCACAAAGGAGGATATCGGTCATAAAATATCTGTTGATGACTATAACGCCGCTTGCCGCCGTGAGGTGATGAAGTATACCAAGGAATGGGAGACACTTACGAAATCAATGGGATATTGGGTTGATATGACAGACCCTTACATCACATATGATAACCGCTATATTGAATCAGTATGGTGGCTCCTTTCACAACTTTATGCCAAGGGTTATCTTTATAAGGGATATACTATCCAGCCCTATTCGCCGGCCGCAGGTACAGGTCTTAGCTCTCATGAACTTAACCAACCCGGCTGTTATCGTGATGTGAAAGACACTACATGTATCGCCCAGTTTGAGATTCTTGATCCAAAACCCGAGATGACCGGATGGGGCACTCCTTATTTCATAGCATGGACAACCACCCCGTGGACTCTCCCCTCAAACACAGCACTCTGTGTCGGGCCCTCGATAACGTATTGTTCTGTAAAGACATTCAATAAATATAGTGGTAAGCCAGTTACCGTAGTGTTGGCTAAACCTCTTCTTGAGTCTGTACTTGGTCAAAAAGGCCGGGATGCTGATTTCGATGCGTATAAATCAGGTGATAAGATCGTTCCATGGCAAGTAATTGCCGAATATTCAGGTAAGGATCTTGTAGGGATGCATTACAAACAGCTCATTCCCTGGATGTCACCGGGTGATAATGCTTTCAGGGTTATTCCGGGCGACTATGTAACTACTGATGACGGTACCGGTATTGTACATATTGCAGGAACATTTGGTGCTGATGACCTTCGTGTATCAAATGCCAATGGCATCCCCCCTATGGAGCTTATCAACAGGGCCGGTAACGTCTGTCCTATGGTAGATCTGCGTGGTCGCTTCTATATGATTGAAGATCTTGATCCGGAATTTGTAAAGAAACGTGTGGATGTTGACGCGTATTCTCCCTGGCAAGGTAAATTTGTGAAGAATGCCTATGATCCGGATAAAACTGATACTGATATGTCGCTTGATGTGGAGATATGCCTTTGGCTCAAGGAGCGCGGGCTGCTTTTCACTTCTGAGAAACATACTCATAGCTATCCGCATTGCTGGCGCACAGATAAGCCTGTGATATACTATCCCCTTGACTCATGGTTTATCAAGACAACTGCAGCCCGTGAACGTCTGATGGAGCTCAATAATACCATAAAATGGAAGCCTGCGGCAACCGGTAGCGGTCGTTTTGGCAAATGGCTTGAGAATCTACAGGACTGGAATCTCTCACGTTCGCGCTATTGGGGCACACCGCTACCTATATGGCGCACTGAGGATGCCTCGGAAGAGTTGATCATTGATTCAGTCGAACATCTTTATAACGAGATAGACAAGGCTGTAGAGTCGGGATTCATGAAGTCTAACCCGTTGCGCGATAAAGGATTCGTCCCAGGTGACTATTCTAAAGATAATTATGCCAAGATTGATCTCCACCGCCCATATGTGGATGATGTCGTACTTGTATCACCGTCAGGTCGACCCATGCATCGCGAACTTGACTTGATTGATGTATGGTTTGACAGTGGTTCAATGCCTTATGCACAAATTCATTATCCGTTTGAGAACAAGGATTCGTTTGACAACGGAGATGTATATCCTGCTGATTTCATAGCTGAAGGTGTTGACCAGACACGAGGTTGGTTCTTTACTTTACATGCGATTGCCGGGATGATCTTTGATCGTGTGTCATATAAGGCTGTAGTATCCAATGGCCTTGTCCTTGACAAAAATGGCAATAAAATGTCGAAACGCCTTGGCAATGCAGTGAATCCGTTTGAGGCAATAGAACAGTATGGATCTGATCCGTTGCGTTGGTATATGATAGCCAATTCATCGCCTTGGGACGATCTCAAATATGATCCTGCCGGTGTCACAGAGGTTGGTCGCAAGCTCTTCTCAACGTTATATAACACATATTCTTTCTTCGCTCTTTATGCCAATGTTGACGGTTTTACCGGCCAGGAACCACAGGTGCCGGTGAACGAGCGCCCTGAGATCGACCGTTGGATAATCTCGCTGCTTAATTCCCTAATAGCAGAGGTCGATGATGCATTCGCTGATTATGAACCTACAAAAGCTGCCCGTGCGATCAATGATTTTGTGCTGTATAACCTGTCGAACTGGTATGTGCGCCTCAACCGTAAACGGTTCTGGGGCGGTGGGCTTACAGCAGATAAGCTGGCCGCTTACCAAACCTTATTTACTTGCCTTGAAACAGTGGCGCGCCTCATCGCCCCGGCAGCTCCGTTCTACGCCGATCGCCTTTTCCGTGATCTTACCTATGTGGATGGTAAACCCGATGGTGCATCTTCAGTGCATCTTGCTGATTTCCCTGTCCCTAACAGCGAGTTCATTGATAAGGAACTTGAAGATCGCATGGCAGTAGCCCAGAAACTGACATCAATGGTACTTTCATTACGCCGAAAGGTTAACATAAAAGTGCGTCAACCTCTTTCGACCATAATGGTGCCTGTGGCTGATGAAAAAGCTCGCAAGATGGTTGAATCGGTGTCTCAGCTGTTGCTTGCTGAAATAAATGTCAAGAACCTTAAAGTAGTGCATAGCGGCGATGGCATACTCGTAAAACGAGTGAAACCCGATTTCAAGAAACTTGGGCCTAAATTCGGCAAGTTGATGAAAGACGCTGCCAAAGCAATTTCAGAGATGTCACAGGCTGATATCGCAACACTTGAGGCACAAGGATTCTTTGAGCTATTCCTGCAAGGAAGTGCCACGAAGGTTGACTTGGCCGATGTGGAGGTGATTTCTGAAGATATACCCGGTTGGCTGGTAGCCAATGACGGTAGTCTTACCGTGGCTCTTGACATAACGGTTACTGATGAATTGCGTCTTGAGGGCTTTGCACGAGAGATTGTTAACCGCGTGCAGAATATCCGAAAGGAACGTGATTATGATATAACGGACCGTATAAATCTTGTTTTTGCGCCGGTTGCAGGTCTTGATCAGGTGCTTGATAAGTTTGGCGGTTACATATCATCGCAGGTTCTTGCAGAGGCAATCACTACCGATGCGGCCATTGAGACTGACCCTGATGCGGTAAAACTCGAAATCGACGGTATCGAACTCAATTTATTAATATCTCAAGTTTAAACAATGGCTGATAAAGTAAGATACTCTGACGAGGAACTTGAGGAGTTCCGCGCCATTATAAATGATAAGCTTGAAAAAGCGTTGCATGAATACGAGCATTTGCGTCAGCTTTTGGTTAACAGTGATGGAAATGATACAGCTGATACATCTCCTACGTTCAAAGTGCTTGAAGAAGGCGCAGGTACCCTTGGCAAGGAGGAGGCAGCGCGTCTCGCCGACAGGCAGCGGGTGTTCATCAACCATCTGCGTGCGGCCTTGATCAGAATTGATAATAAGACTTATGGGGTATGCCGTGTGACCGGCAAGCTAATCCCAAAAGAGCGTTTGCGCATAGTGCCTCATGCCACCACAAGTGTTGAGGGCAAAGAGATGCAGCAGAAGAAATAATATAACACATTCATAAAAAGTACAGCCGCCCGGCTTTCATTGCCGGGCGGTATGTATAAACGTTTGAGATGAAGCAAGAGAATAAGCGGCACTACGGTTTGATTGCCATCGCGGTAGCTTTCGCTGTAATTGTGATTGACCAGATTGTGAAAATATGGGTGAAAACCCATTTTTATCTTGGTGAGAGTTATGAGATATTGCCATTCTTTCAACTGCGGTTTATTCAGAACAACGGTATGGCTTTCGGTATGGAACTTGGCAGCAAATTATTTCTGTCATTGTTCCGTATAGTAGTGGTAGCATTACTGATATGGTATATCTGTCGTCTTGTACGTCGCCCTAAGGTGAATTGCGGTTATCTTGTGACGATTGTGTTGATAGCCGCCGGTGCTTTCGGTAATATAATAGATTGTATCTTTTACGGAGAGATCTTCAGTAATCCCATGCCTCCGCAGATAGCTTCATTCGTGCCATGGGGCTGCGGATATTCATCGCTTTTTCATGGGTTCGTAGTGGATATGCTGTATTTCCCTCTTTTTTCGTTTACATGGCCTGAATGGATGCCTTTGGTAGGGGGTGGGGAATTCTCTTTCTTTGACCCGGTATTCAACGTGGCTGACTCCGCTATCACGGTGGGAGTGCTCATGCTTATAATTTTTTACAATAAATACTTGCCTTTTGGTTCGGATAATGAACCGCGCGGAGGTAATAGCGGTGAGTCTTTGCATGATTCTTAAATGTAAGTCGCGGAAGCTGTCAATTATTCCAATTGCCATAATGGCTCTCTGTGGTTGTAACCGTGTGCCTGATGGTGTAATCCAACCAGAACCCATGGCTCAGTTGATGGCAGATATGAGAGTCGCGGACGCCGTGGTTAGTGTCAACAGTTCTGATTATCGTGGGCCGGCCACGCGTGAGGCTCTTAGAATGGCGGTTTTCAACCGTCATGGTGTGACTGAGGCTCAATTTGACAGTTCTTTAGTATGGTATGGCCGTAACATCGGAAAATACCAGGAGGTAAATGACCGGACTATTGATATTCTTGAAGGGCGTCTTGCCCGAGCAGGCAGTGCTGCCTCGGCCGCTGCGATGTCGATTGCGGGCGATTCTGTCGATATATGGGACTCTTCACGCTTATTTACAGTCACTCGTCGATCTCCGTCTCAGTTTATAACATTCCATCTTTCTCCTGACCGAAACTGGGAAGCCGGGGATGTTTATACATGGCGTGCGCGTTTCGCTATACCGCCTGCAAGTGCTTCATGGAGTATTACCGCCGAATACGATGACGGAGCTGTTGAAATAGTAAATTCAACAATGCTTGCCTCAGCACCTGGTAGTCATGACCTGACATTATTTACTGATTCGACAAGGTCGGCACGAGCTATCTCCGGATGGTTACGTATCGAACCTGATCGTATGCGGCCTGCTATAATTGACAGTATATCTCTTATACGGCGTCGTCGATATACACCCGTTAACGGCAGACCTTCACAACGCCGAATCATTCCACGCCCGTCAATTCATGCCGATTCTACAACAACCTCATATTGAACGAATACTCGCGCTTCGGGTTGAATACTGCGGAGACTCCTATGGATTGTCACTCGTCACAATCAATGGCCGTGATGTTACAATCCAACCTTTTATACGTGAGACGGCAGACACCGTTTTTTATAGCGGCACCTTGATTATTGATTATGACGCTGATGGCTTTCCAATATTAATAAAGGCATAGGTGTATTTGGCGTAATTAACAAAAAAGCCAACTATTCTTATGTCTGATGCATGTTGGATTACGATTTTTTTGATTAACTTTGTGGCGCAAATAATTTTTGCCCAAATTACTCTTACCGATGATTACATTCTTCAAACAGAAAAACCATACGGTTTATCTTGTGCAGTCGCAAGGGCAATTGTCGCCCGACGCTATCTGCCGCTTGTCATGGCTCCTTGATGGAGCGCGCCCCCTGAGCGCACGTGCCGTTAAAGGCCGATTTGTGGGTCCCCGCAAAGAAATGATCACTCCATGGAGCACCAATGCCGTCGAGATTTCCCAAAACATGGGTCTTGGCGGCATTGAGCGTATTGAGGAGTTTACACGGGTGGAAGGTGATGATGCGCCTCAGTTTGACCCGATGCTCCAACGCGTATATGAAGGTCTCAGTGCTGCTGATTTTACGTCTTCATCCTCACCGGCACCAGTAGTGCATATTGAAGATATAGAAGCTTATAATGAAAGCGAAGGCCTTGCCTTGAGTCATGATGAGATCAAATATCTCAAAGACTTGTCGGCCAAGTTGGGACGTCCGCTTACCGACAGTGAGGTATTTGGCTTCTCTCAAGTTAACTCAGAACATTGTCGTCATAAAATATTCAATGGAACATTTGTGATTGATGGCAAGGAAATGCCCCAATCATTGTTTAAGCTCATAAAAAAGACCTCGGCCGAAAATCCCAACGGGCTTGTGTCCGCCTATAAAGATAATGTAGCTTTTGTGAAAGGTCCACGTATCAATCAGTTCTATCCTCAGAACCCTGATCGCCCTGATTATTTTACTGAGCGGCGTATTGATACAGTTATATCCTTGAAAGCCGAAACCCATAACTTCCCCACAACAGTAGAGCCGTTTAATGGCGCAGCCACAGGCACGGGGGGCGAAATCCGCGATCGTCTCGGTGGAGGCCGGGCCTCTTTGCCGTTGGCCGGTACTGCGGTTTACATGACCTCGTATCCGCGTCTGTCGCCCGAGAAAAAATGGGAACTTATGTTTAATCCACGTGTATGGCTTTATCAGACACCTGCCGAAATTTTAATAAAGGCTTCTAATGGCGCTTCCGATTTCGGTAATAAATTCGGTCAGCCTCTGATATGTGGTTCAGTATTGACATTCGAGCATAGTGAGCATGGCATCGATTATGGCTATGACAAGGTAATAATGCTTGCCGGCGGTGTAGGATATGCTGACCGTAAGGATGCCATAAAAGGGACACCATCGCCTGGACAGAAAGTGGTGGTAAGCGGTGGCGATAATTATCGTATAGGTATGGGCGGCGGTGCTGTGTCGTCAGTAAATACCGGTAGTTATGCCAATTCCATTGAACTTAACGCAGTGCAACGAGCCAATCCCGAAATGCAGAAGCGTGTTTCTAACGTTATACGTGCATTGGCAGAATCGCCGTCAAATCCAATTGTCTCTATCCATGACCATGGAGCCGGCGGTCATCTTAATGCCTTGAGCGAGTTGGTTGAGGCGACCGGCGGTCATATAGACATCGATGCTCTTCCCGTGGGTGATCCCACTCTCAGCGACAAGGAGATTGTGGGTAATGAGAGTCAGGAACGTATGGGCTTTGTGATAAATGCCAAAGACATACCTCTTGTTGAACGTATCGCTCAACGTGAACGGGCCCCGATGTACGTTGTAGGAGAAACTACAGATGATCATCGATTCATTTTCAGTCACAAGGGAGGTGAGCACCCCATAGATCTGGAGATGTCAGATATGTTCGGCAATTCACCGAAGACAATAATGACAGACAGTACCATTGACCGGGAGTTTACTCCGGCTTGTGTTGAGAGTGCAAAAATCAGTGAATATATCAACGATGTCCTTTCTCTTGAGGCTGTAGGTTGCAAGGATTGGCTCACAAACAAGGTTGACCGGTCAGTTACCGGTCGCATTGCGCGCCAGCAGTGCCAGGGTGAACTACAGCTACCGCTCAGTGACTGTGGCGTTGTAGCTCTTGATTACCGGGGGCGTAGCGGTATTGCTACCTCTATTGGGCATGCACCTCAGGTAGCCGTTGCCGACTCCCAGGCCGGCAGTGTACTTGCCATAGCTGAGTCACTGACGAATATTGCCGGTGCCCGTCTCAAAGACGGATTGAAGAGCGTTTCACTCAGTGCCAACTGGATGTGGCCTTGCCGTAACGAAGGTTTTGATGCATCCCTTTATAAGGCCGTACAGGCTTGCAGTGACTTCGCATGCTCACTTGGTATAAATATACCAACAGGAAAGGATTCGCTGTCAATGACACAGAAATACAGCAACGGAACCAAGGTGTTGGCTCCCGGAACTGTAATTATTTCTGCTGCCGGCGAGGTTACCGATGTGCGTCGTACTGTATCGCCTGTTTTGTCAAATACTGTCAACTCAACACTCTATTATATAGATTTTTCATCAGATAAACTTAAACTTGGAGGATCGGCCCTATATCAGACCATGGGGCGTGTGGGAAGTGATGTGCCTACAGTAAAGGACTCTTCACGTTTTAGAACAGCATTTGATGCGGTGCAGCAACTCGTGAAAGGCCGTAAATTGCTTGCAATACATGATGTGAGCGCAGGTGGCCTTGTAACCACATTGCTTGAGATGACATTCTCGAATACCAAGGGTGGACTAAAGTTCTATACAGATGGCTTCCAGGCCTATGGAGAGCAAGATCTTGTTAAAATCCTTTTTGCAGAGAATCCGGCTATAGTGATTCAGGTTGCTGATAGCGCTAAAGAATCGGTTGAGACAATCCTTGACAGCTGTGGCGCTAAATATTTCCCGGTGGCTTGTCCGTCGGCAGAGAGAGTGTTGCAGATCACACATGGTGATGAAGAATTGTGGTTAAACATAGATGTATTGCGTGATGTGTGGTACAGCCCCAGCTTTAGTCTTGACAGATTGCAGAGCGGAGAAGAATGTGCAGCCGCCCGTTTCAATAATTATAAACATCAGCCTGTGCGCTATCTGATTCCGGCAGGGTTTGACGGATCTTTATCAAGTCGTGGTCTAACTGCGGAACGCTCATCAGCGTCAGGCATCAAAGCGGCCATTATACGCGAAAAAGGTGTAAATGGTGACCGTGAGATGGCTTATTCGCTTTATCTTGCCGGATTTGATGTCAAAGATGTGCATCTGAGCGATCTGATGAGCGGTCGTGAGACGCTTGAGGATATTAACCTGATAGTGTTCTGCGGAGGCTTCTCAAATAGTGATGTGCTTGGCTCGGCAAAAGGATGGGCGGCCGGTTTTAAATGGAATGAAAAGGCCCGGGAGGCGCTTGATAATTATTATAAGCGTCCCGATACGCTTAGCCTTGGCATATGTAACGGTTGCCAGCTTATGATAGCCTTAGGTCTTATCAAGAGTCCGGTAGATGGCAAAGCAATTAAGATGGAACATAATTTATCACATAAATTCGAATCCGCATTCCTTGGCCTTACCATTCCGCGCAACAATTCTGTTATGTTGAAGACTCTTGCCGGCATGAAACTTGGCATATGGGTCGCTCATGGTGAAGGCCGGTTTGTGCTGCCTGGTGCATTGAACCAATATAATATTGCTGCACGGTATTCATATAAATCATATCCCGGAAATCCTAACGGCTCAGCCGGAGCGGTTGCTGCCGTGTGCTCAGATGACGGTCGGCATCTTGCCATGATGCCACATCTTGAGCGTGCTATATTCCCATGGCAATGCGGCTTCTATCCACGTAATCGCCGTAATGCTGATGTGACACCGTGGTTTGATGCTTTTGTGAATGCGCGCCTTTGGATTGAGAATATCAAGAAAGATAAATAGACCGGCTGTGGCACCAGCCACGTGACGAGTTTCTAACATTAATCGTGACCATGCCCGCCTTTAATGGGGCATGGTCGCGTAATTTTTCAACGAGAGAGCAAAAGTCGGATATACCGTTGCCCGAAAAATTGAAAACTTCCACACCGCGGAGATATGCGGTGGCAAAAAGATTGTCGGATGGAGAGATTTGTCCCATATTCTTGATTATTTATTGTTTATGTGGCAAAGTTAAATCAGGGTGTGTGTATGTAATGTGTACACCTGTTTTAATAAATGTAAAATTTGCATAGGTGCTAAATATTTCCTAATTTTGCAGGCGATTTTATAACATTGAAGATGGAAATCATTTCAACAGTGGCCGGGCTGCGTGCAGCCGTGGCTAAAGCAAAACAAGAAGGGAAGATCATAGGCTTAGTGCCCACTATGGGTGCGCTTCATGCAGGCCATCTTTCTCTCGTAGAGCGTGCACGTCACGATTGTGACTTTGTGGTAGTGAGCGTTTTCGTCAATCCAACTCAATTTAACAATGCCAATGATCTTGCCACATATCCGCGCACTGTAGATGCAGATTGTGAGCTGCTGAGCGGGGCGGGTGTTGATGTGGCATTCGTTCCAACCGTTGAGGAGATATATCCTGAACCAGATACACGTGTTTTCGATCTCGGTCAAGTAGCCGAAGTAATGGAAGGTGCGATGCGCCCCGGTCATTTCAATGGTGTGGCTCAGGTTGTGAGCAAGTTGTTTGACTATGCTTCCCCTGATAAAGCTTATTTTGGAGAAAAAGACTTTCAGCAGATAGCTGTGATACGCGCGATGGTGTCACAACTTGGTCTTGATCTTGATATCGTGGCATGTCCGATAGAGCGCGAGGCAGACGGATTAGCTCTCAGTTCTCGAAATGTGCGTCTAAGCCCCGCCCAACGTGCTGTCGCTCCTCAGATTCATGAAATACTCGCTTCAAATGCTGATCTTGCAGCTGAAGGTATCACTGATGTGGAATCACTTCGCGAAATGGTGGTTACAGAGATTAATGCTGTGGAAGGTATGAAGATCGAGTATTATGAAATCGTAGATCCTATTACACTTCAACCTGCGGCCGAGATAAGCGGTGCAGTAGGTTGTGTGACCGTGTGGATGGGTGATGTGCGTCTTATTGACAATGTTAAATATCCGATTATCAAATAATAATGATGAACGTTGAAGTTCTGAAGTCAAAAATACACCGTGTTACCGTCACGGAAGCACGACTTGATTATATAGGTAGTATCACGATTGATCAGGATTTGCTTGATGCGGCTAATATTCTGGTTGGAGAACGTGTTTATATTGTAAATAACAACAATGGCGCGCGTCTTGACACATATACCATCGCCGGAGAGCGGGGAAGTGGTGTCGTATGCCTCAACGGAGCCGCTGCGCGGTTAGTTCAACCCGGTGATATTGTAATTATAATGGCATATGCCTCGATGCCTGTAGAGGAGGCTCGCTCGTTTACACCAAGTGTGATATTCCCGGACACGGCAACCAATCGCCTTGTCTGATTTCCATACGCTTCTTACTTTTTTGTATAATCAAAACCATCAATAAATAATATGTTTGAAAAACTAAGCGACAGACTTGAACGCAGTTTCAAAATATTGAAAGGCCAAGGTAAAATTACCGAAATCAATGTGGCTGAAACGTTGAAAGACGTGCGCAGGGCACTCATTGAGGCTGACGTCAACTATAAGGTTGCAAAGAATTTTACAGATACTGTAAAAACCAAAGCCCTGGGGCAGAATGTGCTCACAGCTATCAAGCCTGGAGAGTTGATGGTTAAGATTGTACATGACGAGCTCACCTCGCTTATGGGTGGGGATGCCGTACAGTTAAACATCAAGGAACGGCCTGCCATAATACTTATGTCGGGTCTTCAAGGATCCGGTAAAACAACATTCTCAGGTAAGCTTGCAAAAAAGCTCAAGAGCGAGAAAGGTATGCGGCCTCTGCTTGTGGCATGTGACGTTTATCGTCCTGCGGCCATTGACCAATTGAAAGTATTAGGCGATTCTATTGATGTTCCGGTCTTCACTATAGAAGGTTCCAAGGAGCCTGTTGACATTGCAAAGAAGGCTATAGAATTTGCCCGTACGAACCATAATGACCTCATAATTATCGATACTGCCGGTCGTCTTGCGGTGGATGAGCAGATGATGGATGAAATTGAGGCAATAAAGAAGGCCGTTAAGCCCACAGAGACCCTCTTTGTGGTTGACTCAATGACAGGTCAGGATGCGGTTAATACTGCACGTACTTTTAATGAACGCCTTGACTTTGACGGCGTGGTCCTCACCAAGCTTGATGGTGATACCCGCGGTGGCGCAGCCTTGTCAATACGCACCGTAGTTACCAAGCCTATAAAATTCATTGGTACAGGTGAGACGCTTGATGGTATTGATATATTCTATCCTAAGCGTATGGCCGATCGTATCCTTGGCATGGGTGATATCGTATCGTTGGTTGAGAAGGCTCAGCAGCAATTCGATGAGAAGGAAGCTGAGGAAATTGCCCGTAAGCTGCGGAAAAATCAGTATACATTCAACGATTTTTACAAGCAGATACAGCAGATCAAGAAGATGGGTAATATCAAGGATCTTGCCGGAATGATACCCGGACTTGGCAAAGCTATCAAGGATATTGATATAGATAACAGCGCTTTCAATGGGATTGAGGCCATAATCAACTCTATGACCCCATATGAGCGTGAGCATCCAGAAGTTATCAAGGGTACACGTGTAAAACGTATAGCCGGCGGATCAGGTACAAACATTCAGGATGTCAACCGTTTGCTCAAGCAGTTTGAACAGACGCGCCAAATGATGCGCAAGGTGGGGTCAATGAAGAATCCCATGGGCATGATGCGCGGTATGAAAGGAATGCGTAACCCTAAAATGTAATGAAAGATGCAACTCATTGACGGAAAAGCGACAGCGACGGCGATTAAACAGGAAATAGCTGATGCGGTAAATGATATACTGCGGCAGGGTAAACGAGCTCCACACCTTGTGGCAGTGCTTGTAGGGCACGATGGCGGCAGTGAGACATATGTGGCCAATAAAGTAAAAGCATGCGAGGCCTGTGGATTCCGCTCGACTGTAATCCGTCGTGATGATGATGTAACAGAAGATGAGTTGCTTGCGCTGATAGAGGTGCTCAATGATGATACAGATGTTGATGGTTTCATTGTGCAGTTGCCTCTGCCGCGGCATATTGATGAGCAGAAAATAATACGCGCTGTCGCTCCCGAAAAAGACGTTGATGGTTTTAATCCGGAAAATGTAGGCCGCATGAGTCTTGGCTTGCCATGTTATAAATCGGCTACGCCTGCCGGCATCGTGGAATTACTTAAGCGATATGAAATACCTACAAGAGGGCGGCATTGCGTAATAATCGGGAGGAGTAACATCGTTGGCAAACCGCTCGCGACCCTAATGATGCAAAAAGGTGTCGACGCTACAGTGACGGTATGTCACAGCGCCACTGCAAATCTTGCAGATATAACCCGCCAGGCCGATATTCTTGTTGCGGCTTTGGGCAAGCCAGCTTTTGTTACTGCTGACATGGTAAAGCCTGGTGCTACTGTGATTGATGTCGGCACAACCCGTGTGCCTGATGAAACCCGCAAGAGTGGTTTTCGGCTGAGTGGCGACGTAGACTTCGCTACGGTGGCTCCAAAGTGTTCGTTCATTACACCTGTGCCCGGAGGTGTGGGACCTATGACGATAGCAATGCTGATGCTTAATACACTGCAGGCCTATCGCGGATGACGTATTCATTCATTATTCCTGTTCTCTTCTCTTTATTTTCATTGCTTTTTGGCAATGAACAGGCTGATGTAGTGTTTGCCGGAGATGCGATGATGCATCAGGCTCAGATTGATGCTGCCAGACGCTCTGACGGGATATACGATTATTCAGAATACTTTGAGTTCATAACTCCCTATGTTACAGCCTCAGATTATGCTGTGGTAAACCTTGAGACAGCCGTAAGTAAACCTCCCTATAGTGGTTATCCTTGTTTCAATTCACCTGCTTCATATATCGATGCGCTACGTGATGCCGGTTTCGATTTATTTCTTACAGCCAATAATCATACACTTGACCGTCGTGACGCAGGTTTGCGTGCTACAATTGCTGCTCTTGATGACCGAGGTGTTGACCATATCGGCACGTATACTGACGAAGACGACCGTGCTGTCAGACTACCGTTTATAAAAAATATCAATGGTATAAAGATCGGATTCCTTGATTACACATATGGGACAAACGGGATTGTTCCCGGAAAAGAAGTTATAGTAGATTATATAGACCGTAAAGTAATAGAGTCTGATGTAATCCGCACCAAGGCCGCCGGTGCTGATGTTATAGTTGTGTGTATGCATTGGGGCGACGAACATCGCATGTTGCCAAATATGGCCCAAAGGAGTCTTGCAGATTTTCTCAAAGGTCTTGATGTAGACGTAATAATAGGGGGGCATCCACATGTTGTGCAGCCGGCTGAACTAACTTTACGGGCTGACGGTCGCCCTCAGCTGTTGTATTATTCTTTGGGAAATTTCATATCCAATATGCGACAGATCAATTGCCGTGGAGGAATGCTATGTCGGGTAACGTTCACACGGGGTGACGATGGGACGGTCAGGGTGACCGATTCGTCGTACAGGCTTGTGTTTACAGAGCCGGCTGATAGCGAGCACAACTTCAGGTTACGTTGGGTTGATGACTCGTCGCATCCCGGTGCAGCCACATTTTCAAAGAATGCACGCGAGATTCTTGATAAACATAATATTGATGTGACGGAGGATCGGTAACGTAAATGAATTGGAGATAAATCCAACTAATACTTCTTAAATAAAATTTAGCATTAAAAATGGCTGCCCATTGCTGTTTTTTGCTTAACTTTGCACAATAATAGAAATATAACATAACTTTAATCATAAAGAAATGAGAAAGAATATTGTAGCAGGTAACTGGAAAATGAACACCACACTTCCCGAAGGTGTGGCTCTTGCCAAAGAAGTAAACGAAGCTCTTGCCGGCGAAAAGCCTAACTGCGACGTGATCATCTGCGTGCCGTTCACCCATCTTGCCTCTATCGCCGCTGTGATTGATCAGAACAAACTTGGTCTTGGCGCCGAGAACTGTGCCAACCACGCCAGCGGTGCCTATACCGGAGAGGTGTCAGCTCCTATGGTAGCATCAACCGGTGCGACTTATGTCATTCTTGGTCACTCGGAACGTCGTCAATATTATGGCGAGACATCTGAGATCCTGCGCGAAAAACTCGCTCTCGCTCTCGCTAATGGCCTGACTCCTATCTTCTGTATCGGTGAAGTTCTTGAAGAACGTGAAAACGGTACATATAATGAAGTTGTAAAGCGCCAGATAGAAGAAGCTCTTTTCGATCTCTCCGCTGAAGACTTCTCAAAGATTATTCTTGCCTACGAACCTGTATGGGCTATCGGTACCGGTAAAACCGCTACTGCTGATCAGGCTGAAGATATGCATGCCCATATCCGCGCTACAATCGCTGCAAAATATGGCAACGATATAGCCGATAACTGTTCGATCCTTTACGGTGGCTCATGCAAGCCTTCAAATGCAGCTGAGCTTTTCGCCAAGCCCGATGTTGACGGAGGTCTCATAGGTGGCGCCTCTCTCAAATGTGCTGACTTCATGGGTATCGTAAAAGCCTTTTGATTTATAACTCTTTCACGGATGCAACCACCTGCGAGTAACCGGTGGTTGCATCCTTATAATTCGACAATATATGAAACGCCGACTATTTGCCATTGCCCTGGTGGCTGCTATGTGTTCAGGATATGTGTCTGCAGCAGATGAATCTTCAGAGACATCAGTTGCCGGTGTAGGCATTATCGGTATTATAGAAGCTCCCGGTAATATAGCCATTGTTTATCCTCCGGCCTTGCTCAGGCGCTTGCAGGCTCCGGTACAGGAAGAAACGGAGGAACCTACTCATGCAGCAGCCACTACTATTCAGTCGGCAACT
The DNA here is from genome assembly GCA_023663145.1 of Odoribacter sp. Lineage (GTDB taxonomy): Bacteria > Bacteroidota > Bacteroidia > Bacteroidales > Muribaculaceae > CAG-873. Next base: position 36,587 of record JAMPHZ010000005.1, read on the forward strand.
AAAGTCGGATATCGGATTCAGGTTTTCGATGACAATAATCCTTCATCAGCTAAGCATGATGCACAGGTGCGTAGTCAACAGATGCAGGCCAGATTCCCGGAGTGGCGTACATATATTCAGTTCAACTCGCCCTATTGGCGTGTTAAAGTAGGCGACTTCAAGACCCGTTCTGAGGCAGAGGCCGCTATGTCATCGATCCGGAGCGCTTTCCCCGCTATAAGTCCATCGTTGCGGGTAGTGCGTGACCGCATCAACCATCAATAAGCCGCATAAAGGAAATGGAAATATCTAAACTGTCAGATGAACAGAGAATTGCCATGATTGCTGACCACATGAAGGAGATTATACTCCTCATGGGTGAGGATATTAATCGCGAGGGACTTAAAAAGACCCCGTTGCGATCGGCAAAAGCTCTTTATTATCTTACTTCAGGCTATCGCACGGATGCAGCCGATGTAATAGAGTCGGCACTTTTCGAACACGAGGGATCGCGGGTAGTGATAGTAAAAGATATAGAGTTCTATTCAATGTGTGAGCATCATGTTTTGCCATTCTTCGGTACTATTTCCATAGCATATATTCCTGACGGAAAAATTGTAGGGCTTAGTAAGTTGGCGCGCGTTGTCAATATCTGCGCCCGCAAGTTGCAAGTGCAGGAACGTCTTACCGGAGACATCTGTGCGTTGGTAAAAGAAAAATTAAATGCCAAAGGAGTAATTGTGACTTGCCGTGCGCAACACCTGTGCATGAAGATGCGTGGTGTGGAGAAACAGAATTCATCAACGCTTACTGTAGATTATAACGGCATGTTTGCCGAAAATGAAAACCTGCGCAGGGAAGTTCTGCAACAGCTCTGATATAAAAAAAGAGATGGATCTATTGCGGGAATCACAGCTTATACTTATCTTTGCCGTGAATCCAATGCAGTGTACATCATGAGTGAAGAGCAACTGATTTTTTCCGTAGATGAGAAAACAAGGTTATCGGCAACGGTAAGACGGCTTGCGCGATGCCTGCGTCAATCACTTGCAGGTGACGATTTCAAACATCTGCGACGCAATATAGAAGAAGCTGTGGCGGGTGGTTTTTGTTCCCGTGACCGCTTTGGTTTCAATCCGATAAACCGTAGTGTGCTGACAGCATCTGAGTTGTGCGAACAAATCAGCCCTGACCGCAACATGGTGATTGCAACGCTGCTGTTCAATCCATGCAGGCACGGATATATGTCGGTTGACAAAATCAGTGGTGAATGGGGAGATGATGTCGCGCATCTCGTGGAAGGCCTGAAAAAAGTCTCGATGCTATATGCGAAATCTCCATCAGTGCAGAGTGAAAATTTCAGGAATCTGCTGTTAACTTTCGCCGAAGATATCCGTGTTATAATTATAATGATTATCGACCGCCTTACATTGATGAGTTCGATAAATCATCATCCTGACCATAACCGGGTGGGGGAGGTAGCTCTTGAGGCTAATTATCTGTACGCACCTTTGGCTCATCGTCTTGGTTTATATAAAATAAAGTCGGCGCTTGAGGATATGTCGCTTAAATACACACAGCGAGATATTTATACCCGCATAGCACATAAACTTAACCAGACCAAAGCCTCACGCGAAGCCTATATTGCTGATTTTATTGCCCCGGTTAAGAAAAAACTTGAGGAAGCCGGACTGAAATTTGATATTAAAGGCCGTACGAAGTCAATCTATTCCATCTGGAATAAGATGAAGAAGCAGAAGAATGACCTTGACGGTATATATGACCTTTTCGCCATACGCATTATACTTGACTCTGATCCTATAAAGGAGAAGAGTGATTGCTGGCTTGCATATTCTCTTATAACTGATATGTTCAGGCCCAATCCGTCGCGTATGAAGGATTGGATAAGCATTCCAAAAAGCAATGGATATGAATCGCTCCATATTACAGTCTATGGTCCTGCGGATCGTTGGGTTGAAGTTCAGATCCGTACACGGCGCATGGATCTTGTGGCGGAAAAAGGTCTTGCGGCTCATTGGAAATACAAGGGCCTTAAGAGTGAGAATAATCTTGACGCATGGATGAATAACGTGCGTGACATCCTTGAGACAGGAGAATCAGGACCTCTTGAGCTTATGCGCAATATGCGCATGGACGTTTATGACAAGGAGGTATTTGTATTCACACCGCGAGGTGACTTGTATAAATTGCCCCTTGGTTCTACGTTGCTTGATTTTGCTTTCAACATCCATACCAATCTTGGATGTCATTGTACCGGGGGCAAGGTTAATGGAAAGAATCAGAAGATAAACTATAAACTGATAAGTGGTGATACTGTTGAGATAATATCATCGCCATCACAGCAGCCCAAACCTGATTGGCTTAATTTCGTGGTGACTGCAAAAGCCCGCAATAAGGTGCGTGTCGCATTGAAAGAAATTGAAAGTCGGGCCGGAGATCTTGGGCGCGAGATGCTACAGCGCCGTTGTAAGAACCGTAAGGTGGAAATTGACGAGGGAAGCATATCAAAGCTTGTAAAACGTCTTGGTTACAAGACAATCACCGACTTTTATAGCGCTATATCACAGGAAAAACTTGAGGTTAACGATATAATCGAAACTTATCTTGATATGGAACGCCGATCACGCGAAGAAACCGTGCGGGTATCGGCGGAAACCTATGTCATGCAGACGCCGCTATCAGATACTACAGATAAGGCCTCAGATGGTTCAAATGGAGATGTAGTGGTGATTGGTGAGGGAATCAAGGGCATAAACTACAAACTTGCAAAATGCTGTAACCCTATTTATGGCGATGAAGTGTTTGGATTTATATCGGCGGAGGGAGTTATAAAGATCCACCGCAGTGATTGTCCGAATGCTGTAAATATACGCCAACGGTATCCTTACCGGATTATAAATACACGATGGAGCGGCAAAATCGGTAGTTTCTTCGGTGCTACGTTACGTATAGTTGGCCGAGATGACATCGGTATAGTCACGAACATAACATCAATCATTAATAAAGAAAAATCAACGACATTACGCAATATTTCCATCGAAAGTGACAATGGTCTTTTTCAAGGTTTTGTGGTAGTAGGTGTTTCTGACCAATCTTCATTGAATCAGTTGATTAAAAAATTAAAGACAGTTAAAGGAGTGAAAGATGTACAAAGGACTTAATATTATAACTGTTGCTGTTGCAACATGCTTGTCGTTGGCGGCATGTAGTAAAGACAATACCCGTCAGGATGAGGCTGCCCGCTTGGTTGAGCGTGCGATGGAATTGCGTGCCTCACATGATTATGAAGGTGCTATCGCTATCCTTGACTCTATAGATCATTCTTATCGCGAACAGGTTGATGTGCGTCATAAGGGCATGCGCGTACGTATAGAAACCATTATTGACCAAACTGTTGACTCGATAGAGTTCGATGAAAGACGCCGTGGCTCCATGCAAAGTGCTGTTGACTCAATGGCTACTATGTTTATGGCAGTTACACTGCCCGGGACAGAAGGTTACAAAGTGTACAAGAAAGCATTCAATGGCTCGGAGATGAACCGTACTTGTGTACAACCACGCATTGATGAAAAGGGATATATGTTTGTGGTTGCCAATTTACAGGGGCGCCGTATTGATATGAGATCTCTGCAGTTTGGGGATGTCGTGGCTAAAGGTAACTCGGTATCAGTAGGAAGCTCCGAAGTGATGACCTTGTCACAGGAAGATGTTGCTGCGCTTGCCGATGCAATTGCGGCTGTTCCAACCGGCAGTGCTATTACAATTAATATAAATGGTAAGACCTCTGTACCTGTAAAACTCACTGCTGCCGAGGTACAGGCCTGGCGTGACACTTGGCACTATACTAAACTGCTACGTCTAATGGAAACCGCTAATATACGGAGAGAGTATTATGAACAGCAGCTTGCTCTTATGCAGGATCGGCTTAATAAATACAAGGATTAATTTATTTGCGGAATAAACGTGCGAGTTCCCGTTTGTCATCCCGCTCTTTGATTGATTGTCGTTTATCATATTCTTTCTTGCCTCTCGCTACACCTATGACCAGTTTCGCATAGCCACGTTGGCTTATAAACAGGCGTAGGGGTACGATTGTGTAGCCGGAAGCTTCAGAGTCCTTAGCCAAAGTCCTTATTTCTTTGTGATTAAGGAGTAGCTTGCGGTCGCGCCGTTCGCTGTGGTTGTAGTGAGTACCATAGAAATATTCGGCAATGTACATGTTTTTGACCCAAACTTCTCCGTTGTTTATATAACAGAATGTATCGACAAGCGATGCTTTACCCATCCTTATTGATTTTATTTCAGTTCCTGTCAGTACTATGCCTGCTGTGTAAGTATCAGTGATCTCGTAATCAAATGAGGCGCGGCGGTTTTTTATGTTTACTTCTTTGAATTTCAGTTTCATGACAATTAAATGATAAAAGTTAGCAATGCAGCTACCGCTATAGGTACCGCAATAGTTGCTATACCGGAAAGTACAAGAAATACTACAATATTATCTTCCTTTATACCGATGAACGTAACTGATTTAAAAATAACCAATAACGACAGTGCCGGTAAGAAGTGTAAGAACGTCATTGATGCAGGCATTGCGTTGGCAATGATATGGTAAAGACCTATTAGACCAATCAGATAATTTGCAAAGATATTTATTTTTGCAAAGTTAACATCACCACCAATGTGCTGGGGTAGGGTAATGTCAAGGAAAAGACGTGCAAGGTAAAGAGAGATGAAAAGCGCACCGGATATTGCTACAGCTCCCTGTAGTAATGTAAAAAAAGAATCGTGGTGATCGTGTATAAGATTGAGGAACTGGCTTGCTGCCACAATGCCAATCCATGGATAGAATCCGCGGCGTTGAATCTCATCAGGTGGCAAAGCAGCAGCGCTGACGTCTTCCCAACCACGTGCCGGAGACAATAGTAATTGAAGTAATTGTTTAATATATAACCACATAACTATCTTTACATTCCTTTATGCCTACAAAGTTACAAATATGTAGCGAATATATTGACATATTTTCGTAAATTTGCGCTATCATTTACCCACATTGTATAAATTATGATCAAAACAATTCTTTCCATAGCCGGTAGACCCGGTCTCTTCAAGTTGGTGAGCCGTGGCCGCAACATGCTCATTGTGGAGTCTCTTGTAAATGGCAAGCGTGTGCCTGCTTATTCTCATGACAAGGTTATTGCTTTAGGTGACATCGCCATCTATACAACGGGAGACGACAAGCCCCTTGCTGAAGTTTTTGAATTGGTCAAGGCTAAGACTCAAGGGCAACCGGTCGATTTAAAGCAATTTAAGAATGACGCAGAGATGCGTGAGTTTTTCGGTGAGATATTACCTGATTTTGACAACGACCGCGTATATAATACAGATATAAAAAAATTATTTCAATGGTATAATCAATTGCTTGCGTCTGGTATTACTGAATTTGTAGAGAAGTCTGAAGATGCGACATCAGATGATGCTAACAATTGAATAACCCCATAATAATATAATAATCACACAGAGCCTTGCCCGAACTGATCGCAAGGCTTTTTTATGCCTGATAATTAATGATCTAACATGTATATAGTCAAATTTCAATAATCAATATTATGTAAAATTGATACATGTGATAATTATGGATTCATAAAAAACACTGGTTGGTTAGGGAAATTTATGAATAGCGCTACCCCGCACTTTAATTAGCCTTAAGAGTTTTATCCGCTACAACGGTAAGGTGATTCAGAACCATTTTGAGTGAAATCGTCAGGAGATGCAAGTGGTTGTTGTTTTAGTTCTCCATGAAGTCCTTTCCGCAATTCTTGCGTTGAATGTAAGCTATGGTGATCCACTCGAGCGATTATAGGATAAAAGTGCCCTATCCTTCCTGTTTGCCAATTTAGGGTTGAGCGTAGTGAGATTTATTTCATCCTATATCTTGGACTGATAAATTTAAATGAGTAAATTTGCACTGAAAATGAAAAGAAATGAAGTTTAAGATACGCCAACTCAAATCGGTTAATAACCCGAACTCGGTTCATGGTATATATCCCTATCGCGGTAAAATCGCCGCGGCAGACGCGGCTCAGATTTTGTCACAGATGCCTAAAGGAAGTATTGTACTTGACCCGTTCTGTGGGTCAGGAACAATTGTATACGAGGGTATAAAGTTTGGACATAAGACGTTGGGTATTGATGCTAATCCTATTGCGGTCGCGCTGTCGAAAGGCAAGATCGGTATTCCTTCCGACTTGCAAGAAGTTCAGAATGAACTGGATAGGTTTATCAGCAAGTGTGATAATATTTCATATGATGGAGAGGTGCCTGAATATCCAAAAGGATTGTTTCATGAGCGATCATTGGATGAAATAATGAGGATGGCCGGATATTATAATGAAATGAGCGATTATCTAAGTGCTTGTTTCCTTGGTGCAATAGCTCTCACGGCGCGGGGATGTAATGATTATAAATGGACTTCAAGTACGGTTGGAAAGAATATAGAGCCTAAAAGATACATAAGTTTCTATGACAAACTGAGGGCTAAAGTTGCAAAACATCATTATCCTTTGGAGAACGACAGCCGGATATATTATGCTGATACCCGCACGGCCGCACAATTTATTAAGCCGGAATCCGTAGATTTTGTGTTTTCAAGTCCTCCATATTTTGATTGTCTTGATTATACGGCGTATTATGCAAAAATTATATATGATATTTTAGGGCAGGACCGTATAGCGATAAAAAATGGCCTGATTCAGAGTTTTGAGAGTTATGCTGAAAATATGAAGACTGTGCTTGACAATCTTTACACTATACTAAAGCCCGGCGGCCAGGTTATCTTTGTGGTAGGAGATAAAAAGATTCACGGCAAGGTAATAAATGGAGCTGAATTCTTTCAGGCAATAAGTCCGTTCAAGAAATATGAGATAGTGGAGCGAAATTATACCGGTACGAGTTCTCAAGTGTTTGACAAGCTTAATAATACACAAAGGAAAGAACAAGTTATCATATGGGAAAAATAGAACCAGAGAAGATAATCAAGATAAAAGACTCGATAATTTTCAACCATAATTCCAACGATATGTCGGAGGTTCCTGACGGGAGCGTAAATCTTATTATTACCAGTCCTCCTTACTGGACTTTGAAAGATTATGATGTGGAAGGTCAGATTGGCGCCGGGAGCAACTCCTATGATTTTTATATAGAGGAATTGAATAAGGTGTGGAAAGAGTGTGTGCGGGTTCTCGCACCTGATGGTAAGATATGCATAAATATCATGCCATTTCTGCTAACAGGTAAAGCTGCTCGTTTTGATCGCCGGGAGACTCGTCTTGTTCTGGGAGATATTGAGAAATTTATGGATTCAACAGGATGCATGTTTCAATTCGGACTATATATATGGGACAAACGAAAAATCGCCAGATTCAGCTCATTCGGCAGTTACCCCTACCCTCCTAATATTTTCTCTACCTACCCCTATGAATGGATAACTGTTTTTTCTAAGGCCGGAAAAAGAAAACCGGTTTCTAAGGAAATCAAAGAAAAGTCAAAACTTACGACAGAGGAATGGCAAAAATGGGCAATAAACAGTATCTGGGAGATGCAGCCGGCTAAAGCCAAGGCTGAAGGTCATCCCGCGCCATTCCCATTGGAATTGCCAAGGCGTTTGATCAAACTTTATAGTTTCTGGGGTGACACGGTACTTGACCCGTTTGCGGGTACAGGCACCACGCTTTGCGCCGCACAGCAATTAGGTAGGAAGTCAATAGGTTTTGAGCTTAATCCAGATTACATTCCACTGATAAAACGTAAAATAATGACAGTTAATACCTCTCCATGCTTGTTCGATCAATAAATACAGGTAGCGATATCTTTTCAATTATCCGTAATATACCTGATGGAAAGATGTCCAGTTATATCATCGCTGATAATCCGTGCAAGGAATTGGAACGATTGGCGTTTCTTGCCAATAAGAAGATTGAAGATGGCGGGGAAGCTTATCTCAAAGTTAAATTTGAGTGGGAATTTGGCGCCCGTGCCAGGATTCTGGAGGTCGTAGGTTTACGATATGGAGTGTTAACGATTTATAAATTTGTGACTATTTCCAATTTTGATCAACATGCTTATGATCTGGAGCGTATTAAAGAATATATCCACACGCAACTGCATGTCCCTGTTGATAAAGTGAAATGTTGTATGGTCACTTTTGATAGCGGTCTCGCGCTCAAGATAAGAGAAATGGTTGCGGAAATGGGTATGGACATTGATGTTGAAATACTTTAAGGAATGGCATATTTAATCAATAGAGCAGTCGCTGCAAGGTTGGAATGTTTACATGCATTAGTGCAGTTGATTCATTCAAAATTCGGGAATAACAACTTCGCACTCAAAGATGTGAAATTTGACAGGAATGCTGAAAACATTCATAAGTATTGCCGTTTATTGCAAGAGAACAGCATTACAGGTGTATATTGCAGATTCAAGGATAATCCTTTGGATGAATCGGGATGTGCGATAACGAATGCGGTTGATTGTGATACAACAAAATCCAAAGAAGTAAGTAACACAGTAAATGCGTTACATGCACTTGGCCTGGTTGAGAGGAGTGCTAAATATTGTAAACTCACTGATGATGGAATTATCTTCTCGCAGACTGAATACGGTTCAAAGGCCATGACTGGTCTGATACGGCAAGGTGTATTGAAATATGGTCCGGCTATCGGTATTCTCGCGTTTCTTGAAAGCCGATATAATGCGGGCGACACTTTCTCGGCCAAAGATATAACAGTAGGCTATCCTTCCACGCAGGAGTATGTCGAGTATAAAGGGAAAATAGTGGAGATTTCAAGTGGTTCAAAGCAAGACTCAAATATCAGGACAAAATCTTGTTTGCTGGCATGGCTTACTACCGCAGGGTTTATAAGGCCGGTAAATATAGAGGCCGATGATGAGTCACCGGTACATTTGAAGTACAGAAGCTATATCAACAGCACACACCGCAATCAGCAAATTTATGAAATAGTGGAAATCCCTGGATTGATAGAAGTTGACCGTCCTCTTGATTATAATAACTTGACAAAGCTAAATTCAGGTCTTCGCGAGAGAGGGATGGCTGATGTACGCGAAGTGACAATGAAATATGAATCAATCATAAAGAATCGCAGATTCGCAATAATATATCTTCTCAATAAGGCCTATGAGAAAGGTATGTCATTGTCAGTTGATTTATTGATTGACTTATTCAACAAATATCCTGAGATATTTATAGTGTCAAAAGATAATCTTAGGGAGGTCGTTGACGCTGAAATAGAAATAGCATTCATGGCAGGTATACCTTATGAAGTTGAAGGTGATGCTGATAGTGCCAATGTGAGTTTGAGACCTATGTCAGGTATAAATATGATTGAAGCATCTATAGGTGCTCCGAATTATCTTGTAGGAATCTTAAGTGATGTTGAATTGTATGGGTAAATTCTGCTTGTATTCCGATGACTGTAAAGATGCACCGTGTCTCGTGATGAGATTGCATAAATACTCGTATCTAAAGGATTTTATTAAAGGAATTTCCAATAAGAACGCACCCCAGTCATACAGTATTCCGCTTTTGATCAATTGCATGGTACGTCAGGACTGTCCTGAACATAAGTTTTCGGTTCTGGATGAAAGATGCGTCAGTTGTATGTTCTGTGTCATGGGGTGTAAAGGTAACAGAGTGCTCATAAATGATAAGTTGCATCCCGAGTTGTTTTGTCAAAAGATTGATTCATCGGATTTAGCGTCTCTGTCGTGTGACTTAAGCAAGAGATTGTTGAATGGGACCTTTATAAATTTACCTTCTGTAAAAATTAGCAATATAAAGCCTAAGTACAAGCGATTTGAAGAGTTTACCGGAGTTGATGAGACAAGAAACATTGCAGTGTGGACAGCAAATGCGATGAAGTTTCTGTCAAAGTCGACAGATCCTCGTGTCGCACTTGAGGTGGGAGTGCAGATTCAAGAACGTCAAAGAGGTGGCCGTCTGGATGTTGCGATGTTAAATATAGAAGACTGTTATCTTTTTGTAGCTGAGACAAAAGTGTCGTTTGATAAAATGATGCAGGAAGGAAGATATGAATCTCAGATGCTTGCATACGAAACTGAACTCAAGTCTGTAGACACATATTGTTATAAGCGGGCAAAATTCCTTGTCATAGGAGGGAAGGAGGCTGATTTGCTTTATAAAGACCAGAAATTCTCTACTTCCGGTGCACGGGGAGATCTTTTCTATGAAGTATTAAGGACCCATAATTTTTTCTTTTTCAGTGCTAACGCGTTGTTGGCATTGGCATTGAAAAAGTTGTTTGTTTCGGCAGAGAGGTATTCTTTGGAATCAATATATAGTCAGATGACAAGCGGAGACTATGTAGGAATGTTGTCGTGTGGATTCATCAGGCGTGATGGTTCGATTGAACCATATTGAAGACTGATGCAGTTAAGAAACGTGCATATGTGCCTCCCTACCCTCTCGGTTCCTAATTTTTAATTGATTTTTTTGTTTGGTTGATGTACTTTTCGTACCTTTGCAATCAAACTCGAAGCCAAGTGGAAGATAAAGAAAACTTACACGGCCAAGTTAGGCTTGGAATCGCCTTATCAGGTGGCGGAGCGCGTGGTTTTGCCCATGCAGGTGCTTTGGCCGCGGTTGAGGAGGCGGGTCTTAAACCCGATGTTATCGCCGGAGTGAGTGCCGGAAGCATTGTTGCCGCATTATATTCAGCCGGTGTCAGACCGGCTGATTTCATCAGCATCTTCAGCAAACGTAATTTTCGTGACTTTGTGAATCTCAGGCCTTTCGGAGGTGCGATGTTCAGCACGGCACCTTTCCAGAAATTTATAAGCCACAATCTCGGTAAATATCGTAATCTCGAAGAATTGCCAATTCCGGTATACCTTGGAGCTACCGATTTTGATCATGGGCTTCCTGTTGAGTTTCATACCGGTAACATTGCTGAACGTGTAGTTGCATCATGCTCAATACCACTGGTGTTCAAACCTGTAAATATTGACGGAATAAATTATGTCGATGGTGGAGTGTTACGTAACCATCCGGCATGGATTATACGGGACAAGTGCGATGTGCTTATAGGTGTGAACGTGAGTCCTCTTAACAACCATGTGAAGTACGACTCATTCTTTTCGGTGGCTATGCGTACTTATAACCTTATGGCAAAGGCTAATCAGTTGGAAGATATGCAGCTGTGCGATATCAATATCGAGCCTATGGAGATAGCACATTACCGCACATTCGACCTCCGTTATATAAATAATGTATACATGAGCGGTTATATACATGCCCGTAAAGCCCTGCGTGATGCCGGCTTGTGGAAACGCCATGAATTACCAGTTCAGAAATGACAGTTAACGACAATATAAGGCCATCAAAACCGGTAATATATCAAATGTTGCCGCGATTATTCACAAACTATAATCAGGCCAATATTCCAGGTGGAACCATTGAACAGAACGGTTCCGGGAAATTAAATCTCATAACTTCCGAAATCCTTGGGAATATAAAGCAAATGGGTGTAACACATGTGTGGTATACCGGTGTCATAGAACATGCCCACACGTCTGATTATACCAGGTATGGTATTCCTATGCATAATCAACATATAGTGAAAGGGAAGGCGGGAAGTCCGTATGCCATAACTGATTATTATGATATTGATCCTGATTTAGCTGTCGATGTAGAGCATCGCCGTGAGGAGTTCGAACGGCTTGTTGAACGAACTCATGCCGCAGGTTTGAAAGTGATTATCGACTTTGTGCCCAATCATGTGGGACGTCAATATCACTCAGATTGTGCGCCTAAGGGCGTTGAGGACCTCGGATATGGTGACAATAAGGAAATGTTCTTTGCGCCATACAATAATTTTTATTATATTACACGTCAGCAGTTTGCTCCTGACGGAGTGAATCTTGGCCAGGGAGATGACGCATATGTGGAGTTTCCGGCCAAAGCCTCCGGAGATGATTGCTTCACGGCATTCCCTGGTGTAAACAATTGGTATGATACCGTCAAACTCAATTATGGTTACGACCCGGGCAACGGAAGCCGAAACTACGACCCGGTGCCGTCAACGTGGTACAAGATGCTTCATATCCTGCGTTATTGGGCTCAGAAAGGTGTCGATGGCTTTCGGTGCGACATGGCCCATATGGTACCCGTAGATTTTTGGCGTTGGGCTATTCCGCAGGTCAAGGATATTGATAACGATATAGTTTTTATAGCTGAGATATATGATATTTCACTCTATCGTAAATTTATATATAGCGCAGGATTTGATTATCTATATGATAAGGTGAATCTATATGATAATCTGCGTGCGATAGAGACTTCAAATCATTCGGCTGCGACTCTTACCAATTGTTGGCAGGCCGTTGACGGTATAGGTGACCATATGCTCAACTTTCTTGAGAACCATGACGAACAGCGATTTGCATCAGAGCAATACGCCGGCGATGCAATGAGGGTAACACCCTCTCTCGTTGTGAGTTGTTTGATGTCAAATGGTCCATTCATGATATATTCAGGTCAAGAATTGGGTGAAAAGGCTGCCGATGCCGAAGGATATAGCGGCTATGACGGACGCACGACAATTTTTGATTATTGGAGCATGCCAACAGTGCGTCGATGGCTCAACCATGGGCGCTGTGACGGAACATTGACCGATTGTGAGGCATCGCTACGTTCCCTATACAGTCGTGTACTTAATCTGGCAGTCAGTGAACCGGCTTTCACCGGACGTTTTTTTGACTTGATGTATGTCAATTATGATAATGCACGGTTTAATCCCCATCGTCATTTCGCGTTTGTGCGCGAAAGCGGTGATGACATAGTGGTTGTAATAGTTAACTTCTCCGATGAAGAAGCCAATGTGTCGGTGAATGTGCCGCAGCATGCCATTGATTATCTTAATACCAATCCCGGTTATGCGGTTTTTACTGATCTCCTTACCGGTCAGCGATCGCTAAAGGCATTCAGCGCTGACGTGCCTTTTACAACGCACATTCCTGCCCATGGAGCTGTGCTGTGGAAAGCTGAGAAAAGCTCCTTTGCTGCCGGTCCTGACCAATCAAAATGTGAAATAAAACAATAACAGCATCAATAAACCCCAATACCCTACTACTAACACAAAATTATGGATTCCAATCTACCCCCTTTCAAAGTGTTCGCCGGTACAAAGTCACGCTACATGGCCGAAGAAATCTGCAAAGACCTTGGCGTTGAACTTGGCAAAATGAATATACAGCATTTTGCTGATGGCGAGTTTGAAGTTTCTTTTGAGGAATCAGTACGCGGCTGTGAAGTGTATCTGGTGCAATCAACTTTCCCCAACAGTGATAACCTGATGGAACTGTTGCTGATGATCGATGCATCGAAACGCGCCTCAGCCAAATCAACAATCGCCGTTATACCATATTTCGGATGGGCACGACAGGATCGCAAGGACAAGCCCCGTGTATCAATCGCGGCCAAGCTTGTGTCAGATCTTCTCGTTACTGCCGGTGTTGACCGTGTGATTACCATGGATCTCCATGCCGACCAGATTCAGGGCTTTTTTAATGTCCCTGTAGATCATCTCTATGCATCATCAGTATTTATCCCCTACATCCAGTCACTCAAGCTTGATGACATGGTGATAGCCACGCCTGATGTCGGTGGTGCCAAACGTGCCAATAGCTATGCCAAGTATCTTGATGTACCTTTGGTATTATGCCATAAGCAGCGTGCCAAGGCTAACGTTGTGGCAAATATGACAGTTATTGGCGATGTTAAAGATAAGAATGTTATTCTTGTTGACGATATGGTTGACACTGCCGGTACAATTACCAAGGCGGCGGATTTAATGATGGAAAACGGCGCAAAAAGTGTGCGAGCATTGTGTACTCATGCAATAATGAGTGATCCTGCCACAGAACGCGTTGAAAATTGCGCTTTGGTTGAGATGATTTTCACTAATTCAATACCTTATGAGAAGGTGTGTAAAAAGTGTACAATACTTTCGGTCGCACGTCTATTTGCCGATACAATCCGTCGTGTACACAGCAATCAGTCAATTTCATCCCAGTATCTTATTAAATAAATCATCTTATCCTTGCGGCTGCTTATCCCGTAATGCGGGATAGCCCGCAAGGATTTTTAGCTTATTCAAAAAAACATGCGAAAATTATTCTCAATCGTAACTTTGATGTTGGTAGCTATCGCTGCTACCGCTCAAAACAATGGGGCGTCTGAAGAATTGTCAGCTGCTATCTCTGCGGCAAATAACGATTGCCCGATGGATATGGGTATTATTGGCAAGATGACAGCCATGACTTATAATCCTATGCAAAATACAGTCGTTGCAGCAATTGACATCAATCCTGCGACCACGAGCATTGATTTACTTAATAAAAACAGAGATATAGCCAAGCAGAACATAGCATTGGCATTGGCTGATCCATCAATGCGGAGTTTCACAGAGATGCTTGTTAAATCAGGGTGCTCGATGACATATGCTTATCGGGATCTTGCAGGTAATAAGCGCGCTGAGATAACATTGAGCCATGACGAACTCAAGAACATGCTGCGTCATCCTATGACAGAGGATGAGCGTTGCACGCTTTTGCTTGAGAATCAAGTCGAAATGGAGGGAATGCGTTGCCCTTACGAAGTAGCACAGGGAATGACAATGGAACGTGAATATTTATCGGATTCTTACCTTGTGTATGTATGCGTGGTGGATGAATCGTTATATGATATAGCGGCAATGAAGAAAAACCTTAGCGCCATAAAGTCATCCATGCAAGGAATGTTCAATGATGTGGCCGTGAAAACGCTTGCTGCAAATCTATATAAGTCAAAACGTGGATTGCGGTATGTTTATCGTGGCAACAAGAGTAAAAATGAGTGTGTTATTACATTCACCGCTGATGAAATAAAGAATATATTACGATGAACACTGTGCCTTGTCAGCTTCAACCCGGCACCGTTCTGCAAGGGAGATCGGTGTCATACTGTGTGGAAGCAGTATTAGGGCAAGGCTCGTTTGGAATTACTTACCTCGCATCTGTGCTCGTGATGGGCGAGCTGGGTGCTTTGTCTACCGGAGCCAAGGTCGCAATCAAGGAATTCTTCATGCGGGAGGTCAACGACCGTTATCCGGGCAGTACAATTGTAACAGCTTCGGGCGATCGTATTTTATATAACGGATACAAGGAGAAGTTCCTGAAAGAGGCACGTAGCATGGCTCGTCTGGATCATCCGGGAATAGTAAAGATGTGTGACTTGTTCGAGACCAATAACACAGCCTACTATGTCATGGAGCTTCTTGATGAGTCTCTTGATCATCTTGTAGAATCAATGCCGGGCCGTGTATTGCCGGAATGGACAGCTCTTGAGATATGTGCTACTGTTTCACGCACGCTATCTTATCTGCACAGTGTCAACATGGTTCATCTTGACCTCAAACCGGGAAATATAATGTTGCGGGGAGATAATCCGGTATTGATTGACTTCGGACTCTCGAAACAATATGATTCAACCGGTAATGCAGAAACTACTACAAGTGTAGGAGGAGGGACACCCGGGTATGCGCCGATGGAGCAGATGGGATATACTTCCGGTGACGTGCTTCCTGTTACAATGGACATATATGCACTCGGAGCGACATTGTTTAAACTCCTTACCGGTCATACCCCACCACCGGCATCAATCATTTTCAACGATGGTTTTCCTGAGCATGAGCTTGTGATACGTGGAGTGTCGCCCTCAACAATTGGCATAATAAAGCATGCGATGCAACCTCGCCAATGTGACCGCTATGCCACTGTTGATTTGATGCTGAAAGATATAGAATCTTTTTTGCCTATAGAGGTAGATGTGGACGGCGATGAGGACAATAGTCAGTGTGATGAGTCATTCGATCCGCGCCGCACGATGCGTAAGGCACACAGAGGTCCGGCCCAGACGTATGATTCCGATACAATATCAGGGGGCCTATACAATGGGGATAAAGTTTATTCCGGCCGTGCAACGACTCCTTTATTTAATAAGGAAGATGTTGCCGGAAGCTTAGAGAATATAGATATAATTGCTCAAGATGATAGCAAGCCGCAGGAAGTAGTGCCGCGATGGGCTGGTATAACACTCTTGATATCACTGATCATTTGGTTCATATACCTGTTGGTATTATAACAGCCTTTCTGATCGCTTTATAATCCTATGTGCACTTGTGCCCACTGATGCGATTCTCGGCAGTGGCGGGGAATACTTAAATCTTCGTCACCATACACCTCGTAACATTCATATCTATCAGGTTCGACAATTATTCGGCTCCCATTGTATTCGAATACGATACGCGTCGTGATTTTCGGCTCAAGATTACGTGAGCAGAATAAGTGAAAGTTATCCTTAAAAATGTTCAGTACTATACTTGTTTTCTTGCGATGGCTTATAGCGTTGAACATTGTGGCGCTGACGTTAAATCGTAGTACTGAACCATCTCGCAATGGCATGAAATCATCTTTTAATTCCGGTAGGGATGAAGCATTCAGCGATGGTATTTCAAATAATCCGGATCCGGAGTCAACATCATATATCGGTTTGTCAAACATTACACAATCTTTTAGCCTATAAGGAGGAAGATGGCCTGATGTAGCGACCGAATCAGTTAGTAATGTGGCTCGCCCAACAACTGCATTGAATGGCAGATGTTCAAGTCTTTCAATCACTCCAAGATTTATCAGGTTGATAGCCTTTAATGCTATTTTGAATGGAAGTGAATCAAGACATGCGGCGCTTTTTACATCAGGAGATGCATAAAGCAGCACATCATATGAAAATATACCTGTAACCGATGTGTTTTTAAAAACCGGGCAGTCGATATCTGCGGCGAGCAGCGATGCCCACGGTTGGGGAATCGAAAGCGCTAACATTTTTATGACTTATATAATCTCAGGTGCAAAGTTAAACATTTTCAGAAGATTAATCAAAAAAATGGATGAAATTAAAATAAAATTCACTAAAAACATCTGTAATAGTGCAAGTTTTTGTAAATTTGCATAAAATATATAAGAATATACACTTTTATTATCCAGAATGAAAGAATTAGCAACAGTATACAATCCTGCGGCCGTTGAAGACAAATGGTACGGCTATTGGATGGAGCATAAACTGTTTAGATCAGTTCCCGACGCTCGTGAACCATACACAATAGTAATTCCGCCTCCAAATGTCACAGGTGTGCTCCATATGGGGCATATGCTCAACAATACTATTCAGGATATTTTAGTGCGCCGTGCACGCATGGAAGGCAAGAATGCACTGTGGGTTCCGGGGACTGACCATGCTTCGATTTCAACCGAGACCAAAGTTATTGCGAAACTTGCATCGGAAGGCATCAAAAAAACGGACCTCTCACGTGAGGAGTTCCTTGAGCATGCCTGGGCATGGACCCGTAAGCACGGGGGCATAATTCTTGATCAGTTACGCAAGCTTGGCGCTTCATGTGATTGGGATAGAACAGCCTTTACAATGGATGAGCAACGTAACCGTAGTGTCACAAAGGTATTCTGTGATCTCTATGATAAAGGGCTTATTTATCGAGGGCTACGCATGGTTAACTGGGATCCGAAGAACCTCACTGCCATTAGCGACGATGAGGTATTCTTCGAGCAGGAACAGTCAAAACTATATTATCTTCGTTACTATCTTGCTCCCGGTGAAACAGCTCCTGCTCAAGCATCTGAAGGCGAGGTGATTCATGTTGATGAGAACGGGCGCCACTATGCTGTAGTCGCCACAACGCGACCTGAAACAATCATGGGTGATACGGCAATGTGTATAAATCCGAAAGATCCAAAGAATCGTTGGCTCAGCGGGAAACGCGTGATTGTGCCATTGGTTAACAGAGAGATTCCTGTTATTGAGGATAGATATGTCGACATCGAATTCGGAACAGGATGCCTTAAAGTTACTCCAGCCCATGATAAAAATGACAATATGCTGGGCAAGGCGCATAACCTTGAAGTAATAGATATATTCAATGACGATGCCACTATTGCTCCTGTGGCAGGAATGTATGTTGGCATGGATCGCTTTGACTGCCGTCGTGCTATTGCCGAGGATCTGCAGGCCGCCGGTCTTATGGAAAAGGTCGAGGATTACACTAACAATGTGGGGTTGTCAGAGCGCACCAAGGTAGCAATCGAGCCCCGTCTGTCGCTGCAGTGGTTTGTGAAGATGGATCACTTTGCCAAGGAATCACTTGCTCCCGTGATGGATGATATTATAAAATTTGTCCCTGAAAAATACAAGACTACCTACCGCAATTGGCTTGAGAATATTCAGGATTGGTGTATTTCACGTCAGCTATGGTGGGGACACAGGATCCCGGCCTACTATTATACCAATCCTATTACAGGAGAGGAATTGATTGCAGTAGCGGAAACACCAGAGTCCGCTCTTGATAAGGCCCGGCAGACTGAAGGGTGCTCAAAACTTACTTCCGCAGATTTGCGTCGTGATGAGGGCGCTCTTGACACATGGTTCTCATCATGGTTATGGCCTGTGACGTTGTTTGATGGTATAAACAATCCCGGAAATGAGGAGATTGACTATTACTACCCCACGGCAACACTGGTTACAGGTCCAGATATCATATTCTTTTGGGTGGCCCGTATGATTATGGCCGGGTATGAATATGTAGGCAAAGAGCCATTTAAGAATGTTTATTTTACAGGTATCGTACGAGATAAGTTAGGCCGTAAGATGTCAAAATCACTCGGAAACTCTCCTGATCCTCTTGATCTCATCGCGACATATGGTGCCGACGGCGTGCGTATGGGCATGATGTTGGCCGCTCCGGCTGGCAATGACATCATGTTTGATGACCGTCTTTGTGAGCAAGGCCGTAATTTCTGTAATAAGATATGGAATGCTTTCCGCCTGTTGCAGGGATGGGAGATTGATGCCACATTGAAGCAACCGGCCACCGCGAGTCTTGCAGTGGCATGGATGCAGTCAAAACTGGATGCGGCCATTATGGAGGTGAATGACCTGATGGGCAAGTTCCGGCTCAACGAGGCGTTGATGACAATTTACCGCCTGTTCTGGGACGAATTTTCGTCATGGTATCTTGAGATGGTGAAGCCCCCTTATGGACAGCCTGTAGATCAAGAGACAATGAATGCCACACGTGTGTTCTTTGATTCACTGTTGCGTCTGCTGCATCCGTTTATGCCATTTATTACAGAGGAACTTTGGCAACACCTTGACACACGTGCCGACGGGGAGTCAATAATGTACGCGTCAATGCCGCAGCCGGGCAAGTGTGACGAAGCATTATTGTCCGAAATTGAACTGGCTAAGGAAATTGTCACGGGTATTCGTGCGGTGAGGGCAAAGAAAAATATACCGGCCCGTGAGGTGTTATCGCTCAATGTGCTTGGTGAGATTCCCACACGTATAAATGACTTGATAAAGAAACTTGCGAATATCGACAATATAACCCTTAATGCGGCCAAAGATCCTGCTGCTGCCGGTTTCATGGTCAATACCCTTGAGTTCAATGTCCCTCTTGCCTCGGCCATTGATGTGGAGGCTGAGGTGGAACGTTTACAGAAAGAGATTACATATCTTGAAGGATTCAAAGCCTCAATTGAGAAGAAGCTTTCTAATGAGCGTTTTGTAAACAATGCTCCTGCGCAGGTGGTTGAGGTTGAACGTAAGAAGCTTGCTGATACTGAGGCTAAGCTTGAGGCTAACCGTGCCACACTAAACGCTCTTAAATAACAATAGATAAATCATACGCTCCCCGGTTACATTTTTATATTATAATTATATATGTAGCCGGGGGCTTTTTATACTCTGTCTAATTTATCGTTAAGTATCATCATGTTGCTGATTGGGCTGAAAGGCAGTTCAATCCCGGTTGGATGTCTTGCCGGATGTGACTCGAGAAATATTCGTGTGCAGTTCTTGCTCCGAGCCCGTTCAATCAGCGATGAAACGATAAGATTATATACTTGATTGGAATTATCGGAATCAAGAGTATAAATATTAGTGATATAGGCGTTGCGGCCGGCAGGATTGTCAATCGATGGCATTTCCCGTGAATAACATACGGCGCCGCATCCTACCGGTAGTCCATTGTCAATGGCAATATAGAAGTCATAGCATCCTGTATGTTCAAAATATGCTTCACTGGCAGTGATAAATTCTTCAGGCGGTTCGCAGTCAAGCAATGCAGCGACGGCTCTGCGTCGCCATTCAAGTATACTGCGGAGGTCGTGGGTGAGGCGTAATTCTGTCATTGTTGAGGATATTTATACAAAGTATAACTCCTCAGTCTGTTAATTTGTTCGCGATGATCTATAGCCTGCCTTTATCAGAATAAGAATAAAAACCGCCATCGGTTATTATGAGGTGGTCAAGGACTTGCATGTCAAGCAACTTGGCCGCTTTGGAAATTCTGGAAGTGAGGTTGTCATCTTCGGTGCTTGGCATGAGATTGCCTGACGGATGATTGTGTAATAGGATTATTGAAGAGGCAAGATTGTCAAGAGCATGTTTCAGTATTATTTTAACGTCAACAACAGTGGATGCGGTGCCTCCACGTGATATATTGACCTCTTTTATAACTTTGCCGGACCGCGAGAGATACATAGCCCAAAATTCTTCGTGTGGTAGTTTTTGCAGATGATGTTTCATTATGTCATATGCATCTGTAGAGGAAAGAACTTTCGGATCAGTTACCGTTCGGGCATCTGCCTCAGAACGGGCGCCTAATTCAAGGGCGGCCAACAGGGTCAGGGCTTTCGCTTTGCCAATGCCTTTGTATCGGTGCAAGAAGTCATTGACTGAAAGGCGTGCGACTTTGGATAGGTGACCATCAGAATCGGCGAGTATCTCATTACTGAGTTGGATTACTGATTTCCCTTGTACCCCCGTTGAGAAGAGTATGGCCATTAGTTCGGTGTTGGTAAGCGATTTTATGCCGTGCTTTAGTGCTTTCTCGCGCGGGCGTTCTTCCTCAACCATGTCTTTGATCAGAAAGCGGTAGGCGTTTGATTCAGTCATTTTCCTTTACGTATCATGATTTCCTCGTTAATATCCCTGCCTCGGCCAAGCAGTATCTTTTCAATAAAGGCCTTCAGGAATCCAAATCCATATCCGCACAGTTGAATCGCAGCTGCCGGTATAGCCATAGTGGCGATCTTGAGATTATGGGTTGCGATACAAGCTCCGGCAAATACGGCAACAAAATATAGTCCCGGTACAGCAAACCACCAGGGATTGCTGAAAATACCAAGTAGAATCAACCCTATGCAGCCCAATACAAATACTGCGGGTAGCAGGTGTACAACTTTGAGTGAGCCCGGGTACAATAAGTGCAGTGTGATGCGAGACATGCCGAAAACGTATACCTGGCGAAAAAATTTTTTGAAATTAACACGCCGTTTGTGCCACACAGGGTTGGATATCAGTCCTATGGAGAAGCCGGCATTGCGTATGCGTGTGCTCATGTCAATATCTTCGGAGAACATTTCTCTGAATCCCCCTACCCGTTCATATACGATGCGCGAGAACCCCATGTTGAATGTCCGGGGGACAAATTTTTCAAGGCTGATCTTGCCACCGCGTATGCCACCGGTGGTTAGAAATGAAGTCATGGAATAATTTATGGCTTTCTGTGTGTCGCTGAATGATGAGTGTGCGGCATCCGGCCCTCCGAAACAATCAAGGGCATTTTCTTTAAGAGACTTGTCAAGCTTTGCAAAGTAATGCGGTGGTATCACACAGTCAGAATCAAAAAATACGAAATAATCACCGTCAGCATGCTCAATACCATAATTGCGGGCAATGGATCTGCCTTCATTGTCTTTGAAATAATACTTTACGTCAAGTCCTTTATCCGCAGCGTGTTCGACTTGTTCACGGCAGGGTATTGTCGAGCCATCCTCTACTATTATAACCTCAAAATTACGTGATGTCTGTTTAAGAAGACTGTCAAGTAATTCATTAATTTCGTCAGGACGGTTGTAAACCGGTATGATCACTGAAAATTTCATGACATCCGTGTTTTATAGTCATTATAACCGAATTGGCGTAGTAATTTAGGCTCTCCATTTGATTTGACGAGCCAGATGGAAGGATGGTCAATGCCATTGAACATCGTCGTTTTCACGGTAGTATAGTGATTCATGTCTTCGAGTGTAAGTCTTACTCCGCGTTGCAAGGGTTTCTCAAAACTCCAATCCCCTTTGAAATCGCCACTCAGACAAGAGTTTCCTCCCAGGCGGTAGGTATGCTTACCATCTACAGGTTCAAGTCCAAGGCTTTCTGAAATGGCCGGTTTGTAAGGCATTTCGAGTGTGTCAGGCATATGACAGGCGAAGGATGCATCGATTATTGCTGTAGATATTCCGTCGTTAGTCACAATATCCACTACAGTGGTTATAAGGTCTCCTGTACGCCATGTAAACGCGCTACCGGGTTCCAGTATCACTTTCAGCCATGGATAACGTTTCCTGAAATTACTTAGTAGTTCTATGAGGTGGTTGCGGTCATAGCCTTCACGTGTCATGAGATGTCCTCCTCCCATATTCACCCATTTGAGTTGCGTGAGCAGATGCCCGAACTGCTTCTCGAATGCTTCAAGCACTTTTGCAAGATCATAGCTCGATGATTCACAAAGTGCATGAAAATGAAGCCCTTCTATGCCTGATGGCAATCCGGATGTAAGGTCTGATGCAGAGACTCCGAATCTTGAACCCGGCATGGCCGGATTATAGATGTCGGTCTCGATTACCGAGCAGTGTGGATTTACTCGAAGGCCGGGTGATACCGTATGATCTGGATTGGCTGTATTATATGTTTTGATACGATTTTCGAACGAGTGCCACTGATCAATTGAATTGAATGTTATGTGCGAGCTACCGTCAAGATATTCATTTATTGACGAGTCTGTGTATGCCGGGCAGTAGGAATGAACGCGACATCCCAACTCCTCGCGCCCGAGTCGCAACTCATTGAGTGAGCTTGCTGTGCACTTACGCCCGTATTCACGGAAGATATCAAATGTGCGCCATAGGGCATTAGCTTTGAAAGCCATGATTATCTCAACACCGGCCTGGCGCTCAACTTCGGTGATTATGTCAAGATTGTGCCGCAGCCGGTTTTCATATATTATAAAGGCAGGGGTAGGTATGTCGTTGACGTTCATTATGGTCAGCTTGAATATTTGAAATACTTATATGATTTTGAAATGGGCGTATTTGAGCAGTAGTTTTCTCAGCCCGGCATTATCGAATTGCACGGAAAGAGTTGTGCCTATTGATGATGTCTCTACCGAAACGATTGTTCCATTGCCGAATTTAGGATGAGCGATCTTCATCCCATCCATCACTTCATCTGAAGCGTGCAGTCTGAATTCAGACGTGTCAGTTGTAGTTGGCTGCGCTATCGGCCCGGTTGGTTTTGAGAGGCTTGGCGATAGAGGTTTCGGGGCGGTCATTAACGGTCTTACTTCTCGGTCGTGACGTGTGAATGCTGTGGCATATTTCTCCCGCTCGGCTCCGTAACTGTATTTTATATATTTGGATTCTATGTCACTCAGGAAGCGTGAGGGGCGGCATATCATGGTCTGGCCATTGAGGTATCTTGAACTTGCATATGTAAGCATGCAGAATTTCTTTGCCCTTGTTATGGCGACATAGAATAGACGGCGTTCCTCTTCTATCGACTCAGTGGAGTCATGGCTCATTAATGACGGCAGGAGGTCCTCTTCCACCCCAACTACAAAAACATTGGCAAACTCAAGGCCCTTAGCTGCATGTATTGTCATAAGGGTGACGTAGTCGGCGGTCTCATCGGCATTATCTTCATCTTGGTCAGTGGCAAGAGATACATCTGCAAGGAAATCGGCCATGTATACACGGTCATCAGCGCCTTCCTCGATCCTGTCTTCCACGAAACTATGGGTGCCATTGATAAGTTCTTCGATGTTCTCTCGTTTAGTTATATTTTCAGGTGTCGTGTCAGAAATATACATCGCCAGCAAACCGGTGTCATGTATGACCTTGTTGGCAAGATCCTCGGCATTCATTCCTGATTGTGATGATACGATAAAACTGTCAATCAACCTGGCGAACCGTTCCAGTTTGTTTTTTGTTCCGGCATTTATATCAAGATTGTAGGCCTCCGGATTTTTCAGTACATCCCATAAACTTACCTGTTCCCGCATCGCAGCCGCAGTCAGTTTCTCAAGGGTCGTTTTACCGATACCGCGTGCCGGTACATTGATAACTCTGCGCAGGGCTTCATCGTCGCGTGGATTCACGGCAAGCCTGAAGTAACTGATTGCGTCTTTCACCTCCTTGCGTTGGTAGAAAGCTTGGCCGCCGTAGATGCGATATGCGATATTGCGGCGGCGCAGCGATTCCTCAAGTACTCGTGATTGTGCGTTTGTGCGGTAAAGGATCGCAAATTCGTTCAGTGGGTCACCGGTATATGTGCGTCGTGCCACGATCGCAGATGCTACCAATCCGGCCTCATCATAGTCGCTGTGTCCTTTCTGAACCTCTATGCGGTCGCCTTCATCGCCAAGCGAGAATACTTCTTTATGGATTCGGTTGTTGTTATGTTCTATAAGGCTGTTGGCTGCACCTATGATGTTACGTGTGGACCGGTAGTTTTGTTCGAGTTTGAATTGCCGCAGGTTAGGAAATGTACGCTCAAGTTCAAGTATATTTCGTATATTGGCTCCGCGGAACGAATAAATGCTTTGGGCATCATCGCCCACTACGCAGATGTTGCCGGCCGGAAGAGCCAACTGCGACATTATCATGTTTTGGGCAAAGTTGGTGTCCTGATATTCGTCAACAAGGAAATATTTGAAAAACTCGCGGTAATGACCGAGAACTTCCGGATGATCCCGGAAAAGTACTGCCGTGTAATACAACAGATCATCAAAGTCCATGGCGTCGGCCAACCGGCAACGGGTCATATATATTTTGTATATCCGTGCCGTCTCCCCACGGCGGCTGCGACGGTCAGATTCCATCAGTTGCCTGTCTGCGGAATAATCATCGGGGGATATCAATGCATTTTTTGCCCACGATATGGCATTTTGTATTGTTGCCGGTTTATAAATTTTCTCATCAAGATCAAGATCGCGTATGATTGTCTTTATCAGAGATCTCGAATCTGATGTATCGTAAATTGTGTAATTATGGGTATAGCCGATTTTATCAAAATTCTGGCGAAGGATACGTGAGAAAATGCTGTGGAATGTCCCCATCCACAACCGGCGTGCCACTGTTGTCCCGGCAATACTTTCTATACGCTCACGCATCTCACGTGCAGCCTTGTTTGTGAATGTCAGAGCCATTATGCGCCCGGGCTCGTAACCTCGTGCGAGCAGATGTACTATTTTGTATGTGAGCACACGGGTCTTGCCGGATCCTGCACCGGCTATGACGAGCTGCGGGCCACCTATATATTCTACAGCTTCGCGTTGTTGGTCATTGAGTTGCAGCAGGTATTCAGCTGTCATGCAAATCTGTTTGATTCCGGTAAATATTCAAAGCCCGACGTGCTGAGTTTCTGCTGAAGCTCGTCGCAGTCAATGCCGAGGTCCTCGCATAACTCAGCGAGAGATGTATAATGATCGCGTAACTTCATGTTAATGAAGCTTAACAGCATGTATGGATCCTGTGGAATAAATTCACTCATGATAGTGGTGATATGTATTGATATATAATGCAAAGTTAAGCAAAAAATCCATTTTTTAGAAGTGATGGATTATATAATTCAGTTAAATTGTCTACCTTTGCAGTAATATGAAAAGATTATCTGCTATATTTTTTTCAGCTATTGCTGTTGCAGCTATGTCAGCTCAAAGCACGGTTGACTATGCGGCTACGGTAATGGGCCAAGCATCAACGGGCGATTTCGCTCCATACTTCATTGGCTCGCTTAATGGAGGTCGTACGGCGCGGAAGTCATCGGGATTGCTTGACCTTGAGGCGTCAATTGATTTTGACCTTAACAAACGATTCAGTTGGGGTGCCGGGGTGGAGATCATGACCGGTTACCAGTCTGGTGCGCGTTATGACCGGTGGAACTCAGATCAGCAGTCATGGTCTACTGTTATAAATAAGCCGTCGGTAATATGGATTCAGCAGCTATATGGCGAGGTGAAGTTCCGAGGTGTATTTTTACGTGTCGGCCAGAAGTCTCACAGCTCTGAGCTCCTTGATGAAAGCCTTAGTTCCGGTGATTTGGTGCGGAGTTGCAATGCGCGCCCGATTCCCGGTGCCGAGATTGGATTTGTTGATTTCCAAGATATTCCATTCACCAATGGTTGGGTTCAGATACAGGGTATGATAGAATATGGTCGTATGACAGATGATGGTTTCACGCACGATCAGTTCAACTATTTCAACTCGGTTCTGACATCCGATTTATGGTATACATATAAGCGTTGTTATTTTCGGACCAATCCCTTTCAGCCTTTCAGTGTTACGTTGGGTATGCAGGCTGCCGGTAATTTTGCAGGTTCAACCCGTAAATATGCTCAGGGTGTAATGTATTCCCAGGAGGATAGAGGCTTCCGAATAAAAGACGTCTTCAGGATGTTTTTCCCAATTCAGGGAGATACTTCCGATGGATATTATGAAGGCAGTTCTTTAGGCTCATGGGATTTTAAAGCGCGCTACCGATTTAATAACGGTCATGAACTGTCATTCGCTTTTGAATGGCCCTGGGAAGACGGATCCGGCATAGGCCGTCGAAATGGTTGGGACGGTTTATGGGGGCTGTATTATAAAGCTCCAGGTAGAGGATTTATAGATGGTGCAGCCATAGAATATCTTGATTTTACTAACCAAAGTGGTCCAATCCATTGGGCACCCGGTGATTTTCCGGGTTCTTCAAATACGGCTGAAGCTACCGGTGGCGACGATTATTATAATAACGAGGCTTATGGAGCATATGCCAATTACGGCATGTCTATCGGTACTCCTTTCATCATATCACCGCTTTATAACTCAACCGGCTATCCAATGATGGCGCATAACCGTGCGCGAGGTATTCATGTGGCCGTAGCAGGCAGTATCGGATTAGAAGTCCGTTATAAAGTGAAATATAGTTGGCAGGAGGCCTGGGGTACCGGTCGCATTCCCGCATCATATGCCAAGGTGTCAAACTGTATGATGATACAGGCTTCATGGAATGCGGCCCGGGTGCTTGACGGGCTTAGCATTGATGGCCGCCTTGCATTGGACACCGGTTCTTTGCGCGGAAACAATTTCGGCGTACTCGTAGGTGTGACATATTCAGGTGATTTTTCTTTAAAAAAATGAAAAATGAAAAAAATTAGATTTGGCTTGATTATGGTCATGACTCTAATGATCGCAGCTTGCCAGAACGACGGCCATATCGGAGAATTGTTCGGTACATGGCGAGTGGAATCATACACATTAGACGGCTATGAGATGCCACTTGTTGGCGCCTCTTCATTCAGCTTCCAAGGCGAGGTGGTTGAAATTGTATATGTCCCTGATAATTATGGAACGAATTGGCGGCGTGTAGGTACATGGCGACGTGAAGGAGATCTCATGCAACTTAATTTCACATATCATGATGATAATAATGCCACCGGAGAAGGTATTTATAAAGCACCGGAATGGCTCGGGATGACATCTGACGAGATCATGGATATGATATGCACAATTGACGGAAAAAAAATGGTATGGCGCCGTGTGACTCCCTCCGCAACATACTGTTACACACTTCACAAGACTTGGTAATATGATTGATATTGAGAAACCGGTAGCTGTTACCGGAGCTGATGGATTTATTGGATCCCACCTTGTGGAACATCTTCTCAAGCGTGGTTATAGTGTGCGTGCCCTTGCCCAATATAATTCATTTAATAGTTGGGGCTGGCTTGATGATGTGGTTAAACATCGTCGAGCCGGTGAATATCGGCTTGAGGTGGTGTGTGGAGATGTCCGTGACAGTGCATTTTGCCGTGAGTTCGTGCGTGGATGTGGCACGGTGTTTCACCTTGCAGCACTCATAGCTATACCATATAGTTACATAGCGCCTGAAAGTTATGTCGATACCAATATTAAAGGTACGCTCAACATGTGCCAGGCTGCCAGAGATGAGAGTGTTGACCGAATCATAGTGACATCGACAAGCGAGGTATACGGAACTGCGCTTGAGGTCCCTATTCCTGAATCACATCCACGGCAACCGCAATCGCCATATTCGGCTACAAAGATCGGTGCTGATGCTTTGGCACTGAGCTTTTTCAATGCTTTTGACCTGCCTGTAGTCATCGCGCGGCCGTTCAATACTTACGGCCCGAGGCAGAGCGCACGGGCAATTATCCCTACCATTATCTCACAGATTGCAAGTGGCAAAGAGGTGATTTCGGTAGGCGATCTTTCTCCTACGCGTGACTTCAATTATGTTGATGATACTTGCCGGGGTTTCATCGCTTTGGCAGAGGCACCCGATATAGAAGGTAAGGAGATCAATATTGCCTCAGGAACGGAAATCTCCATGGCTGATACCCTTGCTGCAATAGCGCGCGTTATGGGGCGGAAAGTGGATTTTGTTGTGGATCCTGAACGCCTGCGTCCGTCGCGTTCAGAGGTCCGTCGCTTGTGCGGAGACAATCGGTTGATAACAAGCCTTACAGACTGGCGCCCGCAAATATCGCTTGAAGAAGGACTTTCTTTGACAGCCCGTTGGTTCATGGCCCCTGAGAATATAAGTAAATATAAAGTAGACATATACAACCGCTGATGGACAGAAAAGCAATTAATCTGCTGTTTCTCGGAGGGGCCAAACGGGTGTCAATGGCTCGTAGATTCAAGTCCTCGGCCCGTGAGATTGGGCTTGATTGTAATATTTTCAGCTACGAGATGTCGCAACATGAGGCTATAGCTTGTGAGGCCGAGGTGATTTGTGGCCTTAAATGGAGTGATCCAAAGTGCGACAGTGATCTGCGTAAAATTATCGGATTAAAGAGTATAGATGCCGTGATACCGTTTGTTGATGGTGCGGTAGCAGTTGCATCACGTCTTTCCGATGTGGCTTTTGTGCCATGTGGTTCGGTAGAAAGTGCTGAAGCTATGTTTGACAAAGTAACGTCGGCTCATTTATTTGAGAAAGCTGGCTTGCCTGTGCCTATGACATATGAGCCCGGTTATCCGTCATTACGTCTTATAGCCAAGCCCCGACATGGTTCCGCATCTAAAGGCATTGTTGAGATACATTCGTTACAGCAGCTTGATGAGATATTGTCTAAAGGAAAAGATTATCTTGTACAGGAACGTATAGACAATCGCCGTGAGTACACTGTAGACTGCTATGCCGATGTGTTTACGGGAAAAATAATCACCGCGTGTCCGCGTCTTAGAATACAGGTGGTTGGTGGTGAAGTTGTCAAGACAGTCACTGTCGCATCACAACCTTTGGTTGAACTTGCAACGGAATCAGTTCTGCGTCTTGGCTTGCGGGGTGCAGTTACTGTACAGATTATAGAAGATATGGATGACGGTCGCCTGCTATTGATGGAGATTAACCCGCGTTTGGGTGGCGGGGCTGTATGCAGTGTCGCAGCCGGTGCTGATATACCATCGCTGATCATACGCCAGGCCTTGGGAATGACGGTTAAATCGCCCGAATGGCGCGCAGGTGTGGAGATTGCGAGATATCTGGCTGAGACAGTATTTTTTAATTAATTGACAGATCATGAAACATGTCATAATAATCGCGGAGGCCGGTGTAAATCACAATGGAGATATGGAGATGGCGTGCCGCATGGTGTTGGAGGCAAAGAAAGCCGGAGCTGATTATGTTAAATTCCAGACGGCAGTCCCGGAGCTTGTGATATCGACATTCGCACCCAAAGCAGAGTATCAGAAAGAAACTACCGGTACTGCTGAGTCTCAACTTGAAATGTGTAAAGCCATTCATTTACCTCTTTCGGCATATACAGAACTAAAGCAGTTATGTGATAATGTGGGAATTGGTTTTATGAGCACGCCATTTGACCTTGTGTCAATAGATTGTCTTGCCGCTTTAGAGATGGACTATTGGAAAATTCCATCCGGCGAGATAACTAATCTGCCCTATTTACGTAAGATTGCGGGTATAGGTGGCAGAGTTATTCTGTCAACAGGTATGTCAACTATTGATGAGGTTGAGTCGGCGGTCTCCGTACTTGAAGATGGTGGAATACCGCGACAAGATATTTTTTTACTTCATTGTACGACACAATACCCCACTCCGTTTGATGCCGTAAATCTGCGTGCTATGGATACACTTGAGCAACTTGGTTGCGGGGGTGTTGGCTATAGTGACCACACAACCGGTATTACAATTCCTATAGCAGCCGCAGCCCGCGGTGCGATGATAATCGAAAAGCATTTTACACTTGACCGTAATCTTCCGGGGCCAGATCACCGCGCGTCGCTTGAACCTGCCGAACTGGCATCAATGGTAAGGGCAGTCCGCGATGTAACAGAAGCGCTTGGATGTGGCGAGAAAGTGGTCACCGGTGCAGAGAGGCCTAATATTGAGGTGGCCCGTAAATCAATCGTTGCGGCACGTGATATTGTTGCCGGGGAGATATTGACTGAAGAGAACATAACAGTCAAGCGTCCCGGTAACGGTATATCTCCAATGATGTGGGACCGCGTGTTGGGAACTCATGCTGTGCGTGATTTTGTTAAAGATGAATTAATCATTATAAGATAATCTGAAAAGAATATAAAAAAAGCCGCCGCCATCAACTTTGATGGCGGCGGCTTGTTAATACAGCAGATTTTAAAATAGAAAACAATATGATACGTAAACTCTCCTTCGAAGATGTGAAAAAAGCGGTAAAAGACGCTTACGAAAACAACAAAAATATAAATGATGGTAATCCAGATGCCCGTATAAAAGCTGATCCGGCATTGTTTGGAATCAGTGTGGTGCTTACAGATGGCCGTAAGGCTGAAGCCGGAGATTCTTCTGTAGCGGCGCCTATAGGAGAAATTGCAAAAATACCGACTTCTGTGGTTCTTTTATCTCAGAATAAACCTGATGAACTGGTTAAGAAAAGCGGAACCGGTCAGTGTCATTGTGGCCGCGGACCAAAACCGGAGATTCCTGTGAGCCGTCATGGGATACGTGCCGTGAGCGCTATTGTGCCACAGGGTGATGCTGATGGTAAATGGAATATAATGATCGATAATTTCATTAATCTCGCCGGTTCAGCACCTGTATTGGATGATTCTTTATATAGTGCGTTGAAAGCAGAAGTTTCTGCTGCAAATACAGAAAATGTTCTTGCGTCGGCAGAGTTTACATTATATGATGATGCGGCGACATCAATAGATCTGTATACCAGACTGCTTGCATTGAAAGCTACTACCGAACAACTTGCAACGCTTGGTGCAACTATTGCGGCAGATGGCCGTAACCCAATAAATGGAGAAGTTGTATTTGATGGCTCGGTTGCAGCTTCTGTAATAACGCTCGCTGCGGTTAAGGGGCCACGTAAGGAAACCCGTGCGTGGCTTATGCGTACAGGACTGCCGGCCAAGAGCGGTATGGGTGGTATGATTCTTGCCATTCTTCCCGGTTTCGGTGCGATTGCCGCATACTCACCTGCACTTGACTGTAACGGCACATCTGTAAAAGCCGCAAAAGCTATTGAAGAAATATCTGCAAAATTGGGCTTGAATGTATTTGCATCGGCCCGAGTGGAGGTTGAATGACCTCACTTCATCTGCGACCTTTATGGTTGAATGTTATATATAATTCTGCGAAGCAGCCCCCGGCGAGATGTATCGTCGGGGGCTGCATTCTTATAGTCTGGTATGTGTTTAATTCTTAAGCCATTTGTCAAACCAGCGGAAGAATAACCTCTGCCATAGGACAGCATTCTGTGGTTTTAGAATCCAGTGGTTTTCATCCGGATAGATCACCATTTCAGCCGGAACACCACGCAGGCGTGCTGCATTGAAGGCTGCCATACCCTGTGAGGCGAGAATGCGGTAGTCAAGTTCACCGTGGCTGATCATTATTGGGGTATCCCAACGGTCAACGTAGCGGTGTGGGGATGTGGCGAATGTCCGTTGGGCTTCTGCGTTATTTCTGTCCCAATAAGCTCCCCCCATGTCCCAGTTGGCAAACCACATTTCTTCAGTCTCGAGATATTGGGCTTCAATATTGAATATACCGGCATGAGCGAGCAGCGCAGAAAAACGGCCATCATGATTACCTGCGAGCCAATATACGGAGAATCCACCGTAAGAGGCGCCGGTAGCCCCCATGCGGTCATTTGCTATATATGGTTTGGCTTTCATATAGTCGGCTGCGCTGAGATAGTCGCGCATGTTTTGTCCTGGATAGTCCCGTGAAATCTGTTCTTCCCATTCTGTACCGAAGCCTGGTACTCCGCGGCGGTTTGGCGCTATTACCACATATCCGTTTGATGCCATTAAGGCAAAGTTCCAGCGGTAGCTCCAGAATTGGCTTACGGCTGATTGTGGACCTCCCTGACAGTAAAGAATTGATGGGTATTGCTTGGTATTGTCAAAATCGGGAGGGAGGATTACCCATGTCAGCATTTCCTTGCCATCAGTTGTAGGTACCATGTGTTTTTCGACTGTGGGCATCTTAAGCTGTGCGAAAATGTCGCCATTGACATCTGTTATTTGCTGAAGCTTGGGAGATCCTTTTTTTGCTTTTGTGATTGTGAATACTTCATTGGGTCGCACCATGGAGTGATTCATTGTGATGAGAGTGTTTTCACCAACCGGTACAAGAGATGTGAAATCAGCTTGCACATCAGTCATGGCGGTGACTTTACAGGTGTTTATATCTATCTCAAATACCGGGATAACTCCTTGGTGTGCCGCGATGAACCATATTGTCTTTCCTGAAGGGTTCCATGCAAATTCATCTATTGTATAATCCCAATCCACGGTGAGATCGCGGCGTTCGCCGGTTGTCATGTCAAGAATGAAGAGCCGGTTTTTATCAGCTTCATAGCCGTCACGTTCCATGCTCAACCATGCCATTTTAGTTCCATCCGGTGAGAAAGCGGGCATTGTGTCATAACCCATCATACCTTCAGTAATGTTACGTGTGCTACCATCGGTGAGGCTGTATAGATACAGGTCGCTGTTGGTGGAGATGGCATATTCCATACCGGTTTTCTTGCGGGATGTGTATACAAGCCCCTTGCTGTCCTTGGTCCATGCGAATGATTCTATACCTCCGAAAGGCTTCATGGGTGACTCGTAAGGTTCGTCGGCCATAATGTCTACCAGTCCGGTGATTTCTTTGCCGTCATATGAGCCGATGAAAGGATGCGGAATCTCAGTTACCCATTCATCCCAATGTTTATACATCATGTCGTCAATTATGCGCCCTGTAGCCTTTGGCAGGTCGGGGTATACATCAGCAGCTGTGCGAGAATACTTCACATTACCGATCAATACTACTTTTGATCCATCAGGGCTGAACAGGAAACCTCCCACACCGCCGTCGAGGTGTGAGATCTGGCGACGGTCCGAACCGTCAGGAGTCATGATCCATACCTGAGGAGTACCTTCTTCACCGGGATATATGAAAGCAATATGTGAGGCATTGTCGATGAATGTGGCGCCGCTCTCGCTTTTAGGTGTATGGGTAAGGCGACGGTTGTTGCTTCCGTCAATATTCATCATCCAAAGTTCGGCATTAGATGTATTCTGCTCAAGGCTCTCATAAGAAACGGAGTACAACACTGATTTCCCGTCAGGGGAAACTTGCGGCGAGGTAACGCGCCCCAACGATTCAAGCGCATCTATGTCAAAGATGCCGGTAGCTGTTTTAAAATCAGGCCGTTCGATGATTGGTGCAGATTCCTCTGCAAGCATGTTGCCTGACATAAGCAGTGCTGACGCACTCATGGTAATTAATGCTAATTTATTCATTTTAATTAGGTTGGATTATCAAATGTAAGCCCGTCAATATCAGATAGGCGCCCACGTGTGGCTTGTGCGCTGTCGAGATTGACCTCTAATGTCATGTGACAGCTGTTATCCATTGTATTTTCGAGTATTTTTACCGATGGCATCCGTGTAACTTTCATTACATCGTTGATAACACAGTAAGGATACGTGAATGAAAAACGGTCAGTGACATGTCGTTCCACAACGGTGGCTTCGTTAAGTGCGAGGCGTGACGCCTCACGGTATGCTGTGATGAGTCCGGATGTGCCAAGTTTTATACCACCGAAGTAGCGTACGACAACGATTAGAATATCGGTCAGTTCCTTGGAGTTGATTTGTCCTAATATAGGTTTCCCGGCAGTTCCCGATGGTTCTCCGTTGTCATTGGCTCTGAACTCTTCTCGTTTATACCCTAACATATAGGCCCAGCAAACATGACGCGCATCATAGTATTTGCGTGAAAGTTCATCCACATGAGCGCGTGCTTCGGCGACGGTATTTACCGGAAAAGCAAACGCAAGGAACTTGCTGCGTTTTTCAGTGAATACTGCCGCCGATGGCGCTTCAATTGTAAGATAACTGTCGCCCATTTATCAATATTGATGGGAGTCGCCCTCGATATCTTTCTTAGTGAGGCCGCCTATGTTCATCTTACGCCATACGTATATTATGTATGCGAGCACAAAAGGCACGGCAATGCTCACATATGACATTGTGCGCAAGGTATACAGCGATGACGAACTGTTGGCTATGGTGAGTGAGCTTTGGGGGCATGAATTGCTGGGGAGATAGCAAGTACCGTTATATCCTGCTACGGCGAAGAGTGCTATTACCACAAGTGCTGTTCCCACTCCGGCGGGCCATATGCCTTTGCATGATGATGTGAAAGCACCCATTATGATACCGGCTAATACCAAGACCACGCCTGAAGCGAATATTACTCCCCACCACCACATTTCCATGAAGTTTGAGAAATAAAGGTAGTCAACACGGTTAATGACGCCATTCATATCAGCCTTAAGCCCGCTTTGTAAAAGCAGCACTATGGCAAAAAATACAAAGAGAGGAGTGAAAATAGCTCCGTTTATAAGTACCTTGCGACTCATTGTTGACGTGAAATCATTTCCCACCTTGATGTTGTTTTTGAAGTACAAGGCGGCCAAAGTGCGAGCAAGGAAGAATACAGTGATTCCAAGTAGCAGGCAGCGCCAATCGGTCATCAATTCAAGACCGCGTGACGGTGCCCACCGTGAGATTACCGGTGAACCAGCATCAAGAATGTTACCACGCACTACTTCAAAATCTGCCCCGAAAAACATTGAGGCCACAGCGACTCCTAACAGCAGGCAACCGAAGAAGCCGTTGATAAGAAGAAATGTGTCATACGTCCGTGTCCCATATATGTTACCGCGCTTGCGCCGATATTCATAACTTACCGATTGTAAGACAAAGCTTACAAGAATAGCGAGCCACAGCCAGTATGCTCCGCCAAAACTGGTTGAGTAAAATAAAGGAAATGATGCGAAAAATGCACCTCCAAACACCACAAGTGTTGTGAATGTAAGCTCCCATTTACGGCCGAGGGAATTAACCATAAGTTGCCGGCTGGTTTCATCATTTTTGCAGTAAAGCATTGATTGCCCTCCCTGCACGAAGAGCATGAACACGAGAGCTGCGCCTAACACAGCTATTATAAGCCACCAATAGGCTTGAAACATTGCTAATTCTGTCATGACTTTATATCAGGGATAATTTATTCATTAATGATGTTTTTCTTTGATGAGGCTGAGATGTAGCGCAACATGATGCTGACTTCAGCCACGAGCAGTAACGTGAAGAGGACTGCGAAGATCCAGAAAGTTAATTGTACAGCTCCGGGGGTAACATCGCTTATAGCGATGCCGGTGGGCATGAGATCCTGTATAATCCAGGGCTGTCTGCCAACTTCTGCTACAATCCATCCCGCTTCACTGCACAGGTAGCAAAGTGGTATGGAGAGTATGCCTATCCATAATATCCACGATTTCTCGAGCCATCTGTTTTTCCATCCGGCAGAATAGATGTAGAATACAAAAAGCAAAAGCAACAATCCTCCTATCATCACCATCACGCGGAATGCGTAATATGTGAGCGCAACCGGAGGCACAGCATCTTCAGGTTTGTCAAAATATCCGTATCCGAAGTATCTGAAGTTTTCCTTAACTATTATTGATGCTGAATCCATGGCTGCCTTATCACCTGCGGCCATGGCATCGTTGTATACCCGTAGCGCTTCCTGTGCTTTGCGACCTATTTGAATTCGTTCGGCGTATGATACTGTATTCACAGTATCTCCGTCGGGAGTGAGAGCTATGCCTTTCAATAAGTCATTGATGCCCGGCACGAAAGTGTCCGGGTCATGATTGGCGAGGATTGACAGTCCATAAGGAATTGAAATTTCGGCATGAATAGCAGGTAAGTTGTCACCAGGTACCTTATCAGTATTAAGTATGCCGAATCCTACCAGTTCCTGGCCAACTTTGCCGTCATATAATCCCTCCATGGCGGCGAGCTTCATTGGCTGCACGCGGGCAACGGCTACAGCTGAGCCATCACCGGTATAGATTGTGAACAGAATCCCGACAAGGCCTACCCAGGCTCCGATCTTAAGCGAACGGTGCATGGCTTCAATATTGCTTTTACGCCATAGCATCCAACAGCTAACGCCTATTACGAAAGTTCCTGCAAGAGTCCATCCACTTGCTACAGCGTGGAAAAATTTGTTCATGGCCACGGAGTTGAAGGCAACTTCACAGAAGTTATCCATTACATTGCGCATCTGTGCCGGATCAAACTCCATGCCTACCGGATTCTGCATCCATGCGTTGGCCACGAGTATCCACAGTGCCGATAGAGTCACTCCTACGGTCACAAGCCATGTTGAAATGAGATGGAATCGTTTGCTTACCTTGTCCCATCCAAAAAACATCACGGCTACGAAAGTAGCTTCCATGAAGAACGCAAATATACCCTCGATTGCAAGAGGAGCACCAAAAATATCGCCTACAAACCAACTGTAGTTACTCCAGTTTGTTCCGAATTCAAATTCAAGTATGATTCCGGTGGCAACACCAAGAGCGAAATTTATGCCAAAGAGTGTCATCCAAAACTTGGTAATAGCTTTCCACCGCTCATCGCCTGTGCGGAAGTAGGCTGTCTCCATGATGGAAATAATCAGCGACAGACCTATTGTAAGCGGGACAAACAGCCAGTGGTACATGGCAGTGAGCGCAAATTGCGCTCTTGACCAATCAACCACATTTACAATGTCATTCATAATAATATTATTTAAAGGTTAGTTATTGAATTTTTCAGTTAGGGAATTGCGCACTGCTTGAGCGCGCGATGCATCGTCGGGATACTCGGTGGCAAGTTTGTCAGGAAAGAAAAATAATTTCAACACCAGAAACATTATCGCGAGTTTAATAAATATTATAAGCCATAAAGTACGGCCGATGGTCATTGAGCGAAATCCATCGCGGTAAAATCGATATATGCTTGCAATCTTCGATGCCATGGCTGTTTATTTGGATCTGGTGATTTGATCAAACTCAGATGAGGCCTCGCGTTTCAGCGCCGGAGTGTCATCACTTCCGTTGATTACGTATTCCTGATAATAAGAGAGAATGAGAGTGGTAAGCGGCAGGGCTATGATCATGCCGATCAGTCCGAGCAATGTGCCCCACACTGACAGTGACAATAAAATGATAGCCGGATTAAGCCCCATGGCTTTCCCCATTATCTTAGGCGTTAGAACATAGTCACATACACATTGAGATATCAGATATACCAAGCCGCATTTACATAATTCAGGCCAAAATTCAACAGCACCTGTCATTGAACTTATATAGCACACGATTGCCACCGGTATTAGGGTAACGTATTGGAAGTATGGGATAAGGTATAGCACGCCTACGAGCATCCCGAGTACAATGGCAAGTGGAATGCCGACAATCGAGAACCCTATGCAGTAGAACACGGCGGCACATAAGGCTATCAATGCCTGCCCGCGGAAATACCTGTTCATGCTGAATTTTATATCATCGCCAACTTTGTAGGCCACCGGTCGAAATTTAGGGGGGACAAGTAATCTGAAACCTTTCATCAGATGCTTGTAGTCGAGTAATACAAAAATAACATATATGAAGGTCAGGAGCCACTCAAGGGTATGAAGCAGAAGGGTTATGGTATCAGAGATCAGAGAAGAACCTTTGGCCATGAATGTCTGCAGATGTCCTTCCTCAAGTAACCGTATGAAATTATCATAGTTTATGTTGTTGGTGAAGAATGTATGGAACGATTCGGGAATGAAAGGAACTCGTAATGAACCTTCGCTTCCGGCTTTGATCATTTCTCCAAGTTGGTCAATTTCTTTCATCACTGAAGGCACGAAGAAGTATATCAGCATCGATATGATCAGTGTAACCTCAAATAGAGTGATAAAAATAGCGAGACCTCGGCCTTTGAGTCGCAGAAGCTTACGTGTATATTCAACCAATGGTTCGAGAATATATGCTATGAGGCAGGCAAGGCAGAATGGCAGCAACACATTTTTAAGTATGTTGATAAGCCACACAGCACCGATTATAAGCAGTGTGCCTATAATCATGCGCACTACCCTGTCGAAAGTGTAAGGACGGCTTGATGTCATAATTTATACTTGCGGCTTAGTTCGTTCAGGAGGGCCTGAGCCTTGGCGTCGGTTTCTTTTTCAGTAGAACCGGCAAAAGATTCTTTTGCCGGAATCAGTACGCGAGTGCCGGGTGCAATCTGGTTTGGATTGCCCAATGAGGGATTGGCGTTATAGATGAATATCCAATATTTCTTAACTCCATAGTGGTCACGTGCCATGGTGGTGAGGTAGCGCGATCGGGAGACTGTATCGTAAATCGGCTGATCTTGTGAAGGTGGTTCGGCTGAAGCTGAAGACGAGATTTCTGCAGGTGCCGGAGTCTCATCGGCCTGTACATCCACGGGTACGGAAGATTCGGTGATGGTTAGATATGGATCTTCCAAATCTTCGGTTGTGGTTTCCTCGGATAAGCTTTCTCCAATTGTAGTATCTTCAGGTAACTGATATTGAGATATGGCCTTGCCTGCAAAGAATCCGGCGATTAAGCCTATGATAAGTCCGATAAGTATACCTATGAGAAGCCAAAGTTTATTTCGGCCTGAATGTTCAATCTCTACGTATCGTATTTCGGGTTCCGGATAGGATGTCACAGGTTCACAGTCAGATTGTAGTTTCGGCTCAAGGGGTTGTTGGGGTGTGACAGTCATAACAGGCTCGGCAGGCTCATTTGACATGGAAGGTCCCGTTTCGTCCATTGCTGTTGTGACTGTGTCATCAGGAATAACGGCTTGTTGTTCCGTACTCATTGAGACGTCATATTCGGCAACAGATTCTATGTGTTCTTTCTGACTGATTGATTCCGGTTCTGATTCATATGCTGTATCCGGTTCCGGTTCAATTCTCGTTACCGTTGTGGATGTTTCTTCAGGTTGCGGTGTAATTTCACGAGGTTTTTCGTCCTTTTCTTCGTCAATTAGATTTAGTTCAGATTCTGTGACACCATCGTTTAATTCTACAGCGCTGAATGCTGCAAACGGTTCGTTGGCAATGGACGCAAGGATGGGGTCGGCCATGAATTTTACCGGTTGTGCAGGGTCATCTACCGAGCGGAATTCCCCTACTCCTTTTACAATCACATTTTCGCCGTTGAGAAGACCTTCCTCGATTATTCCGAAGAAGTGATGCAGGAACCTGCGCGCTTCGGCAGGATCACACCCTGCCTTGTCGGCCAGAATATTTATTAGCTTTGG
Organism: Odoribacter sp.; assembly: GCA_023663145.1. GTDB lineage: Bacteria > Bacteroidota > Bacteroidia > Bacteroidales > Muribaculaceae > CAG-873. The sequence goes on from JAMPHZ010000005.1 coordinate 76,481, forward strand.
AAGATTAATTGATTCTTTCATGGCTGATGATTTTTTTACGCAGCATTGCCGCAGGTTGAAATTCAACGTTTATTTGTGGTGGCAACAGCATTTTACGGCCTGTTGAACGGTCAATTATTATTTCCTCATCAGATTTGATTGTAAGGAAATTCCCGAAAGACGGAACAGCTATGGTTGACAGAGATCGAGCCTGACTCTGTAATATGTCAGCAAATGCTTCTGTTAGCTCTGCGGCATGTGCAGGTGTGCAGCCCAATGCAGATGCTACTTTGGCGTTGAATGTCTTGGAATCCATTATATTCTTATTTTGGGGGTGTTTACAATTATAATATCACTCATTTTCATTGAATAAAGACGTGAACGGTGTTCACTCTTTACAAATGATTCTATCGGGAGATAACCTGCAAGATGTATTGTGTCACGGGCTATCGAGCGGTTGTTGATTTCGTCGATTGTTTTCATCAAGGTTGCGCGTCGTGTACGCGTAGACTCATCTGTGAATAATGACCGGCGTATAGCATTTGTCGGGATTGTTTCAGAAACGAGAATTCCTGCTTTCTTATAATAATATCCTTTCCGGAATACTGATCGAAGGCATGATATGGCGGCTTCTGTGATGGCGATGGTGTCGGAAGTGGCCTCAGCAAGGTTGCGGTGCGACGAGTTGATATATTGCTCGAGGTCATTGCGGAATGCGTTTGTGCGGATGAATACAGATATCGATACCGCTGCAAGATTGTGCTCGCGTAGACGTCGTGAGATTATAGTGGCAAAGTGAGCAACCGCTTGTCTCAAATTGTCGAAGTCTGTAATCATGTCACCGAATGATCTTGAGCAACACATCTGCCGTGTCGTATTTATATGGCTTTCATCAAGAGTGCAAGGTTGACCGTTTAGTTCACGCCAAGTGCGTTCAGTTGTTATGTTAAAGTACTGCTTAATGGTACTTTCACTCATGTCAGCTAATTGCAGGGCTGTATCAATACCTATCATGTTGAGTTGCTTTACAAGCCTGCGCCCGATCCCCCATACCTCTCCTACAGGTGTTAGGGATAGAGCCTTACGTCGTTGCTCCTCGTTGCCTATCATGCATGACGAATGGTAAGCAGGGTATTTTTTTGCAAACCGTGCAGCTATTTTGGCAAGTGTTTTTGTAGGTGCGATTCCTATAGAGGTGGGGATTCCGGTGTGACGACGCACACGTTTTGCAATCTTGCGCCCCATATCAGGCAAGGTGTCGGTCTTAAAGCCATCCAGTTGCATGAATGCCTCATCCACAGAGTATATCTCAATATCAGGCACCAATGCTTCTATGGTGGCCATCACCCGGGATGACATGTCACAGTAGAGACGATGATTGCCGGATATAACCCGCAGCCCGTGGCTACCACAGAGTGAACTTATTTTAAAGAATGGATCACCTCGTCTTATACCCAATGCCTTGGCTTCATTTGAAAGAGCCACGGCGCAACCATCGTTATTCGATAGGACCACAACAGGAATGTCCCGCAGTGCGGGATTGAAGACGCGTTCGCACGACACAAAAAAATTGTTGCAGTCTATAAGCCCTACCATGGTAAAAAGTGTAAGGCTGTTATATGGCACGGCGCCGCCGGTGTTGTTTTATGGTGTATGTGACCACCCCCCAAACTTCGAAATGACTGTCGGGTGTGACAAGTATAGGATCGAATTGCTCGTTGGAAGGTATCAACCATACATCGTTGCCACGCAAGGAAATTCGCTTGAGTGTGAAATCGCCGTCAAGGCAACACACAGCGAGATCACCATCGGCCGGCTCAATTGAACGGTCAATTACCAATATGTCACCTGGATCAATACCTTCCCCAATCATCGAGTCTCCCGATACCCTGCCGTAAAATGTAGCAGCCGGATGATGTATAAGCTCATGGTTGAGGTCGATGGACTCTGATATATAATCTTGTGCCGGTGAAGGGAATCCGGCCTGGATACCCTGGTCGGCAAAAGGAAGTGCGACATGGGATGTAAGATCCGGGGTCAATATATCAATTATAACCTGCGTGTCATGCATGGCGAGAAGAGTGATATGTTAAGATAGATAATCAGTCAAACAACTCAGTTTCCACGGCGTAGCGGGGGCGTTGTTTTGACTCTATATAGATTTTGCCGATATATTGTCCTACTATGCCGATAGATATCAGAATAAGTGAGCCGAGGAACCACACTGACAGGATCAGTGATGTCCAACCGGATATTGCGTAACCTGACATATAAGATATTAGGGCCCACACCGCTATGGCTATACTGAGAATCATGAGAGATACACCCAGACGCAGTATCCATGTGATTGGCTTGGCTGAGAAGGATATTATACCTTCGGCTGCGAGTGAGAACAGTTTACGATATGAGTATTTGGATTCGCCGGCCGTACGTTCGGCCCGTGGGTATGTCACGATCGCGGTCTTAAGGCCAAGCTGTGCTATTATACCTCTGAGGTATATGTTGCGTTCACCATAGGCGCTGAGCATGTGCAGGGCGCGGTTGCTCATAAGGCGGTATTCCGCATGGTTGCCTACTGTCTCAAGCCCAAGTGAGCGTTGCACGCGATAATATGATAACGCAGTAGTGCGTTTCGCCCATGAATCACGTTCCCGTGATGATCGCACACCGAATACAATCTCGGCTCCCTTGTCAAACTCCTCTACCATGTGTGGTAAGGCGCCGGGATCATCCTGAAGGTCAGCATCCATTGTCACGCAGGCGTCGCAACGGTCGGTGACTGCTTCCATGCCGGCAATCAAGGCAAATTGCTGACCCCGGTTATGAGCCAACAATAAGCCTTTTATGCGATTGTCGCGGGCATGATGGGCAGATATTATGTCCCATGTCGAGTCTTTGCTGCCGTCATCCACACACATTATATAAGAGTCGGATGCGATGAGTCCACGTGCTGTCATTGACTCAAGGCAGCCTGAAATTACCTCCAGCGTGTGGGGTAAAGTCTCCTGTTCATTATAGCAGGGAATTACAATGGCGAGACGGATCATGGTACAATTTTTATCAAGTTGTATCAGTAGGCGCGGGCTATGATAACTCTGCGTTTAGATGGCTTTCCGGTTACCATGCATTTACCTTCCTCTTCCTCGCCGTCGAGCGGTATGCATCTGATTGTCGCTTTTGTCTCGGCTTTAATGCGTTCCTCGGTCTCTGTAGTGCCGTCCCAATGGCATAGGAAAAATCCGCCATCTTCAATGCGCTCCTTGAATTCATCATAAGAGTCGACTTTATAGATGCGTTGATCACGCAACTTCAGCGCTTTCTGGTAGATATTGTTCTGGATATCTTCGAGGAGTGTATTGATAGTGTCGGCAATTCCTGCTAAAGGCATTATCTGCTTTTCGAGAGTGTCTCGACGCATTACCTCAACGGTACCTTCTGCCAGGTCACGTGCTCCGATAGCAAGGCGTACAGGTACACCTTTGAGTTCATAATCGGCAAACTTGAAGCCTGGACGGCGTTTGTCGTCATCATCATATTTTACGCTGATGCCTAATTGACCAAGACGTTCCACGATGGGCATTACAGCTTCGGTGATTGCTGCGAGTTGTTCGGCGTTCTTGAATATGGGAACGATTGCAACCTGGATGGGGGCGAGGTGGGGAGGTAGCACGAGACCGTTATCATCGGAGTGCGCCATTATTAGAGCGCCCATAAGGCGGGTGGATACACCCCAGGAGTTGGCCCACACGTATTCGGGTTGGTTGTCTTTGTTTACGAATGTTACGTCAAAGGCTTTGGCAAAGTTCTGCCCGAGATTGTGGGATGTACCGCTTTGAAGTGCTTTGCCATCCTGCATCATAGCTTCTATGGTATAGGTGTTTAGGGCCCCGGCAAATCGCTCGTTAGCTGTTTTCACGCCGATTATTACTGGCAGTCCCATGTAGCGGCGGGCAAACTCGGCATAGAGATTTATCATCTGCACTGTGCGCTTTTCTGATTCTTCGGCAGTGGCGTGAGCGCAATGTCCTTCCTGCCACAGGAATTCGGCGGTGCGAAGGAACATGCGGGTCCGCATTTCCCAACGCATCACGTTGCACCATTGGTTGCATATGACAGGCAGGTCACGGTAAGAATGGATCCAATTTTTATATGTACCCCATATTATTGTTTCAGATGTAGGACGCACTATCAGCTCTTCCTCAAGACGGGCATCAGGATCTACGATTACACCGGTCCCGTTGGGGTCGTTTTTGAGACGGTAGTGGGTTACTACAGCACATTCCTTGGCGAAGCCCTCAACGTGTTCGGCTTCACGGCAGAGAAATGATTTGGGAATAAGCAGAGGAAAATAGGCGTTTTTTACGCCGGTTTCCTTGAACATACGATCGAGAGTCTGCTGCATCTTTTCCCAGATCGCATATCCATAGGGCTTTATGACCATACAGCCGCGCACTGCGGATTGCTCGGCAAGGTCGGCTTTTACCACGAGTTCATTATACCATTGCGAATAGTTGTCCTGACGCTTGGTAAGATGTTGAAGTTCTATTGCCATATTTTTGTGTTGGTTCAATGTTATTGAACTGCAAATTTAGCAAAAAACTATGAAACTATTCCAATTTAATTCATACTTTTATTTTACTTGAGGCAAGCGCGGGTAAAAATATTGCGGGCATGAGAAAAAATGCGTAACTTTGCACGATAAACCTCAAATTGCAATATGGGATTCTTCAGCATTTTTTCAAAAGATAAAAAGAAGACGCTTGACAAGGGTCTTGAAAAGACGAAGGAGGGCGTATTCGGTCGCCTTAAGCGTGCCTTTGTGGGGCGTCGTGTTATAAATGATGATTTTCTTGATGAACTTGAAGAGATCTTTATCTCAAGTGATGTGGGCGTGGAGACTACGTTGCGCATCATTGACCGCATCAAGGATCGTGCCTCACGTGACCGCTATGTGGGTATGGATGAGCTTAATGAAATGCTCGTCGAGGAAATCACGGAACTTTTGGCCGAGAATGAGAACGGCACAGATGCCGGAGACTTTTCCCTGCCACAAGGTTGTTCGCGTCCTTATGTGATAATGGTTGTCGGAGTTAATGGCGTGGGCAAGACCACAACTATCGGCAAAATGGCTGCGCAATATAAGGCAGCCGGTTATAAGGTAGTGCTTGGTGCGGCTGATACATTCCGTGCCGCTGCCATAGAGCAGCTTGATGAATGGGGACATCGTGCTGACGTTCCTGTGGTAAAGCAGAAATTAGGCAGCGATGCCGCTGCTGTCGCTTATGATACATTATCATCGGCCGTAGCGTCAGGAGCAGACGTTGTCATAATTGATACGGCAGGTCGTCTTCATAACAAGAAGGGTTTGATGGACGAACTCTCTAAAATAAAACGTACGATGCAAAAGGTTATACCTGACGCTCCACAGGAGGTGCTGTTGGTTCTTGATGGCTCTACCGGGCAGAATGCATTTGAGCAAGCGCGGCAGTTTTCTGAGGCTACGCAAGTGACACATCTTGCAGTGACAAAGCTTGACGGAACAGCCAAAGGCGGTGTGGTGATCGGCATCAGCGATCAGTTCAAGATCCCTGTGAAATACATTGGCTTGGGCGAGGGTATCAACGACCTGCAGGTATTCAATCGGCGTGAGTTCGTTGAGTCGTTATTCGGTAACCGCTGATATGGGGCGTAGAAAGGTAAATATTATTACTATGGGATGCTCCAAGAATCTCATTGATTCGGAGCGTCTGTTGCGACGCCTTCAGGAAGCGGGGCTTGATGCGGTGCATGATGCCGATGATTTCTCAGATGGTGCCGTGGTTATCAATACCTGTGGCTTTATAGGAGATGCCAAGCAGGAGTCAATTGACCGTATTCTTGAGGCATGTTCCCTCAAGGAAGATGGTGTGATTGAGAGTGTGTATGTGATGGGTTGCCTGAGCGAAAGGTATAAGCAGGAACTGCGTGAAGAGATACCTGAAGTTGACGGATGGTACGGTAAGTTTGATTGGAGTGGTGTGATTGATGTACTTGCTTCAGGGTGCAACCAAGCTGTGAAAGAATGGGACCGGACTATTACTACCCCTTCTCATCATGCCTATGTCAAGATAGCTGAAGGATGTAACAGGTTTTGTGCTTTTTGCGCAATCCCGTTGATAACAGGGCGTTATCATTCCCGTGCGATTGAAGATATAGTCGATGAGGTAAGGTCTTTGGTGGCACGCGGAGTTAAGGAGTTCAATATCATTGCACAGGATCTATCATTTTATGGGCATGATAGATACGGGCACAGCGCACTTGCAGAATTGCTCGAGCGAATGGCTGATGTGGAGGGGGTGAAATGGATAAGGCTCCACTATGCTTATCCGGCCGATTTTCCTTACGATATATTGCCTGTCATGGCATCTCATGACAATATTTGCAAATATCTTGACATAGCTCTTCAGCATATAGATGATGGCGTGCTCGCCAATATGAACCGTCATATTGACAGCGCAGCTACACGTCGTATGCTTGAACGTCTGCGTCGGGAAGTGCCCGGTATCCATATCCGTACTACCCTTATGACCGGATTTCCCGGTGAAACTGAAGAGGCTTTCGAACGGCTCCTTGAGTTTGTAAGGGAGCAGCGTTTCGACCGCATGGGCGCATTTGCCTACTGTGAGGAGGACGACACTGCGGCCGCACGTAATTTCTCTGACGATATACCGTATGAAGTAAAGCAACAACGTCTTGATCGCCTTATGGCAGAGCAGGAGAGAATAGCTCTCGAACTTAATGAATTGAAAATAGGCAGGATTCTTGACGTGATTATTGATCGGGAGGAAGATGACTATTTTGTGGGAAGATCGCAATATGACTCGCCTGAGGTAGACCCCGAGATACTTGTTGCTAAAGATCCTGATATTGAGGTCGGTAATTTCTACAAAGTACGGATTACCGAGGCATTGCCATTCGAATTAATTGGTGAAATATCTGAATAAGAATGTCTAAATTATCGCCCGACATAAAAAGGGCTATAAATATATGCCTTTCCCGAGGTATGGCCTTTGCTGTATATTGTGAGCAGGGAGAGGTTAAATGTGTGTTTGACGCTGATACCGGTTCATGTTGCCAGGATCCGCCTTTCACAATAACACGATGGCTTGAGAAGATTGCAGATTCGACTGCCATTTACAATAATCTTACAGTTGACGATGTGCTTGATATAGGTATGCCTGACAAGGATTATATGGAAACTTATCAAGGGTCAGCATTGCCACTGTCCACTCCTAAGGACATTTATATCGAGAAATTGGGAAGACTAATAGAAGGGCTGAGACAGCGCGGTGGAAAAACAGTGATCTCACGCGTAATAACAGGGAAAAAACCGGGTATCGATTGGGCTGAAGTCGCTGACAGAGTCTTCGATAGATTTCCCCGATGCATGTGCCATATCTTTTATCATCCATCTGTGGGAGCATGGTTGGGGGCTACGCCTGAAGTGGTACTTGAGGCTGAAAATGCGGGCCATTATTATTCCACCATGTCTCTTGCCGGAACTAAGAATCACGCAGATGTCTGGGATGAAAAAAATCGTCTTGAACAACAGATGGTTACAGACTTCATAGTTGATAAACTTACGCCGCTTAGCAAATTTGTTAAAGTGGAACCGGTGAAAGATCTTAATTATGGTAATATTGATCATCTCTGCACCATTATCAAAGGTGAGATGAAAGATAATATAACGCAGGCCTGGATACATGATGAGTTGTCCCCTACTCCGGCTGTGGCCGGTTATCCCCGGGATATAGCTATTGATGAGATAAAATCAATTGAACAGCACGTCCGGCGTTGTTATGGCGGTACTATATGTATCAGACGGGAGGATACAAGCACTGCATATGTGAATTTACGATGTCTGCAATTTATCGGCGACGAGTATTCAATATATGTCGGTGGCGGAATAACAGCTCTGAGTGATCCCGGTAAAGAATGGCGTGAGACAGAGGCTAAGGCAGACGCATTGGTGTCGATAATCAATTCTTTTTAGTAAGGATCAAGTGGAAAACAGAAACGATAACGGATCTCGCGGTATATTTGTGATTTTTGCTACAGCACTTGTCACATTGATAGTGTTGTCGTTATTACCGTGGGGCGACGTGACAAATAATCTTTTAAAAGACTTTAGCTTGTTAAGTGACCTTGTGCCACAGAGTGACAAGACATATATTACACATGAGGAACTTGACCCTGAACTCACGGCGTTAAATACCGAGACGTTCCAGACCGGTCTTGCTTCAGCGGTATCACCTGACTCATCGGCTTTAGCAGCTGATGGCCCTGCATCACCGTTACCGATACTTCCCGAAGATTTCTCGGCACCAACAGCTCCTGATGGAACAGTTCTCATTGAAGATTACTCACCGTCGGGAAGAGCACTCACTGCGTTGCGATCCGGCCTTGAATCTGCTTCGGCTTCAAAATTCCGCATAGCTTTTATAGGCGATTCTTATATAGAAGGAGATATTTTTACTCAGGATATCCGCGCCATGTTACAGGAGCGTTATGGTGGATCGGGCGTGGGTTACATGGCGGCATTCTCCCAATTCCCAGGCTTCAGACAGTCGGTTACCCAAGCTGGAAATGGCTGGGAAGGCAAAGAAATACGCAAAATGGGCACTGATGACTATCGGGTACTTGCCGGTCAGTATTTTACGGCATCGGCAGAAGCATCGGCTTCGTTTAAAGGTACAAAAAGGCCGGCCCATACCGATAGTTGGGACCGTGCTTCATTGTTGTATATAGCGCCGGTTGACGGCACTATTGATGTAAGTGCCTCAGGAGACTTCTCGCAGCAGTATGCAGTTACGGCTTCTCCCGATGTCCAGGCTCTGGTTGTTGACCGGCATATGTCTGCGTTCTCTTTTTCGACAGATATAGATGGTTTGATAGTGTTTGGCGTATGGTTAGAAAGCGCAAGTGGTGTTCAGCTTGACTGTATGTCGCTTCGTGGCAACAGCGGTATAAGCCATCGGAACCTAAATGCGCAGATCATAGGGCGTATGCGTGATTATGTTGATTATGACCTTATAATACTTGAATTTGGCATAAATGCATTGTCATCTGAACAGACTGACTATTCGACCTATTCAAAAGCTATGATGCAGGTTGTGGAAAATATAAGGAATCTTTATCCGCGTTCTGAAGTTTTATTGCTTGGAATCGGTGACCGCGGCCAGAAACAAGGCACAGAGGTGGGTTCTATGTCCACTGCGCCTGCAATGGTCATGGCTCAGCGGGAGGCTGCCCGGGCTACAGGAACTCTTTTCTTTGATACGCGTGCAGCGATGGGTGGTAATGGGGCTGTTGTTGACTGGCATAGACGAGGGCTTGTTAATTCTGACTATATACATCTCAATCATAAAGGCGGCAAAGTCCTTGCCGAAATTTTTGTAAACTCCATAAATCATTCAATAGGTGAATAGAATATATAGAAATATAATATGCGTGATGCTTGCCGCCGCAGTGACTCAGGAACCGCTGATGGCTGATGACAATAATCAATCTGATATCAGGGAAAATCCTACTCTTGAGACGGGTAATCTCGCTGCCGTGAACTATCCTGACTATATCAATCTTGATGGTAACCACCTGATCATGAACGGTAACGATTGGACAGATCTCGCTATGGTATTTGCCGCGGCCGATTCGTGTCCTGTTACTGTCGTACACATAGGTGATTCTCATCTTCAGGCTGATATGGGAACAGCTGTAACAAGAGACCGTCTCGGGGCTACATTTGACCATTTGCGAGGCCGCGGGCTTATAATACCTTTTAAACTTGCCGGCACCAACCAACCGGTTGATTATAAAATCACTTCAGGTGGAACTTTTCTGCAATCACGCCTGTTGAAGTTGCCATGGCCCACAAAAATGGGTTTTACCGGTATAGGTATTCAGCCATCGGGAACAAGATTTTCATTGGATATAACGACCGGTGAGCAATTCGATGCGCTTACTGTGTATTATAGTGGAGATACACTAAAGGTAAACAGTGTCATAGACGCCAACAATGCTGTGCCTTTTGCAGCGTCTGATGTATACAAGGGTGTGAAAATCATGCTCCCCGAAAGTTATAATTCAATAACACTTAATCTTGAAGCTCCGGTCGGCACTGCGCTTCATGGCATTAATTGCTCCTATTCTGAAACCGGTCTGGCATATCATGTTATAGGAAATAATGGAGCCACTTTCGCTACATATTCTATGATAGGCAATGTTGGCGCCGATGTGTCTGAGATGTTTGAGCCGGATCTCATTATCCTGAGTCTGGGCACTAACGAGGCCTTCAATAAGATTAGCGACAGCGAATTTCGACGTTCTATAGATGATTTCGTGAAAGAATTGCATATGACTAATCCTGATGTACCCTTGCTGTTGGTCACTCCTCAGGAATGTCATAGAAAGACTACAACCGGGCGCCGTCGGCGTAAACGCACTACATTTACAGTCAATAATAATGTTAAGCGGATGCGTAATATCATTCTTGATTACGCTCGTGATAACTCAATTCCTGTCTACGATTGGTATAAAGTAGCCGGTGGCGACGGATCATCACATAAATGGATTGCCGACCGTTATATTAATACTGATCATATCCATCTTACTATGGCTGGCTATAGATTGCAAGGGAATCTTTTTACCGATGCATTGCTTGAATATCTCGCCCCTGCGCAATAAATACTCTCCGTTTATTCAATAATGTCACACTTTATCAACAATTTTGATCTAAGCGCTCTGACCAAGGTGCTTGATTATGATCCTGCGTCGCCGTTGCTTTTCAACACCGGTCTGTTCCTGCTGCTGTTCGTAGGCTTTATGGGCATTTACGAATTGCTGTGCGGGCATCGCGTTGTGAAGATGCTTGTCACAATTCTGTTCTCGCTTTATTTCTACTATAAATCGAGTGCTTATTGTTGCTTTATTTTACTTGGTATTTGTCTGAGTGATTATTTGTTAGGTAATCTTCTCAGTTTTGTGAGACAAAAAAATCTCCGCAAGATCATCGTATTGCTCAATGTAGTGGCTAATATAGGCCTGCTTTTCTATTTCAAGTATTTTAATTTATTGTTTGAAACATGGAGCTCAATGCGGGGCACAGATTTTACGGCTCTTGATATAATATTACCGGCGGGAATCTCATTTATAACCTTCAGGTCAATTAGTTATATAGTGGATATTTATCGGGGTGACATGCTCCCGGAGCGTAATCTGTTGAACTATACTTTTTCACTTACGTTCTTTCCACCGCTGCTTGCCGGGCCCGTGGTGAGAGCCCGTGATCTGTTACCACAGGTGCGTCTTAATCCAGTTGCTACACCTTCCATGACAGGAGAAGGCCTGTTCCTTATAATGACCGGTCTAATTAAGAAAGTTGTTATTGCCGATTATATCAGTGGTAACTTTGTCGCACGCATTTTCGATAACCCGGCCATGTATTCAGGATTTGAGAACCTGATGGGATGCATAGGTTTCACTATTCAGATTTATTGTGACTTTTCAGGATACTCCGATATGGCCATAGGTTTGGCATTGCTTATGGGCTACCGCTTCAAGCAGAATTTCAATGCACCGTTCAAATCACAGAATCCATCAGAATTCTGGCGACGGTGGCACATATCATTGTCAACCTGGTTGCGCGATTACCTGTATATTCCGCTTGGTGGTAGCCGACGCGGAAAGATACGCACATATCTCAATAATTTCATCACAATGGTTCTCGGAGGATTATGGCATGGAGCCGGATGGATGTATCTTCTATGGGGTGCATACCAAGGTGCTTTGCTTGCCATTCACAAGGCTCTACGTTCATGGTGGGTTACTCCTGAATGGTTGAAAGGATCCTTGCCTGCACGTTGTTTCAATATCGGAATTACATTTATACTGACAGTTATCGGTTTTACAATATTCAGAGCCGACTCTCCTGAAACACTCGGAATCATATTTAATCAGATAACCGGCGATTTCCACGCTTCAGTAGCCTCGCAGTTTGTAGATGGATACATGCTCATCGTACTTGCCATGATTGCCGGCCTGTCGATGCACTTTGCCCCTTCAAGTTGGACTGGTGGCGCGGTACGCTCCTATATCTCTCTTCCGCTTGTGGCACAGGGAATGTTGCTGGCTGCTGTTATTTTTCTTGTGATACAAGCGCGCTCAAGCGATCTCGTGCCGTTTATTTACCTTCAATATTAAGAGTATCAGATTTATAAATTTAGATTCGGAATGTTCGAAAGAGAACATATGTTTAATAACATATTCACTTTTTTTGTAATAAAGTTGTTCAATTAAAAAATAAGTTCTAATTTTAACCCCTGAAAGAACACATCGTTAACCCTAAACAGTAACTATTATGTCAAAGACAATCACTTTCAACGAGCTCCGTCGTCTCAAAGACAGCTTGCCCGACGGTTCGATGCACAGAATTGCCGATAAACTCAATACAACCGTTCAAACCGTACGTAACTACTTCGGCGGCAGTAACTATGATAATGGTAAAAATATTGGCGTTCATATTGAACCGGGTCCTGATGGCGGCATCGTGGTACTTGATGACACCACCATCTACGACATGGCTTGCGAGATCCTGAAGGAGCAGGAAACTGAATAAATAAGGCCGCGCTCTTTTTGAAACACAAAATAATGCGCCCGGCACCCATGTGAATTTATCCACAGGTTGTTGCGGCGCATTAATTTTATATTTTTTATAAGGCTGTTTTAACCTCAACTTTAACATTCGAGATAAATACGGACCATGAGACTGATAACAGTAGCCATCCATACCTATGACCGGGCCATTGCGGTGAAATCACTTCTCGAGGCTGAGGGTATACCTGTGACATTGCAGAATGTAAACCTTGAGCAACCTGAGGTTTCATCAGGTGTAAGAATACGCATCTGTGATGACAATCTTCCTTTGGCATTACGCATACTTGAGAATCCGGAAATCTTTGCCGGTGCATCATCGCCGGGGGGTGACCGTGCTATTATGCCTCATAATGTGGTAGTACCTACTGATTTCAGTGAGCATTCTTTCACGGCTGCATGTTTAGCTATAAAAATAGCGGCCGCCCATAAGGTCGAAGTTACATTTCTTCACGCATATATAGATCCGCATGCCGGTGGCTCAATTCAACTTACTGACAGTGCTACATACGAGATAGCCCGTGCTGATTCCACCAATCAACTGATCGGTGCGGCAAACGGCATGATGGATATATTTGAAAACCGCATTAAGGATGAAATGAAAGCCGGTAATCTTCCCATGGTAAAGTTTAACCGGCTCATAGTTGAGGGTGTGCCCGAGGATGCCATAATTGATTTTGCTAAAGATCGGCCACCTTACCTTGTTGTTATGGGGACACGTAACTCTGCCGACAAGGAAAAGGATATGATCGGCAGTGTTACGGCCGAAGTCCTCGATGCATGCCGGTTCTCGGTAATGGCTGTGCCGGGCGGGGAAACCGGCACCATATTCAATGATCAACCTGCCAATATATTGTTCTTCAGTAATCTTGATCAAGAAGACATTTTGGCAATCGATACATTGTCACGATATTTCCCGCAAGCCAAGGCAAAAGTGACAATTATCAATATCCCGTCGCGTCACAGATTCAATGACCGTAATGCACAGGCTACAGCTTTCGCTCTCAGTGATTACTGTGCCAGGAAATTTACCCACTTTACGTTTGAGAGTGTGCCGGTAAAACCTTCCGATGCGATCGCTGAAATCGAACGGATGCAACAACTACGTAAATTTGATCTTTTAGTTGTCCCCAACAGACGCCGTAACGTACTTACACGAATGTTCAATCCAGGCATAGCACATAGGCTGCTTTTTCATGCTGACCTGCCGATGCTTGTCATTCCAGTTTAATAATGCAATACGAAATTCTTTCCCGCACTATCAGTGCATCTGCTGCAAAAACAAGTCGCTCAGTCACCCGTACGGTCGTTCTCGCTATAATGGCCGGAGCTTTTGTGGCTTTAGGTGGAGCATTGGCGCTTTATCTTGGCTCGGGTTTCCCGGATATAGCCACATCTAATCCCGGTATTGCCAAGTTATTCAGCGCTTTGGCATTCCCTGTAGGACTGTTTCTGATTGTGATGTTTGGTGGAGAACTATTTACAGGCAATAATGCGGTACTGATGTCGGGGCTATTACATAAGAGAGTTTCGGTAGCCAGGGTTCTGTGCAATTGGTCTTTGGTATGGGCATCCAACTTTGTGGGTGCTCTTTTAGTGAGCACGTTCCTTATTTATGCGGGAGGGCTACTTGATGTCGAACCATATAACAGCGCTATTCGCAATATTGCCGTGACAAAAGCGTCGCTTGATCCGTTGACAACGTTCGTGCGTGGCATAGGTGCCAACTGGTGTGTATGCCTTGCTGTATGGCTTTCTTTCGGATGTTCTACCATCGGTCAGAAGGCTGTGGCTGTGTGGATACCTGTTGCGGCATTTGTGGCATTGGGCTTCGAGCACTGCATTGCCAACATGTTCTATCTCCCATGTGGAATAATGGCAGGTGCGGAGATCCCCGTTGTTGATCTGGCATCAAATCTTCTGTTCTCGACACTCGGAAACATCGTTGGTGGAGCAGTGTTTGTAGGTTTGCTTTATAATCGTCTTTACAGTCGTTCTGATAGCTGACACTTACCACAATAACGGTATTTCTTACCAATATTACGGTCGGCCACTGCGTAAATTTGCTTTTTCAACCGAAAAGCTATAATTTTGCGCTGTACAATCATTATCACCTCATTTTATGAAAAATAAGAAGATTCTGATAATATTGGCCATGTCAGCCTGTAGAATGTTATCCGCTGCGTCGGAGAATGCAGACAGCGTCGTTCCTCATATGCTCGGGGAAGTTGTTGTAACGGGCACTGCTTCAGCCAAAGGTGTAAGCCTCCTTCCATATACTGTTACCACCGTTGGCCGGGAAGTGCTTGATAATTCGGCCTCGCCAAATGTACTTGAGATAATTTCAGGAGACGTACCCGGCCTTTTTGTAACACAGCGTGGCATCTTGGGCTTTGGTGTGAGTAATGGCGGTTCCGGTCATATAAAGATCCGCGGTGTAGGTGGCGACCGGGCCAGTGCGGTGCTCATGATGGTTGATGGGCAGCCTCAGTTCGCCGGCATATATTCACACCATGTCGCAGACATGTATAACAAGGAATATGTCGAACGTGTCGAAGTGCTTCGGGGGCCGGGTTCGGTCCTTTATGGCTCTAATGCAATGGCAGGTGTTATCAATATCATTACCCGCAATCCTGCCGAAGATGGGTTTCATGCTTCGTTGATGTCACAATATGGATCTTATAACACATGGATGACATCTGTTAACGGATCGGCGCGCTATGGTAGATTCTCAAGCCTTGTATCTCTCTCATATGACCGCACAGACGGCAATATTGATGGCATGGATTTCAAGCAGTATGCTGCATATGCGAAAGCCACTTATGAAATCTGTAACTCCTGGAAAACTATGGCCGATTATACATTTTCAGCATTCTCCGGCTACGATCCTGTGTATCCTACTCTGTCTGATCCGTCTTCGACAGCTGTTTATCAGCAGCATGTGATACGCGGAGAGGCATCATTGGCTGCTTTTAACCAATATGAAAGCACAGACGGGTGTTTGAGAATATATTACAGTTACGGGAATCATTATATTGATGATCCGCGCCATTTCCACAGTCTTGATGATCGTCTCGGAGTCATGGCCTACCAGAATTTTAAGCCTTGGAGCGAGGCAGATGTCACCGTGGGATTCGATTTTGACCGTTATACCGGTAAGATTCCTATGTCTGGAGGTGTTACCCATTCACCGGGGTCATTGTCTACACTTGACAGGAAGCATATAACCGAATATTCACCTTATTTAACATATACACAAGGTCTATTTGACCGGTTTGTAGTGTTGAGCGCCGGCATGAGGGCTGCTCTCAGTGACAAATTTGGTTCGCATGTCATACCTCAGGGAGGGTTGGTGGTAAATCCCGGTGCAGGATTTACATTCAAGGCATCGGCTGCCATGGGTTATCGAAATCCGTCTTTCCGGGAGCTATATCTTTATAAGATGGCAAACAGCCTGCTTGAACCGGAACGGATGATGAACTATGAGGTGTCGTTGTCCAAGTATTTCTCAAGGTATATGAAAGTCAACGTGACGTTATATTATTCAAAAGGCGACAACATGATACAGGTCGTTGATCAGAAAAATGTCAATACAGGCCGGTTCATTAATAAAGGGATTGAGGCTGAGATGACTTCTGCTCCGGTTGATGGCCTTAATTTGCGGGCTACATATAGTTATCTGCATTCATCACTTGATAATCTGACCGGAGCGCCGAGACATCAATATTTCCTCGGAGCCACTTATACGCCTGTGAAGTTCCTTACTACAGGAATTTCCATGAAGGGTGTGGGCAAACTGTTTGTGTCAGATGGTATCAAGGACCAAAGCTATGCCACTCTTGACATAAGATTGAATTTTCACATAACTCGCTATCTTGATTTGTCTGTCAATCTCAACAATGTGACAGATGCCCGTTATATGATCAACAGAGGCTATCCCATGCCCGGATTCAATGCAATGGGCGGATTCAAACTGAAAATTTAATATCCAAATATATTTATATGAGAACCAAAACATTATCATTATTATCAGCTACAGTTGCAGCATGCATGTCAATGTCATGCTCGTCTAAAGTTGCCTCAGAGACTGTCTCTACCGATACAGACTCTGACTCAGTACCTGTGGTGTATTATATTCGTGAAATAACACCTGAAAATATTGTCAGGATTTATGAGGCTCTTGGCCGTCCGGCCAGTGGGGACAATGTTGCTGTAAAAATCTCGACAGGTGAATCCACTAAGTCAAATCAGCTGAATCCTACTCTGATCGAGCCTTTTGTAAAGGCTGTAAACGGTACAATTGTAGAGTGCAACACTGCCTATGGCGGTAACCGGTCAACTACTGAAGATCATTTAAAAGCCGCGAGCGAGCATGGTTATACCGCAATTGCCAATGTTGATATCATGGATTCGGCGGGAGATACAATATTACCTGTCGACAGTGCTCGACATATACCGTATGCTATTGTAGGCAAGAATCTTCTCAACTATGATTTTCTTGTTGTACTCAGTCATTTCAAAGGACATGCCATGGGCGGTTTCGGCGGAGCTCTTAAGAATGTCTCGATCGGTATATCATCGGCAGACGGCAAGGCTTGGGTCCACACAGCCGGTAAGGTTAAAGATCCTGCCAAATTATGGGAGAACCTGCCGGAGCAAGATGACTTCATCGAATCAATGGCTGAGGCCTGCCAGGCGATTTTCAATCATTTTGGTGACAACAAACTGTTTATCAACGTAGCCAATCGATTGTCTGTTGATTGTGACTGCAATGGCAATCCGGCTGAGCCGCAGATGGCTGATTTTGGCATTCTCGCTTCAATAGATCCGGTTGCACTTGACCGAGCTTGTGTTGATATGGTATACAATTCTACAGACAGCGGCAAGGTCCATCTCATTGAGCGTATTGAGTCGCGTCACGGTGCCCATATTCTCGAATATGGTGAACAGATTGGACTCGGATCTCAGAAATACCGTCTTGTAGAGTTAAAGTAATTATGGAATCTCATTGACCCACCATAATAAAGATAATTGGCAAATAGGAGCATCTTCACTACAGAGTTGCTCCTTTTTGTCGGTTATATCTGCGATAGATCTGTCAACTAAAATCAATTTTATCGTTTAAAGTGTAAAAAAATTGGAAATAAATGGCATAAATTAAGGAAAATTTGTAACTTTGCAGCCTGACTTTACAACATTTCACAAGCCAGATAGTTAACAAGAGACTATAATAATCAAGGTATGAAGCTATTACAAGCTAAACTTGCAAAATACACTACCCCTCAGGAGGCTATGGCTGCGGGTGTGTATCCTTATTTCAGGGCTATATCATCTGAACAGGACCCCGAAGTTATCATGAATGGCAAAAAGGTGCTGATGTTCGGTTCCAATTGCTATACAGGCCTCGTAAATGACCCCCGTATAAAGGAGGCAGCAATTGAAGCAACAAGAAAATATGGTACCGGATGTGCCGGTTCACCTTTCCTCAACGGCACACTTGACCTGCACAAGCAGCTTGAGGCTCGTCTTGCCGAATACATAGGTAAGGAAGACGTAATGATTTACTCAACAGGTTTTGAGGTGAATCTCGGTGTGGTATCATGTCTGACTGGCAGAGAGGATTACATTTTGTGGGACGAACAGGACCATGCGTCGATAATTGAAGGTCGCCGCCTGTCTTTTTCACAACAGCTCAAATACAAACACAATGACATGGAGTCGCTTGAAGCACAGTTGCAGAAATGCAAGCCCGACAAGGTCAAGCTGATTGTAACTGACGGCGTGTTCTCAATGGAAGGTGATGTGGCCAATGTCCCGGAAATCGTGCGTCTTGCCAAGAAGTACAACGCAGCTGTCATGGTTGATGAGGCCCATGGTATCGGTGTATTCGGAGAAGGTGGCCGTGGTACTGTAAACCACTTCGGGCTTACCGACGATGTTGATCTCGTGATGGGTACTTTCTCAAAATCGTTTGCTTCACTCGGCGGCTTTATTGCCACTGATAAAGAAATCACTAACTTCCTGCGCCATCACTCGCGTTCATATATTTTTACAGCCAGCATCACACCTGCGTCTACTGCCGCAGCTATGAAAGCTATTGACATCATGATAGAGGAACCTTGGCGTCAGGAGCACCTTTGGGAGCTTACTCGCTATGCCCTTGACGGTTTCCGTAACATGGGTTGTGAGATAGGTAATACCTCTACTCCAATTATACCTCTGTTTGTGCGTGACAACTTCAAAACTTTCGCCATCACACGTGACTTACAGGAAGAAGGTATATTTGTAAATCCGGTGGTTTCGCCTGCCGTGGCCCCTCAAGACACTCTTATACGTTTCAGCCTGATGGCCACACACACCAAGGAGCAGGTTACCACAGCTCTTGAAAAAATCCAGAAAATTTTCCGTAAATATCAGCTCATACCCTGATTCAGCCGGATGATAAACATAAGACTTATAAAAACTGCCTCGTCGGATCTTCCGGTGCGGCAGTTTTTTATAGAAAGATGTAATTTTTAAGGACTCTTGATGTCTAATTAAATAAACAAATTTAACATGAGTAATATAATACAAGTAGAAAATGTTGTCAAGAGTTTCATCAACCATGTAGCTCTTGACGATGTGTCGCTTGAAGTGCCCGAAGGTAAGGTCTACGGACTTTTAGGTCCTAACGGAGCCGGAAAGACCACTCTCATCCGCATAATCAACCACATCACGGCCCCCGACAGCGGCCGGGTGCTCTTCAATGGTCATCAGCTCACTGCGGCCGATGTAGTAAATATAGGATATTTGCCCGAGGAGCGAGGCCTGTATAAAAAAATGAAAGTTGGTGAACAAGCCTTGTTCTTTGCGCGCCTTAAAGGCCTTTCCCGTGCCGATGCCCTCAAGTCGCTTCATGAATGGTTTGATCGTCTTGAGATTTCATCGTGGTGGGATAAGAAAGTAGAGGAACTGTCGAAAGGAATGGCACAGAAAGTGCAGTTTATAGTAACAGTTCTTCACCGGCCTAAATTATTGATTTTTGATGAGCCATTTTCAGGCTTTGATCCAATCAATGCCGGTGTGCTCAAACGAGAGATTCTTAAATTGCGTGATGAAGGAGCAACCGTGATCTTTTCCACACACAATATGGAATCAGTTGAGGAATTATGTGATAACATAACCCTTATAAACAAATCACACAATATTCTTACCGGTGCCGTGCCTGAGTTGCGTCGTCGCTTCAGCGACAACCGCTATGAATTGCTATTTGAGGCTGCATCACCCGAGGATATCAACTCAGTGCTTGCTCCAATGGTAGATAAGCTCGTAATTGCGCCTAAACCTGATGCAAATGGAGCAATGCATGCAACCTTCGCACTTAGACAATCCGATGACCTGAAAACAGTGATTGCGGCTGCAAATTCAGCCGCAGATCTACAAGGGTTCAATCGCCTTCTTCCGTCGATGAATGAAATATTCATCAGCACGGTAAATGCAAGCAACAGTTTCAGTCAAACACCTCCTCCTGCCCCACAATTATGAAAAATAATCTGTCAATAATCATTTCACGCGAATACCTTGAACGGGTAAAGCGTAAAAGTTTTATAATATCCACCATCCTCATGCCACTGCTCATGTTGGCTATGATGTTGGTGCCGACACTTATTGCAATATACTCCGGTCCGCAGGAGCAGATTATAGCAGTCATCGATGACTCAGGCAAGATAGCTCCCGGCCTCCGGAGCGACGGTGGAATAACATTTCGCCCGGTTACCGGAGACCTTGCATCCTTTAAGGAGAATGAAGATTACGATGCTATTCTCACCATTGGCCGTGATGTCATATCATCACCTAAGGGCGCTATTACTCTCTATACGCGAGGGACTCCTTCAATGCAGACTGAGTCAATTATCCGCGACAAACTCGAGAACTCAATACGAGATCAGCGTGTTCAGGCTTATGATATCGAGAATCTTGCTCAGATTCTTGAGGAAATAGACCCCGATGTATCGCTCATCACTTACCGGATTGATAAAGAGGAGGAAGAATCCACATCATCGGTTCTGTCCTATATAATATCAGTCTTTACCATGTTTGTCCTGTACATATTTATTCTAATGTACGGCCAAATGGTGATGACCTCAATTATAGAGGAAAAGAACAACCGCGTGCTTGAGCTCGTTGTATCATCAGTGAAACCGTTTGATTTAATGACTGGTAAAATCATGGGTATAGGTCTTGTGGCAGTTACGCAGATTCTTATATGGGCTGTTCTGCTACTTGCCTGCACAATATGGCTCATGCCTTCTATGGTTAAGGCCGCTATTGGCGCTGATCCTGAGATGGGTGCTGCCATAGGCCAGCTTGCCGATGTGGGATTTATGGCAAATTTGCTAATATTCATGGTGCTGTTTCTTATAGGAGGATATCTGTTCTACTCGTCTATTTTTGCTGCTATAGGCTCTGCAGTGGATAATATACAGGATGCCTCTCAGCTCACAACAATAGCAGTAGTTCCGATAATACTCTCCCTTTTGATTTCTATGACTGTCGTTCAGGATCCTTCGTCGTCGTTAGCGATGTGGTGTTCGTTTATCCCGTTTACCTCGCCCATGGTAATGATGGCCCGCATGCCTTTCGGCATACCCTTGTGGGAGCAGATACTATCCCTCGTTATCCTGTATATAAGTTTTATGTTCATGATGTGGCTTTGTGGTAAGATTTACCGCGTAGGTATATTTATGTATGGAAAGAAGCCCACTTTCATGGAAATTGTCAAATGGACACGCTATAAATGAGACAACCCTGTAAAACCGGAGATGGCTGGGTCATAGTAGCAACTTTCAATGATCCTCAATCGGCATACATTGCCCGTGGCCTGCTTGAAAGTAATGGAATCGTTACCTCACTTACCAATGATACTATATCATCAGTATATCCGATGACTGATACCTGGGCTGCCATGAATCTGCTTGTCCCGCGCCCCATGGAAACCACAGCCCGTCGCTTGCTTAACCTGGAGCAGGCTGATTGATTCACAAAAAACGCTGCCTAAATTTGATCTGGCAGCGTTTTTTGTGCGTTATTGCAATCATCTACGGAATAGTTTTGTGATAAGGTCGGGCCGGTGAAGCCGGTTAAGAGACCGTTCTATATCCATACGATAGGCGCGGTCATACCAAAAGAAATATTTTCGTTGGGCAAGTTTCTGCTCGGGGCGGATTGCAGTGAATACCTTTTCTCCGGTATATGGATGTACACCACTATAGTAGATTTCTGTGGCTACGGTCATTGGTGTCGGGGTGAAATCCTGTACTTGTTCAAGTTTAAAATTCAATGCTTTTGTCTTTACGGCAAGTTCCGCCATATCTATCTCGTGACATCCCGGGTGGCTTGATATAAAATATGGGATAAGCTGCTGCCTGAGGTTGTGACGGCGGTTTACAGAATCAAATATGCGGTTGAATTCACCGAAAAGATCAAATGAGGGTTTGCGCATGATCTGTAACACTGTATCCTCGGTGTGTTCAGGCGCGACTTTAAGACGGCCGGACACGTGAAGTGCTATCAACTCTTCATTGTATTTGCGGTTGACATCGTCAACTTTGCGGTCACCGGTGCGATGCATTGAGAGGTCGTAACGCACACCGCTTCCTACAAATGATTTTTTGACTGCTTTAAGTGCGTCGACACGGTGATAGATGTCAAGTAGGGCCGAGTGATCTGTATTAAGGTTTGAGCATACGGCCGGATGCAGGCAGGAAGGTCGCTTGCAACGGGCACATAGTTTCTTGTCCCGTCCCCCCATAGCATACATATTTGCCGAGGGGCCACCCAGATCACTGATGTATCCTTTAAAATCTGGCATACGGATTATCTGATTGACCTCATGCATGATTGACTCAGGAGAGCGCGATGATATGAACTTACCCTGATGTGCTGATATAGTACAGAATGCACACCCGCCGAAGCATCCTCTATGCAGGTTTACAGAATGGCGTATCATCGTATAGGCCGGAATTTCTTTGCCTTTATACCGGGGATGTGGAAGTCGGGTGAACGGCAGGTCGAAAGCTGCATCAATCTCGCCTGTAGCCATTGCCGGATACATAGGATTTACCTTTACAGCTATATTGTCGTCATATTGTTGCCACAGCGCCACTCCACCGTCAAGGGTGTTGCTTTGCTGTTCGATGTGTTTGAAGTTGGCACTTTGCAGTGAAGCATTGCTGCGGCATACATTCCACGGATTCAGGATAATATCTCCGTTTGATGATGCCTCTGCAATCTCTTTGGCAGGGCGTATTACAACACTTTGGCGCATGTCAATAATCTCGTTTATTGATTCGCCATTGTCAAGACGGCGGGCAAGTTCAACAACAGTGCGTTCACCCATACCGTAAAGTAACATGTCGGCTGCCGAATCTATAAGAATTGACGGTCGCAGACGATCTTCCCAATAGTCGTAATGCGACAACCTGCGCAACGATGCCTCTATACCCCCGGCTATGATTGGAACGTCAGGATATAAGTCTCTGAGGATTTTGCTATAGACTATGGTCGGGTAATCGGGGCGTTGACCATGTCTCCCACCCGCTGTGTATGCGTCATCTGAGCGTAGGCGGCGGTTGGCGGTATAGTGATTGACCATCGAATCCATGGCTCCCGCTGATACGCCGAAAAAAAGCCGTGGCCTCCCGAGTTTCCGGAAGTCTCTGAGGTCATCCTGCCAGTTTGGTTGAGGCACTATGGCAACCTTGTATCCAGCATTCTCAAGTACACGACCTATTACGGCTGCTCCGAATGACGGATGATCCACATATGCGTCACCACTGAACAATATGACGTCAAGTTGCTCCCATCCTCTGGCCTTGACTTCCTTGGCGGTGGTGGGGAGCCATGAATCGGCGTGAAGGGCATTATAGTCTATTGTCGGGCGTTTTTTCATTGTGCCATTGATTCAAGTCGTGATTCAAGTTTTATGATCTCGTCGCGCAAGCGTGCAGCTTCTATGAATTCCATGTCTTTGGCTGCCTGAAGCATGAGTTCGCGCAACCGGTTGATTGAACGTGCAAGCTCGTCGCGGTTCATGTATGGTACCACGGGATCGGCTGCTATGTCTACCCTTGTCGAGTATTCGTGCGTATACATATTGTCTTGTACCGGTTTGGATTTTCCTTGGGCTTGCTTGCGTTTATCCTTGGCTGTCATCGGGCGGCCGGATGCAATAGCGCGGTTAGCGATGTCATCTTCATCCTCGCGGCCTACAATGGCATGGCGGGCTTTAATGATTGCCTGTGGTGTTATGCCGTGTTCTTCGTTATATGCTAACTGTATTGCGCGTCGCCGCTCGGTTTCATCAATAGTCTGCTGCATGGAGTCCGTTATCTTATCGGCATACATTATTACCTGCCCGTTAAGATTACGTGCCGCACGACCTACCGTCTGGGTAAGTGACCGGTGGGATCTCAGGAAGCCTTCTTTGTCAGCATCAAGAATTGCGACAAGTGACACCTCCGGCAGGTCGAGGCCCTCTCGCAGCAGGTTCACACCTATAAGTACATCGAATGTCCCGGCCCGTAGATCGTCAAGAATCTTGATGCGGTCCATGGTGTCGACATCGCTGTGGATATATGCGGTTTTGATGTTAGCCTTCAGGAAATAATCATTGAGTTCCTCTGCCATGCGTTTGGTGAGGGTGGTGACGAGGGTACGCTCACCACGCTCCACGCGGCGGGCTATCTCTTCCATCAGGTGGTCTATTTGATTTGTGGATGGTACCACGGTGATAAGCGGATCAAGAAGTCCGGTGGGACGGATGACTTGTTCTACCACTACGCCTTCACTGCGCTTAAGTTCATATTCGGCAGGCGTGGCACTCACATATATGGTCTGTCCTGTCATGTTCTCGAATTCAGCAAATGTAAGCGGGCGGTTATCGAGGGCTGCTGCAAGCCTGAACCCATAGTTGACAAGATTGGTCTTGCGGGAGAGATCACCTCCGTGCATTGCCCTAATCTGGGGAATGGTAACGTGACTCTCATCAATGATAGTAAGATAATCTTTGGGAAAATAGTCGAGCAGGCAGAATGGTCTGTCACCAGGTTGCCGGCCGTCAAAATACCGCGAGTAGTTCTCTATTCCCGAGCAGTATCCCAATTCTTTGATCATTTCCACGTCGTACGTCACACGTTCTTCAAGGCGTGCGGCCTCAAGGGGTTTATCCTCTTTGCGGAATGCCTCTACCTGTCGCCCGAGATCAAGTTGGATCTGGGCGATGGCTGAGTGTTGTCGTGCCTGTGATGTCACAAAGATGTTTGCCGGATATATTTTAAAGCAATCATGACTTCCAAGCGAGCGCATGTCTTCAGCATGGTGGGTGGAGATTGATTCTATCTCATCTCCCCAGAATACTATGCGAAGCACAATTTCCTCGTAG
The DNA here is from genome assembly GCA_023663145.1 of Odoribacter sp. Classification (GTDB taxonomy): domain Bacteria; phylum Bacteroidota; class Bacteroidia; order Bacteroidales; family Muribaculaceae; genus CAG-873. The sequence goes on from JAMPHZ010000005.1 coordinate 101,568, forward strand.
GCAAGGCGGATATCGATAGTATCACCTTTCACGCGGAAAGTGCCTCGGCGTGCATCAACTTCATTGCGCGAGTAAAGCGCCCCGACAAGTTGGCGCAATAAAGCGTTCCTCGTGATTTTTTGCCCTACCTCGACATTTACAACATTTGCATTGAATTCTTCCGGATTCCCTATGCCATAGAGACAAGATACCGACGATACTACAATCACGTCACGACGCCCTGACAGTAATGCTGATGTGGTGGCAAGTCGCAATCTGTCTATCTCGTCGTTGATCATTAGATCTTTTTCAATATATTTGTCAACGCTTGGGATATATGCCTCGGGTTGGTAGTAGTCGTAGTATGATACGAAATATTCTACAGCATTATCAGGGAAGAATTGCTTGAATTCACTGTAAAGCTGGGCGGCAAGAGTCTTGTTGTGGCTGAGAATGAGAGTCGGACGGTTCACACGTTCAATGACATTAGCCATGGTGAAAGTTTTGCCTGAACCTGTGACACCTAAAAGTGTCTGGGCAAGGCAGCTGCTGTCGCTAAGACCCTCCACAAGGCTGTCTATCGCCTGTGGTTGGTCGCCGGTCGGTGCGAACGCCGAAGAGAGCTTAAAATTCATATCAGTATCGTTTAACTTACAAAGTTAACGCTTTCTGCTGACATATACAATTTTATGCAAGCCTTGTTTTATACTGATCATGTGCAAAGTTTCCAATAAGAAGTGCAACGGCATTCTCCTCACTCCTCCTCAGGGTAAG
>JAMPHZ010000006.1 GCA_023663145.1 Odoribacter sp.
TAGATTGGTAAAAAAGGCAACACGCCCCGGCTCCAAAACCACAGGAACCGGGGCGCGTTGTATATGAAAAAATCTGTTGTTAAGGATTTATAGATTATTGATACGGCCGGCAAGGATTATCGCATCAGTTTTTGCCTCGCGGACAATAAATGTGAACGGGCGGTCGACCGTAAGAGACACCTTAGGATTGACAGGCGGCCCACCTACACCGCCTATCAAAGTTGAAGCCGCAAGCTTAGCACCTTGCTCATCAATATCAATGCGTGCTTTCTGAATACCACTGAAAGCACTACAATGAACATCAGGGAGCCCCATACCATCAAGACATGAAGCATCAAGGCCGAGCATAGACAAAACGTTGCCTATGGATGAGCTTGTTGACACACTGAACCTTGGCAAAGAAAGCTCAATGTCATAGAGTCCAATTTTCATTCTCAATTCATTGTAAAGCTCATAAGTAAACGGTTTTTCGCTTATGATTAATTCAAAACTATAGTCATGGTCACCGAAGCGGATCAAAGCATATATATCATCACCGGCTTTCGCATAACCGCTGTTAGACTGCAAGGCGTGCATCATACTTACATCGCTGTCATATCCGTTGCTGTGGAAAGTTCCTACAGTTGTGTCAGCAGGATCAAAATTATAAAACCATTCTGACCGGAAGAATATGGTGTTTGACCAATAAAAACTGTCGGAAGCGCTTTCCAGTATTGACGGAATCATCCCCTGCGAAGTGTCATAAATCCAGGAGTTTATCATATCGACAGCCTCATTGGTAGAAGGGATGAATGGTGTTACCGGAGCCCCGAACACCGAGGCCATGCCAGATACAAATTCCTCAGAAGGTGTATATGAAGCGCTGTGCCATACGGCATTAGCTATGGCCAGCTCACGGGCAGGCGAAGGATGAGTAAGGTAGCTTATCAACCGATGGCTCATAGAATTGAGTTGTTCAAGGCTCTCAAATCCCAAGTTGCGGGCAACAGACTGACCTCGCTCCTCAGACACACTGTTGGCAACCAAGGCTACGGCAAGATTCAGACTCAACGGCGACACACAGTAGTTTTCCGCCTTATCGTCAGGTGCAATCAGATCCATATATTCAACACCAACCTTGTTCAGACGAGCCAACACATCCTTTTCGGCCGGGGTAACCGCAAAGACCTCCGTCGTTTCAACAGGATCCACGACATTGTAAAGAGGCGGAGGCGTCATATCCGGCTCATCACCGTGGGAGCAGCTGCTTATAAAAAGCAACAATAAAATGAAACAACCGTATTTTTTCATAAGAAACATTACAAATTAAAGATTTTTGCAAATTAAAACATTAATATTCATATTTCCAAGAAGGTAGTGTTAATTTTTGCAAATACACAGTTCACAACTAATCGCAGCCGCAGGATGATCGCAGGATTTCTCCGTTTTATTTCAGATTTTTTTGCACTTTAATAAAAAATCACTAATTTTGGGGCGTGAATGCCGCAAGACATCACAATGAACCCTAATAATAATATAATGGAAATGCGTGACCCTGCTTTGGCTGCTTCGCAAGCCGAAGAACAAACCCTCCCGACGGCACCAGCCACAGACGCCGCTGCCGCACCTACATCAGCTGAAATAGAAACCATAAACGGCATCGACCCCGAGGAAGCTGCCGAAGACGAAGCCACAGACGGCATAGAACAGGAAGAAAGCGACAACACTACCGTGGCTCTAACCTCTGAAGTGCTGCTTGAGACAGCAAAAGCATTGCTTGAACGCGATGCTGCCGAGATCACAGCCGATGATATACGACGTTTGCGCCAGCAGATAAACGCATTGCGTCGCAACGCCCAGGAATCTGAAGAAAAAGAATCCGCATCTGAAGAATCCGACGAACTCAGCGACATATTCAACAGCATACGAGAGAAAAAGGCCGCTCACACAGCAGCCGTAGAGGCAGAACAGAAGGCCAACTACGAGCGCAAGCAAGCCATCGTGTCAGAAATCACCGCCCTGGCCGACGACACAGACAATGTGAACCGCACTTTCCCCCGCTACCGCGAACTACAAGACGAGTTTAATGCCATAGGTGATGTACCACCGACATTTGACACAGCCCTGTGGAAAAGCTTCCAGGAAGCCCGTGAACGATACAGCGACAGCCTTAAGGTGAACAAAGAGTTGCGCGACTATGATTTCAAGAAAAATCTTGACAGCAAGCAGCTGCTGCTTGACGAAGCCGAAGGACTGACCACCGAAGAAGATGTGATCACCGCCTACCGCCGGTTGCAGGAACTCCACAACAAGTGGCGTCGCATTGGCCCCGTGGCCAAAGAATTCCGCGAGGAAATCTGGGATAAATTCAAAGCTGCATCAGCCGAGATCAACAAGCGCTATCAGGCACATTTTGAAGCACGTAAAGCCCGCGAGGCAGAGAACGAGGCCGGGAAGACCGCCCTCTGCCAGGAGATGGAAGGCATAGACCTTGATAGTCTTCGCTCGTTCAATGCCTGGGAAGAAGCCACCAAACGCGTGATGGAAATCCAGCAGAAGTGGCGCACATACGGGTTCGCCTCAAAGAAGATGAACAAGACTCTCTTCGCTCAGTTCCGCGAGCTGTGCGATAAATTCTTCGCAGCCAAAGCCGCCTACTTCCAGTCGACCCGCGAGGAACTCAGCGCCAACCTCGAGCGCAAGACAGCGCTGGCTGACCGGGCTGAAGCGCTCAAAGACAGCACCGATTGGAAATCAGCAGGCGATGAGTTCGTGGAGATGCAGAAAGAGTGGAAGACCATAGGCGCAGTATCAAAGAAATACAGCGACGCCGTGTGGAACCGTTTCCAACAGGCATGCGACCACTTCTTCGAACAAAAGAAGAAAGCCACGAGCGGTGCCCGCCGCATCGAAAACGAGAACCTCAAAGCAAAGCGCGAGGTTATCGCGTCACTCGAAGCCATAAATGCTGACACCCCGCGCGAGGAGGCCATAGCTGCGATGCGCGCACTCCAGGACAAATGGAAAGAAATAGGCCATGTGCCTTTCCGTGAGAAAGACAAATTATACGACGCCTACCGCAATGCTCTTGACAAACTCCGCGACGGCCTTAACCTACGCCGCAACCAGGAGCGTCGCGAGCGCTTCAGCGAGGCCGTACAGGCGATCGAAGGCGATGACAACAAGCTGATGCGCGAGCGTGAGAAGCTCGTACGCGCACTTGAAAACCGCCGTCAGGAACTGCGCACTTACGAGAACAATCTCGGATTCCTCTCAGCCAAGAGCAAGAGCGGCGACAGCCTCCTGCGTGAATTCGAACGCAAAGCCGAACGTCTGCGCGCCGACATTGCCGATCTTGAGGAAAAAATCAAGGTAGTCAACTCAAAACTTTAACAAAACCAAAAGATCCACGACTGAGGGCAGGATGCTTCCGCAAGGCATCTTGCCCTCGCGCCGGGACATGTTCAAGTATCACACAAAGCGACAGGTCTTGAAAATATTAAGACGACAAAGCTACGGCAAATACCTTAAATCGGCACTCATGACTGTCGATTGGGCTCTTTGCAACCTTATTTTCCTACTGACCCTTCAGATCTACCCTTCGATTGATGACTGCACCGCCATAATGTGGAAGTTATGGATATTCGTCAATCTCGCTTTCGTACCAATCATGATAAGGGTCTCGCGACAAGGTGACAGCCTGCGCGCGATCCAGCTCGACAAGGTTGCCATGGATACGCTGAAGGCTGTAGGGCTGCACGCGCTGTTCTTTATGTCGATGATAGCGCTGTCTGATGTAGGAAGGCTTTCTCCCCGATTCTATCTTACGTATTACGGGTTGCTGATGACCGCCCTGGTGCTTTGGTCTCTGGTATCGCGTCGCCTTATCAAAAATTACCGGTCACGCGGTTACAACTACAAACGCGTGGTGATCGTGGGCACGAATGCCACGGCACGTCGTATCTACGACGAGATGCTGTCAGACAATGGATTCGGCTATAAGATACTGGGGTTCTTCGATCATGAATGGCGCCCTGACTTCGTAGGGCGTTACTGCGGATCGCTTGACACGTTGGAGAAGTTTGTAAAAGATAACAAGGTAGACCAGATATACTTCACCATGCCGGGGCATGCAGAAGTACTGACTCACGTAGTTAAGATAGCGGACGACAATGTGGTGGATTTCTTCTACGTACCTCAGATATCACAATATATCTCGCGTGCATTCCAGATGGAGACCATAGGGCAGGTGCCTGTGCTGACCATAAGGCGCAATCCCCTCAAAAAGGCCATCAATCGCTACCTCAAGCGTGCTTTTGACCTTGCATTCTCCTCGGTATTCCTCTGTTTCTATCCTTTGGTCTACATCCCCATAGCGATTGCGATAAAAATAACATCACCCGGACCGGTATACTTCAAACAGTTGCGCACAGGCTACCGGGGCAAGGAATTCTACTGTTACAAATTCCGCACCATGCATGTTAACAAAGACGCCGACACCGCGCAGGCTACCCGTAACGACCCTCGCAAGACTCGTCTGGGTGACTTTCTGCGGCGCACCTCGCTTGATGAATTGCCACAGTTCATCAATGTATGGAAAGGCGACATGTCAATAGTGGGTCCGCGGCCGCATATGCTTAAGCACACCGAAGAGTATTCAAAGCTTGTAGACCAGTATATGGTGCGCCATCTTGTAAAGCCCGGTATCACCGGATGGGCACAGGTCAACGGTTACCGAGGTATCACCGACGAACTGTGGAAGATGGAAAAGCGTGTGCTTTACGATGTGTGGTACATCGAGAACTGGAATTTCTTCCTTGACCTCAAGATTATAGTACGCACAGTGATGAATGCCGTAGGAGGTGAATCGAACGCATTCTGACCTGAACTACCTGAAGAAATAGAGTAATTTGCGGTAAGCCAGCTTCAAGCGCCACAAAGGAATAGCCAACAGGTGGTTATATGGCGACATGGAGTCAAATTTGCCGGTGAAACTGCCCTGGGTCGCCACAGTCGGGTGTGCCCACCAGTAATCAATGAGACCCTCGTCAAGCATGAGACGATGAAAAAGATCAATCGGGCGGTCAAGGTGCCTATCACGCGCATATTCAAGCACCGCCTTAGCTCCCTCGATGTTTATATAGAAACATCCCGTATACCTGTCACGGTCACCAGGGTAAATAATCCTGCCTTTTTCACGGATGCTGCGCGGAACGAATCAGAGACGGGAGTTTTCGAATGAGATTATTGCCGGACGCCCGGCACCGCGGCTCGACAACTCTTCAATGGCACGGGTCACAACGCTGCGGAAACGGCTGAAAATAATAGCATCGTCTTCAAGAATCAGCGCTCCTGGCAGGTTGCGTTCCACAATGCAACCGGCACACAAGCAGATGCTTGAGAGAACATGAGAGCTGAGGCGTAACCTTATTCATCGGAGCGATAAAGAACTCATCAATCTGATCCTGAGTGATATCCGGCATGTCTCCGTCGAGCATATACTCAAAAGGAATGCCGGCGCTACCCAGCATGCGCTCGATGTGGGTAGCCCGCGACTCATACCTCACCTTGACATGAGGTATAATAACATGAGGGAAAGGCTTTTCCATCATTTCAATGCAGCACATGCGGCCGCTATACGGCGCATAGCCTCACGAAGATTATCGTCACCGGTTGCGTAGCTGAGACGGATGTATCCGGGAGCACCGAAAGCAGCCCCGTCGACAGTGGCAACATGACCTTCTTCAAGAAGATACATAGCCAAATCGCCCGAGGTTTCGATTCTCTTACCTGACGGAGTCACACGGCCAAGCAAAGCCGAGACCTCAGGGAAAAGGTAAAACGCACCTTGAGGCACATTGATCTTGAAACCGTCAATATCGCGTGCCATCTCCACAACAAGATCACGGCGGCGGCGGAATGCGGTACACATGTCGGCCACGCATTGTTGCGAGCCGGTATAGGCAGCCTCGGCCGCCTTTTGCGCTATAGAGGATGCTCCCGAGGTATATTGCCCCTGCAACTTTGACACAGCCTTGGCTATGGCCAATGGTGCCGCGCAATAACCTATGCGCCACCCCGTCATTGCATAAGCCTTTGACACACCGTTGATGATGACGACCCTGTCGGCTATAGAGCTGAAAGATCCCATGGATGTGAAGCTTCCAGTATAGTTGATATGCTCATATATTTCGTCGGCAAGCACAAGTATTTCAGGATGCCTTTCGATCACCTTTACCAAGGCTGCAAGTTCATCGCGGGAGTATACGCTGCCGGTGGGATTAGACGGCGAGCACAGCATGATCATGCGTGTACGGGGTGTAATTGCCGCTTCAAGACGCTCAGGAGTAATTTTAAAGTCACTCTCGATACCGGAAGGTACGGTTACACTGACACCTTCGGCAAGTTTCACCATCTCGACATAACTGACCCAAGCGGGGGTCGGTATAATGACCTCGTCACCCGGATTTACAGTAGCGAGAATAACGTTGCACAAAGCCTGCTTGGCTCCATTCGACACCACTATACAATCAGGTGTGAACTCCAGGTCATTCTCGCGGCGCAGTTTGTCGCACACAGCCTGCCTAAGGGAAAGAAAACCGGGAACAGGACTATAGAAAGAGAAATTCTGCTCAACGGCGCGGCAGGCGGCGTCCTTGATATGGCGGGGAGTATTGAAATCCGGCTCACCTACCGAGAGATTTATAACATCGACGCCTGAGGCGCGCAACTCACTGCTCTTCTGTGACATAGCAAGTGTCTGGGATACAGCGAGCGACTTAACACGTTGTGACAAAAAATCCATAACAGGGTAATCGGTTAAAAAAAAATACTATTTTTGGCAAAGATACGACATTTTTCGGAAATTTTGTACTAAATTTGTCAATCAATCTCTCAACCTAAAAAATTATCAGCATGAAGAAACTGTTCAGATCGGCACTCTTCGCATTGACAGCCATCATATTGGCCACAATGTCTTCGTGTACCGATAAAAAGACCACTGAGATGCTCGGTGTTGTTGGCGATGACGCCATTTGCATTGTATCGCTAAAGCCTATTGAAATCCTAAAGTCATGTGACGCAAGTATAAGCGACGGTAAGCTGGTGCTTCCTCCGGCGCTGAAGCGTAGCATAGGAAACTCCGACGAGCTTAACGAAATGCTTAAGATCAAAGGCATAAGTTATGATATGGTGATCGCAGCCATGTACGAAACGACCCCTGACGCCATCATAATCATCAAGATCAATGATGCAGATGAATTGGCCACGTCTCTTAAAAAGACCGGCTATCGCAAATCAAAAATAGACGGCCATGTGGTATTTGCAAAAGATGAAAGTTCAACGGCTTATACCGTGTCAGACAATCTGCTCATAGGTTTCAGCTGCTGGCGTGAAAGCGACCGTGAAGAATATATAGAAACAATCTTCGACTTTGCCTCGACTCCGCTTGCAGGATGGAAGACCGCCATGCTGTCAAAACTCAGCTCAAGCGCGGTATCAGGCCTGATAGTATCTCCTGAGCGCAAATTTGAATATTCACTGGCTTTCTCGGCCGATCTGTCCGGTTCAAAACTCTCAGGCGAGGCCCGATGGTATGACCTTGACGGCAAGGCTGTATCTTTAGCGGAAGAATGCCCTGTGGAACTCGCATATCTTGGATCTGAGATGAAATATGTGAGCGACAAAGACCTGATTGCCGGCGCCTGGGGTGGATTCAAGGACATGTCAGTTTACAAAGCCATTGACAAATACGACCTCGGATACGCAGCCCGCAGATATACACGTGGAATTGACGATGACATTTTAAAGGCCCTCAACGGAGGATTTTTCTTCTCCCTGAATATGGAGAATCCGGCCTCCACAAAGTTTGAATCGATGAAAGACTTCCAGATCAGCTGCGGCGTGACCACATGCGACGGCAAAGGTGCCCGCATGCTAAAGGGACTTGCATCAATGGGTCGCGACATGGGTCTCAATATAAAAGGTGGCGGCGACGGATACACTGTAAAAGTACCCGGCCAGGGAACTATTGAAGTAACGGAAGCCGGCAACTGTATTGTAGTGGCCACCGCTGACAAATCACCCAACTCCCGCCTCAGCGCCTCGTCGCTTGATGATTGCTACGCGTGGTATTCGGTAAACATCCCGGCCGGATTCGGACTCTTGCGCAAGGCACATATAAACTGTGGATTCAAAGGCCAGCTCAAGATCACAGACGAATGCGCCAAATTCAACGCAGAGTTCACTGACAACGACGGCAAAGGCTTCCTGGCCACTATTATTGAAGTATCCCAAAAACTTGAAAAGTACTAAGTTAGATACAATAACCCTGCAGGGATTACTCCCTCGGATATTTGATAATGAAGCCGGTCGCGAACGGTTTGCCTCATCACAGGTAATGCTCGCGGCCGGACTCACACTATCACGCGGCAATGTTTACTGCATAAACGCGTCGTCAGGCACCGGAAAGACATCGCTTTGCAGTTTCATATACGGATCGCGCCGCGACTACACAGGCCATATATTATTCAACGATACAGATTCACGCAGCCTCAGTGTGAAAGACTGGTGCCGGATACGCTGCCACAATCTCGCATACCTGCCACAGGAACTTGACATATTCGGAGAACTTACGGCTTACGACAACGTGATCTTAAAAAACCGGCTCACTGGGTGCAAGAGCGACGAAGAAATCAGGCATATGTTCGAGATGCTTGAGATTGACAACCTGACTGACCGGCCCGCTTCACACATATCAGTGGGGCAAAGACAACGCGTGGCCATCATACGCGCCTTGTGCCAACCGTTCGACTTCATACTCCTTGACGAACCGGTAAGCCACCTTGACAGCTATAACAACAGTCTGTGTGCATCGCTCATAGCCCGTGAGGCCAAAGCTAACGGAGCTGCCGTGATATTCACGTCGGTGGGCAACGCACTTGACATGCCAGGCGCCGTAATACCCCTCACTCTATGATCTGGAAGCTCCTCAAACGCAATATAAGCGCGTGGCAAATTGCAGGTTACGCCGTATCAACCCTTGTCGGTGCAATCATAGTAATGGCTGCCATACAGTTCTATGCCGACCTAGGAGGTGCCATCTCCGGCAAAAACAGCGCAGACGGCGGCATAAGCATCACATCACCCCGCAATCTGGTAATATCAAAGCCTGTGGGGCTCACATCAACCCTGAGCGGATCCGCCCCCACATTCAGCAGCCATGAAATCGAGGAGATCACCCAACAGCCATGGGTGAAAAGTGTATCACCGTTCCAGGCCTCGGATTACAATGTGTGGGCATCAGCATCGCTTGGTGGCCGCGGACTCTCCACCGCATTGTTTTTTGAATCAATACCTAAGCATCTTATCGACAGATCGATTGAGGATTTCACATTTGACCCGGATGATCCGTTCATTCCGATAGTGCTTTCCAAGGACTACCTCGCGCTGTATAACTTCGGATTTGCAGCCTCGGGAAGAATGCCCGTAGTAAGCGAAAGTATCATCTCAAGTATCCCGCTTGAGGTAACATTGGGAGGCAACGGACACTATGGCACCTACCCTGCACGCATCGTCGGGTTTTCATCATGGCTCAATACCATTGCCGTACCCCAGGAATTCATGGACTGGGCTCACGAAATATACGGCTCTGGTAAGATGGAAAGTCCGTCAAGGCTTGTAATCGAGACTTCTGACCAGGCCGACCCCTCCATAGAACCGTTCATGGAAGCTAACGGCTACGAGATAGCCGGACCCGATGACAATTCCTCACGTGCCACGCGACTGCTGCGGATCGTAACAGCCGCCACCGCAGCCGTAGGCGGTATCATATCACTGTTGGCACTTTTCATACTTATGCTAAGTTTATTCCTGCTGGTACAAAAAAACGGAAACGCGATAAGAGGATTGATTTTGTTAGGTTATCATCCCGGCAAAATAGCACTGTGCTATATACGCCTCATATGCATAGTCAACGGTGGCATTCTAATAATATCGGCAGCCACGTTGGCGGGAGTAAAACAACTGTGGAGTGATGCCCTCGAAGCATTGGGGGGGACGCCATCACCGCTATGGGGAGCTATTGGTGCCGGAGCCGCACTTTTGGCCGTGATTACCGGAATCAATTGCTTGACAATAAAGCGCTTGGTAAACAAGTTTTTCTGACCGTGCCCGGCAAAGGCTTGAGTTGTCAATTCCTTTTGCTAATGTTGAAGATTTTTGCTACCTTTGCAGGCAAAATATCCGTCATTTATGGAATTGTCAACACTTACCGCCATCTCTCCAGTCGATGGCCGCTATCGCTCAAAATGTGATGCACTTGCACCCTACTTCTCAGAATTTGGCCTCATACGCTACCGCGTGGAGGTTGAAATCAAGTATTTCATAACCTTGTGCCGCATACCGTTGCCCGCATTAGAGCAGATAGCCCCCTCGACACTTGAGAAACTGCGTGACGTATACACCGAGTTCACCGAGGCAGATGCTCTCGAAATAAAAGAAATCGAGCGCACTACAAATCATGACGTGAAAGCCGTCGAATATTTTATCAAACGCCGTTTCGACGCTCTCGGACTTGAGAAGTACAAGGAATTCATCCATTTCGGCCTTACCTCTCAGGACATCAACAACACATCAGTGCCCATGTCTGTAGCCGATGCGTTGCAGAAGGTGTTTTTACCTGCGGCCGACTCACTTGTAGCCACCCTTGAGCATCTTGCCTCAGAATGGAATGACATACCCATGCTTGCCCATACCCACGGACAACCGGCATCCCCCACCCGCCTCGGCAAAGAAATAATGGTATTCGCCTACAGGTTGCGCACCCAGCTTGACGCACTTCGCCGCACACCTGTAACAGGGAAGTTCGGCGGTGCCACCGGTAATTTCAATGCCCACAACGCAGCATACCCCTGCATCGACTGGGTGTCAGTTGCCAACTCATTCCTCGAACAAGAATTAGGCATAGGTCGAGAACAGTACACCACCCAGATTTCCAATTACGACAACCTGGCGGCACTTTTCGACGCGCTGCGCCGGACAGGTACAATAATCATGGATCTTGACCGCGATATGTGGATGTACATATCGATGAACTATTTCAAGCAGAAAATCAAGGAAGGGGAGGTTGGCTCCTCGGCAATGCCCCACAAAGTCAACCCAATTGACTTTGAGAACAGCGAGGGCAATATTGGCATAGCATCGGCAATTTTAGGGCATCTGTCGTCAAAACTGCCCCTGTCGCGACTGCAACGCGACCTTACCGACTCCACCGTTCTCCGCAATGTAGGTGTGCCGATGGCTCATCTGCTCATAGCCATCGCCTCTACCCAAAAAGGTTTGGAGAAACTGCTGCTCAACCGCACAGCCATCGACGCCGATCTCAACGCCGCATGGGCTGTCGTTGCAGAGGGCATCCAGACAATCCTGCGCCGTGAAGGTTATCCCAACCCTTACGAAACCCTGAAAAATCTCACGCGCACCAATACCGCAATCACCGCCGACACAATCGCGGAATTCATTGATACACTTGATGTAGACAACGACGTAAAAGACGAACTGCGCGCGTTGTCACCCTCAACTTATACAGGACTATAGAATAGATATGTCAGACCAAAACATACCCGTGCTGCTGCTCACCGGTTATCTTGGCAGCGGCAAAACCACTCTGCTCAACCGGATTCTCAACAACCGGCGCGGAATAAAATTCGCAGTCATAGTAAATGACATAGGTGAGGTAAACATTGACGCCGCACTTATACAGAAAGGCGGCATCGTAGGTAACGATGCTGAAGGAGATCTCGTCGCACTGCAAAACGGATGTATATGCTGCACCCTGAAAATGGACCTGGTGAAACAATTGATGGATATCACCAAAAGCGGGAAATTCGACTATATCGTGATCGAGGCGAGCGGCATATGCGAACCCGAGCCAATAGCACGCACCATAGCCATGATACCCCAGATGGCCGCCGGTGGCGAGCATGGACCTCTGCCGGTGCTTGACTGCATAGTTACAATCACCGACGCACTGAGGCTCAACACAGAATTTGCCGATGGCGACGCCCTGCAACGCCCCAATCTTGGCGAGGATGATATAGAGAACCTGGTGATACAGCAAATTGAATTCTGCAACATCATTTTGCTCAACAAGATAAGCGAGGTTACTGAGTATCAGGCAGGTCATATACGCAGTATAATACGCGCCATACAACCGCATGCCGAAATCATTGACTGCGACTATGCCGACGTAGATCTCGACAAACTACTCAACACACATCTGTTCAACTATGACCGTGTGGCCACATCGGCAGCATGGATTTCAGAAATAGAACGCCCCGCGAGCGAGGAAGAGGAACATGAGGCTCACGAACACCATCATGAACATGAGCACCATCATGAGGATGGACATGAACATTGTCACCATCACCATCATCATGACCATGAGGAGGGTGAAGCTGAAGAATATGGCATAGGCACATTCGTCTACTACCGCCGGCGTCCGTTAGATCTCAACATGTTTGACTTTTTTGTGGGCAAAAACTGGCCCACCAGTGTCATACGTGCGAAAGGTATACTTTATTTCGACCAACACCCTGACATGTCATACCTGTTCGAACAGGCCGGTGTGCAAAAGAGAGTCACCGAAGCCGGCCGTTGGTTCGCGACCGCCCCGCGTGAGGAACTGGAGGAAATGATGGCGTCAGATCCTTCCATAGCCCGTGACTGGGATCCCGTTTATGGCGACCGTATGATAAAATTAGTATTCATAGGACAAAAGATGGATCGCGAGGCTATCACAGCTGCTCTTGACAGCTGCCTCGGCACTCTCGAAACAAAATAATAACCGGCGGTGTATGGACATAAAGAAATCAATGCGTGAGATACTTGAACGGGAAAGCCGTGCCATCGCTTCAATTCCCGTCACCGATGCCTATGAACGAGCCGTGCAACTTATAATAGAGCACGTGCACCGCCGCGGGGGCAAACTTATTACCTCCGGGATGGGCAAAGCCGGCCAGATAGCCATGAATATCGCCACCACATTCTCATCAACAGGAACCCCGGCGGTAAACCTTCATCCAGCCGAGGCACAGCACGGCGATCTGGGCGTGATGCAGCCCAATGACATAATGCTTCTTATTTCCAACTCAGGCAAGACAAATGAAATAGTGGAGCTTGTAAATCTTGCCCGCGGGCTTGAACCAACTGTTCCCCTGATTGTTATTACAGGAGCACCCGACAGCCCCCTTGCCTCGCTGGCCGACGTGGCTTTGTATACAGCCGATGAGCCTGAGGTTTGTCCCCTCGGACTTACCCCCACCACCTCGACAACCATGATGACCGTTATAGGCGACATATTGGTAGTCAGCGTAATGAAAGCCATAGGTTTTACCCGCACCGATTACGCCAGGCGCCACCACGGCGGTTATCTGGGAGAGGCCGCCCGTGGTGACAATCATTAAACATGATGCATCATGAATAAAATCATATGTATAGGCGAGTGTGCCCTGGATATAGTATTTGAAAACGGACAACCGGCCGGTTCAATGCCCGGCGGCCGCATAGCATTGGCCGCAGCACGGCTCGCACGGTTGGGATTACCGGTGGAAATGGCATCGGAAGCGTCACGTGACCCTGTGGGTGACATGCTCGTAGACTATCTCACCGATGCCGGCGTCAACTGCACCGGCGTTGACCGCTTCGTTGACGGCCACTCCCCGTTGTCGGTTTTCACACCCGCCCCCACTGATGGCGGCTATGAGCTTACGCGATATGAGGCTTACGGTGACGGCGGTTTCGACATAATATGGCCACGCGTCGATGATAAAACCATTGTGGTGTTCGGCGGCTACTACGCCCTTGACGCCCGCATGCGTGACCGTCTTACAGCATTTTTGAACAACTGCAGCGAGCGTAAGGCCGTGATGGTGTATGTGCCGGGCTTCCGTGCCGACCGCGAAAGACGCATGACGCGCGTGATGCCTGCCATACTTGAAAACCTGGAGATGGCCGACATGGTAATCGCCCGCAACAATGACCTGCAACTCATATTCGGCACACCTCAGGGAGACCGGTGCTATCGCGACCATGTTGACTTCTACTGCCGTTCGATGGTAAATGTTGACACGGCATGCCACTCCATCAACTATTTCAGTGGCAAGGAAGTGACACAGGTGGCCATACCCGCCGACGTGAGCGAGACTATCCTGTGGAACGCAGGAATCATAGCAGGCACCGTGGCTCAGATCTACAAACTCAGCCTCTCACCAGAACAACTCAATGCCCCGGCCGAAGATGTGCGCCGCGAGATACTTACAGCGGCTGCCCGCGAGGCAATCGCTGCGGCTGCTGACTTCAGCTTCCAGTGGCAAAGGAAAATTTAAGAGCTTGAAAAATTATATCAGCAATGTCATCAACCTTACCCAACAGCATTCCCAATCCATTCAATGCCGATATTGACGGAGACGTGCGTGTGGCGATAGTAGCCGCCGAATGGAATGGACATATCACCGGCGCCCTAACCGACAGTTGCGTCAACACACTGCATAGCCACGGACTTGGCGACGACCTTATCGACGTATACCATGTGCCCGGAGCCGTAGAACTAACCTTTGCAGCAAGCCAGCTTGTTGAATCAGGAGCCTACGACGTAATCATCACTTTCGGCTGCGTGATTCGTGGCGGCACTCCTCATTTCGACTATGTATGCCAGAGTGTAACCCAGGGCATAACCCATC
Source organism: Odoribacter sp. (assembly GCA_023663145.1). Classification (GTDB taxonomy): domain Bacteria; phylum Bacteroidota; class Bacteroidia; order Bacteroidales; family Muribaculaceae; genus CAG-873. The sequence continues at coordinate 14,718 of JAMPHZ010000006.1, forward strand.
TTAACGCCGAGTGCGACATACCCGTGATATTCGGGGTGCTCACCGTAGACACCGAGCAGGATGCTCTTGACCGCACCGGAGGACCGGCCGGTGACAAAGGAGCCGAGGCGGCCGAGGCGGCCTTAAAGATGTACACTTTTGCACAAAAGGTCAAAGATCTGTAACAGTATGCATATGTTCAAGTATATAACCTGCATAATCATAGCGTTATGCGTAATTACAGGCAGCGTCTCATGCACAGGCGGCAAAGACATTGATCCAGTTGAGCGTGTTGCCGCCATGCTCAGAAGCGGAAACGCAGAGGATGCCCAACGCGACTGCGACCGGCTGCTTGCCGACACGACCGCGTTCAATGCGCTGAGCGCCGGGCAACTGTGCCGTCTCGCCCTGGTTTTCGTATCCTTCACAGGTGACCAAGAGTCAAATGACGGTGCCGCAGTGAGATGTCTCAACCGAGCCCGCTCACTGAACAATGACTCAGTGGAATCATTTCTGCTTGAACTCAATGACGTCTACGGCGGCCATCTGGTCACACTTGACCGCGTGGGCACCTACCTTGAGATACCCCGCGAGGAACTCGTGTCAGCAGAAGACGTCCAACCCGACTCACTTAACTGATGCAATGAACGACTGGCGCGATATACTTGGAAGTCTTACCGATCTTCCTGCGGGCGAAGAATCCGCACCGTCAACCGACAAAGAGACAAGTAAAGCTAAGACAAGCGCACGCCTTGATGTTATAACCGAGCGCAAAGGCCGCGCCGGCAAGGTTGCCACAATCGTAACCGGTTTCACCTGCGGCGACGATGAGGTTGCAACCGTGGCCGCGGCGCTAAAGAAACGGCTGGGTACCGGAGGCTCAGCCCGTGGCGGAGAAATACTGATTCAGGGGAACCGTGCTGCCGACGTAACCGCAGCACTTACAGGTATGGGATACAAAGCCCGCAAGATTTAAACCGTTACAACCTTAACACGTTCAGTCATACAACTTATCACATTATTCAAGATTCAAGATGTTAACCATTCAAGAAGCCATAACTCAACGGCAATCGACACGCTCGTTCACTAATGAAGCACCGCCACCGACGCTTCTCAAAGAGGTCTGCGAAGGGTATGGAAGCCTTCAGCCACTTGAAGCCTCAGCCATAGGCACAGGCAAAGTCGGCACATATGGTGTGATTACCGGACGTCCATCTTACATTGCCGTGATCGGAGGAGACGCCTTTAAAGCCGGCATCGAAGGAGAGAAAGCAGTTATAGAACTCACCCGACGCGGATACGCCACCTGCTGGTTGGGCGGCACATTCAACCGGACCATTGTTGAAAGAGCCCTCAACATTCCTCAGGGTGAGCGTGTATTGGCCGTAATAGCAGTAGGACATGCCAGTGGCAAACGCAGTCTTTTGGAAAAGATATCAAGAGCTGCCGTACGCTCGACCAAACGGAAACCTCTCCCGCAACTCATCATAGCCGGCGTGCCGGCAAATTATCTCACCGAAGCATTGGAAGCTTTGAGAACGGCTCCATCGGCATGCAACCGACAGCCATGGCGCCTCGCATTCAATCCCTCAGGATCAATTGATGTATACGGAACGCCGTCAGACTCATTCATGCGGCTTGACGTAGGAATAGCTGTAAGCCATTTTCTGCTGATGCGGCCTGATTTTCATCTCGAGACTAACAAGAACAATCATCCATCGTTAGAACCTATCATCACCCTGCACCCATCATATGTCTGAATTTCAAGTCAATTACCTCGGATGCGGCTCAGCCACCCCTACCGTACGCCACGTGCCTTCGTGTCAAGTAATAAACTTCCGTGGGCAACTAATGATGGTAGACTGCGGAGAAGGCTCCCAACTGCAATTCCGACGTATGAGACTGAAATTCAGCCGGCTCAACCATATATTCATCTCACACCTGCATGGCGACCATTTTCTCGGACTGCCCGGACTGCTATCTACCCTGGCTCTACATGATATAGGCGGATCTGTCGTAATACACACGTTTAAGGAAGGGGCCGACCTGCTGCAGCAGATAATGAAAGTATTCTGCCGCGAGACATCATTTAAAATCATTTACGACATCATCGAACCCACACACGCCACAATTATCGATGATAAATCACTTACGGTAGAGACGTTTCCCCTCAAGCACCGTGTACCGACAGTAGGTTTCATATTCAAAGAAAAACCGTCGGGGCGGCATCTGATAGGAGATATGGCAAAGTTCCACAATATACCCGTGTCAATGATTCCGTCAATAAAAGCCGGCGCCGACTATGTAACCCCTGACGGACGGGTAATCCCCAACTCCCATCTCACCACCGATCCCTCTCCTGCTCTCAGTTACGCCTATTGCTCCGACACGATATATGATCCTGACATAGTCCGCTACATTGACGGCGTGAACACACTTTACCATGAGTCAACATATCTTGGCGACAACGCATACAAAGCTGCCCCACGCGGCCATTCGACAGCCGCACAAGCCGGAAAAATAGCGACACTGGCCAAAGCACAACGACTCGTGTTAGGCCACTATTCCCAAGCTTATGACAATGACAAGGCCTTTGCCGAAGAAGCGGCCACCACATTCTCCGGCAACGAGATCATAGCCGCCCGTGAAGGTCTTGTGCTTGATTTAGGACCTGTTAAAAAATGAGTCCTACATTCCAAACAATCTCTTGAAAGACCATTGATCCATCATATGCCCGATTCGAAAGACATATATTACATGCGACAAGCCATCGGAGAGGCCCGGCGCGCCGCAGAACGCGGCGAGATACCCGTAGGGGCCGTGATTGTAGCCGGTGACCGTATCATAGGCCGCGGACATAATCTCACAGAAAGCCTTGCCGATGTGACTGCCCATGCCGAGATGCAGGCTATCACTGCCGCCGCCAATTGCCGCGGTGGCAAATATCTTGACGACGCGACTCTTTATGTCACTCTTGAGCCATGCCTTATGTGTGCCGGTGCCATAGGATGGAGCCAGTTGCGACGCATAGTTGTCGGTGCCGAAGATACACGCCGGGGTTACCGGTCGCTCACATCAGCGACACCGTTCCACCCTAAAGCCTCTGTGGAATGGGGCGTGCTTGCCGACGAATGTGCGTCCCTCATGATTGAATTCTTTAAAAAACGACGCTGATGCATTACTTTCTCATAGCCGGTGAAGCCTCAGGAGACCTTCACGGAGGAGCCTTGATGGAGGCTCTGCGATGCGCCGACCCCGACGCACAATTCACATTCCTTGGTGGCGACTGTATGGCTGCTGCCGCCGGGCACGCACCAGTCATACATTTTAAAGATATGGCTTTCATGGGATTCAGTGAAGTGCTGCGCAATTTAGGGAAGGTTAAGCACAATCTTTCGACAGCGCGCAAGGCTTTACTGCAGAGCAAGCCCTCGTGCCTCATCCTGATTGATTACCCGAGTTTCAACCTCAAGGTTGCAAAGACGGCTTTTCACGCGGGCATTCCGGTATTCTACTACATATCGCCCAAGGTGTGGGCATGGAAGAAATGGCGCGTGAAGACCATAAAACAGCTTGTTGACACAGTGCTGTGCATATTGCCGTTTGAAGAAGATTTTTACCGTACACAAGGTTACGAACGGGCAATATTTACCGGCAATCCATCGGTGGAAGAGATTGAGAAAGCCTTGGCCGGGTCACCATCGCGCGAGAAGTTTGCGGCAGATAATCATCTGCGCGCCAACCGCAAGTTCATAGCCCTGCTACCCGGCAGCCGACGCGGCGAAATAAAATGTAATCTGCCCGTGATGGATGCTGTGGCTCACCAGTTCCCCCAATACACCATCGTGGTGGCCGGTGCGCCCGGCATAGACGACGACTTTTATAGCCGTTTCACAAAATTCAAGATAGTGCGTGGTGCGACCCATCAGCTACTTGCCCACGCCCATGCAGCTATCGTGACATCAGGGACTGCCACACTTGAGGCAGCCCTCGCCGGCGTGCCACAGGTAGTGACATACAGGTCAAACGGGTCAAAAATAGCATACAACCTCATGAAGAAGGTGTTAAACATCAGCCATGTATCTCTTCCCAACCTCATAACCGGACATACCATCATACCCGAAATGCTGCTTCATCAATGCACCCCCGAAGCTGTTGCCGACCAACTGCGTCTGATCACTCCCGACGGTTCAGCCGCGCGCGAGGCACAGCTCGAAGGTTATGCCCGGATGCGTCACATACTGGGACCGGCCGGAGCAGCCTCGCGCGCAGCAGGCATAATAGTGAAGCGCATCGGTAAATAAAAGCAAGCTTGCCCTTTTATACTTATTTAATATTGTTTTTTTGCGGCGGGAGCCGGCTGTAAAATTATTTTACGTAACTTTGCCGCAAAATTATATCAAGTCAATCAGAGTCAATATAATTATGGCAGAACTTAAGTGCATAGGCATACTTACCTCGGGAGGCGACGCCCCCGGCATGAACGCGGCAATCCGCGCCGTCACACGCTCAGCGATATTCAGCGGACTGAAAGTCAAAGGTATCTACCGCGGCTACCGCGGCCTCATTTCAGATGAGATTGTAGAGTTCCGCACACAGAACGTATCCAATATAATACAGCAGGGCGGCACTATCCTGAAGACTGCCAGGTGCAAGGAATTCACTACTCCCGAAGGCCGTCAGCTTGCCCATGACGTACTCACCCGCCACGGCATCGACGCTCTTGTAGTGATAGGAGGCGATGGCTCGCTCACGGGCGCACGAGTGTTTGCCAACGAGTTCAATTTTCCCATAATAGGACTGCCCGGCACCATTGACAATGACCTTTACGGCACCGATACCACCATAGGTTACGATACGGCACTGAATACAATAATGGAATGTGTCGACAAAATACGCGACACAGCCACCAGCCACGAGCGTCTTTTCTTTATTGAGGTAATGGGGCGCGATGCAGGCTTTCTCGCACTCAACGGTGCCATAGCATCCGGTGCCGAAGCCGCCATCATACCTGAGATCTCGACCGAGGTTGACCAGTTGGCCGAACTGATACAGAACGGATTCCGCAAATCAAAGAACTCATCGATAGTGCTTGTGGCCGAGTCACCCGTCACAGGGGGCGCCATGGGTCTTGCCGAACGTGTCAAGAAAGAGTTCCCCGGCTATGATGTGCGAGTATCAATCCTCGGGCACCTGCAACGCGGCGGCTCACCTACAGCACATGACCGAATACTCGCCTCACGCATGGGCGCTGCCGCCATTGACGCTCTTCTCGAGGACCAACGCAACGTAATGATCGGTATAAAGAATGACGAGATAGTATACGTTCCTTTCACCAAAGCCATCAAGAACGACAAGCCCATCAACCGCGAGTTGCTCAACACCCTGCGACGCCTGTCGATCTAAAGTGTATCCGTTTTAACTTAATGGACCCAAACACCCGCCAAGGATGAGGAGCCGCCTGAGAATATTGCCTGTTGCCATTGCCATGGCTGTGCTCGGTGCCGCCTGCGCGAGCATAGGCCGCCCCGAAGGCGGCCCGCGCGACGAGAATCCTCCGGTTTTCGTGCGCTCAACCCCTATGCCCGGCCAATTGGAAGTAAACCAGACTTCATTCTCGCTTTACTTTGACGAAAACGTACAGCTTGAAGATGCTTTCAACAAGGTTGTGGTTTCACCTGTGCAGTTGTCACCACCGAGCGTGAGCGCCAACGGACGCCGCGTCACAGTCACATTGCGTGACACACTGGTGCCCGACATGACCTATACCATTGACTTCGGCGATGCAATCAAGGATCTCAACGAAGGTAATGTAATCGATGGATTTGCCCTTGACTTCTCAACCGGCGGAAATATTGACACGCTGCGTCTGTCAGGAATCGTGCTTGATGCCTCCAACCTCGAGCCGGCTCAAGGCATATTGGTAGGCGCATATTCAAACACAGCCGACAGCGCGATACATACACTGCCGCCCGCCCGTATAGCCCGTACCAACCAACTGGGACAATTCACCATACGTAACCTCGCGCCGGGAGCCTATCGGGTTTATGCGCTCAACGACATCAACCGCGACTACCATTGGGACCGCTCTGAAGATGTGGCATTTCTCGACACCCTGATCACGCCCGGGGTGCAGGAAATCATGGTCGTGGATACACTGTACGACAGCAACGGCGGCGACTCACTTATCACTCGCCCCGGCCTGCGTTATGTGCCCAACGATATATTGCTTACCTGGTTCAACGAGAATTACCGTGCTCAGTATCTGAAAGATTATCGGCGCGACGACCGGAGACGCGCCTCAATCGTACTGGGAGCACCACCTGACTCATTGCCAAAGATCAGCATTGTAGGGACTGTCCTAAACGGCATGCGGGCAGAAAACTGGGCAGTACCACAGTATAACGCAACCCGAGACTCCCTGGTGTTATGGCTACGCGACTCGGCGGCACTGTTCAATGACTCCCTCATGCTGGCCGTATCATACCGGCGACCTGACTCGCTTGAGCAGTTGTATTGGCACACCGACACACTGCGTTTCTTCTACCGGCCACCCCAGTCCAAGAAAAAAAGCGATGGCAGCGATACAATCCCGCCAAAATATGATCTGTTGCAGATAGGATTCGGAGGCGCCACAAGCCAGGATGTGCATCTTCCGTTAATGTTCAATTTCAACCAACCGGTTGAACACATCGACACCACCGGCATACATTTACGCATGATGGTCGATACACTGTGGGTTGACCAACCTCTACCTCCCATACAGCCCGATTCACTAACCCCTCTTCTCGGGCGGACCATAACGCCCGTGTGGCAGCCGGGAGCCAAATATCGGTTCGAGATCGACTCGGCAGCAGTTACCGGTATATACGGTGAGCATAACCCTGCCGTAAAAAGAGAGTTCTCAGTGCGCCAACTCGAAGATTATTCCAACCTCATATTTAATCTAAACGGGGCTGACTCCACCGCCATCGTGGAACTGCTCAACGGTAGCGATGCCCCCGTGGCATCAGCCCAGGTAAAAAATGGGCGGGCCGTATTCAACTTCATGAACCCGGGTACATATTATGCCCGACTATATTTCGACATCGATGGCAACCGCAAGTGGAGTACCGGCATACTTGATTCGGTGCAACCTGAAGAGGTCGCCTACTATCCCAAGAAAATAGAACTCAAGAAGAACTGGGACGTGGAGCAGGATTGGGATATCTATGAATTACCCATTGACAAACAGAAGCCCCGCGCTATTCTCAAGAACAAGCCCAAACTTAAACGGGGAGAACAGGAGAGTCACGATGAAAATGAAGTTGATGAAGACCCGCTGTTAGGCTTTCCCGGAACCACCAATGAGGTTGACCGCCGTCGCCGGCAGAATAACCTTAACACGGGCGGTAGAAATACACAAGTGCTGAGATAAAGGGAGAATTTATTGGCAAAAAATACTTATTTTCACAAAAACGATAAAAAAGTATCGAAAATATTTGCACAGTTAAAAACTTGGTCGTAACTTTGCACTCGCAATCGGGAAATAACCGATGCCTCTCGCAAAAGGTTAGAGAACCAAAAAAGGTGCGGTAGTTCAGCTGGTTAGAATGCCGGCCTGTCACGCCGGAGGTCGCGGGTTCGAGTCCCGTCCGCACCGCCAGAGGAGAGAGGAGAATGAGAAACTGTTGAGCTTCGGCTTGCGTTTCTCATTCTTTTTTTGTGTACACCTACAAAATAAATTATCACACAACGTCATAAACACACACGGGGGGTGGCGCGATCGCGCCACCCCCCGTGTGTGTTTAAAGAGAATTATACATTTACGTTCTTAATTTCGGCATTGGAGGAAGCTGAACTGACGAGACCGGCGACATTGCTGAGGATAATCGAATTACCCTGAGCCGTAGCATTACCCCCATTGGCGGTGAGCCTGCGGCTGTCAATCGTAGCACATCCGCTTGACCGATAATCAACGGTATAGGCGTGTCCGGCAAGTTCCACCTTGGAATTTCCCTGAGCTGTCATATTAACAGTCTCGACCGATATGCCACGGCCTTCAAAATCAGAATTACCCTGAGCTGTAATTTTTATCGAATTACCGGTGATGGATCTTACTTCCACTTCTGAATTACCCTGCAATGTACCTGTAAGACTCTCGCACATCACATTGACAAAAGTAAATTCCGAATTACCCTGAGAGGTCAGTTCAAGCCCGGTGACAATGAGAGAGCCGATTTTAATCTCAGCATTTCCGGCTGCATGAAATTTCATTTCGCTGCCATTCAGCGTACCGGGTACTTTCACACTCGAGTTTCCTGTCGCGGTAATTGATGCCACAGCAGGTGCATCAAGATAAACCTTGGCTGTATAGTTCTGGACACTGCCGGCGTATGAGATTACCAAAGTCTGACCTTTGACGCTTATATCAAGGCCTGAAAGCACCTCGGCAGGCGCTATTGTCTTAATCCCAACCGTCGGAGCGACCGTGTAGACCACTTCTATATTTCCAGACACATCAATTGCCGAGAATTTATCATTAACTACAAATCTCTTCGACTGATTTTTGGCCATGCACCCCACACATAAAAACAGTATGGCAACTGCGGCAAGAATAATTTTCTTCATAAAAAGGTAAATTTTTAAGTTTCTGTAAATAAGACGCATCATCTAACCCCTTAATGACAAAGCAAGCCGATATTTAACCTTAATTAACCAAAGACCATCACCATTGCTCCCCACATTATCAGATTATTATAAAAAATCTTGTTAACTTTGCATCAATAATATACCCCTTAATTTTAACACCTACCTCTCTATGAAAAAATTAATCTTAGCCATTTTAGCACTGCTACCTATAGCAGCCATGGCACAGGGCAACACCAACACCGATATTGACTCAATAGCCAAGTCGGCGACCATCTATGACCATTACATGTCACTTCCGGGCAGCATAATCACCTGCCTTGAATACGGAATGCCCGAATTTAAGTCAACCGTCGGAGAAGGACTCAATAAAGTCAACTACAAGGCTGATGTAGCCATCGTTTCATTCAACGTGAATGATGAGACGAAATATTTTCTGCGCATGTCTTACAAACGATGGAACGGAGCCCAAATAACCCGCTACATCCCTTATGAAAATCTTGTAGAGCTGCGCAACGCCTTTGATAATCTTGAACAGAATCTTACACGTCACCCCATAGGAGACGCCGTTGTAGCCGAAGCCGCATACTCGATCAAGGCCATAAACTGCGAAATCGGCTATAAGATCACATCGCAGGAGAAAAAAGGAGAACGTACCGACACAATCTATTGGTATCTGAATCCTGAAAGCCGCGAAAGCATATATGCCATAAAGGCAAACGATGCCGAGACTTTCAAAGAATTCCTTGGCCAGGCTATCGCTATGATAAAACGCCACATGTAAGCCTTCCGTAAAGCGGTCATTAAAAAGACAGTTTCGATTATATCATACAATATCTCAAAAACGAGCCCATGAAAAAGATTCTGATGAGCCTGCTTTCAGCAGCGGCCTGCCTCATTGGCTGGGGCCAGACACAGACACACACAACCATCAAGCATCCTGACTGGAGCCGCAATGCCGTAATCTATGAAGTAAACCTGCGTCAGTTCACCGACGAAGGCACCATCAACGCCTTCAGGACACATCTGCCCCGCCTGCACGATCTTGGAGTAGACATCCTGTGGCTGATGCCTGTACATCCCATATCGGAGGATGGCCGCAAGGGACCGCTCGGGTCATATTATGCTGTAAAAGATTACAAAGCCATAAACCCGGAATTCGGTACTTTTGACGATTTCAAGGCCATGGTCAAAGAAGCCCATGACATGGGCATGAAAGTCATCATAGACTGGGTGCCCAATCACTCGGGGCGCGACAATGCCTGGGTAAGCGAACACCCTGACTGGTACGCGCGAGATGAAAGAGGCGAGATGTTCGGCCCATTTGACTGGACCGATGTATATAAATTTGACTACAGCAATCCCGAGATGCGCCATGCGATGACCGACGCCATGCAATTCTGGCTCCGCGAAGCCGATATTGACGGATTCAGATGTGATGTGGCCGGACAGGTGCCCGTTGACTTCTGGGACGAAAACCGCCCCCAGCTCGAATCAGTAAAAAGCGACATATTCATGCTTGCCGAAGCTACCGAGCCCGAGCTGATGCTGCACGCCTTTGACATGGATTACAATTGGCCGATGAAAGACCTTTACAGCCAGATCGCCGCTACCGCCGGACAATACACATTTGCCGACGCCCAAGGAAATGTGCGTACATTCGAGCCGGCACACGCCACCGACATTTTCACTCTGCTCAAAAAGCAGGAAGCTGAATACCCCGTCGACTCCTACATGATGAACATGATCACCAATCACGATCTAAATTCATGGGAGGGCACAGAATACCAACGCCTCGGCAATCTTCAGGCCGCCTTTGCCGTACTGAGCCACACCCTTCCCGGCATGCCGCTCATCTACACCGGACAGGAAGCAGGCCTCGACCGCGCACTTGAATTCTTCACCAAAGACACCCCGCCGGAATGGGACCGCAACAAAGCTGTCACAGACTTTTACCAGACACTCAACACATTGCGGCACACCAACAAAAGCCTCGCAAGCGGCACCGCAGGAGCCACTGTAGAGCCTCTTGAGAGCGCAAGTGAGGATATCATCGCTTTCCGCCGTGGCAACGTGATCGTGATAGCAAATCTCGGCGCCGCAGAAAGTCAGATTTTCACAAATGCCCCGAACACGAGAAACATCAAAGAACTATTTACCGGAGCCTCTTCCATACCGCCCACTCTCGCAGCCGGCGGCTACCTCGTGTATATCGAAGAGTAACAGATTCCCAGTACCATCGCCGCTAAGACGGCGATGACAGATTATAGCTGAAGCAAGACCCGGATTTGCAATTGCAAACCCGGGTCTTGCTTCAGCTATAATCAGGACTCCCACTGCCGGCCATTCAAAATTGTGATGTCAATAACTTTTCGCCATCAGGCTATAAAAAACAACTGTTTTCATTTGTAAACTGTCAACAAATTTTACTAATTTTACATCCTCAAAATCGAGCGGCAGCTCCTAAACATACAAAATGCTATGAGTCAAGAAGTTTATCATATACCCGCCCTTTTACCCGAGACCATCGGAGCGCTTGATATCCGACCCGGCGGCGTATACGTCGACGCCACTTTCGGCGGCGGCGGTCACAGCCGCGCCATACTTGACGCACTTGACGCAGAGGGGCGCCTCCTGAGCTTTGACCAGGATGAAGACGCACTTGACGGAGCACCTGACGACCCGAGGTTCACGATGGTATATGGAAACTTCAAGTATCTCAACAACTTCCTGCGCTACTACCATGCCGACTCCGTAGACGGCATTCTGGCAGACTTAGGAGTGTCATTCCACCATTTTGACGATGCCAGCCGTGGCTTCTCATTCAGAGCCGATGCCCCACTTGACATGCGAATGAACCGCCATAGCCAGCTCACAGCCGCACGTGTGCTTAATGAATACAGCGAGGAGCAGCTTGCCCAAATATTCAAACTTTATGGCGAGTTCCCTCAGGCCAAACGTCTTGCCAAAGCCATTGCGCGTGCACGGGTAACACGGACTGTCGCAACTATCAACGAACTACTCGACATAGCCGAACCAATGACTGACCCCCGCAAACGCAAAAAGGATCTCGCGTGCATTTTTCAGGCACTGCGCATCGAAGTCAACGGTGAACTCGATGCCCTGCGGCTATTCCTCAACAGCACAATCAAGGCACTGCGACCGGGCGGAAGACTCGTAATAATAACCTATCACTCGCTTGAAGACCGTCTCGTAAAAAACTTCATGCGATCAGGTAATTTCACCGGCTCAATAGAAACCGACATCTACGGGCATGCCGATCTACCATTCAAGTTGCTCACATCCAAAGCCATCACCGCAAGTGAAGAAGAAGTAGAACGCAACCCGCGTAGCCGCAGCGCCAAGCTACGTGTAGCCGTCAAGCTGTAAAGGCCGCCAGAAACTAAGTTTAAGATCAACCTGACCACACTCTCCACTAAAGATGCGAAATATATTCAAGCTGAACAACATAAAGAAAGAACAGATCATTGAAGGCATCCCCGGCAACTGGTTCCTCAAGCACTTTGCCGCCGTGCTTATCATATTGCTCTTCTCCTTGTGCTATATATCGGTGAGGTTTGACTGCGTGACAGCGATGGAAACTGTGCAGAAACTGAGCCGACGCCTTGAGGTGACGCGCACCGACGTACAGCGCGAACGGTCGATGTACATGTCAGCCACATGTGAGTCTTCCATGCAACAGATGGTCGACTCCCTCGGCTTAGGACTGCAAATTCAAGAACGCCCACCATATAAACTCTCTCTCCGATGAATTTCCTCAACCGCATATTCAAGCGAAAACAAGGATCTCGCAAACCCAAGACACGCCGTCTGCATATCTACGGCCGCTTCACAATCATCTCGGTTGCAATGCTGCTGGTATCGGGCCTATGTATAGTATTCCTGCTCAACACAACCGTCATACATGCCGACGAATGGAACGCAAAAGGAGACCGGACGTTAGCCGACTCCCTCATGATAAAGCCACTTCGCGGCGATATCCTTGCAAGCGACGGTTCCATTTTGGCCACGAATCTCAATTACTACGATGTGCGCATTGACTTCAAAGCATCCCGCATCAATGAACTCAACTACATCGAAAGCCTTGATTCTCTGGCCGACAGCCTCGCTCACTATTATCCTCAACGCAACGCCGCCGAATGGCGCGACTACCTGTACAAACCCATCAAGACCGCAAAGGCAAAGCGGTCACGCTCATACCCACTGCTGAGAGGTATTCCATACAATGAAGTCGAGAGGCTGCGCAACTTCCCCTATTTCAAACGCTCACGCAACCCCAACCGCACCGGTTTCACCTACGAGCGCGTGCTGCTTCGCCGTTATCCCTACGGCGACATGGCCCGCCTGAGCATAGGGCGCGTAGGACAGACCTACACCGATCCACAAGTGCGCGGGCGCTCAGGCCTTGAGCAGGCCCTTGACTCGCTGCTCTACGGCACTCCCGGTATAGCCAAGAAGGTGCTTTTCACTCACGGAGAATCATTCTGGACTGTAAAAGAACCTGTCAACGGTACCACCCTCACCACCACAATCGACATCACCATGCAGGACCTGCTCGAACATGAACTCGGGCAGATGCTCATCGAATGTAACGGAGAATGGGGAAGCGCTATGATCATGGAAGTGGCCACCGGCGACATCAAGGCCATATCCAATCTTGACCGGGATACCATATCAGGCCATGGCGGTTATACAGAAGCAATGAACCACATCGTGCAGGCTTATGAGCCAGGATCGGTAATCAAAATAATATCAATGTTGTCGGCACTCGAAGACGGCTACGTAAATCTTGACCAGGTGTTTCCCATAGGCCACAGCTACGCCTATGCCGGAGGCAAGCCCATACGCGACACCCACTCACCCGCCTACCTGCCGGTAAACCGCTTCATTGAATACTCATCCAACATCGGCATGACCAAACTCATAGCCCCTCGCTACAACGACAACCTCAACGGATTCCGCGAGCGACTGCGTGAGTTAGGCTTCTTTGACCGTCTCAACACCGGCATGGCAGGTGAACAACCTCCACGCTATCCCACTCTTGACCCTAAAGCCGGCGGCCATGTGTCGCTATCGCGCATGATCTTCGGTTACGCCACTATGGTGCCGCCTCTATACACATGCGCGGTGTATAACGCCATCGCCAACAACGGGAAGTTCGTCAGGCCCAGGCTTGTAAAAGCCATGCGGCTCCCCGACGGGCGCGATTCCGTCATACCGGTAAGCTATGTACGCGACTCTATATGCTCACGCCGTAACGCTGCTATCCTTAGACAGATGATGCACGAGGTTGTGTGGGGCGAAGGCGGCACAGCCAAAGGGCTGCGAAACAAGTCAGTGGAGATAGCCGGCAAAACCGGCACAGCGGGCATTGCCCTCGAACGCCCGCGCGATGCACAAGGCCGCATAATCCACAGCGAGATACCATTCAAAGGTGGCTACCGCGAGGGAAAACACAACAGAGTGGCATTCTGCGGCTTCTTTCCATACGATAATCCCAAGTATACATGCATTGTAGTCATAAGTGATCCGCAGGGTCCTTATGGCCCTGCAGCCACCAGCGGGACTGTGCTACGCAATGTGGCCTTGAAGCTATATTCACGTGGCATGCTTGACAACAGCTCCGATTATACACAAAATCCGGCACCGTCAACAACCCCGACATTATATGGGTCATTCAAGGAAGCCCGCAGCAGTCTAATACGCAAAGCCCTGAACATCAACAGAGCAGGAGTATTGAAAACATCTGCGGCAGCGGCCGCGCCGGGCACCGTGCCCGATGTGCGTGGTTTAGGCATACGCGAGGCTCTCGTTGAACTTGAAAAAGCCGGACTCGTCGTAAACTTCTCGGGCACAGGCTATGTTACTTCATCATCGCCCGTAGCCGGAACCGCAGTAGCACCCGGCACCCGCGTAACCGTCACATTAAGTCAAAACTGATGAACACCACTGAGCAAAACAAATACCGGTGTGTGGCTCCGATACTCGAAGCCGCCAATCCGGTCTCGATACTCAACCCTTTGAACGGAGACACACCGCTCACCGCACTTACCGACGACTCCCGTGCAGTGCAGCCCGGCGGAGTATTCGTAGCCGTACGCGGCGTGCACGTCGACGGGCATTCTTATATTGAAGCTGCCGTAAAAGCCGGAGCCGCCATGATTGTATGCGAGCGAGTGCCCGCCTCAGCCTCTCCTGAAGTAATGTGGGTCATTACCGGAAACGCAGCATCTGCCCTTGGGCGCATGGCATCGGCATGGCACGGCTATCCATCACGGCATCTGACCCTCGTGGGTGTTACAGGTACCAACGGAAAAACCACCATCGCGACCTTGCTATACGAGATGGCTCGTCTTTCAGGACACCGGGCCGGATTACTCTCGACCGTTGTCAATAAAATAGAAGAAATACCCGTACCGTCAACCCACACCACCCCCGGACCACTCGAGTTGAACGAATTGCTTGCGCGGATGGTCAATGCCGGCTGCGATTTCGCGGCCATGGAAGTAAGCTCACACGCCGCCGCACAGCACCGTATCGACGGTCTTGATTTCGACGGTGGCATATTCACGAACCTGACCCGCGATCATCTCGACTATCACGGTACCTTCGCCCGCTATCTCGCAGCCAAACAGTCATTCTTCGACAACTTGAAGTCAGAAGCTTTCGCCCTCACAAACATTGACGACCGCAATGGCGACATAATGCTGCAAAACACCAAAGCGCACCGCCACACCTACTCCCTGCGCAGCGATGCAGATTTCAGAGGCCGCGTGATCGAAGACCGCATCGACGGCATGCTCATGAGCTTCAACGGCAGCGAGGTGGAGACACGTTTCGCCGGGCGGTTCAATGCCGCAAACCTCACAGCAGTATATGGTGCATCGCGCCTGTTGGGACTTGACAATGATGCTTCACTGCGCGCCTTGTCACAGCTTGAGCCGGTTGCTGGGCGCTTCCAGCCTTTCACTTCAGCCGACGGCGTCACAGCCATTGTAGATTATGCCCACACTCCTGATGCCCTCATCAATGTACTTGACACAATATCCGAAATCACACGCGGCAGATCGACACCTGCAGGCATCACAGCCGTCATAGGCTGCGGCGGTGACCGCGATGCAGGCAAGCGCCCCATCATGGCTGCCGAGGCAGCGCGGCGCGCCACACATCTGGTGCTCACCAGCGACAATCCCCGGAGCGAGGATCCCATGGAGATAATAGCACAGATGAAAGCAGGGCTGACGCCCGAACAGCTCGAATACACCGACACCATTCCCGACCGCCACACAGCCATCGCCTTGGCAATTGCATGCGCCAGGCCGGGCGACATCGTGCTCGTGGCAGGAAAAGGACATGAGACATATCAGATAACTGGAAACGAGACACACCACTTCGATGATCGCGAGGAGGTAGCTAAAGCTCTTCAAAAACGCAGTAAATAAAACATGTTATACTCTATTTTCGATGCAATTCAGGACATGGGGGTACCAGGAGCCCGCCTGTGGACTTATATCACATTCCGCTCGGGAGTCGCTTTTGTACTCGCCCTTCTGCTCGCCATATTCGCCGGCAAGACCCTTATCCACCGGCTGCAGAAAATGCAGATAGGTGAGATAATACGCAACCTGGACCTTGAGGGACAGACTAAAAAAACAGGGACTCCCACAATGGGCGGTGTCATCATCATCCTGTCAATCATCGTGCCATGCCTGCTGGTAGGAAACCTCACCAACATATATATGCTTCTGATGCTGTTCGCCACATTATGGCTTGGCACCTTAGGCTTCCTTGACGATTACAAGAAGCTTAAAAAGCACAACAAAGACGGCATCAAGGGCAAATACAAAATAATCGGCCAACTGGGTATAGCCGTGATCCTGGCAGGTACCATGTATTTCAACCCCGACATGGTGATTGTGCAGAATCATGAGGTAATCGACGAGACAACATCCCGCGTTGAAGAAGTCGTTTACGCCTCAGAAGTTACAAAAAGTCCGGAGACCACCCTGCCGTTCGTAAAAAACAATAACTTCGACTACTCATGGCTCACCTCATGGATGAGTGACAGCGGCAGCGAGGCCGGCGGATGGATTATCTTCCTGCTGATAGTGATGTTCCTTGTCACAGCCACCTCAAACGGTGCCAACCTCAACGACGGGCTTGACGGCATGACAGCAGGGCTAAGCGCCATAGCGGCAGTAGCACTTGCAGTCATGGCATATCTCGGAGGCAATGTCATGTACTCATCTTACCTTAACATCATGTACATACCTGGCAGCGAGGAACTGGTAGTGTACATGGCTGCATTCATCGGTGCCCTGATTGGCTTCCTATGGTATAATTCCTACCCCGCGCAAGTGTTCATGGGTGACACCGGCTCACTGACCTTGGGCGGAATCATAGCTGTTTATGCCATTCTGATCCATAAAGAATTATTATTACCCATCCTGTGCGCGCTATTCTATATCGAAGACCTGTCAGTGATGCTCCAGGTATTATATTTCAAGAAAACAGGAGGCAAACGCATATTCAAAATGGCTCCACTGCACCATCATTTCCAGAAACCCGGGAATGCAGGCATAGACGCTCTTATCCAACGCCCGATGGCCGCAGTGCCTGAGGCTAAGATTGTCACCCGTTTCTGGATCATAGGTATCATCCTTGCCGTGTGTACATTTGTAACCCTTAAAATCCGTTGAAAATGGAAACCAAAAAGCGACTGGTAATATTAGGCGGAGGAGAAAGCGGTGTGGGTGCCGCAATCCTGGCCAAAGACCGCGGATATGATGTATTTCTGAGCGACTGCGGCTCCATAGCGCCCAAATATACAGAAATACTTGACCGCGAACAGATTCCCTACGAGCACGGGCAGCATACCGAAGAGTCTATCCTCAATGCCACCGAAGTAGTGAAGAGTCCCGGCATTCCACTTACGGCTCCACTGATTGTAAAGCTCACAGAACTCGGTATTCCGGTAATCAGCGAGATTGAATTCGCCGGCAGATATACCGATGCAAAAATGGTGTGCATCACCGGGTCAAACGGAAAGACTACCACAACCTCGCTCATCTACCACATACTTCAGCATGCCGGCATTGACTGCGGATTAGCCGGAAACATAGGCAAATCACTGGCATTGCAGGTCGCACGTGACCCACACCCGGTGTACGTAATAGAGTTGAGCAGTTTCCAGCTTGATAACATGTACCGGTTCAAGGCCAACATAGCCGTAATGATGAATATAACGCCCGATCATCTTGACCGTTATGAATATAAGATGCAGAACTATATCAATGCCAAGTTCCGTATATTGCAAAACATGACTCCGACCGATGCCTTCATATACTGGCAGGATGACCCCGTCATAAAGGCCCAATTAAAGCAGATAGAGACTGAGGCCCGGCAATTTCCTTTTGCCGAACATGAAGAAGAGGAGACAGCAGCTTATATCGATGCATCTGACAACCTGATAATCAACACGCCAGGCACTACGCTTGCGATGCCACGCGCCGATCTGGCCCTGCACGGCCTGCACAACGTATACAATTCCCTGGCAGCCGGCCTGGCAGCCGGTCTGCTGCATGTACCCGGCTCCGATATACACGAAGCCCTCAGTGACTTCCCCGGCGTGGAACATCGCCTTGAGCCGGTTGAAACCATTGATGGAGTGGAATGGATCAATGACTCGAAGGCCACTAACGTCGATTCATGCTGGTACGCCCTCGAATCTATGACGCGCCCTACAGTGTTGATTCTCGGTGGAAAGGACAAAGGCAATGACTACAGCGAGATACTCCCGCTTGTAAAGGACAAAGTCAAGGCCATTGTGACGATGGGTAAAGACAATACAAAGATAATCGACTTTTTCAGCGCCAACAGCGATGTGCCGGTAACTGACACCCACAGCCTTGCAGATGCCATCGAGGCATGCCGGTCACTGGCAGTGGCCGGAGACACAGTGCTGCTCTCACCATGCTGCGCATCTTTTGACCTATTCACAAGTTACGAAGACAGAGGGCGCCGGTTCAAGGATGCCGTGCGCTCCTTGAGCAAACATTGAATAACATAATATCCTACACCAACCGTTATAACTCTCTCTAAAAAATGGAACAGATACAAAACACCGCCACCTTCACCGCCGCCGATGAAAAACCGATACCGGGTGTAGCCAAACCTCGGGTAGATACCTATATCTGGGGCACATACATAGCCTTGGCATTGGTGTCGGTGATAGAGCTCTTCAGTGCATCGTCACAGGAAGTACAGGTCGACAATATATACGGCCCCATAATTCGTCATGCCATGTTTCTTGTAACCGGTCTCCTGATGATGATAGCCATACAGCGCACCCACTTTCTCAAATTATATTACCTGATACCTATATTTGTATTGGGATCAATAGCAATGATGGCCATGGTGCTTGTTGGAGGAACTAAGATCAATGGTGTGAAGCGCGCCATAACGCTTGGCCCTGTAATGATTCTGCCGGCAGAGTTCCTCAAGCTTGCGGTAGCCCTCGGAATAGCCTGGATATTGAGTCGCTCACAGATAAAAGTCAAGGGCAAACACGATGTCACAAACGGAGGCCTCATCGCATGCACTGCTCTTGTACTGCTTAGTTCGGCCCTGTTGGTCAACCAAGGCCTCACAAACACCTTGCTGCTGATGGGTATATCCTTGGGCATGATGCTCATAGGAGGTGTGTCGTGGCGCAAACTTTTCTATGTAGTGGCTCTATATCTGTTTCTGGGAGGATGTCTGGCTGTATACAAAGTAGTGTCAACACACGATGTAGGCCCCACTCAGCAAGACATCGAACTGGCAAGAATAAACCAGACCGAAGTAAAATCCACAGCCAATAAAGACCGCAGTGTAACATGGAAAAAACGTCTTGAGCGGCATTTCAGCCTAAACAAGAGCGCCGACCCCATCACCGATGAGAACAAGCAGGAACAACTCAGTTTCATAGCTCAGGCACATGGCGGGCTTACCGGTGTCGGCATCGGTAATTCGCGCGAGAACGCCCGCCTTCCACTCGCCTTTTCCGACTATATCTACGCTATAATAGTCGAAGAACTCGGAGCATTGGTAGCGATAGGTGTGTTGGCTCTGTATATGTTCCTTATGGGCCGTGCAGGCGGTCTTGCCATGAAGTTCAAGAGCACCCTGCCGTGCCTGCTGGTAATAGGCTGCGCTCTCGTGATATGCCTTCAGGCATTGTTCCACATATGCATTGTGGTAGGCGTGTTTCCGGTATCCGGGCAGCCGCTGCCTCTTATATCAAAAGGCGGTACATCAGTAATAGCCACGTCAATAGCGCTCGGAGTGATGTTATCGGCATCGCGCTGGGCCGCCCGCACTGATGACGGAGAAGAGACATACCGCCGCGAGCTCAGCAGCCTGCCCGAAGAAATCGCCAATGCCAATCCCTCTAACATAAACAAATAACCCAAGATGTTGAACAGAGTATTAATAAGCGGCGGAGGCACCGGAGGCCACATATTTCCCGCCCTGTCAATCGCCGCAGCGATAAAGCGGCGCTATCCAAAGTGTGAGATACTGTTTGTAGGCGCACAAGGACGTATGGAAATGGAACGCGTGCCCGCCGCAGGATTCGACATCAAGGGGCTTCCCGTGGCCGGATTCGACAGGAAACGGCCATGGCGCAATCTCGGGGTGCTCATAAAATTATGGAAGTCGCTGCGCATGGCACGCAAGATAGTAAAAGACTTCAGGCCACAGCTTGCCATAGGTGTGGGTGGATACGCATCCGGACCAACCCTGAAAGCGGCCCAGCGCGCCGGAGTACCCACCTTATTGCAGGAGCAGAATTCATATGCCGGTGTCACGAACAAACTTCTCGCAGCGAAAGCAGGTGTGATCTGTACCGCTTACGACGGCATGGAACGCTTCTTTTCTGCCGGAAACATAATTCTTACCGGTAACCCCGTACGTGAGGCCCTACTGCAATGCACACTCTCCCCTGAACAGGCCAAAACGGCCCTGGGCTTTGACCCTGCACTGCCGCTTGTACTGGTAGTAGGCGGCTCCTTGGGCGCGCTTACTATCAATCGGGCCATGGAAGATGCTGTCGAGACTCTCACCGGTGACGGCAAGATGCAACTATTATGGCAGACAGGCCGCTCAGGCTCAGCCATTGGCGAGGAAGCGACAAAGGGACGCAAATACGTAAAAGCCACACCATTCATCTCCGACATGGCCACTGCATACCGAGCCGCTGACCTTGTGGTAGCCCGTGCAGGTGCAGGCACAATCAGCGAATTGCAACTTTTAGGCAAACCTGTGATTCTTGTTCCCTCACCAAATGTGGCTGAAGACCACCAACGCAAGAACGCCGAAGCCCTTACAGCACGCGATGCGGCCGTGATGGTGCTTGATAAAGATGCGAAAGCTGAGTTACCGCAAAAAATCAATGAACTCATCAATGACGCCGCAACGCGCGACCGTCTCAGCAATAACATTCTTAAAATGGCTCTGCGCGATTCTGACGAGAAGATTGTTGACGCTGCCGAGTCACTTGTAAACACCCATTCAACACGATAAATGAAACGAGTATACTTCATTGGTGCCGGAGGAATAGGCATGGCCGCCCTCGAGCGATATTTCATCTCAAAAGGTATGACAGTGGCGGGATATGACCGTTTCCCTACGGCTCTTACAGATGAATTGCAACGCGAGGGCGTGAAGATATCATTCAATGACGATACCGCCACAATCCCCGAAGAGTTCCGCACACCGGATCCTGACACGCTTGTCGTGTACACACCCGCCGTACCTGCCGACTCCGCTATCATGAGATTCTTCACCGCAGGAGGCTTCAGTCCTGTGAAACGCTCAGTGGCATTGGGTCATATCACCGAAAATTCAAAAGCCCTGTGCTTTGCCGGCACCCATGGTAAGACCACCACATCATCAATGGCGGCACACCTGCTACACAACTCGGCTATAGGTTGCAACGCATTCTTAGGCGGTATATTGTTAGGATATAACAGTAATCTGATGCTGTCAGAGACTTCCCCATTCACCGTGGTGGAGGCCGATGAGTACGACCGTTCATTCCACACCCTGCGCCCATATGTAGCTGTCATAACCGCCACCGATCCTGATCATCTTGACATATACGGCACAGAAGAAGCCTACCTCGAATCTTTCGCACACTTCACCGAACTGATTCAACCGGGAGGCAAACTGCTGGTGCATACCGGTCTTAAACTCAAGCCACGCCCCGGAAAAGACGTATCCACATTTACCTACAGCCGCTTTGAAGGAGACTACCACGCTGCCAACATACGCCGCGGCAACGGCCGCATCACCTTTGATTTCGTATATCCGGGAGGGGTGATCAACGACATTGAACCCGGCGTACCTGTCGACATCAACATTGACAACTCTATCGCCGCACTCGCTGCGATACACCTCAGCGGAGCACTTGACCCTGATTCGGCCCGCAAGGCGATGGCTTCTTATCCGGGCGTGGAACGACGCTTTCAGGTACATATGCGGCAAAACGGAGGCCAAGGCAAAGTCGTGATAGACGACTATGCCCACCATCCCGATGAACTGGAATCATCAATACGCTCGGTAAAGGCACTATACCCCGGGCGCCACCTTACGGTAGCTTTCCAACCACACCTCTACTCACGCACCCGTGACTTCGCACCCGACTTCGCACGCGCGCTGTCACAGGCCGACGCAGTTGTACTTGCCGACATTTATCCGGCTCGTGAGAAACCTATCGAGGGGGTAACCTCAGAAATCATCTTTGACCGCATAAAAGTTGACGACAAAATAATGATTTCAAAGGAAGATTTTGTAAATACACTCAAAAATCGTAACTTTGACATCTTATTGACAGCAGGAGCCGGTGACATGAGTTTCATGGTACCGGCATTGTGCCGCGCCATTGACCCGGCGGCGACAATAAACTATGTCAATGACAAATAAACACCTACGCCTCGACATCAAGTGATAAACCGCAACCCCCTGATAGCATTTGTGCTCACTGCCATTTTGGCCGTGTACCTTGTTGTTGCACTGAACGCAGCCTCGTCAATGGCCCGCACCGACAAATTTGCAGGTTGCCGCATAAATGTCGAAGACTCACTTGCATCGGGATTCGTGTCACAGGCCGATGTATCGGCCGAATGCGGCGGCATAATGACATG
Source organism: Odoribacter sp. (assembly GCA_023663145.1). Classification (GTDB taxonomy): domain Bacteria; phylum Bacteroidota; class Bacteroidia; order Bacteroidales; family Muribaculaceae; genus CAG-873. The sequence goes on from JAMPHZ010000006.1 coordinate 37,532, forward strand.
GATAGGCGAACGCGAACGCGGATCAATCGACATAGGAGAACTTGAGCGCACATTACGGAAATGCGACAAAATCGAGAAAGTAAATGTGAGCGTACTGAACAATAACATGTTGCAGATCAACGTAGTGCCTATGGTGCCCGTAGCACGCGTGTTCGACATAAATTCATCATACTACATCAACGCAGGTGGCAAGCGGATATCAGCCGATCCACGCTATCATGTTGACGTACCGGTGGTGGTTGGTCATTTTCCGGCCTCGCGGCCTGCGGTTAGACTTCTGCCGCTTCTTGAGAAAATTGCATCAGTGCCGGAGCTTGACGCTCTGGTATCGACAGTGCGGCAGGAAGCCGACGGCGACATTATCATAGTCCCGTCAATCCGTGGCCATGTGGTTAACTTCGGTGACACATCAGATGTCGATAACAAATTCAAGCGCCTTGAGGCATTCTACCGCAATGTCATGCCGGTACGCGGTTGGGAAACATACGACACCATAAGCGTGAAATGGCGTGGCCGTGTGGTCACCACACGTCGCAACAAAGCTCTCGGCTCATCATCTCTGGCAGCCACGATTGAGGAATATGATGATATCGATGACACCGAGACTATGACAACCCCTCTCCACTCCGACACCACCTCAATTCAATAATTCATTCAGTACTATGGAATCCAGATATATAGCAGCAATCGAGATAGGCAGTTCCAAAATCAAGGGAATTGTGGCTTCGGTGGATCCTACGGCAGCGATTTCTGTCATCGCTATCGAAGAAACCGACACAGCCGAAAGTGTGCGCCATGGCCGCGTGCAGAATGCACGCGAGGCTGCCGAGCGAGTCAATGACATAATACGCCGCCTTGAGAACAACCCTCGCCTTGCAGGCGGTCGCCTCACTTCGGTTTATGTATCCAACGGAGGCCGGTCGGTGGACTCGCGTGCCGTCGAATCAGATGTGCGTCTCGGTGGCGATGTGGAAATAACAGCACAGGTACTTGAAAAACTTCACAATGAAGCCCGTTATAATTTGGCTACCGACCGCGATGTACTATACATAGGCGACCGCCGGTTCATGGTCGACGGCACCGAAGTCAAACGCATAATAGGCTCGTTCGGCAATGCGATCCACGGCGAATTCACCATAGTGACCGCCTCGGTAGAGAACCGCCGGAATCTCGACCGCGTGAAAATTGAATCACACGGCGCCGACATACCGCGGCATTACATACCCCGCCCCGTCGCCATCGCCGACATGCTCCTGAGTGACTCGGAACGCCAGTTAGGCACCCTGCTTGTAGATCTCGGTGCCGAAACCACCACTGTAGCCATCTATAAGGCAAGCGCCCTACAGCTACTTGCGACATTGCCAATGGGCTCAGCCAATATCACTCGAGACCTCTCGCAAGGCCTCGGCATCACCGCCGAAGCGGCCGAGAATATAAAACTTACACGAGGCAGGGCTGTCGCTGACCGCGTCAAAAATGTCGAGGCAGATCCCGAGACTGCCGAAATCACAAACTACATTTCTGCACGCGCCGGCGAGATTATAGCCAATATAATAAACTACATAGACCAAAGCGGCATCAATCTCTCCGACCTCCCCGGCGGCATAGTACTCACCGGTGGTGGCTCACGGCTAAAAGGCTTTGATGAGATGCTTGAGGCACAGACCAAACTTAAAGTGCGTCATGCTGCTATTGACGCTACCATCGGAGGCGCGCCATTCAACAATCCCGACAATGCAGATGTGATAGCATTGGTAAAATACGCCGCGGCTCACGATGGCGACAATGCCTCTTGTATCGAACTTCCCTCCACAGCAGGCACCCGGCAGGCGACCTCCACAGCAGGCGCAACAGGCCCGGCTGCCGGACAGCGCGAACCCATTGACGAGAACGATCCACGACTGCTCTACGATGACGAACCTTTCGACCAACCCGACAACATTGTCGACGACGAACTTCCCGAACCAGGCGCCAATGCCGGCGAAACCCGGGACAACCTGCTGAAGCGCATCGCAAACTGGCTGACAAAGCCCAAAGACGCCGATCTTGACAGCGACAGTGAATCCCTTGATTAAACACCACCCGTAACTACTCTATCAATTATGGCTCCCGAAGACTCTCAATATCTCGATAAATATAACGTTCAACCACAGGGCGAACAGGAAGTTGACCACATCATAGTAGTGGGTGTCGGCGGCGGCGGCAACAATGCTGTCGACCACATGTTCAAACAAGGCGTCGAACACGTGTCATTTGTTGTGGTTAACACTGACCGTCAGGCGCTCCGCAACTCATCAGTACCCAACAAACTGCTTATCGGCCCGGGCGTGACCAACGGCCGAGGTGCCGGCAACATGCCCGATGTCGCATTCAAAGCTGCCGAGGAAAGCGCACGCGACATAGCCGATCTTTTCAACGACGACCTCGACATGGTATTCATCACCGCCGGCATGGGTGGAGGCACTGGCACGGGTGCAGCCCCGGTGGTAGCCCGCATAGCAAAAGAAAAAGGATTGCTCACCATAGGCATCGTGACCATTCCGTTCATGTTTGAAGGCATGCGGAAGATCCAGAAGGCACTCAACGGAGCCGAGGAAATGAGCAAATATGTCGATGCGATCATGATCGTAAACAACGAGCGGCTGATAGAGATTTATCCTGATTTTGAATTTGAATCAGCATTCGCCAAAGCAGATGACGTGCTGTCGACAGCAGCAAGCTCCATTGCTGAAATCATCACACGCAAGGGTTATATAAACCTTGACTTCAACGACGTCAACACGACCCTGCGCGACGGAGGCACAGCTATAATAGCAGTCGGCTACGGAGAGGGTGAAAACAGGGTGACCAAAGCCATCGAAGACGCCCTGCATTCGCCTCTGCTCAAAAACACTGATGTGCTGTCATCAAAGAAGATTCTGTTCAACCTATACTACTCCCGCACGGCCAACGTGCGCTTCAAAGCATCAGAAGCTAAGGAACTCAACGATTTCATACGACGCGTGGAGGAAGAAGTCGACGTGATATGGGGTATAACCTACGATGAATCACTTGGCGACAAGGTAAAATTCACCATCCTCGCGTCAGGGTTTGATGTGACCGTGAATGAAGACAAGAAGGTACAGAGTCCCAAAGCAACTGAACCGGACCAGAAACCCGATGATGTGGACATACAGAAAATCGGAAAAGTCTACGGCACCGAGAAGGTACAGAAAATAGAACGCGAACGCGAGTCACGCAACTATATCCTGCTTTCGCCCGACACGCTCGATGATGACGCAGTGATCAATGAATTCGAGAAAGTACCGACCTTCGCACGCGCCGGCAGAGCCAAACTCACCACTACCATCAAGCCTTCGGCCCCTGAACCGGCTACACGACCTGCCGAGCCTGAATCAGGAGCTCAACGCATAATGTTTGACCCTGAAGACGACTGAACATTACCCCCTCCGAGCGCGTTTTCTTAACATGAAAAAGAAACTTGTAATATCAACAGGTGCCGGGATGAGTGCCGAAAGTGGCATCTCCACTTTCCGCGATGCAGGCGGACTGTGGGAAAACTTCCCGGTGATGGACGTTGCAAGCGCCGACGGATTTGCCCGCAATCCCGCGTTGGTTCATAAATTCTACAACCAGCGCCGCCATGATCTTATTAAAGCGTCACCAAACGCCGGTCATAAGGCCTTGGTCGAACTCGAGAAATATTATGACGTTTTCGTAATAACTCAGAACGTTGATGACCTTCACGAACGCGCCGGCTCTTCCAACGTGCTGCATCTGCACGGCGAGCTGATGAAAGTGAGGGCCGTTGATAACGAGTCAAAGGTATATACATTATCACCATCACCTGCGGCGCTTGAAACCACTCCTGACACCATGATTGACGGTCACCATGTGCGACCTCATATAGTGTTCTTTCAGGAAGCCGTGCCTAATTTCGAACCGGCCACCGAACTCGCCTCACAGGCCGATATATTCGTGATAATAGGCACATCATTGGCCGTATACCCCGCAGCTGCCTTACTCCACTATGTAAGGTCAGGAGTTCCGGTATATTATATTGATCCCCGACCTGCAGCAGTGCCGGCCGGAGTAAATGTGATCAAGGCGCCTGCCACAGAGGGCGTGCGCATACTCGCCCGCGAGTTAGGTGTAACAATTGAATAACAAATAATTATGGAATCAACACGTCAAGCAAAAATAGCCCGTCTGCTTCAAAAAGAACTCAGCGAGATATTCCGCCGTCAGACAGCCAAGACACACGGCGTCATCGTATCGGTGAGCACGGTGCGTGTGTCACCTGATCTATCAGTAGCAAAAGTTTACCTTTCTATATTCCCTTCAGGAAAGGGGGCAGAGTTGCTCGAATCAATCAAGCAATCCTCAAAAACCGTGCGCTATGAACTTGCACAGCAAGTGCGTTTCCAACTGCGCAAGACACCCGAGTTGCAGTTTTATCTTGACGACTCACTCGACTATCTCGAAAACATCGACCATCTGCTCGAACAGTCCTGAGTCCGCCGGGGATGCTGTCGCTGAAAATAGCCCTGCGCTACCTTCTGTCAAAGAAGTCACATGGCGCCGTGAACATCATCTCGGCCATCTCAGTGGCCGGGGTCGCTGTAGCCACGGCGGCCATTGTTGTTGTGTTATCGGTTTTCAACGGCTTTAATTCACTCGCCCGCCTGCAGTTCTCACACATTGATCCTGACCTGCTGATAACACCTGCCACCGGCAAGGTCATGGCCAACGGCGACTCACTCGCCACCGCCCTGACCGGAAGATCTGACGTGACAGCAGCCGTGGCCGCGCTCGAGGAACGCGCACTGCTCATTTCAGGTGACCGGCAAGCCGGAGTTGTCTTTACCGGTGTGGGTAAAGGTTGGGACAAGGTAATTGATACGGAGGCAATAGTTCTCGACGGAATGATAACTGACTCCCTGCCTGCCGACGCACACTTCGCCGCCGGCTCGGATCCTGTTCCGGCAGCATTGGCCGTGGGATTATGGAGCCGCATGGAAGCCGTTTCCCCAATAATGACGCTATACGTGCCCCGGCGCACAGGCCGCATTAATCCTGCTAATCCGGCCGGCGCGTTCGAGAAGGTTGAGATTTTTCCCACAGCCCTTCTTCAGACCGACAGGCTGGAATATGACGGCGACCACATCATAATTCCCATTGATGCTGCACGCAGGCTGTTAGCTTATACAGGTTCTGAGGCAACGGGAATTCAGGTTGCCCTTCGGGAAGGTTCCGACCCCGACCGAGCGGCAGTTGACATAGGGCGTGAAATAGGAAAAGAGTACATAGTAAGCACGAGGGAGCGCCAACAAGGCGAAAGCTTCCACATGATTGCCATTGAAAAATGGGTGACATTCATGATGCTTGTATTCATTCTGCTTATCGCAACATTCAACATAATATCAACATTGTCGCTCATGGTCATTGAGAAGCGCGATAATATGACCACCCTGAGGTTCCTGGGGGCAACGCGAAGCACAATCCGCCGTATATTCGTATTGCAAGGCATATTAATAACACTTGCAGGTGGCATCCTGGGCACAATCACAGGGCTTGCGTTATCACTTGCACAGCAATGGGGCGGATTCATAAAACTGAACGGCGACGCCAGCAAAATGACAATATCCGTCTATCCTGTTGAAGTCGAACTGACAGACCTGGCGGCCGTAATAGCAATAATATTCATAATCTCCCTGATCACAGGCCAGATAACCCGAATCTTCACACGAAAATTTGATTGATCACATGCAGACTGTAATGTTTCACGACACCATATTGGGTCCAATACATTCGCGCCGGCTCGGCACATCTCTCGGCATCAACCTGTCGCCACGCGACGGTAAAGTATGCACATTCGACTGCCTGTACTGCGAAGCCGGATTCAATGCACAGGGGACGGGCACTACCGGACTGCCAAGCCGCGCACTCGTAGCCGAACTGCTCGAGAAACGCATGCAGGAACTCAAAGCCGACGGAACAGACATTGACGTGATAACATTCTCAGGCAACGGCGAACCCACAGTACATCCTGAATTCAGCGGCGTTATTGACGACACCATAACCCTGCGTGACAGATATTTTCCGACAGCGAAAGTCAGTGTACTCAGCAATTCCACTATGCTCGCGCGCCCTGAGGTGACTGAGGCCCTGCATCACGTCGACAATTGCATATTAAAACTTGACAGTGCCATCGCAGACACTGTAACCATGCTTGACCGGCCAACCTCACCGGCCTTCGACATAGAGAGAGTGATCGGACAACTCGCATCAATGGGGGCACATGTAATCGTGCAGACCATGATTACCCGAGGCTCACACAATGGCATAACTGTAGACAACAGCACTGACACGGAGATCAACGCCTTGATTGACGCTTACCGGCGTATTTGTCCGCGCGAGATAATGATCTACTCTTTAGACCGCCCCACTCCCGAAGCCTCGCTGCAACGTGTGCCACGCGAAGAACTTCTCAGCATAGCAACGCGCATCACCGACGCCACAGGCATTCCGGTGCAAGTAGCCTGAGAGCGAACACTCCGGCAACCGCAGTTGTTTTATTCTTGATGAAAAAATTTCTGCATTGCGACAACGGTTTTATTGAACAAGATACCTGGCAACCCGATTGTTGGGTAAATATAGAAGAACCCGACGAGACTGATCTGCTGTTTCTTGCCGACACATTAGGTGTCCCGCAATCATTCATGGAGTCACTCGCCGATGCCGACGAACGGCCACGTGTCGACAACGAAGACGGTTGGCTGCTCACAATTCTGCGGGTGCCAATGCCCGACCCCTCGGGCGAGACACCTTTCACCACCGTGCCTATAGGGGTTATGACCAACCGCGACATGATCGTGACCCTCTGCCATTACAAGACTGAAATCGTTGACGACTTCATATCATTCAGCCAACGCCGCGCCATTCAGGTGATACGCCAGCAAGATTTCATCATGCGCCTCATAGTCAGTGCCACATATTGGTATCTGTCATACCTTAAAGACATCAATTCCGAGGTAAGCTCAGCCGAAAAAGCTTTACGCAAGAGCGTGCAGAACCGCGATCTTATAGCCATGCTGCGCATTCAGAAAACACTTGTATACTTCAACACGTCAATCAACGGCAACCATTCATTACTCGAGCGGCTCTGCAAAGTATATGCCGACGATTATGACACCGACTTGCTCGAAGATCTCGAAATCGAGATAAAACAAGCCGACAACACAGTCAACGTCTATTCCAACATCCTTGAAAGCACGATGGATGCATATGCGTCAGTCATATCCAACAACATCAACAACATAATGAAACGCATGACATCGATCACACTTATAATAATGGTCCCGACACTCATCGCGTCATTATACGGAATGAACGTCAACGACCTGTGGCTGGCACAGGTCAAAGGGTCTTTTTTCATGGTTTTGGGTATCGCCGTATTACTCACATTGGGCGCCTATATATGGCTCCGAAAGATAAAATGGCTCTGAGAGCACACTCCCTTCCCCGCAACACACCTGCGACAAGCACATTGATCAACCGCCTTATGACCGAAAGGTTGCAAATATTTGCGCGGGTGAGGAAAAAGTGCTAAATTTGTGAAAATTTTCAGGAATGGCCAAAACTGTATTCATCACCGGAGGAGCTACCGGCACCGGGGCTGCAGCTGTGAGAGCGTTTGCAGCGGCCGGTTGGCGAGTGACGTTTATGGACTCACGCCCTCAAGAAGCGAAAGCCCTCATAAACAGCATTGACTCGGAAGAAGCGATATTCTTCTTCGAAGGCTCGCCGCGTAACCGCGCCGCCCTTGATGCCGCGCTCGAACTCGCGTCAGATGAAGCCGGAGGTATCAATGCTCTAATAACATGCTCCGGCTTTTACAAGCCCAACACCATCATAGATATATTGCCGGGCGAACTCGATGACATGATACAATGCAATATCACCGGTACAGTGAACTCATTGCAGTCCGCCTTACCTTTCTTAGCCAATGCCGGCGATGATGACGCTTCAATTATCATAACCATCCCCACAGTAAGCAGTGCCGAAGAAAAAGGCGGCAGTTGCAGTGCAGGGATATGCCGCGGCGCATTACTTCAGCTTACAGGTGCCGCCGCCGGCGATCTTGAAAACCTCGGCATACGCGTAAACGCCGCCATAATCCCCGCCCGCAGCAATACCGGAAGTGCAGAAAAGTTACTGAGTCTGACAGCCAACCACGGACTCAACGGCGCTATCGTTGACCTGAGCGAATCTGATGGCGGCGACATCGTGAACTTAAGTTTTTAATCATTGTTAAAAATGTAAGGTCACCTTAAAAATTTCAGGAAGCATGATTGAGCGCATCATATTAATCGACAATGCAGACCCCGTGAGTTTCTACGGAGTGAACAACTCCAACATGCAACTGATACGCAATCTTTTTCCCAAACTACGCATCGCCGCCCGCGGCACAGTGATAAAGGTTATAGGCGAAGAGAACGAAACCGCCGAGTTCGAGAGCAAGATCAAGGAACTTGAAGACTACGCCTCAAGCTACAATACCTTGCCCGAAGACGTAATCCTTGACATAGTGAAAGGAGAGGCCCGCAAAGAGCTTAAAAAAGACAGCGTGATCATCTACGGTCTCAACGGCAAGCCAATCCAGGGGCGCACGCCCAACCAGCAGCTAATGGTAGAGGAGGTGCTGCACAATGACCTCACATTCGCCCTTGGTCCCGCCGGCACAGGCAAGACATACATAGCGATAGCGCTTGCAGTAAGAGCGCTTAAGAACAAAGAGGTGCGTAAGATAATACTCTCACGGCCAGCTGTGGAAGCAGGTGAGAAATTAGGATTCCTCCCCGGCGACATGAAAGATAAGATCGATCCTTATCTCCAACCGCTATACGACGCGCTCGAGGACATGATTCCGCCCGTGAAACTACGCGAATACATGGAGTCGAAAGTAATACAGATAGCTCCGTTGGCATTCATGCGCGGCCGCACTCTAAATGACGCCATAATAGTGCTTGACGAGGCCCAGAACACCACCACCCATCAGATTAAGATGTTTCTTACGCGCCTGGGTATGAACGCCAAGATGATCATCACCGGCGACGTAACACAGATTGACCTGCCGCGCTCAACCGTGTCGGGACTCACCCGGGCATTGAAAGTGCTTGATGGCGTGCCCGGCATAGGCCGTGTTGAATTCAGCAAGAAAGATATTGTGCGGCATGCTCTTGTGCAACGCATAGTCGAGGCTTATGAAAAAGCTGAAAAAGCCGAGAAAGCCGCGGCCCCCGAAAATCACGAACACACTAATTCACTATAACGCAATGCAATCAGCTCTCACATCCACTGACTTTCATTTTCCGCATCAGCAAGGCGTATACCACGGCAAGGTGCGCGACGTTTACAACATTGGTGACACCACACTGGTAATGGTTGCCACCGACCGCATATCTGCCTTTGACGTGGTATTACCTAAAGGGATACCCTACAAAGGACAGGTCCTGAACCAGATTGCGGCCTATTTCCTTGATGCGACCGCATCAGTCGTGCCCAACTGGAAAATAGCCGTACCAGATCCCATGGCAACAGTAGGCGTGCGATGCGAGGGCTTCAAGGTCGAAATGATCATACGCGGCTATCTGGCCGGCAGTGCATGGCGCGATTACGCAGCCGGAGCACGCGAGATATGCGGCGTGGCACTCCCTGACGGGCTCAAGGAGAACCAACGCCTCCCCCACCCCATAATCACGCCCACCACCAAGGCCGATGAAGGCCATGACATGAACATATCACGCGAAGAAATCATCGCGCAAGGCTTAGTGAGCGAAAAAGATTACGAAGTAATGGAGGAATATACCCGCCGTCTCTTTGAAATAGGCACACGCATGGCCGCCGAAAAAGGATTGATTCTCGTTGACACAAAATATGAATTCGGCAAATTGGCCGACAAGGTTATCCTCATCGACGAAATACATACTCCCGACTCGTCACGCTACTTCTACGCCGATGGATACGAAGAACGCCTCTCCAATGGTGAACCCCAGCGCCAGCTATCAAAAGAATTTGTACGCCAATGGCTTATCGAGAACGGATTCATGGGTCGCCCCGGTGAGAAAGTACCGGAGATGACAGATGAGATCTGCGATACCATCTCCCGCCGCTACATCGAACTGTACGAACATGTGACTGGCCGTACCTTCGTGCCGGCTGACGAGAGCCACCTTCTGCGCCGCATCGAGAACAATATCCTCGACTGTCTCGCTACCCTGGGCCGCTAAATACACACCGCATAATAATCAGCGCAGGCACGCCACGGTGCGTACCTGCGCATCGTTATCACTACTTGAACGCTTGCAATCTTGAAACCTGAAGACATCACCCCTTACGATCACACACGTGGCAAAACCGAGCAGGTGCGCGAGATGTTTGACAACATAGCACCCGCTTATGACCGTCTCAACCGAGCCATGAGCATGGGACAGGACCGACGGTGGCGCCGAAAGGCCGTGGCTGCAGTCACCGCAGCCAATCCTGCCAAGATCATCGACATCGCCACCGGCACCGGAGATTTCGCCATATCACTGGCCCGTGCTATCCCCACAGCACAGGTCACAGGTCTTGACCTGTCAGAAGGAATGATAATGCGCGGACGTGCCAAAGTCAGGAAAGCAGGTCTTGACAAACGCGTGACACTGGTATGCGGCGATTGCCTGAATGCACCAGAGGAAATGCGGGGGGCAGATGTAGTGACAGTGGCATTCGGAGTGCGTAACTTCGCCGATCTCGCAGCCGGCTACCGGGCTATGCATGATATGCTTACCCCCGGCGGCACATTATGCGTCATTGAACTGTCAACGCCATCATCGCCATTGATAAAGCCGTTCTATAACCTCTATACTCGCATGATAATTCCGGCCATGGGCCGCATTGTATCAAAAGACCGCAGAGCCTATTCCTACCTACCCGAGAGCATAGCAGCCGTGCCACGAGGCAAACATATGCTTGCATTGATGGAACAGGCCGGTTTCATTGACACGCAATTCACCACATATACCTTCGGGGTGTGCTCCGTATACATGGGCCGCCGCCCCGCAACACAATCCAACACATCTGCATTATGAACAAGACAGCCATCCTCGCCATATTTGCGGTGTTGCTGACCACCGTCGCCACTGCAGCCCAAACAGCCAACCAGACGCCCCGTACGCCCATCACGAGCACACTAACGCCCAAAGGCCTGACTGCAAAACAGATCCGGCCCGAAAGCAACGCTCCTGAGATACCCGTTGAAAGCGTGAGTGATTCACTGTTACGGGTATACGGCTCGAGACCTGACTATGATCCTTTTGATGCGCCATTATCGCTACCTCCCACATTCTTCATGCCATCGATCTATGATTCATACATCTTTGACAATCCCCTGAAGATAGGCGACGAAACCTATTCTGACGCGCCACACATGCGATGGATTGAAGAATACGAGATACTTTCGCGACAGATACGTGACAGACGCCGCCATCTGTTCACGCAACACCCTGAAATGGTAAGATATAACCTTTCCGACCTTCCTGAGGCACCAACTCAATACTCGGCTGTAGTAAATCCCGCCGACTTCTCAATCAATATAGGCCGCGAGCTTCCGACGCCTATCAAGGCGCCCACAATTTCAGGAGAAGAAGTCAAAAAACGCCATTGGATACGTACATTCTCCGCATCGCTGCAGTTCTCGCAAGCTTACGTGTCACCCAACTGGTATCAGGGGGGCAACAACAACCTAAATGTGCTGGCCAATATATTCTATAATGTGAAACTTAACCAAGAGTACCACCCCAATCTACTTTTCGAGACCACGGCTCAATATAAATTGGGCATCAATAACGCTCCTGACGACTCCATACACTCTTATAACGTATCGGAAGATGTGTTTCAGGTCAACACCACTTTCGGTGTCAAGGCCGCTCACAGATGGTACTACTCATTCACCGGACAGTTTAAGACACAGATCGTGAACTCCTATAAGTCAAACAGCCACACCCTGTCATCGGCATTTCTGTCACCCGGCGAGCTCACGGCCGGTGTCGGTATGACATACAATTATGCCAACACACCCAAGACCTTTACATTTGACGCGTCAATCGCTCCGGTCTCCTACAACATGGTGACAGTGATCAACCACGACGTCAACGAGACGGCCTACGGCATTGAGGAAGGGCGCACCACGAAACACAGTTTCGGTTCGTCGGTAGAACTAAAGCTCTCCTGGAAGATCTGTTATAATATACGGTTCTCATCGCGGCTGTTCGCATTCAGCGATTACGACTCTTTCCAATGTGATTGGGAGAACACTCTGGCTATGGACATCAACCGTTTCCTCTCGACACAGATATACGTGCACGCCCGTTACGACTCCAACACGCCACGCAATCCTGATGACAATTGGCACAAGTTGCAGGTCAAGGAAATATTCTCCATAGGTTTTTCCTATAAATTTGCCTCGATCTGATGACATCACCCCGTCTTACAGCGATTCTAACGGCACTGACTCTTTACGCGACTGCCGCACACGCCGCCGACCCTCTTGAGGGACTGTGGCGGGTCAATGGAGGTGGCGCGGTACTCGAATTTTCCCCTGAGCCAGGCAATTCGGGCCGGCTCACTATCGCTTATATCGACGGACCTGATATGTCAATAATTCCCGGCACAGTTATCGGCAATGCCATTCCTGCCGGAAGTCCCGGCAAATACGACTGCCGGATGTCAACCGACCCGCGACCCGACAGACACCATGGCCGTAATGACAACTTAGCCTTCACTATTGAGTTCTCAGACGAGAATGCTGATGCCATATCGCTCGTTTACTACCGCCACAAAGGGCGTGTATCTCTGGCGCGTTGGATCCCATATTTATTCAGGGTAACATACCGGCCCGCGCCGGAGGGTGCCGGAGCGCCTGACGGAGCACGGCGCGAAGGTGCTCCCCCTCAGTTCATTGTGCTATGATACGGTTGATTTCAGCAATATTATTGATAACCGCATCCATCACGGCTACAGGGCAGGATCTAAGACGTCCCTCACCGTCACAGAACCGGCGGCTCACAGCAGCGGCTCCTTCCACAGCATCCACACCTTGTGACTCGGTGATATTGCCTGCTCCCGACAGCGTGGCAGTCGCCGGATTTGAGAAATCACTTAAATCAACACGCGAGATGATGTTCGTGACCAACAATACCGTGCGTCGCATCAACTCCCTTGGTTTTGAAATCACATATACCGATATCGACGGCCACATGCTGCACAAAGTGATTCATGAGCTTGACACAGATATTCCGCCGGGCGAGACACGACGCATTGACGTAAGATCATTCGACTCCGGAGGCATTTATTACTACAAACTGTCACCGCCGGGTCCACGCACATTGCGGGCAACCCCATTTGATGTGAGAGTAAAAGTATTATACATCACCTATCCACAACAAAACTAAGATGAAAATAGCCATTATAGCCGCCATGAGCAAGGAAATGGACTTGCTCATTCCCCTTCTTGACGGACACAGCACCGTAACGGTCAACGATATAATATACCATACCGGAACTATTGCCGGTCGAGAGATCATAGCAGTACAATCCGGCATTGGCAAGGTAAACGCCGCTATAGCCACCCTCACCCTGATCGACACATTTCACCCTGCGCTTGTAATCAATACCGGTGTAGCCGGAGGAACCGGGGCCGCCAAGGTGCTTGACGTAGTGATTCCGTCAGGGATCGGGTATCATGACGTATGGTGCGGTCCTGACACAGAATGGGGACAAGCCGCAGGCTGCCCCCGACTTTTCGAGTGTCCTCTGCCACCCGAGATGGTCGATGCAGTCGGAGCACATAGAGGTGTGCTTGCGTCGGGCGATATCTTCGTCTCAAAACCTGCCGAAGTAGCGCACATCCTTGATCTTTATCCCGACGCTGTAGCCGTTGACATGGAATCTGCTGCCATAGCACAGGTATGCCATCTCAAGAGTGTGCCTTTCGTAGCTATCCGGGTCATCAGTGATACACCGGGCAGCGACGACAACGTATCCCAATATAATAATTTCTGGGAGACAGCACCTGAACGCACATTCGGTACCCTCACCCACCTGCTGGCCGCAATCTGACAATGAAAGACATACCTGTAAAACGTGGGCGGCGCCTGATAGCATCGCTTGTGTCACAGGGCGAGCACGCACAGCAGGACTTCAAATACGCCATCTCCGACGCACGGAAAATAGCCCGCTCCATATCGGCCTTCGCCAATGCAGGCGGGGGGCGCCTGCTCATAGGCGTTAAGGACAACGGTGCCATAGCAGGCGTGCGCAATGAAGAAGACGTATATATGGTGGAACTCGCGGCCCACAGATACTGTGACCCCGGGCAGGAGGTTGAATTCCAAGCCTATAGCATAGACACCGGAGTAGTGGTGATTATGGCGTCAATAGCTGCGGCGCCACGGCGCCCGGTGAGTGTAATCGAAGCCGACGGATGCCGCCGCGCATATTATCGCGTGGCAGATGAGAACATTGTAGCCCACCCGCTCATGGTAGCAGCCTGGTGCACAGAGTCTCCGGTCACTTTCAGCCTTGACCATGAAGCCTCGCGATTGCTTGACACCCTTGATGCAGCAGGCGATCAAGGCCTATCTGTAACTGATATAGCACTCGCACTTGGCATCTCGCAACGCCGGGCCGAAAGATTGATAACAAATCTCGCAGCAACCGATATCATAACATTCGTTTACCGGGCACCCGAGTTCCGCATCACTCGTCAGTTATCGTAAACTGTGGGGTCAGGAATTCCGGCAAGAGCAAACGCCTCGCGCCGCTCGGTGCAGGTGCCGCAGGTGCCGCAATGACGCTCACCTCCACGATAACAAGAATAAGTGTGCGCATAGTCAATGCCCAAGGCAGCACCGCGGCGTGCAATATCTATCTTTGTCATATCCGTATAAGGCGCCAATAAATCTATACCGTCATATGTACCGGCCGATACCGCGTGCGACATAGCCCTGACGAACTCAGGGCGGCAATCCGGATATATGGCATGGTCGCCTCCGTGGTTTGCCATCATAAGGTGTTTGAGGCCATTGCTTTCGGCAATACCGGCTGCAATGGCAAGCATGATGCCATTACGGAAAGGTACGACGGTTGACCGCATGTTATCGTCATCATAATCACCCGAAGGTATGGCATCGGCTCCGCTGAGCAGGGAGCTTTTAAACAACTCACCGATAAACGGGAGATCAACCTCGATGAGCTTTATGCCGAGTTTGCCACAGTTATACCGCGCGCACTCTATCTCACGGGCATTATGATTAGAACCATAATTGAATGTAACGGCAAGCGCGATGCGCGATGCATATTCATAAAGCATGGTGGTGGAATCCATGCCGCCGCTGGCTATAAGCAGTGTATCTTTTTCCATATCAACGGTTGGGGAACATTGCCAACATGCGGGCTTTGACCATATCCTGATGCTCCGCGTCGCCATAGTTGGCAAAAGGATAGATAGATATACCTCCGCGCGGTGTAAATATACCTCTCACTTCCAGATAGCGCGGATCCATGAGTTTCACAAGATCTTTCATTATAATATTCACGCAATCCTCATGAAAGTCGCCATGGTTACGGAAGCTGAATAGATAGAGCTTCAGGCTCTTGCTCTCGACCATATTGATGCGCGGGATATACGAGATTACTATTTCCGCAAAGTCAGGCTGCCCAGTCTTAGGGCACAGCGAGGTAAACTCGGGGCAGTTGAAAGTCACGAGGTACTCATTATCAGGATGCTTATTGGGAAATGTTTCAAGAATCTCGGGGCAATACTGTGCAGGGTACTTTACACCTTGGTTGCCCAGGAGCGTGCAGTTACTTACTTCGTCGGGAGTTCTCATATCTTCAATACTTAAAAATAAAAAAGGGTAAGCTTACTACATCGCACCGCTACGACCCGATACCCTTGCTTCGGTCAAGACCTGGGGGATTCTCGGGGAGCTGGTCGTGTAGGACTTACCCGAGTGCAAAGTTACAACATTTCGCCACACCGACAATGTTAAAAACTATTAAAATAGCGTTTTCCATAGCTTAAAGTGAAAAAAATTAAAAAAACGGGGCTAAAACCGATTTTTTGCGTTATCTTTGCAATTGATATTGAAATATGCGGCATTAATGAGAGTCAAAATACATCATGAAGGCAATGTAATACTACTGATAGGCTTGGTTGTGTTTATCGCGATCAACCTACCGTTATGGCTGTTCGTCAAACCGGTAGCGATTCCTATCGCCGTCACTGCCGTCACTGCTACAGTATACCTGCTTGCCGTAAATTTCTTCCGCTCACCTCGCCGGCATTTCACCGGCGACCCTGCGGGAGCTGTGGTGTCAAGTGTCGACGGCAAGGTCGTGGCTCTTGAGGAAGTCTACGAACCCGACGTACTGAAATGCCGATGCCTGCAGCTTTCCGTGTTCATGAGCATATTCAATGTGCATGCCAATTGGTATCCTGTAAATGGCCGTGTAATCATGACCGACCATCAGGACGGCCGATTCATGTCGGCCTATCTTCCGAAGTCAAGCACCGACAACGAACGTTCTACAATACTTATAGAAACCCCCTGCGGACAAAAGGTACTGGTGCGCCAGATAGCCGGAGCAGTGGCACGTCGCATAGTGACTTATGCCGAAGCCGGTGATGAGGCCCGCATTGACGAACACCTCGGATTCATTAAATTCGGATCAAGAGTTGACATTTTTCTACCCCTTGGAACTGAAACATTTGTAAAAATAGGTGACAAGACAACCGGCGGCATCACGCTGGTAGGGCGGCTGAAAACATAAACACACCCGGAGGTGTTCTGTTAACGACTACTACACAAAACACAACCCATCTGAGATGCCCAACAAGATCGTATCCAATATACCCAACCTGCTTACCCTATGCAACCTCCTCGCCGGTTGCGCCGCCATATTCTTCGCATTCAACCTTGACACCCAATATGGAGCTTTACAAGCGCTGCATTGGTGTTGGATTAGCATCGCGGCAGCTGCCGTGTTTGACTTCTGCGACGGTGCCTCGGCCCGGGGACTGAAAGCCTACTCGGCCATAGGATCGGAACTTGACTCTCTGTCAGATCTTGTAAGTTTCGGCGTAGCGCCGGCAATGATGCTGCTCAATTACATGATGCCTTTAAGCCAGCATCAGTGGCTGTGTTTCGCCGCATTCATCATACCGGCTTGCGGAGCATATAGGTTGGCAAAATTCAATTGCGACGAATCACAGGCCACATCGTTCAAGGGGCTTCCCATACCTGCCAATGCAATTTTCTGGATAGGCATGTGCGGATGGATCGAACGCTTCTTCTTTCCCGGCACAGCCGTGATGGTGATTCTCATGATACTTTCAGGATGGCTGATGGTGAGCAATATACCCATGTTCTCCCTCAAATTCCACAATTTCGACTTCAAGGAAAACTTCAGGCGTTACATACTTATAGCCGCGACAGCCGTGTTCTGCCTTTGCTGGCACGCCGCAGGCCTTGTGTGGGCTATCGCACTTTACGTGCTGATCTCACTTTGGGGCCGCAAATAAACCCTCCTCCTTCCCATGCTACAGTTTCTATTAGTACTTCTTCTTTTCTTCATAGTTGTGCCCGTTATAAAAGTAATGTGGCGCATATGGCAATTGCGTCGCGCCTACCGCAACGCACAGCAACAGATGAACGATGTATTCAACCGCGCAAGACAGGACACCCGGAATGCGGCCGAGCGCAACCACTCACGCAAAAAGAAGAAAATAGACCCTGATATAGGTGAATACGTAGCCTTTGAAGAGATAAAAACCACCGTGCACGAAGAAACTGCCGGCACAAACACCAACACCCGTATAAAGATTGACTCACAGATAGAAGACGCTTCCTGGGAAGATCTGCCGTAGAGTTTCGTCAGCCAAAAGGGGCGGTTCGTCAAAAAAACAACTCGTTTCGTCAAAGACACTCATTAAAATTTGGCCAAGGGCTGCCACAGGTTGTAACTTTGCATTGTAAGTTAACAACCACGACAACCCAAAACAAAATAATATGAGCACAACAGACGGAACAATGCCCTTGGGCTCCTATCAGGAAAACTCGCAGGAACAACCCCGCGATCCACAAAAAAATAATACCACGGCGGCGGCAGCAGGAGTCACCGGTGTAGCCGCAGCGGGCCTCGGTGCTGCCGGCATCTACGCTTATAACGAATATAACAAAAGCGCCGACGAAGAACTCGAGATAATACTTGATGACGAGGAACTGCTTGAGGATCCAAACGATGAAGTTGAGGTTGAGATAGAACACAATCCCGCTGTATCGCATAATACAAGCGTAAACCGGACTAGCACTGGCGCCCCGCAGGAGACGACCACCACTCCTCCCTCCACACATCAGACCCAGACTCCCCCGGCCCACACTCCCGGCACTCCCGCAACCCCTATAAATCAGACCACGGAACCACCCGTCGAGCAGCCAACCACTCCCACATCTCCCACATCTCCGACCCAACCCGTGGAGCAGCCCGTAAATCCTCCCGTGGAGCAACCTGTCGAGCCTATAGATCCTGTTGTAAATCCTCAGATTGAAGTTGCCGAAGATCCAGATGACATTGCAGAAGCACTGATATCAGTGGAAGAAATAGACCCTGAGGACTTCGACGGCACACAACCTTTCGCATTCACAAGCGTCGAGACCGTCTACGACATCGACGGCAACGCCACCACATCAGCAGAATATATTGATCAGAACGGCATGACAGGTGTGATGGTCGATCTTGACGGCGACGGCGTATTCGACATTCTCACCGAAGACACAGGAGCAATGTACACCATCGAAGACTCAGAGACATTCCTTACCGTAGGTGATGCAGAATATGATGTCGAGACCGGCTACATAGCTTACGACGAAAATCAGGACACTATGATTGATGATGATCCTATGGATGACATCATCGACACCGAGGACTTCGCATGACGGCCATGGCACCACTACAGGCTTACAAAGTAGCACAGTGCCCCGGCTGCGGCAAGCGGTTCAAAGTACTGCATCCCGGAGTCGAAGGTATTCGCACATATACCTGCTCGGCATGCGGCAAAAAATTCAACGTGAAGTTCGAGGCTCTCTCCCAATCTGCGGAGTCCGCCCAGACGTCTGCTCCGGCCCAAGGGATAAAGGTTGCCACAGCCAAGAAAAACGATCTCACCCAAAAAACAATGATGATCGGAGCATTTGACCCGTCATGGAGCGTGGTCACAACCCCGGCTCAGGCAGTGCTGAGGGTAACCATGCACCGCAAGTTCCTGCCGGCTACTGTCAAGACATTCAATCTAAACGGGTACGGCTCATGGACTATAGGGCGCAGCGACTCCTCGCAACCCAGCGACATATCGATCACAGGCGATGATTCCGTGTCACGCCGCTGCGCAGTCATTGAGACTACCATGGATCAGTCAGGCGCCGTATTTTTGCTCAAAGTAGTCAAAACACGCAACCCCATATTCATAAATGGCCGTAAAATGGCCAACGGAGAAAGCATTCAACTGCAATTCGGCGACACCATTACCATGGGCAAGACATCAATGACATTCTCCAACAGATAACAAGCAAACCCACCTTTCACCTCACCGACTCTAACAAAGACACGAAATGGACAACAAAAATACATTGCATCCCGACAGTTCCGCTCCGGCCCGCAAGCCCGCCACCGACGAGCCCGAGATGGAAATTATCGAGGAACCCAGATCAGGTATCAACAAACGGGCAGCGGCTGTAGCCGGAGCGGTTGTAACAGCAGCCGGCGGAGCGGCATTCGCAGCACACAACTCTAATGACAGCTCCGACGAGATCACATCCATTGAATTCGATGATGACGACGATACTTACGATGACATTGAAGTCGAGATAGAAGAACCAACCACCCCGGCGTCCACACATAACCGCCGCGAAACACCTCACACTGAGACATATAACGGCGACTCCACCTCAGAAACGGTATCCACTGCAGAAGAACCCCCGCATAGCGAGACAGAATCACAGGAAACAATGACCACGGAAGAGGCCGGCGAGGGATCAGGAGAAGATATTAAATTCTCGAACGGCAACAATTACGAGACACTTGACAGTGGCCACACCACATCTAACGAGCAAGAAGACATCGAAGTGGTAATCCCCGAAGACATCACCGGTATAGATCCTGAAGAAATTGACCTCGAAGATATTATCATTGAAGAAGACCCGGAGATAATCCTCGGTCAGGATGATCCCGAGATAATAGAAGATGATCCCTTATTGGGTGGCCTGGATGGAGAGGACCCATCAACCTGGGGCATAGACCCCACCGACCCATTAACAGACATTGAATATAATACCGGAGATGACATCGACATCGATACCGACATAGAGTACGGTGATATATAACAAACAGATAATCTGATAAAAACCTTAAATATGAAAGCAATAACCCGTCTACTGGCAGCTCTCGTTCTCCTCTCTCCCCTTGGCGCGGCGAGCATCCATGCCTCCGACCCCGTCAGCCGCGACAGTATAATGAATGTCGTACATGCGGCCGAAGCATCTAACCCCGAGGCCCTGAACATTCTTGGCACCTGGTACTACATGGGTGAGAATCTATCGCAGGACTACTCTCTCGCCGCACGTATGTGGGCAAAGGCAGCATCAATGGGTAATGTTGCCGCAATCGGCAATTTAGGCATGTGTTACCAGTACGGTCAAGGCGTTGAACGCGATTCAATAAAGGCCATGGGACTGTACACCAAGAGCTTGCGTGCAGGCAACCCGGAACTGATGGAATCACTGCGGCATCAGGCCGACTCCGGCTCGTCATTCGAATGCGCCGCCATGGGACACTTCCTTACCGAAGGGATCGGCTGTAAACGTGACTATCCCGCGGCAGGCAGATACTACGCAGTCCTGGCAAAACGCGGCGATGTAGAAGCAATGCGCGACGCCGGCCTCGCTTTCCTCAACGGCAAAGAGTACAAAGATGCACTGAAGTGGTTTAAGAGCGGAACAGAACAAGGCAACATCACATGCACATATTACTACGGCTCAATGCTGGTTGACGGCCTCGGCACCGAAGCCAACCCTTCCCGCGGTTTCGTCTACGCACTCAAAGCAGCTGAAGGCGGCCTCGCCAACGCACAATACCTCGTATCTCGCCTCTATCGTGAGGGACGCGGAGTGGCGGCATCGGCCACAGAAGCCGACGCATGGCTTGGAAAAGCAGCTTATAAAGGTCTTGCCAAAGCAATGTTTGAATATGGATTGCTCGCAGCATCAAAGAATGACTTCATTGTAGCATCTTACATGTTCTCATGGCTCAACAACCGTCGTTCTTTCGTGCCGCAGATGAAATCTCTTTTCACTCCCACCGACACAGCAAACATCCTTGACACTCCGTTCGCCCACTTTGCCATGGCTGTCAAGGCCATCAACGCCGGGGATTTCAAAACCGCCAGAAATGAAATAAAAGCGCTCAAAAAAGGCAAAGGTCCATACGTTGAAATACTTGAGGCACAGATACTCATGAGTCCGCTCAACGAGAAACGCGACATAAAGAAAGCCGTCAAGCAACTTACCAAACTTGCCGAGAAAGACGACTACGCCCGACTGCTGCTCGCCAGAATCTACGAACGCGGAACCGACGGCATCGATGTCGACACAGCCATAGCCCGCCAACTGCTTGAGACAGCCGCTGACAACAACTTCTACCCCGCAGTCATAGCCCTGGGCAACGACTATTACGAAGGTCTTTTCGGCATTCGCGACTACAGCCTGGCTGTCGATTGCTATCGCCGGGCATATAATGAAGGCTGGCTGCTCGCCGACGCCGCATCACGCTTTGCCACATGCCTCGATGAGGCTCAAGGCACCGTACTCAACCCATCCCTCGCCTCCAAGATCAACAGCCAGAAGTACCCCGCCGCCCTGACGGACTTCACAGCGCTGATTCCCTGAACGCTCGTTCTCCTCTCTTGACGCCGCCATGGTTTCACATTGAAGCCGTGGCGGTTTTCCACGTCAGCCACCTCTCCGGCGAATGCTGCTTAATGTAAAAATTTTTCATTGACTGCTTAATATTTGCAAATCAGCGTTAAATTATCTACCTTTGTGGCATTCAATCATTAACCAAATAAATTCACATGAAAATATCAAAATGTATCCTTGCAGCAGTCATAGCTACAACAGCCCTCGCCATGGGCAGCTGCAGCTCATCAGGCGGTGACTCATTAGTTGACCGGATTGATTACCTGGCTGTGCGCGAAAGCGACAATTCTGACTGGGGTTTCTACTCTCCCGACGGCGAGATAAAATTTGCCGACGAATTCAAAAACCGGCCGTCATCCGTTGTCGAAGGTTATTTCTCTGTAAAAGAAAACGACGGTTATTCACTCTATAAGTTCGGCGACAAACTCGAAGTCGTTAAAGACGCCGAAGGCCTTCGCGCCGTTGGATACATGGTTGATGGCCTTATCCCTGTTACCGTTCCCAAAGAACGCATATCTGTCATTGATGGCTCAGGCAAGAAAAAGTTCACACTTGATCCCATAGGTGGCAAAGAAATAGTAAGCGCTGGCGCAGGCTTCTGCGACGGACTGCTTATGGTCAAAACCGAAGAAGGCAACTATGGTTTCGTGAATACCAAGGGTGAGGTAGCAATCAAGCCCAAGTACTCTGAGGCCAACAATTTCAACGAAGGCTACGCACTTGTAGGCACTTATAACAAAGACAAGGATGAGACAACCTTTATGGTGATTGACAAAAAAGGCGAGACCGTATTCACCCTGCGCAAAGGCATGAAACCCAACGCCGAAATGTTCAATTCAGGGTTACTTGCCGTACGCGACAGCAACGACCGGATAGTATTCCTCGACACCAAAGGTGAAGAAGTATTCAAATGCCCATCAAAAGTCAAGCATGTAAGAGATTACGACAATAAATACATCGTATTCATCGGAGATGACTATAAAGACGGAGTGATCGACTTTGAAGGCAACACCATCATCCGTCCGAAATACGAATCAATCCAGATCATATCGACCGGCTCATTCCTCGCATCCCAGGAAGACCGCGCCGTAGTGCTGAATGCCGATGGAGAGGAGACACTGCGCATCGATGATTACGAAAGCGTGTCCTGGGTAGGCAAATTCGGCTATCTGGCAGAGGAACGTCGCACCAAGTGCTTCCTTGACAAGGAAGGCAAGCCTGTGAAGAACGCTGAGTTCTACCGGGTGAACATAGACCCGTCGGCTGATGCATTCCTGAATTCCGACTATTTCAACACCGAAGCAGTGGTAAAAGACGTGTGCTCTCTCATTACCGACAAAGGTGTTGACAAATATGTAATAGGTGAAGGCCCCGGTGCTCATTTCTCAAATCCGACCGACTATACATACCGCTCGCAGGTACTCATAGACGATCTGTCAAAACAGGGTTACCGATATTCAATCAGCGTATATGCTGAGTTCAACATGTCAATGGCTGACTACAGCTACAACTTCAACGGCTATGACTA
The DNA here is from genome assembly GCA_023663145.1 of Odoribacter sp. Taxonomy (GTDB): domain Bacteria; phylum Bacteroidota; class Bacteroidia; order Bacteroidales; family Muribaculaceae; genus CAG-873. Next base: position 61,136 of record JAMPHZ010000006.1, read on the forward strand.
CCAGCGCAACGACTACTGGCGCGAAGGCTGCGAACTATATTCAATGCGATTCTCCATCAGCACCGAGACCGACTGGGGCAACAGCGGCTCTGAAGCCATCGTATCGCAACTCAAAGACAATGGCTTCAAAATCGCGGCCCAGACTGAAAAGGGTACTTCCACCTACGCAGCCCTGCTCACCAAAGGCGACCTGATCGTACTCGTAAACAGCGAGAAGGGTTCCACCACCGGCAACGTAGCCGTGGCCAAGAGCGAGCCTTCGCTGATTGATAACATCAAGAGCAATATCGACTACGTAAACCGGACAGAAAAAGGAAGCTCAGATGAAGAAGTGGCAATTGTTGAAGACTATGATTACGCCGACTCATGCGCAGTTGAGGTTGAGGAAGTAGTTGCCGAAGATTACTACTGATCCAGTCCTGAGCAGACGGCTGACTGACATAACAGGCCAACGACATCAAGGGGCGCCCGGTTCCACATGGGCGCCCCTTGATGCAAGTGACACATAACCTTTTGGCACGGTTTTTGTTATTATTCATAAAAACAATATATTATGGAAAAGATTGAACCCGGAAAATATGTAGAGATGGTCTATGACCTCTTCAAAGTAAATGATGATGGCACCGAAGAACTTGTACACCAGGTAGATGCCGAAGACCCGGAAGGCGTGATATTCGGTGTTACCCCCGGCATCGTCACACCGCTTGAAAAGGCCCTCGAAGGCCTTTCGGAAGGTGACACTTTCGATGTAGTCGCACAACCCGAGGAAGCCTACGGTCAGCGCAGCGATGAATTTCTTGTAACTCTTGAAAAAGACATATTTGAAATCGACGGCAAATTTGATCCCGAAGTTGTGAAAGTGGGTGCCGTATTGCCCATGATGACACAAGAAGGATATAAAATCAACGGCGTAGTATACAAAGTTGATGACAAAACCGTGACCATGGATTTCAACCACCCGCTTACCGGCAAGGTAGTGCGCTTGCGCGGCAAAGTCACCACAGTGCGCGATGCCACTCCCGAAGAAATAAAACTCACAACCGAGGGAGGCTGTGGATGCGGTTGCTCAGGCAATTGCGATGATAATGAAGGATGCCAGGGCGGATGCCAAGGCGGCGGATGCTGCTGATAATCCATCTGCAAATAACCATATAATGGCGTGCCGTCACAGGCGCGCCATTTTTGTTGCATGATTGCGAAAAAAATCGTAACTTTGCCGTGAACTGCTCCGCGGTTTTCCAATCATTTATGCAACAGACTCATGGCTGCTAAATCTATAACCCTAAGGCTTGTCGCTTTCTCAGATGCCGCAGGTAAATTTGAACCTGACGCTCCCCTCAACGGTAACGAGGACAACTTCTTCATCGATGATGACCTGACAGATAATGTATCGGGGCCAACCCGCATGGACACCCCGGTGCCGTTGGGCGATTATGGCTGTATAATGGCCGTAGCCGACGGAATGGGAGGACAGAACGCCGGCGAAGTGGCATCGGAAATCGCCGTCGACACTATTGCCGATCTATTCTCGCGCGACCGACTGACACCTCAGATCATAGCCTCACCTCAATCACGGGCCGAATATATAAAACAGACCATTATAGAGGCTGACCGTCGGGTGAAAGCCGGCGTTGAAGGCCACCCCGAACGAGAGGGAATGGGCTCGACAATCATCATAACATGGATCATAGGAGATGAAATTTCAGTAGGATGGTTAGGAGATTCCCGGGCCTATCGGTTCAATCCGCGATACGGACTTAAACCGATATCCAAAGACCACACTTACGTGCAGGAGCTGGCCGACAAAGGCATTATCACTTATGATGACACCTTCGGACATCCTCAGGGAAATATAGTCACCCGATCGCTCGGTGACCCAGGCATCGCCCCTCTCCCCGAATGCATTAACTCTAAAATATACAGTGGCGATGTGATAATGATGTGCAGCGATGGCCTAAGCGGAGTGGTCCCCGATCGGCCTATGCGCGGAATAAGCGACTCCTTAGAAGGCATAATGGCCTCAAACTATGACAACCTGTCACAGATGCGCGCCGAACTCATGGATGCCGCCAAACGCCAGCATTGGTATGACAATGTCACAGTACTCCTCTGCCGACTTGACGGAAACCTACCCGCCCCTCCTAAAGCGAAAAAATCAACCACAGCCGCCGTTACCGGCGATGCCACAAAACCGGCAGTGCAATCTGCGCCCGGGAAAGACAACAACAAGAAAATCCTTATCGGCATAGTCGCCGCAGTGCTCGTCGCAGCGGCAGTGGCAGTAGGAATAAAATTCCTCAATACCGATACAGAACCAAAATTCTCCGAATCCGAGGAAATAGAACTGAAAGCTTCTCCACAGATTGTGGAAGGGCAAACCGTCAATCCGGCCGAGAATCCCGAGGCGCCCATGCCCAAAGCCCCGGTAAACATTCCGCATCAACAGGCCGGCCCGCCCGCACCGGCAACAACCACCACTCCTCCACCCACCGAGGAACTTGCATCGCCACAACATGAGGTTGCGACTGTAGCACAGGAAGAAGAAGCGACACCCGCCACATCGGCCATGAAAGAAGCAATAGACTGGAAAAACAATCTCGTGAAACGTCTGGTTAACTTCAGCACACAAGTACCATTATGGGAAAAGAACATTTCAGAACTCACCACTGAAATCAACAAAGCGCCCGCCGATGCTGATGAGAAAACCAAGAACAAGTTAAGACAACGCGTCACAGCACTTGAAAACCGGCTTCCGCTATACCTCGAACTTGTGACGATGAAAGGTAAAATGAGCGACGCGTCACTCAAAAAGAAAGTCGACGAACTGCTGCCGAAACTTCCTGGCATGTCAATCGACAAGATCAAATCAGAAATAGAAAAGCTGGAACGAGCCATCGCACCGGCCAAATAACATATCTTCAACAACGCATTAAGAATCATCATACAAACGATGAACGACACCGAACTAAAAGAAGGCATGATGGTAGCCGATCGCTACCGGCTCAAGAAATATGTAGGAAGCGGCAGCTTTGGCGAAGTATGGCTCGCGACTGACACCGAAATGGAGCTGGACCTTGCCATAAAGCTCTATATCTCACTTGACAAAACAGCGCAGGATGAATTCAAGAATGAGTACCGCGTAGTATACGGCCTGAAAGAAGAACACCTGCTCACAGCCGATTACTATGGTGTATGGGAACACCGGCCATTCCTCACCATGAAATACTGCTCGCGGGGCTCAGCCGCCAAGATCGCGGGCTCGGCCGATGAAGCCACAGTATGGCAATTCCTGCATGATGTTGCCGCCGGCCTCCGCTACCTCCATTCCCTCGAACCACCGATTCTCCATCAGGACATCAAGCCCGAGAATATACTTGCCGACGATCGGGGCAACTTCATAATCACCGATTTCGGGATCAGCCGTAAGATGCGCTCAACAATGCGCAAGCAGTCAAAACGCTCAGTAGGCTCCGGAGCCTTGGCATATATGGGACCCGAACGATTCCTTAACGACCCTATGGCGGTAAAAGCCAGCGATATATGGTCACTGGGTGTATCAGCTTACGAACTCGCTACCGGAGATCTGCCATTCATGGGACAAGGTGGCGGCATGATGCTTGGAGGAGCGCAACTGCCATCTCTTAATCCCGACAAATGGAGTCGCGACCTCAATGAATGCATCCAGGCATGCATGGCCAAAGACACCTGGGAGCGCCCTACAGCCGAACAACTCGTGGAATATACGGACCTGATTCTCAGTGGACACAAAATCCCATGGGGAAAATGGTTCAAACAGTCTAACAGTGCCCAGTCATCTGACAAACCCTCAAAGAACAAACCAGCGCAGATACAACACAACGGAGGCGGCCGCAAAGCTATGTTTGTAGTTTTGTCAATTATAGCAGTATTAGCTCTCGGTGCCGGCCTATACTGGTTCTTCGTCATGAACAATCCCGCTGCAGGCAGTTCAGCCGACGATGAAGAGGTAAACCAGACCGAAATCATCAGCCACTACAACGAACTGCAACGTGTGTGTGCCGGGAACATCAAGCGTAGCGACCATAATTCATACGGGCTTATAATAGATGCCCGCCAACTGCTTGACTCTATTGATGATTACCGCTCGCGCTACAGCTTCATTGCCGAAGATCCCGACAAGGATCCCGCATCGCTGCGCGCCGACTACGACCGCAAGGCCTCTCAGATTCATGACCGCTACATGCGATCAGCATCCGGACTCATAAACGCAGGTGAATATCCAACCGCTACAGAATATCTCCAGATAGCAGGGCTTATGGTCAACGATGCATCGGTGCGCCAGGAACTTGACCGTGTGGCACACCTTGTAAAGACCCCGGCGGTATTCATGGCTGTGAAAAATGCCTCTATCGACGGCTCCAACCTGACCCTAAGCTATGACAACCTGAACACGAGCCGCATAAAGAACGTAGACCTTCGCTACGACCTCACCGATGCCGCCGGAAGCACCGTGTCAGGACAAGCCACCATCGATATAGAGAAAGGCGCCGACAATATCATCACAATATCTCTTCCGCAAGGTATAGATCCATCGCTCACCCCGGTACAGGTGAAGATTACAAGTCGCGGAGCCTTTGTAAGCCGATATACTATCGAATAACCAATTACAACAGATATAATGAGAAAAAAACTGTCATCTCTCCTTGTGCTGGTTTTCTTTTGCAGCACCATGGCTTTCGGCGCGATAAACGCCCTTCTTCAGGAGGCGCAGGACCTTCTGAAAAGAGCACAGGCTGCCAAAAGCGAACAACTTTACATTGATGCACGACAAAAATTCAATGCAGCCCGCAACGATGTCAATTACGAATCTTCGACTGACGACCAGATCATCAAACGCGGACTCGAAGCCTGCCGTAAAGGATTGGCATCACTGAGCAAAAAGCTAACGGTAAACGGTTCAACAAACGCAATTGAGACCAATGTTGAGGCCGCAGCCGGTAACGTGACCTACCGTGTCTCATCTACCGTCGGGAACCCCGAAGTGGCAAATCTTCCGGCATGGATCAATGTTGTAAGCAATAACGGCTCGGAAATCGTACTGCACTATGCCTCCAATGATACTACCATAGGCCGCCAGGCACCTTTTATAATTCAGGCAGGCGGTGCACGCGTGCAGATAAACCTTCGACAGAAAGGCGTGCCCAAGAAAGTAAAAACCGGCCCTGCGACAGGACAGGAACGTATGCGCGATCTTGAAATAACAGACGTCACCTTCATGAACGCCACCTACGACAACCGCACCATCACCGCCGCCGGACAGCCCCTCTATGCCCACGAGATAAGGTATTTGCGCCCGGTAATAACATACAACGGCCCGTCACGCGACCGCGAAGTGGATCTATACACCCGCATCTATGACCCACAGGGAAAGATGCTCCACACCGATGAACTGTCACCTGAAGGATATACACAGGGTTATAACTTCCAGTTCTTCCGCGGCGATGACATAGAGGTGAAAGGCATGGGCTGGGGACACCGCCGCGAGAGCCTTTTCTCGCCCGGCCAGTATCGCTTTGAGTTCATCATCGACGGGAAGGTAATATACACCGCATACGCCACCCTTATTGAACGCGACGACGATGAGACATACCTCGCCGTCAACGGCGAAACATCATCGTCAGTCCAACTAAAGGGCGGTGGCGGCACAACCACATTCTTCATATCTACAAGCGATACTGACTGGAAAGTTACCGATTTACCCTCATGGCTTTCTGTCACCAAGCAGACCGGCGATGCCATAACCCTACAATACGGCCCTAACAACGCCCTTACTGACCGCACAGGCGATTTCTTTGTGCAAGGAGCCGGCCGCCAGGTAAAAGTCAAGGTAACCCAACCCACCAACGGTCCCTCGGCCACACTTGAGAACGTTGCCATCAAGGAAGGGGTTGTTGTTGACGGTGAGAAAGGAATTGAAATACATGCCAATATCGTTGTCAACAATGCCAAAAACCACCGCTTGCAGATTGTCGCATGGTTCTACTACGAGACCGGCAATCCGCTGATGGATACCGATGGCCGCTATCGTGCCGGTGACGGACAGGTTACCGTAAACAAAGATGTTGTGGTCGACCAGGACATACTTGACCTTGGAGATTTCACGCTCTTCATCCCCTACGAACAGCTTGACATCAAGGATCCGGGCGAGACAGCCCTTGAATTTGATATGGGCATATATGACTTCTCGCTGCGAGACTTCCTCGCATCATCTCCGCGAGTGAAGTTTATATACAGGCGCTAACCCACTGACCGTTAATAACGGAACGAAAAATAGGCCGTCTAATCTGCTTAGGCGGCCTATTTTCGTATTACTGCCATTACATATCACTGACACGGCATCACACCATCACTCTGCATCACGCTTCCACATTTCAGGATCCCCTCCGGTGATGCAAACCGAAAATGTCAGTTGTAACTAAGAAAGGCCGCCTCCCGGGATGGGAAGCGGCCTTTTATCGAGGTTTTATGATTTCTCGGGATTAGCCGTTGATCTTAACCATGGTAGCGATGAGATCGAGCACCTTGTTAGAGTAACCGATTTCGTTGTCATACCATGAAACAACCTTTACGAAGTTGGGGGTCAAGTATACACCGGCGTTGGCGTCGAAGATAGAAGTGCGGGCATCGCCGAGGAAGTCGCTTGAAACAACAGCGTCTTCGGTGTAACCGAGCACACCTTTGAGTTCGCCTTCAGCAGCTTCTTTCATAGCAGCGCAGATTTCTTCCTTGGTAGCACCCTTTTCGAGGTTGACAGTGAGGTCAACAACAGAAACATCAAGAGTGGGGACACGCATTGAGATACCGGTGAGCTTGCCGTTGAGTTCGGGGATTACTTTGCCCACAGCCTTGGCGGCGCCGGTGCTTGAGGGGATGATGTTGCCCGAAGCAGCACGGCCACCACGCCAGTCTTTCATTGAAGGACCGTCAACGGTCTTCTGGGTAGCGGTGGTTGAGTGAACGGTAGTCATGAGGCCGGTTACAATGCCAAACTTGTCGTTAAGAACCTTAGCGATAGGAGCGAGACAGTTGGTGGTGCAAGAAGCGTTAGAAACGAACTGAGTGCCCTTAACATAGGTGTCAGCGTTAACGCCGCAAACGAACATGGGGGTGTCGTCTTTTGAGGGAGCCGACATTACCACGTACTTAGCGCCGGCGTCGATGTGACCCTGTGCTTTTTCCTTGGTAAGGAAGAGACCGGTTGATTCAACAACATATTCAGCACCAACTGCGCCCCAGTTGATTTCCTTGGGGTCGCGGCAAGCGGTCACGCGGATGTGTTTACCGTTAACGATGAGCTCGCTCTTTTCGAGGTCATAGTCAACAGTACCATCGAATTGGCCGTGCATGGTGTCATATTTGAGCATGTAAGCCATGTAGTCAACAGGAAGAAGATCGTTGATGGCAACTACTTCGATGTCATCGCGCTTGGTAGAGGCACGGAAAACGAAACGTCCGATACGGCCAAAACCATTAATACCGATTTTTGTCATAATTGTTTAAACTTAAATTTATTTGGTTGAATATCAATCTATTGCCGATAAAACCCCTTTGCGGGATTCTTTTCGACTGCAAATTTACGAAATTTTTCCGTAATAACGCTATGTACCCCCTTTTTGGCTTAACTTTTTTTGTTAATTTGTCATAAACATGCTATACAGCTCCCAGCCCCGGCACACCCCTGTTTGCCCAACTTGATTTATTTAGGTAACTTTGCGCATTACTCTTATAATATGGCTGATTACAATGAAATCAACGCCCACCGGCGCGACTCTCGCGTGACATTCGACCCGGTGGAGCATAAATATACCGTCGATGGCATCGAATTCACCTCTGTGACATCGCTGGTGGAGGATTGTTTCGAGAAATTCGACGCAGATTATTGGGCAAGACGTAAAACAGCTACAGAGCAGGAGGCGCTACAGTTGATCAGGACATGGGAGGCCAAAGGGAAGGAGGCCCGCGATAAAGGTACGGTCTTGCATGAGCTTATCGAACGACATTTTCTTGGAGAAGACCCTGACACAGATAGCGATGACGGAGCTTTTGAAATGTTTCTTAACTGCCCCGACGCTTGCCGGCTGAAGCCTTTCCGCTCAGAATGGCGGATATTTATGGAGGAACATAAATTGGCAGGCACCCTTGACTTTCTGGCCGAACGTCCTGACGGTGGAATAGAGTTATGGGACTGGAAGCGGTCAGCCAAGGTTTGCGACAACAACGGCTGCCCTGTGACTGAAAACAATTTCGGAAAAACCGGACTCGGGATCATGGCTCGCGTGCCCGACACGGCATTCTATCATTATGCGCTGCAGCTTAGCTTCTACCGCTATATCCTTGAGACCAAATATGATGTACATCCTGTAAAAATGTGTCTCGGTGTGTTTCACCCCGACAACAAATGCGGTTACACCATTGAGGTCCCGTATCTTGAAGAGCACGTAAAACTTTTACTACGGTATGGAACTTCCTGCTGAGTTTCTCAATATGCTGTCGGATCTTGGGATCAGTGATGCAGCACATGGCCTGACCCACGCCGAAATACCCGCTGCCATACGTCTCAACGCATTGAAACCGTCACAGCCTCCGGCCGATGCCATACCGGTACCATGGTGTCCGGGCGGATTCTACCTGCCGGCGAGACCTCGATTCACACTTGACCCCGCTTTGCATCAGGGGCTCTATTATGTGCAGGATGCATCATCAATGGCTCATGCCGCAGCTGTAAGCACGGCCATCGCCGCAATCACACATACATCACCTGTTCGCTACCTTGACGCCTGCGCAGCTCCTGGAGGCAAAACAATAGCGGCTATCGACGCACTGCCCCGCGACTCATTCATCGTTGCCAATGAGTATGACCCGCGGCGAGCATCTGTGCTGCGCGAGAATGTAGCCAAACATGGATGCGGGCGTGTAGTCATAACCTGCGCTGACGCATCTCATTTTTGCGCTCCCGATTCTTTTTTTGACATCATTGCCGCCGATGTGCCTTGCTCGGGAGAGGGTATGATGGGTAAAGAGGAAGCAGCCGTCACACAATGGTCTCCCGGGCTGATAGCCGACTGTGCCGCACTGCAGCGCCGGATTGTAGACAATCTGTGGGACAAACTCGTGCCGGGTGGCTTCTTCATCTACAGCACATGTACGTTCAATATCGAGGAAAATGAAAAGATTGTAGAACACATCATCAATGACCTTGGCGCCGATACTATGAGAATAGACTCATTGGAGCGCGACGAGATCTTTAATGCTGTGAGACCTTATAATTTCTACGCCTATCGGTTCCTGCCGGGTAAGGTCGCCGGACACGGACAATTCATCGCCCTGCTGCGTAAGCATGGTACCGGCTCACAATGCAGGGTAAAGGCGCTCCTCCCGCAGCGACTCAAGACTGCGGTTGACGTGAAAGATTATATTGATGGAGACTTTGTGCTGACAGAAGGGACTGATGGTTTAAGGGCTGTCTATTCCAGGCACTATCCTTTGATCCAGACAATCTCCAAACATCAACGCATCACATCGGCCGGCGTGTGCCTCGGAGTTGAGAAAGGCCGGGATTTCGTCCCCTCACAGGAGCTGGCATTGGTGTCCTGCTTAAGACCGGAGGCTTTCAACCGCATCAACGTTGACAATGACACCGCCCTGCAATATCTGCGCCGCAATCCCGTGATTCTCGCGCCCAACGTGCCGCGGGGAATAGTATTGCTGACCTATGGAGGCTATCCGCTCGGATTCGTAAAAAATATCGGCAACCGTTCGAACAATCTCTATCCGCAAAATTGGCGAATATTACACTGACTCACCGCATAGGGAAACCAGGATAGTGTCAAGAGTATAATTGTTGCAATTTTTAAATTTTTAGGCTAACTTTGCAGCGTTTTTTAATAAAATGATGCATATTCATAAATTTAACAAAGCATTTGTCACCGAGTCAGGAGACGAATTACCCGACTTTGAACTGGCCTATCACACCTGGGGCAAGCTTAACCGGCAAGCCGACAATGTGGTGTGGGTGTGCCATGCCCTCACGGCCAACAGCGATGTGCAATCATGGTGGCCGGGCACAATCGAGACGGGGCGTTTCCTTGACCCGGAGCACTATTTTGTGATATGCGCCAACATACCGGGGTCATGCTATGGAAGCACCGGCCCGCTGAGCACAAATCCGTCGACCGGTGAACCATATTACAATACATTCCCTACCCTTACCATGCGCGATATAGCCCGCTCCTTGGCAATGTTGGCCGACGCATTAGGCATCGGGCGCATCAACACCATCGTAGGCAGCTCCGTAGGAGGCTTCCAGGCGCTTGAATGGGCCGCACTTGACCCAAAGCGTTTTGACCGCCTTATACTGATAGCCACGGCACCGAAAGCACAGCCATGGGCAATCGCAATTGACGAGACACAGCGCATGGCAATAAAAGCAGACTCATCATGGGGGCTGCAACGCCCTGATGCCGCAGCAGCCGGACTCGCGACCGCCCGCGCCATAGGCCTGCTTACCTATCGCGGTGCCGCAGGCTACAACCTAACGCAACAAGACATACCGGACTCGCCCTCTGGCTCACCCCACAAGGCATGTACATACCAGCAATATCAAGGCAGAAAACTCGTCAACCGATTCAATGCATATTCATACGTGTCGATACTCGACACATTTGACACACACGACATAGGGAGAGGGCGCGGCGGCATAGAAGCAGCCTTAGCCACTATCTGCTGTCCGGTTCAGGTCGTGGGCATTTCTACCGACATGATTTTTCCACCCGATGAGATGCGGCATCTGGCGGCTATGCTGCCCAATGCCACCTATGCCGAGATTTCATCTCCGTTCGGACACGACGGTTTCCTTGTAGAAAACAATCAACTTGACAATATTCTGAACCCTTTCATGCATACGGGAAAATGAATTCAAAAATAAAAATAGGGCTTTTCGGCTTAGGCACTGTAGGACAAGGCTTCGTACGGGTAATCTCAATGGCCCGCAACTCTCATGCCGAAATATCCAGGATATGTGTGCGCAACCTCTCCAAACCTCGCGACATATATGTACAACCCGAGTTACTCACCGACAATCCCGACGATATTCTGCTTGACGACAGCATAAACCTCATAGTCGAGGTAATTGATGATGCCGACGCATCATACAACATTGTCAAGCGCGCCATGCAGCGCGGTGTGGCAGTCGTTTCCGGCAACAAGGCCATGATCGCACGCCATTTGCCCGAATTAGTGGAATTACAGAAAACCACCGGTGCGGCATTGCTCTATGACGCGTCATCGTGCGGTTCGATTCCTGTGATACGCAATCTTGAGGAGTACTATGACAACGACTTGCTGCTTGAAGTCAAAGGTATATTGAACGGCTCTTCCAACTATATACTGTCAAGAGTATTCGACCATGGCGAGCCTTACGATCAGGCACTGGCCAAGGCTCAGGCCCTGGGCTTTGCCGAAGCCAATCCAACCTTTGACATCCAAGGCTTTGACTCGCTGTTCAAACTGGTCATAATCACACTGCATGCCTTAGGGGTATACGTATCGCCCGGCGATGTATTCTGCCGTGGCATTGACCGTATAAGCGACTTCGACATTGCATATGCCAGGGAAAAAGGCATGAAAATAAAGCTTGTGGCTCAGGTTGTCAAAGTTTCCGACCAAAGATTCACTCTGTTTGTGATGCCTGAATTTGTCTCTCCATCAAAATATATATATAGTGTCGACGACGAATATAACGGCGTGGTTATACGCGGCGAATGTTATGACCGCCAGTTCATGTTCGGCAAAGGTGCCGGCGCGCTTCCGACTGCCTCGTCTATATTAAGTGATGTCATGGCACGCCTCCATGGCTACCGCTATGAATACAAAAAGATGAGTTATGTCGGACGACCCGAATATACCACTGACGTGGAACTGCAGGTATACCTGCGATACAGCGACGAATCGCTTGTGAAAACAATCGGTTTTGACGCCATCACAGAGCGTTACACTTCGGATGCATCATCTTATGTAATCGGAACAGTGAAATTATCACGTCTGATTGCAGCGAGCACCGCTCTCAACGAATCAGATTGTTTCATCTGCAACATACCGAGATTCTTCCTTGACCGGGATTAATCCCTGAACATAGAATAAATACAAAAGGCCGGGAAGCCATACCAACAGCATCCCGGCCTTTTTGTTTTTTCAAGCAAGCGGTCTTCGGAAAAAATGACGGCTTGCTATCTTACCAGGCACTTGCTCACTTTCGTGCCTCTGCGGCATATGTACACACAGCCTGCCACAGGTGTGTCAACCGGCATTCCCTGTAGATTGAAGTACCGCACAGTGTCGGCTGTGTCGCTTTCGGATATGTCATCCACTCCCAGTTGTCCTACAATATTACCACCGGCATCATAAATGGCAAAATTGGTATACTCCAGATCTTTAGTCTTGCCGTTATCGCCTCCGGGATTGAAAATAACCATTGGGTGCACGAGTGCAGCGTCGCTATTGAACGAGAACACCCACAGTGGCTCGCCATCGACAGTTACCGAAGTCATTTTCGAACCGGGCCACGCGCCTGCATACTGCTTGTCGGCATCACCTGAATCCCATATGTAACAATAGGGCTGGGCCCAAACGGCATCGCGCAGGTATACCACATAATTGCCGTCTACCGGCACAGGATCAGGCGTGGGGGTAGGATCTGGTCCAGGATCCGGTGTGGGCAGAGGCGTCACATTGGATATATCCCGGATTTTTCCTACCGATGCCATATCGTAGGTGATGATATCAATATCATCTTTCTCATGCGAGGTTGAAGTATCCTTCGCGTACTTCTCAAACACATTATCGACCATTGACGGATCAAATGGGCAGCAGTCGATTCCGCTCTCACCTCGAGTACCTATGATACGGCAGCCTATACCGTTTTCCTCAAGCCATGTACGGTTTATCCCCAACACACTTAACGGGATTGAGATCTCATAAAACGAATCAAACGATGTATCATGCGGTTTGAGCCCTTGTATAGGCTCCCCACTGAGCAGATTATCATAACTGTCAGCCTCATAAATAAGGTCTTTCACCGATGGATCTGATACAAGGGTCTCAGCATCTGACCACTTGGCATCATTTCGCTGGCGCCACAGGGCAGTCGGCTGAAAACCTTCTTTCATCTTATATGTGATACCAAGGCTGCGGAATGTACGGCAGTTAGCGCCATAATTTGCCGCTCCGTTAGCGTCGCCCGTGAACACGCCTGGCTCTCCCAATCCCGGTTTTCCGCTCATGAAAAGAAGATAATCGGCATGCACGCCGAACTGCACACCCATCTCCCCATTGTTGCCCCATATGAAGTTGCCATTGTCAAGCCGCCCGGTCATACCGTTTTTTGAGGGGTCGATGCTGAGCGCGAGAATAAAAGGTACATCGCCGATGCGACCATAATCGGTGAGCGGACCGTCACCCTCACGCGCCCACGTGTCACCGGTATTGCAACATTGCCATGCAATATATAGATTGTCTTCATCCCAAGCGGCATAAAGGGCATATAGATCCATAACGCTGTTTTCATGCGAGCCATGGAATGCGGTGCACATGTCATTGGCTCCACATGTAGCTATGATCATGGTCTCGTCCCAATCATTGAACTCTCCGTCAATAGCTATTGACGCATACTTGCCCACGGCTTCGCCGGGATTGGTCGAGTAGAATGCCCGCGATTCCACCAACGGTTCGGCGCATACGCAAAGCGAGCTGCCGAGAAGCAGTGCGGCTCCCGCCGCAGATTTCATAATTTTCATGGATGTATTAGTAAGTAGATATAAAATATAGGGCAAAGGTACAAAAAAAGGATTATCCCAGCAATATCGCCGGGATAATCACTATATTTAGCCAATTGTATAGACGCGTATTACTTGGCGGCAGGAGTAGCTTTCTTACGGGAATCGGTAAGGTAAGCCACAGGAGCGGCTACGAAGATTGTGGCAAGTGTACCTACAATCACACCCATGAGCATGGCGAATGTGAAGCTGCGGATAGCATCACCGCCAAGGATGAAGATACACAGGAGCACGAGCAATGTCGAGCATGAGGTCATTATCGTACGACCCAAGGTTGAGTTGATCGACTTGTTTATGGTATCGAAGAACGACTGCTTGGGATAAAGGCCTACATTTTCACGCACACGGTCAAATACCACCACGGTGTCATTTATCTGATAACCGATAACGGTAAGGATAGCGGCAATGAATGTCTGATCAATTTCCATTGCGAAAGGAAGCACTCCATAGAAGAAAGAGTAGAAACCTATGATCGAGAATGCGGTGAATGCCACAGCAGCGAGAGCGCCTACCGAGAATGCCACATTGCGGAAACGGAGCAGGATATAGAGGAACATCGCGATAAGTGCGATGGTGACGGCGATATAAGCGTCAGTGCGCATGTCATCAGCCACCGAAGGTCCAACTTTCTGCGATGATACGATACCTTGTGAAGCGTCGGTGGTAGAAAATTCCGATGCCGTCATACCTTCACGCAGATAAGGTTTCAGCACTTCGAAAAGGGTGTTGGTGATTTCCTTCTCAGTATTGGCGTCTTCGTCCTTGATCTTATAGTTGGTTGACACACGCACCTGATTCGAGCTTTCGATTGTAATAACAGAAACTGACGAACCGGGGAAGGCTTCCTGTACCTTGCCTTGAAGCTCCGAGGTATTTACAGGCTGCTCGAATTTCACGATATAGTTGCGGCCACCTGAAAAGTCGATACCCTGATTAAGACCACGCGCGAAGAGTGATATAACCACAGCGGCCACAAAGATACCTACAATAGCGAAGCTTGTCTTGCGTGCGCCAAGGAAGTTATAATTGGCATTGACAAACATCTTACGCGAGAGCGGAGTCGAGAATGTCTGCTTCTGAAGGCTGTTACCTGACAGGAACCAGCTGAAGAAGAGACGGCTCAGGTAAACGGCGGTGAAGAACGAGCACACAAGGCCTATGATAAGGGTTGTGGCGAAGCCCTTGATAGGACCGGTACCGAAGAGCAGCAGGATAATACCTGTGATGATAGAAGTTAGGTTGGAGTCGAAGATGGCCGAGAAGGCATTGGAGTAACCGTCGGCAAGTGCGGTGCGCGCGTTCTTTCCTGCGCGGAGCTCTTCCTTGGTACGCTCGAAGATAAGCACGTTGGCGTCGACTGCCATACCCAGTGAGAGCACGATACCTGCTATACCTGAAAGGGTGAGCACTGCCTGGAACGAGGCGAGGATGCCCAGTGTAAAGAAGAGGTTACAGATAAGGCAGATGTTAGCTACAAGGCCGGGTATAAAGCCGTAGAAGACACACATGAATATCATCAGGAGCACCAATGCCACGATGAATGATATGAAACCTGACTGTATAGCCTGAGCGCCGAGAGAAGGACCTACAACCATATCTGAGATGATGTGCACCTTGGCATCCATCTTACCTGACTTTAGCACATTGGCAAGGTCTTTTGCCTCGTCGAGGTCAAAGTCACCGGTGATTGATGACTGACCGCCCTCGATGGGTTGGTTCACGTTAGGAGCGGAGTATACCTGATCGTCAAGCACGATTGCCACCTGCTTGTTTACATTGGCAGCTGTGATACGGGCCCATGCGCGTGCACCTTCAGGATTCATGCGCATTGAGACTTCATTGCCGCGCAGATTGTCATAGTTTGAAGAGGCATCGCTCACGGCTTTGCCGTCAAGTGCGGGCTTACCGCCGGGGGCCTTGAGGGCGTAGAGGGCATAGCCGAAATTAACCTCGGTGCCGTCGTTGTTCTTGCGTACCAAAGGTTTCACACCCCAACGGAGCTTAAGATCGCTGGGAAGAAGCGATTTAGCAGCGGGAGTAGCCAGGAGGGCATCAATCTGCTGCATTGTGCGGGCATCAGCGGCGTAACCGATTGTGGCGCCGTTACCTGCCTGTTGCTGAAGCAGGGCTGCAAGAGGAGCTACATTGACGGTGGTATCAGCAGCGAGACGGCCTGCAAGGGCATTCAGGGCGTTGGCAACCTCGGGTGCGGTGTATGTTTCATAGAACTCAAGGTTAGCCGAGCGCTGGAGGAGGTCACGCACACGTTCGTGTTCTTTCACACCGGGAAGTTCCAGAAGTATCTGGCCATCTTTGCCTTGGAGTACCTGAATATTGGGAGAAACCACACCGAACTGGTCAATACGGTTGCGCAGGACGTTGGTGGCAGAGTTATCAACACGGTCTTTGACTTCTGATTTGAGTTTGGTGCGGACTGCATCGTCGGATGCGCCTGATTCGATAAGGCCCTGGAACACGACACTGAAGTCGGCCTGAGGCTTGCGGGCGCGATATTCTTTAACGAAGGCGCCGACAAAGTCGTCGGTTTCGTGATTGTTTAGCTGATCATTTGCTGAAGCGATAGCCGATTCGAATACAGAGTCGGTATCACCGCTCTTCATAGAGCGGAGCATGTCGGGCATGTCAACCTGAAGGATAACGTTCATACCGCCCTTGAGGTCAAGACCGAGGCCTACGCTCCATTTGCGCACATCGTTGAGAGTGTAGCCCAGATACACAGGTTTCTCGCCGAGAGAATCCATGTAGTGTTTGTAGGCCTGATTGTAGGCATCGTCATTATTATCGCCTGATGCGGCAATGGCGTAAGTCTTGGCTGCGCTCTCATGGTTGTTCGATACAAATGAGAACGACAGGTAGAAAAGACATACGATCACCAAGAAAATAGCGATAACACCGGCAACGATGCTTCCTAAATTTCCTTTGCTTTGCATGAATTTAATGTATGGTTTAAAGTTGTTAAATAATATTCATAGCTATTTCAGCTTGCAAATATAGCGTTTTTTCTGCAAACAACAGTCCTTGCCGGGCAAAAAAAAGATTTAAGGCGGTAATTTTGACTAAAATAGAGACATCATGGCGTGAAAACAAACATTCTACGCATGCCTTATTTAAGTTCACGCTTGATTTTTATCCCCTCTTTCACAGGCAGGGTAAATGCAGCGAACACTCCGGCATCTTCGCTGTTATAGCGAATGTGATAGCGTTCGGCCCCGAGAAAATCAAGGGTAAACACAGCTGTATCGCGCTCTTGCACCGGATAACGCCCGGGGGCGAGGCGCTCTTCAATCTCTATATCAAAGCCTATGACATTCACGGCAAGCGACACTGCGCCGTCATCTCCTATTCCTCGGAGGCCATGACGGGTTATCCGCACTCGCCGCGAGGAATCCACCTCGACATCGATTGATGGCTCGGTGACAGGATTATCGCTCCGCGCCAAATCTCCGGCAACAGTGTGCAGAACTGCTGCCGTGCGCCTGGAGGGCAACGCGGTGAGGGCTACTACAGCGGCGGCAGCAGCTCCTGCGATCACATAGAACTCTACGGTGTTATACCAAGACATCACCCAAGCACATTCAGGAAGAATCCCGACACCCACACATAGATGATAAGCCCGACTATATCGTTGGATATCTGTATAAAGGGGCCGGTGGCAAGAGCCGGATTGATATGCAGTTTCTCAAGCGTCAGAGGCACCACTGTGCCGAGGATGGAGGCAAACATCACCACCGAAAACAAGGAGGCGGCCACCGAAATCGTAACAGCAAGCGATTCAGGCATCGTGATAAGATTGTAGACAAGTATAACGCCTGACAGGACTGTGGCATTGAGTAAACCTATCACGACCTCCTTGCCAAGCTGCGAGGCAAATTCCTTTATATCCAAAGAGCCATTGGCAAGACCCTGGACTACGATTGCCGATGCCTGCACGCCCACGTTGCCGCCGGTACCACCGATTATCGGAATAAACAAGGCAAGGGCCGTAACGGCTTGCAACTGACTCTCGAAACCACCAAGAATGATTGACGCAAGAATACCTGAAGCCACACCTATAAGCAACCACGGTATACGGGCTTTGGTCTGTGCGAAAATAGAGTCATCGGCGTCAACGTCGCTCGAGATACCTGAAGCGAGCTGATAATCGCGTTCCGAAGCCTCGCGCACCTGATCCATCACGTCGTCGACGGTGATGCGGCCAAGCAATCGCCCTATCGAGTCAACCACCGGCATCGCCACAAGGTCATACTTCTCAAAATCAAGAGCGACCTCATCTATGGGAGTATCTGCCTTTACACTTACCGGATCGGCTTCCATCACATGCTTTATCTTGGATACCGAAGGGTGTGTGATCATCTTTTTCAGAGGGAATATTCCCTTGAGTTTATAGTCATTGTCAACCACATACACGTAATATATCTCGTCCATCTCCTCAGCCTGCAGACGCATCTCCTTCACGCATTCGGGCATTGACATATTTTCATTAACCACCACCATCTCCGTACCCATCAGACCACCGGCGGTGTCTTCGTCATACTTAAGGAGGTCTATGATGTCACCGGCCTGCTCAACATCGTCTATATGTGACAGGATCTCGTCCCGGTCTTCCTCGTCAAGCTGCTGGATTATGTCGACGGCATCGTCGGTATCAAGATGCTCGATCTGCTTGGCGATTTCCTCAGTCGGCATTGCCTCGAGCAATTTGAGACGGTCGTCTTCATCAAGTTCCATCAGCACATCAGCGGCTGTCTCCTCATCAAGTAGTTTGTAAAGGAATTCCGCTTCGTCGAGTTCAAGGTTCTGATAGAGTTCGGCAATATCGGCGGGATGCAGATGCAACAACTCGGCACGGGCTGCATCCGAGTCCTTGCGCCCTATTATATCGCGCAGGTTTTCGAGATATTCGGTGGTAAACTCTTTCATTTGCGAAGTTTCTCGATAAGATTTGTAAGATCAATAAACTGCTGCACTGACAGCTGCTCGGGACGCAACTGCCCCATAGGTTCTTCAGCCGGGAACGCAACTCCCGCAGGCAGCAGCGGGCGGGCAGAATTGCGTATAGTCTTACGACGCTGCCCGAATGTGGTTTTAACAACAGTGCGCATAAGGCTGAAATCACAACTGGGGTCGGTCACCTTGTTACGCCGCAACCTTATCACACCGCTCTTTACCTTAGGCGGCGGATTGAACACCTTTTCATCAACTGTGAATAGATATTCGGCATCATACCACACTTGCAACAGCACACTCAGTATACCTCGGGTCTTGGAGCCCTCGGCTGCACAGATACGCTCGGCCACCTCTCGTTGCAACATCCCGGTGCATTCTTCAACCATGTCGCGGTTATCAAGGACCTTGAAAAAGATCTGCGATGAGATATTGTAAGGATAATTACCTATGATACAACACTTACCTCCAGGAACAAGTGTGCGCAGGTCAAGGCGCAGGAAGTCAGCCTCGACAATGCGCTCACGGCTCAAGCCTGCCACGCAGCCGCGACTCAGATAGTCGACACTTTCATGATCAAGTTCGACAACGGTGAGTTCACGCCCGGCCTCAATGATGTATTGGGTTAATACCCCCATGCCAGGACCCACTTCTATCACGGGCAGGTCGGGACAGTCATCAATAGTAGCGGCTATACGCCGTGCTATAGACTGGTCAGTGAGGAAATGCTGTCCGAGCGATTTTTTTGGTTTTACAGCTGTCATGCCGCAAAGGTACAAAAAAAGATTTGTTTTCGAGGCTGCTGCAGCACACAAAAAAGCGTGGCCTGCCGGAAATGGCAGGCCACATTTTATAGATAGGTTTTCGGTTTTACCGATTATTTATCGTACTTTTTCACAATCACAGTGGCATTATGGCCACCGAATCCGAAAGCATTGGAGAGCGCGGCGCGTACTGGGCGCTGCTGAGCCTTGTTGAAAGTGAAATTGAGGGTGTAATCGATTTCCTCGTCTTCATCTCCTTCTTCATGATTGATTGTGGGCGGAACCAGATCATTCTTTACAGCAAGGATTGAGAACATTGCCTCAAGAGCGCCGGTAGCACCAAGCAGGTGTCCGGTCATTGACTTGGTAGATGAGATATTTACATTGTGTGCGTGATCACCGAATACGTTCACAATGGCTTTTACCTCAGAAATATCACCTACAGGTGTGGAAGTGCCGTGCACGTTGATGTAGTCAATGTCGGCAGGAGTCATTCCTGCGTCTTCAAGTGCGTTCTGCATCGAAAGCATTGCACCGAGACCGTCGGGATGGGTGGCTGTCAGATGATGGGCATCGGCTGACATGCCTCCGCCGGCAACCTCTGCATAGATCTTCGCACCGCGTGCAAGAGCGTGCTCAAGTTCCTCAAGCACGAGCACTACGCCACCCTCACCCATCACGAAGCCGTCACGTGACTTCGAGAAAGGCCGCGAAGCTGTTTCAGGGCTGTCATTGCGGGTCGACAGGGCGTGCATGGCATTGAAACCGCCCACACCGGCCGGGTATATGGCAGCTTCGGCACCGCCTGTAACCATTGCATCGGCTTTGCCGAGGCGAATGAGGTTGAATGCGTCAATGATAGCGTTATTGGATGATGCGCAAGCCGATACCACACCATAGTTGGGGCCGTGGAAACCATATTCCATGGATATGTGACCTGATGCGATGTCAGCAATCATCTTGGGAATGAAGAAAGGATTGTATTTGGGCCCCTTTTCCTGATTCACGGCATAGTAGCCGGCTTCTTCCTCAAAGGTGTGCAGACCGCCGATACCGGCAGCCACAATCACACCAACTCGGTTTTTATTCACAGCATCGTCAGCCTCAATGCCGGCATCGGCCACAGCCTGGCGGGCAGCCACCAGCGCATATTGCGCATAGAGATCAAGCTGGCGCACCTTGCGGCGGTCAAAGTAATCGTCGGCGTTGAAGTTTTTCACCTCGCAGGCGAACTGGGTCTTGAACTTTGATGCGTCAAAGTGGGTGATGGGGCCTGCCCCGCTCTTGCCATCGATGGCGGCCTGCCATGTAGCGGCCACATCGTTGCCAAGGGGTGTGATGGCGCCCATACCGGTAACAACAACACGTTTTAATTCCATTGTTAGATTGGCGGGTATATGATGGTGGTTGTATTCAATTGAAAAACGGGGCGCAGGCCATTTTCAAGGCCGCGCACCCGCTAAAAGTAGTCGAGACGGACCGGAAATTATTTCTGGTGTTCTTCGATATAGGCAACTGCGTCACCTACAGTCTTGATGTTCTGGGCTTCTTCGTCAGGAATTTCGAGGTCGAATTCTTTTTCGAATTCCATGATGAGTTCTACAGTGTCGAGAGAATCAGCACCGAGGTCGGTGGTGAAAGAAGCTTCGGGGGTAACCTGCTCAGCTGATACACCAAGTTTGTCGGTGATGATGGCAGCTACACGATTTGCAGTTTCTGACATAATAATAATTTTTTATTTACTAATGATTCATTTTTGCGGTGCAAAGTTACTAATCATTTTCCGAAAAAGCGAAACATTTTGCACATTTTTTCGATATTTGAGCTGATTACCACATCATTAACTTTTTTTAACGCATTTAAGACCCCTGTATTTATGTTCAATAATACCGCTGTTTATTATTTTCTGCGAGCCAGTGCGGAGTGGATAAGCCCGAATTAAATCATTTTTGCCACGGTTTTGTTATTTTAATTTGTAAAACGTGGCGCTATAAAAAACTTTTTCACTAATTTTGTCGCCCGAAATCATAATATTAATGTATATGCTGAAGAATCTTGTTATCGTCGAATCGCCTGCAAAGGCTAAAACTATAGAGAAATTCCTGGGGCCGGATTATAAAGTGATGTCGTCATATGGCCACATACGCGACCTCAAATCAAAAAGCTTCAGCATTGATGTCGATACCGATTTCTCACCCATATACGAGATTCCCGCTGACAAAAAAGACGTGGTTGAGCAATTGCGCGCAGCTGCCGCAGAGGCACAGACAGTGTGGCTTGCATCTGATGAGGACCGCGAGGGAGAAGCGATAGCCTGGCACCTTGCCGAGGTGCTCGGTCTTGACCCGAAGACCACCCGGCGCATCGTATTTCATGAAATCACCAAGAAAGCAATATTGAACGCGCTCGCACACCCGCGTACGATAGACCTGCGCCGTGTAGACGCACAACAGGCCCGCCGGGTGCTCGACCGTATCGTAGGCTTCGAGCTGTCACCCGTTCTGTGGCGCAAGATCAAGCCGGCTCTTTCAGCAGGTCGCGTGCAGTCGGTTGCAGTACGGTTGATTGTGGAGCGTGAAAATGAGATTAAGAATTTCGTATCCGAACCTTACTTCCGCGTGACGGCTGTTTTCACCACAGCCGCCGGCGAAGAAATCCGCGCAGAGCTCCCGCACAGGCTTGACTCGGCCAACGCATCACATGCCTTGCTTGAAAAATGCGCCGGCGCGAATTTCACGGTGGGTGATATAAACACCCGTCCCTTGAGCAAGTCTCCGGCAGCGCCTTTCACAACGTCCACCCTGCAGCAGGAGGCCGCCCGCAAGCTCGGCTTCACCGTTGCCCAGACAATGATGGTAGCCCAACGCCTCTACGAAGGCGGGCATATCACATATATGCGTACCGACTCCTTGAACCTCAGCGAAGACGCCGTGAATGCCATCGCTGCAGAAATCAAATCGTCAATGGGAGAGCAATACCTGCACACCCGCCATTACCACACACAGTCAAAAGGCGCACAAGAAGCTCATGAAGCCATACGCCCGACTGATGTGGCAGTAGCTGAACCCGCCGGGCTGGGTGACCGCGAGCGCAAGCTGTATACCCTCATTCGCCGGCGAACTATCGCCTCACAGATGGCTGATGCCCGTATCGAAAAGACAACAGCCGAAATTGTCACCACAGCCACCACCGAACATTTCACCGCCACCGGCGAGACAATAACATTCGACGGATTTCTGCATGTATACACTGAAGGCCGCGATGACGAAACTGACAGCACCACCGACACCCACCTGCTGCCACGCCTCACGAAAGGACAAGCGCTCACTGCCGTAGAAATAGTAGCCACCGAGCGCTTCACCCAACAGCCACCGCGATATACCGAGGCTTCATTGGTTAAGAAAATGGAAGAGTTAGGTATCGGCCGCCCGTCGACCTACGCGCCTACAATCTCGACCATCCAGAACCGCGAATACATCGAGAAAGGCGAACGCGAGGGCACGCGACGCGATTATACCGTGCTGCATGCCGACTCCACCGGCCATATCACCACCGAAACACGCACCGAGGTCACAGGAGCCGAAAAGGGAAAGCTTCTGCCCACCGACATTGGCGTCGTGGTAAACGAATTCCTTACAGAATATTTCCCCGAAATACTCGACTACAACTTCACCGCAAGGGTTGAAGAACGCTTCGACGACATAGCCGAAGGCAAACTTCCGTGGAACAGCGAGATGCGCACCTTCTACAACAGTTTCCATCCGCGTGTTGACACCGCCATGAACATGCGTCTTGAGCATAAGGTGGGCGAACGCTTGCTCGGAACAGATACCCAGGGACGCCCGGTATCGGTAAAGATAGGCCGGTTCGGACCGCTCGTCCAGATTGGTACAGCACAGGGTGATGACAAACCACAGTTCGCATCACTGCTCAAAGGACAGTCTATGTCATCGATTACACTTGATGAGGCACTGAGGCTTTTTGAATTCCCGCGCTCGCTCGGCGAATACGAAGGAAAAGATGTGTCAGTTGCCATAGGTCGTTTCGGTCCATACGTAAGACATGACGGCAAGTTCGTATCCATCCCCAAAGATGTGGCACCCGCAGCCCTATCACTGACCGAAGCCATTGACCTGATAGAAGAAAAACGCCGCCGCGAAGCACAGCGTGTAGTTAAAATCTTCGACGAGGCCCCTGACATCCAGATCCTGAACGGCCGGTATGGGGTATACATTGCCGCTGATGACAAGAATTACAAAATCCCCAAAACAGTAACTGCGCCTGCTGACCTGACCCTCGAGCAGGTGCGTGAAATCATAAAAAGCCAGGATGAGAAACCGGCTAAGCCTAAAACTCGCCGTACCCCCTCACGTAAAAGCAAATAAAAACCTCTGACAGATGACTATAAAACACCGATCAGCAAAGCCCGGCGCCGAACGCGGCCGTTTCAAGCCTGACGTAATATTAAGCTTCAAACCCGAAGCAGACAAAGAGCGCCTGCTTGACTACCTGCTCGAAGCGATGCACGACCGCAAGCGCACAACCGTAAAAGACTACCTGAAGCACAATCAGGTAATGGTCAACGGCAATATAACCCGCCGGTGGGACTTACCCGTACCCGCCGGTGCAGAGGTTAAGGTGAATACATCACGCGAGTTCCAGACATTCCGCAACTCACGCCTTCATATCATCTACGAAGACGATCACATCATCGTGGCCAACAAAGGTTACGGACTGCTGTCAGTCGGCACCGACACCCGCAGCGAGGGCACAGCCTACTGGCTGCTGCGCGAATATGTAAAACGCATTGATCCGCGCAATAAGATATTCATAGTGCACCGCCTTGACCAACAGACCTCCGGACTTATGATTTTTGCCAAAACCGTAGAGGCAAAAGAGGCCCTGCAACACAATTGGAACAACATGGTGCTTGAACGCAAGTACGCCGCGATTGTAAAAGGCGAACCTGACCCCTCAGAAGGCACCATCACATCATACCTCGCCGAAAACTCGGCACATGAGGTATATTCGACCAACAACCCCAAGGAAGGCAAACTTGCAGTAACACGTTACCGCACAGTGCGGACCCGCGGTGGATACTCACTGCTTGAACTGCAACTCGAAACCGGCCGGAAGAACCAGATACGTGTTCATCTCAAAGACCTCGGATTCACCATAGTAGGTGACCGCAGGTATGGATCCGAAGCATCGCCGATACACCGTCTGGCTCTCCATGCCATGACCCTGCGCTTCATCCACCCGGTGACACGCCGCGACATGAACTTCTCATGCCCCCTTCCCCCGGGATTCTCAAAACTCGTATAACGACATGGCTGCCGAGATGCTTCTGCAATATCTGTGGGAACACCGACTGTGGAAGCCTTGCGGCATGCTCACAACCGGCGGCGAAGAAGTAACGATCATCGATCCAGGCCTGCGCAATAACAACTCCGGGCCCGACTTTTTCAACGCCAAAATCAAGATCGGCAACCGCATCTGGGCCGGAAATGTAGAAATCCATGTAAAAGCCTCCGATTGGTTCCGGCATGGCCACGACAATGATCCGGCTTACGATTCAGTGATACTCCACGCAGTGCAGGTAAGTGACACAACGGTCACACGACGCGACGGCAATATAATTCCCCAGATCGAGATCAAGGTCTCCGACGAAACCATCAGCCGCATAGCTTCGCTGACCGACAACACCTCCGTTCCTTGCCCATGTGCGCCAGAGCTTGCCGGGATTCCTTCAATCTACATCACCGAATGGATCACGGCATTAGGCTTCGAGAGACTATATGAGAAAGCTGACAGAGTGCTGCGTTATAACGAGCGGCTGCAAGGCGATTGGCGCGCCACAGCCTATGTCACACTTGCACGTGCATTGGGATTCAGCACCAACAGTGACCCGATGGAGAGGCTCGCATTTGCCACACCCCTACCGATGCTACTCAAGCACCGCGACAACAACATGTTGATAGAAGCCTTGTTATTGGGACAAGCAGGATTTCTTGACAAACATTCACGCACCGACGAAACAGACAGCTATACCGACGAACTGCGACGCCATTACGACTTCCTGTCTCGCAAATTCGGGCTACGTCAACCCGCTGCAATTGCCTGGAAAACCGGCCGCATGCGCCCCGCCAACTTCCCCGAGCGACGTATCGCAGCATTGGCAACATTGATCACACATGGATTCGAATTCGGGAACCGCTTCGCCAGCATTACCTCCCCCGACGAAGCAATGGAACTCATCTGCATTAACCTTGAGGGCTACTGGGTAAATCATTACCGCCCTGGAAAGCCATCACGGCATGCACCGGCGGCATTCAGCGACAACTCTGCATCAAGCCTGATAATAAACGCCGTCGCGCCTTTGATTTATGCGTTTGGCCTCACCTATGGCAACGACACATGCTGCAGCCGCGCGATAAGCCTGCTCGAGCACATGAAAAGCGAGAAAAACTCAATAATCGATGCCTTCGCCGACATCGGCATCACCTGCCGCGACGCATTTTCCTCCCAGGCACTCATACAACTTCGACGGGCCTATTGCGACTGCCGCAAATGCCTCGATTGCCGGTTTGGCCATCGTTTAGTGAGAAAAACAATGATATAACCCACGTTTTTTGTCCCTTTCGGCCCCATATCTCATGTTTTTTGGTTAATTTTGCCATCTGTTTTAACACATCGCCGGTTATTTAACAATGATGAACGAACCCTCAACCGCTTCTTCAAAGCGCAAATCACCCTTAGGCGCAATCATAAAATTTGTGATCCCGCTGATAATCAGCGTAGGGCTATGTTGGTTGTTATTCCGTGACTTTGACTTCAAGGCAATGTGGACCACTATCACCACCGAGTGCCGTTTCGGATGGATCATGCTCGGGCTGGGAATAGCGGTATGCTCACATGTATTCCGCGCCCTGCGATGGCGCATCCAGCTCAGGGCATTGGATATAAACCCTCCTCTGTTCTTCATAATACTCAGCATATTCGGCACCTACTCGGTAAACCTCGTGTTTCCGCGGCTCGGTGAGGTATGGCGCACGGGATATATCGCAGCCCGCCAAAGAGCGCCGTTCACAACAGTTTTCGGATCCATGGTTGCCGACCGATTCGCCGACACATTAACAGTGCTGCTGCTTACTCTGCTTGCCTTCACTCTCGCGTCGCGTTCGATAATCGACTACCTGAGCCAGAACGAAGAAATGCTGCATATGGTCATGTCACTGATCTCATCGCCATGGCTTTGGGCAGCAGCGTTAGCCATAATAGCATTCTGCTGGTGGTTCATGAAACGCAAGAACGGAAATTCTCTCGTTAAGAAAATACAGCAGGCCGTAATTGAACTGTGGCGGGGATTCATAGTCGTGCTCAGGATGAAAGGCCGCGCATGGTGGCTGCTATGGACCGTGGGCATATGGGGATGCTTCTATCTACAGATGTTCGTAGCCATGCAGGCCTTCGGCTTCACCGCCGACATCGCCAACCACTGCGGTGCAGCATCACTCGTGGTATTCGTGCTGTCATCCATATCGATGGGTGTCCCGTCAAACGGAGGTATAGGCCCCTGGCAATGGGCCGTGATATTCGCATTGGGCATATATGGACTTGACGCTGCCCGTGCCGGAGCCTTCGCCAATCTTGTACTCGGATGCAACACATTGCTGCTTATAATCCTGGGGCTATTCACGTTCATATGCATAGCCATTGACCGTCGCAGCGTGCCATCAATTGTAAAATCAGAAAACAATAATACAGAAAAATGTCAAAAGTAATCATTATCGGCGCCGGCGGTGTCGGCACCGTAGTAGCGCACAAATGCGCCCAGAACCCTCAGGTTTTCAGCGAAATTGTCATAGCTTCGCGTAACAAATCCAAGTGTGATGCCCTGGCCCGTGCCATAGGAAGCCCCAACATCACCACCGACAGCGTCGATGCCGACAGTGTTCCACAACTCGTTGAACTGTTCAAGCGTCACCGCCCCGATATGGTAATTAACGTTGCCCTGCCATACCAGGATCTCACCATCATGGACGCCTGCCTCGAATGCGGCGTCAACTATCTCGACACCGCCAACTATGAGCCACGCGACGAAGCCCATTTCGAATACTCATGGCAATGGGCATATCGCGAAAAATTCGAGAAAGCCGGCCTAACCGCGATTCTCGGCTGCGGGTTCGACCCGGGGGTGAGCGGAGTCTTCACCGCGTATGCCGCAAAGCATTATTTCAGCGAAATGCAATATCTCGACATCGTTGACTGCAACGCCGGAAATCATGGCAAAGCATTCGCGACAAACTTCAATCCAGAAATCAACATTCGCGAGATCACACAGAACGGCCGCTACTTCAAGAACGGAGAATGGGTTGTAACAGGCCCTCTCGAAGTACATCAGACACTCAACTACCCCAACATAGGACCACGCGAATCTTATCTCCTTTACCACGAAGAGCTTGAGTCGCTCGTTGCGAACTACCCCACCATCAAGCGCGCCCGCTTCTGGATGACATTCGGACAGGAATACCTCACCCACCTGCGCGTGATACAAGACATAGGTATGGCCCGCATCGATGAAATAGATTATAACGGGACAAAAATCGTGCCTCTCCAGTTCCTCAAGGCAGTTTTGCCCAACCCTCAGGATCTTGGCGAGAATTACCACGGCGAAACATCGATCGGATGCCGCATAGCCGGCCTTGACAAGGAAGGCAAGCCCCTGACCTATTACATCTACAACAATTGCAGCCACGAAGCCGCATACACCGAGACCGGCACTCAGGCCGTCAGCTACACAACCGGCGTGCCGGCCATGACCGGCGCCATGATGTTCCTGACAGGAAAATGGGTAAAACCCGGCGTGCACAACGTGGAAGAATTCGATCCCGACCCATTCCTGGCCGAACTCGCCAAACAAGGCCTGCCATGGCACGAGATAATAAACGAGCCTCTTGAAGTCGAAGCCATCGACAACTGACAGGCATCTGATAACAGCAAGTAATAATAACGCGCCGGAAACATCAGCCATGCTTCCGGCGCGTTATTATGCATGACTGATACGTCTGACCGTGAAAAGTTCTTTTACAAAATTGCCCATTTGATGGATATTTATTAACTTTGCATGTTGAAATTTAGCTACTATGAATATCTCATATAAATGGCTCAAAGATTATCTTGATTTTGAGCTTGAACCTACCGCTGTAGCCGACGCACTCACCTCCATTGGCCTTGAGACCGGCGCCGTAGATAAAGTTGAATCTATCAAGGGCGGCCTGCGTGGAATCGTAGTGGGGAAAGTGCTCACATGCATTGAACATCCCGACAGCGATCACCTCCACATCACTACTGTAGACCTCGGAGACGGCCAACCCACACAGATCGTGTGCGGCGCGCCCAACGTAGCCGCCGGGCAGACCGTTGTTGTGGCAACCGTAGGCACAACACTTTATGACGGCGACAAAGAGTTTAAGATAAAAAAATCAAAAATACGCGGTGTTGAATCATTCGGCATGATATGCGCCGAAGACGAGATAGGTGTAGGACACTCCCATGACGGCATCATGGTGCTTGACCCCTCGGTGAAAGCCGGCACCCCGGCTGCCGAGCATTTCGGCCTCAGCGACGACTATGTGCTTGAAGTCGACCTCACCCCCAACCGCATTGACGCCGCGTCACACTACGGTGTAGCACGCGACCTGGCTGCATGTCTAACTTGCCGCCTCCCCAAAGGAGCGGCTCCTCGCCTGCACCGCCCAACGGGCGACAACTTCCACAGCGACAACCCTAACGGCAGCGCCGTAAAGGTCACCGTTGAAGCACCTGAGGCATGCACCCGCTATTGCGGCGTGACAATTGACAACGTAAAAGTTACCGAAAGCCCTGATTGGCTCAAAGACCGGCTCTCAGTAATAGGACTGCGACCGATAAACAACGTTGTCGACATCACCAACTACATCCTCCACGCATTCGGACAACCACTCCACGCATTCGACCGCGCTCACATTACCGGCGACCATGTGATTGTCAAAAAAGCCACGCCATCAAAGTTCACTACACTCGACGGAGTGGAACGCTCGCTTGACCCGGCCGACCTGATGATATGCAACGAAAACGACCCCATGTGCATAGCAGGCGTATTCGGCGGCCTCGACTCAGGTGTGACTGAATCAACAACATCAGTTTTCCTTGAAAGCGCATGCTTCAATGCCACATCAGTGCGCAAGACCGCCCGCCGGCACGGTATCTCCTCCGACTCCTCATTCCGGTTCGAACGCGGTGTTGACCCCAACGGATGTCTTGACATATTACAGATAGCCGCAATGATGATCAAGAAGATCGCAGGCGGCACAATAACCGGACAGGCCATCGACATATATCCGGCGCCTGTATCTCCTTACCCCGTGGAACTATCCTACAATGCAATCACACGCCTGTTGGGGCAGGAAATTCCGGCCGAAACCATAGATTCGATACTGGAATCACTTGAGATAAAGATCACCGGCCGTACTGATGCCGACGGAGGCACCATGATCCTCGCCGTACCCACCTACCGCGTTGACGTTACACGCCCATGCGATGTCATCGAAGACATACTGCGCATCTACGGCTACAACAACATAGCAATCCCCTCGGCGCTTCACGCCTCTCTATCATACAAGACACCGACCGATGCTGCCGATGACCTGCGCAGGCTCATCTCCAACTGCCTCACCGGTGCAGGATGGTCTGAGATACTCAACAACTCACTGACAGCACAGGCATATTACGAACCCCTCAGGACATACCCTGCCGAGGGCTGCGTGACTCTGCTCAATCCCCTGAGCCAGGATCTCAATGTATTGCGCCGCACACTCATATTCGGCGGTCTCGAGACTCTCAACCATAACATCAACCGGCGCAATCCCGACCTCGCTCTTTATGAGTTCGGCAACGTATACAGCCGCAAATCAGACTGCGAGCCGACCGGGGAGAATCCCCTAAAGCCATATACAGAAGGCTCACGTCTTGCAATGTGGCTCACCGGAAACCGCCGCAACGCTTCATGGGACCGTGCAGCCGAAGAAGCGACATTCTTCGATCTTAAAGGAACATTAATGCTTGTGCTCACACGCGCAGGCATCGACTCCCGTCAGATCTCAGTAAAGACATTTGATGAAAGTTCCGACATCTACGCCACAGCCCTTGCCGTTGAGACACGTCAGGGACAGCGCATCGCCACAATGGGTATTTTGGCTGCCGACATACTCACCCGGGCCGACATCAAGCAACCCGTATTTTATGCTGAAGTAGACTTCGATCTCCTGGCCTTTCTCGCAGCCCGCTCGGTAACCACATTCACTCCGCTGCCAAAGACACAGGCCGTAAAACGCGATCTGTCACTACTCATCGACTCATCGGTTACAATGGCCGACATCGACCGTATCGTGCGCCAAAGCGAGCGCAAACTTCTGCGCGACGTAACACTCTTCGATGTCTACGAAGGCAAAGGCCTTCCGCAAGGCAAGAAGTCATACGCGATAACAATCACCCTGCGCGATGACGAAAAGACCCTCACTGACCACACCACAGACGCCGTGATGGCAAAGATAATCGCCAACCTGCGCAAGCAACTCGGCGCCGAACTACGTTAACAATACAATAAATAAAAATACAACCACACTACACCAATGGGAAGAGCATTTGAATACCGCAAAGCCCGCAAGCTCAAACGCTGGGGCAACATGTCGCGCACTTTCACGCGCATAGGTAAAGAAATCACCATCGCTGCCAAAGCCGGCGGTCCCGACCCCTCTACAAACCCGCGTCTGCGCGCTCTGATGCAGAATGCAAAGGCTGCCAACATGCCTAAGGACACTGTTGAACGCGCCATCAAGAAGGCTACAGACAAAGACGCAAGCGATTTCAAGGAAATAACCTACGAAGGATACGGACCATTCGGCATCGCCATCTTCGTGGAAGCCGCAACCGACAACAACACACGCACCGTAGCCAACGTAAGATCATACTTCACCAAATTCGGAGGTTCACTTGGCACACAGGGCTCGCTGACTTTCCTCTTCGACCACAAGTCTGTGTTCAAAATCAAGCCCAAAGACGGTGTCGAACTCGAAGATCTCGAACTTGAACTCATTGACTACGGAGTTGACGAACTCGAAAATGACGAAGACGAAGAAGGCAATCCCCTGATAGCTCTTTACGGAGGTTTCGAGGACTACCCCGCAATTCAGAAGTATCTTGAAGAAAACGGATTTGAAATCGTTTCATCTGAATTCGAGCGCATTCCTCACGATCTCAAAGAGGTAACCGCAGAGCAACGCGAAACGCTCAATAAGCTGATCGACAAACTTGAGGATGACGAAGACGTGCAGAACGTATTCCACAACATGGCCGACGATCCTGCTGAAGAATAAGCTGTTTTTCATATAAATATCAAGGCGCCCGCTTTTTCCAGTTGCTTTGGAAAAGCGGGCGTTTTTTATCCGATGCGATGAACTTTATTCAACAGTCTCTCATTTTATTATATATCAAGCCGGAATATCCCGGCACATAACTTCCAACTTTATTTCACGCACATGGAAAATCCGCTTTTCAACATCCCTTACGGCCTCTACGTTGTGACAACCAACCGCGACGGCCGCGACAACGGCTGCATCAGCAATACCTTTCAACAAGTCGCATCTCAACCCGACAAGGTGAGCATATGCCTGAACAAAGAATCGCTCACATGCGAGATGGCCCTTGAATCAAAGATTCTCACAGTATCAATCATTGATGTCAATGCGCCTTTCAGCCTTTTCAAACATTTCGGGTTCCTGTCAGGCCGTCAGGTTGATAAATTCAAAGACTTCACCGACTGCCGGAGGGTGAAAAACGGGACCATGGCCATAACCTCGGGCACCAACACATTCATAAGCGTGGCCGTAACACAGTCAATAGACCTCGGCAGCCATATTATGTTTATCGGAGACATAACCGAAACAGGAATTCTCTCAGCCGCACGATCAGTAACTTACGCTTATTATCAAGACCATATAAAACCAAAACCCGCGCCGTCAGACGCTGCCGCTGCCGGACACACGGTGTGGCGATGCAAAGTGTGCGGATACGAATATGTGGGTGACGAACTGCCGGCCGATTACGTATGCCCTATCTGCAAGCATCCTGCCACCGACTTTGAGAAAGTAACTGTCACCGATAATGTAGCAGACCATCCTACCAACCAATACGCAGGCACCCGCACCGAAAAAAACCTGCAGGAAGCCTTCGCAGGAGAAAGCATGGCACGCAACAAATACACCTATTTCGCTTCTGTAGCCCGCAAAAATGGATTTGAACAGATCGCCGCAATATTCCTCAAGACAGCCGACAACGAAAAAGAACACGCCGAGCTGTGGTGTAAGGCGCTCGGCGGCATAAGCTCCGAAACCGCCGACAACCTCCTCCACGCAGCCGAGGGCGAGAACTATGAATGGACGGACATGTACGACCGATTTGCACGCGACGCGGAAGAAGAAGGATTCACCGACCTGGCCAAACAATTCCGCGGCGTAGCCGAAATTGAAAAGCACCACGAGGAACGCTACCGCGCCCTGCTGCGTAATGTCGAGGCGCATGAAGTATTCCGCAAGGCAGGTATCACCGTGTGGGAGTGCCGTAACTGCGGCCACCTGTGCATAGGCACCGAAGCCCCCGAGGTTTGCCCCGTATGCTTCCACGCCCAAAGCTACTTTGAAGTTCGATGTGAAAACTACTGACAAATAAATTACCCACATCCACATGTAAATAATTAATGGCCACCGTTAAGGGTGGCCATTAATTATTTACTATTTATTTAAGCCGGAATCATTTCACGTATACCTTCGTGACAGTGCTGCCCTGACGGCGGATATATACACCGCTGGCAGGGTTGGATATCCGCACACCATGCAGATTATAATATTCTACAGGAGCATTATCAGCGGCAATTATACTTGCCACACCATCATATATGGCATAATCTCCATACTCTTCCTTACTTTGGGGCTGCATTTCCTCTCCGTTAGATGAACCCTTGGTTACAACTAATGTAGGATAGCCGTAGGTAGCATCATAAGTAACCTCTGCCACCCGCTTGCTTGTGTATTCATAATCATTGGAATGACTTTCGGAGACATACTCGGTGAGAATACCGTAGGCATCGTATTTCTCGCTGTATATTTCAGTATATTCATCACCGAATGTAACTGTTGTACCGTTTACTTCATAGTCTTTTTCCTTAAGGTCCTCCCTATAGCTGCCGTAGCTGTCAAGAATTGTGAGATCGTACTGATAGAAAACAGTATTGTTTATGGTCATCTTCATTCTCAGACTGCCCGATTCACCGGTATACTCAACAGTCACATATGCTGTGACACCCTCGTCACCGTCGAAATCCAATAATGTACCTGACTTGACACGGTTATCTCCCATGCAATAGTCATCGGCATCCATATCATTGGTATCGTCAACTATAAGCTGTCCATTGGTATTTTCCCAGACGATATCTTTAAGATGGAATTCCACTTCGGTCTCCCCTTCATATACATCATAATTAATGATTTCGCTGATTTTACCGTCTGCGCCGTAACTATAGACACAATATCCACCAAGTTCCATCTCACCTGTTTCATAGTTTGATGAGTAGTCCTCTATCCGGGTGATATTACCCTTGGCATCGCGGGTGATGTGCATTTCCCATTTGTTTCCTAAGGCCCATTGGCCCTCCGTATAGTTGTAATAAGCTTCACCGATCTGTTTACGGGTAATTTCGTCATATGAATATTCGGTCTTATATCGCAGCCCCTCGGATCCGGCGACTGTCAAACACGTCACCTGCCCGTCAGCGGCATACTCATAGGTGCGGATTTCATCGCCGGATACTTCTTTGATTTTTTGTCCGCGTTCGTTATAAGTATAATTTGTGGTTCCTGTCTGTTCCCAGGAATTCGTTTCCCAGGAGTTCCAATAATAAGAAGTGACTGTGCCAGGTAACCAGATGCCTTTCTCGGCAGCATAACGGGGTCCTTTTTTGGCCAGTTCATAACGTTGCTGCGACCTCTTCATACAATCAGCAGCACTGCGTGGAGCACCTGCCTGAGCTGCAACAGCCACAGCCAAGGCTCCCGAAAGGAGTAAAAGTTTCTTCATATTATGATTGTTTTATTAGAAAATACTTGCAAAGGTAAGTATAAACCAGTTACCCCCCCCCAGTTAAAAAATGTTAAACACAAAACACAAGCAAACACGCCACGGTTCCTGTGGTTTTGGAGCCGGGGCGTGTTGCCTTTTTTACCAATCTAATAACCTTGTATGAGAAAATCTACTTGAATTTCGTGTTTTGCAGTTGGGGGAGGTGTGTGTTCC
>JAMPHZ010000007.1 GCA_023663145.1 Odoribacter sp.
ACCTGTAACCTTCTGATCCGTAGTCAGATGCTCTATTCAGTTGAGCTAGCGAGCCGTGTTTTGTTCGCGTTTGCGGTTGCAAAGTTACGCCTTTTATTTTTATGCACCAAATTTTTTGACATATTTTTTGTAACTTTTTTCTTAACTTTGATGTCACCTTTAGACTTCCGTCCGCGTCATATATGCGAAGTACTTCAGAATTAACTAAAAACTAAATTTAAAAAAGATGAAAGAACTTATACCGATTTCAATCTGCGCCATAATGCCCATCATGGTAATATTTCTGCTGATGTGGGCGCAGCGCAACAAAGATAACAAGCGAGCCGAGGTTATAATTGAGGCATGCCGAGCCAAGGGAGATGTGGATATTGATCAGTTGCAAAAGGTTCTGGGGCGCAAAGAACTGTCACCTGCACGGTTGTTGCAGCGTCGCCTCCTAATAGGATTCGTATGTTCCTTCTCAGGAATAGGCCTTCTTTTAACCGGCTTGCTACTCTCCTTTTCGGAGGACAATGAGATATATGATCTATGGTTTATGATGTTAGCGGGGTTTATACTCACAGCTATTGGCATAAGCTATTATGTAGTGTACCGTCTGCAACGCCGTATGATGCGTGACGGCATGGAGGCGGAATCCTGTGACTGATGAACCGCAACTTGTTTGTAGAGCTTGTAAAAGAGCACCGCGAAGGGCTTTGGCGCTTCCTGTGTGCTCTTTGCTGCGGTGATGTTGCGCGAGCCGATGACCTGGCTCAGGATACGTGTGTCAAGGCTTATGTGGCGATGGATAGCCTGACCGATGACACCAAGTTTAAGTCATGGCTTTTCCGCACGGCATATAATACATTCCTTGACTCTTGCCGGCAGCATCGGAATTCCGATGTCCTTGCTGCGGCCGAATCAATGGTTGCCGCTGACTCAGCAGATCGCTCGTTTCGCTATGAGGCGCTTTATTCGGCACTTGCGAGGTTGTCGGAGAAGGAGCGGGCGGCTACAGTACTTTTCTATATCCAGGGTTATCAAGTGAGGGAAATAGCTGCAATAGTGTCGTCGAATGAGTCAGCGATAAAAAAACAGTTGTCGCGGGCGCGTGACCATCTTAAAATTTTATTGAATGATGAATATGGAAACTGATGATAAGTTGAAATCAATGTTTTCGGCCGGTTACAATCCGTTGC
The DNA here is from genome assembly GCA_023663145.1 of Odoribacter sp. Lineage (GTDB taxonomy): Bacteria > Bacteroidota > Bacteroidia > Bacteroidales > Muribaculaceae > CAG-873. The sequence continues at coordinate 1,179 of JAMPHZ010000007.1, forward strand.
CACCGTCAAGCACTGAAGACTTTATGCGCAACCTTGAGTCAAGGCTTGATGTTGTGGATATCGTGCGGGCTGAGATGCGTGACCGCCGCCACAGCAGCGCAGTGGCGATGGCTGTTGCTATGGCAGTAGGGATAGTGCTGGGTGTGGCAGGTACATTGACAATCACTTCCATGTCGCCGGCACAGATCGCGACTGTTTTCAATATGGGCGTTCTGGCTCCGGGATATATACAGATGGCTACGGTGTCTACTGCATGGGGCGGATTGTCCCTTGTAGCAGCTTTGCTAACGTATCCTCTGGTAATGTTCCTGATGGGGAGACGGGCTACGAGAACAACTCTTTGACGGCTTCGGTAACTTTGGCAGCCTCTGTGACCCGTATTGAGAAACGGGAGATGTCAACACCTTTGAGGTTGCCGGCAGGTACTATTATGTGCTCCATTCCCAGTTTCTGAGCTTCGGCTATCCGTTGTTCTATGCGGGATACGGGTCTTATCTCGCCTGAAAGACCTACCTCACCTGTCATGCACACGCCGCGCCCGAGAGCGACATCGAAGTTACTTGACAGTATGGCAGAGATCACGGGCAGGTCAAGTGCGGGATCGTTGACACGCAGGCCGCCTGCGATGTTCAGGAATACGTCTTTGGCCGCCAGTTTGAATCCGACACGCTTTTCAAGCACCGCGAGCAGCATGTTCATTCGCTTTGAATCAAATCCGGTGACAGACCGTTGTGGCGTGCCGTAGGCGGCGGTGCTTACGAGTGACTGTACCTCTATAAGGAATGGCCGGGCACCCTCTATGGTGACTCCTACGGCAACGCCGGAAAGGTCGCTGTCGGAGGCTGACATGAGTAATTCGGAAGGATTGAGCACTTCACGAAGGCCTTTTTGGTTCATCTCATAGATGCCTAACTCGGCGGTGTTGCCGAAGCGGTTCTTGATGGCGCGCAGGATGCGGAACATATACTGGCGGTCTCCTTCGAACTGTAGTACCGCGTCGACTATATGCTCCAGTACTTTAGGCCCGGCGATAGAACCGTCTTTTGTGATATGGCCAATTAAAAGTACCGGTACGTGGGATTCCTTGGCATATTTGAGCAGTCGTGCCGCGCATTCGCGCACCTGACTCACACTGCCGGCCGCTGAGTCAAGAGCCTCGCTGGCTATAGTCTGTATCGAGTCTATGACAACTATGCCGGGCTGCAGTTGTTCAATGTGTCCGAATATGTTTTCAAGCGATGTCTCGCATACAATGAAAAGATTGTCGCTTCCGCGACCAAGACGGTCGGCTCGCATTTTGAGTTGCACCGCGCTTTCTTCGCCTGATGCATAAAGAATGTTCTTTGTGCGGATCGACAGTAGATTTTGCAACACAAGTGTAGATTTGCCTACACCTGGTTCACCGCCTATGAGCACCATTTCGCCTGGCACGAGGCCGCCGCCAAGCACCCTGTTGAGCTCTCCTGACGGGAGCTTTATACGTGGCATGTCAACGGCTGAGATGTCATTGAGAGCCTGAAGTTCTGATTTTCCGTTGCCCGAAACCGGCGACGGTGATCTCAAGGTTGAAGCCGAGGTCGCCACGCGTTCCTCAATCATGGTGTTCCATGCGCCGCATGCCGGACAACGCCCGCTCCACTTGGGTGACTCGGCTCCGCAGTCGCTGCAGAACCATGCAGTCTTGAATTTAGTTTTTGCCATAGTGACGGGATATGAATTGAGAGAGCACGATAGCTGTGGCAGTTGCCACATTGAGAGATTCACTGGTAGGGCGTTCGGGAGGATATGATGGTATGAGTAGCCGGCGGTTGACTGTAGCGGCCACCTGTGGTGATATTCCGCTTCCCTCATTGCCCATTACCACTACTCCAACTTCAGGGAGGGCGGCCGTGTATATATTCTCTCCATCAAGAAATGTGCCGCATATGTCGCTTCCGATCATCGCAAGCATTGATGCCAGGTCACCGTAAATTACTTTCACTCGCGAAATGGCGCCCATGGTGGCCTGTACGGCCTTGGGGTTGAAGCAGTCTACTGTATCGGTTGATGCAAGTATTGTGGTTATGCCCATCCAGTCGGCGGTGCGCATGATTGTGCCGAGGTTGCCCGGATCCTGCACCCGGTCCAGCGCAACGACAAGCTGCCGGCTGATGGCTGCCGGGTCGAAGTGTGGTTTGTGCGGCAGGTCGTACACTGCAATTACATCAGGAGCCAGAGTGAGGGTAGACATGGACCTCAGGTCAGCGCGTGTGACTTCAATTACCTCTCCGGCTCTTACTTCAGGCCATGAGTCAAGCCATGCCCGGGTGGCGAGCAGGTATCGCACATTGAAAGCATTGAATGTGTCAAGTACGCATTTTGTGCCTTCGGCGGCGAACATTGACATGCGGTGGCGCCCCTTGGGTGTGGCAAGTGAGGCAACTTGTTTTTTAAGGGCCTGAGTGAGTTGAGCCATATTTGGTGTGTGCGGATGGAGCGATTTTCAGAATTTATAACCTGCGCGGGTTACGGCTTCAATGTCGTCGGTTATTTTGGAGCCTACGGTGGTGAGCATATCTCCTACAAGTCCGCCGTTGATACCTATACGCATGCATTCCTGCTGTATTGCATCGCTGAGGCGGGCGCGGCCACCGGCGAAGCGCAACGTAACGGTCGGATGGGCGAATCGGAAGATGGCTATCGTGTCAAGTATCTCGTCGTCGCTTATAGGAGCGGTGTGCTGCAGCGGTGTTCCTTTGATAGGTGACAGGATATTGATGGGAATGGAGTGTGGGCGGGCGCGCCGTAACTCAATGGCGAATTCGGCTCGCTGACGGGCTGTCTCTCCCATGCCTATGATGCCTCCCGAGCATATCTCGAAACCTATCTCCCGGGCTGTAGCTATTGTGGCGAGTTTATCCTCAATGGTGTGGGTGGTGCACAGTGACGGGAAATGTGATGTGGCGGTCTCGAGATTGCAATGGTATCGCCTTACGCCGGAGTCCCATAGGGTCTGTAATTCCTCGCGGTTGAGCAGTCCCATTGATGCGCATGTGAATATGCCTGTTTCAGTGTGAGCTTTATTGAGCATCGCAGCCATTTTCTTGAGGTCCTCTCCTTTTACGGCACGCCCGCTTGCTACCAACGAGAATCGTTTTACACCGTGGCATGCATTGTGGCGTGCCATATCCAGGCATTGTTGCTCTGATATGATTGGATATGTGTCGCAGCCGGTGTTGTAGTGGGCTGATTGTGCGCACCATTTGCAATTTTCGCTGCATTTTCCCGAACGGGCGTTTACTATTGAGCATGAGTCGAACTGGCGTGTACACAATGCTGCTGTGATTTCGGCAGCGGCTTCGCGTAATTGATCAGACGGGGCGTCAAGCAGCGAGTAAATTTCATCAGGAGTAAGCTCCCGGCCGGAAATGGCTTTTTCTTTCAGGGCTGTGAGAGAAAGTGTATCAGTTGATGGTTGCATTAACATGTGTTTTTAGACAACTCATAAGAAGATTTTAAGCGTGAGCCGGCAGTATTGCCGGCTCACGCGTTATTGTAGTGGAGGAGTGGTCGAGTGTCTGGATCAATAATCTATTTCGTTGTAGCCGCCGGCTTCGAATTCTTCTGGTGAGTAGCTGTCGGTATCAAGAAATTCTGAGTCGATATCTTCTTCAACAGCTTTTGCCGCGGCTTTTGCTTTGGCATCCATGTCGCGGTCGAATTCATCCATATCAACGGTCTGTTTCGGAGCATGCCCGAGCGAGAGCGTACATACAGGGTCTTTGAGTGTCTTGCCGGTGACGAGTTCTGTCATTTCCATGAACATGGCTCTGTCTGTCATATAGTCGAACACAAAGAGCAACCGCTGGCCCTCGTCGTCGATGAAGTCCTCAAGCACGGCGTCGTCCATGAGCCACACTTCCTGATCAGAGTCGAAGCCCATGTCCTCATAGGCTATTTCCTTCTGTTTTTCCCAGTTGTGGTCGCAGATGAAGAACGAGTCGAGCATCGTCTTGTCATATCCTACAGAATCGCAGATTGCGTTCTTCAGGTCAAGAAACGTGCTCTGAGCGTCAATCTGAATCTCGCGTTTGAAGTTTTCCACTCCGTCGGAGACTATTCTGAATTTGAAAATCATATTGTTTATTGTAAGAATTACCGTTTAAAATCTAATATTGATAGTGAATGGAGTTTCACCCTGCGAAATAACAAAACATATGACAAATGTGCAAATAAAATCAGAAAAAATTTTATAATTTTCATCGGCGGCCGGTGTCCCGATGGGCAAATTTTATCATTATGTAAGTTATTGCAGTGGTTACCACACCTCCCAGTGGATAGCTCACGGCAATGTCGGAGATGTTGCAGAACTGGTTGGAGAAGAATACGAATGTTATGATTATAAAAGTCATGAATACAGCCGGAACGAGGGCTACCCAATGGTTTGTTCCGCGCTTCACGAGCCACACATATATAGCCCACAGCGTAATCGCGGCCAATGCCTGATTGCACCATGCGAAGTAGCGCCACAGCACGCCGAAATTAATCAATGTGATGCCGTAACCTATCATAAACAGGGGTACACACACTACAAAACGGTTGAGCAGTGGCTTTTGGTTGAATTTAAACATGTCGCTGATGATTAGTCTTGCCGATCGGAAAGCTGTGTCCCCGGAGGTTATGGGTGCTGCCACCACTCCCAGAATTGCGAGCACGCTACCTATACGGCCAAGGGTGGAATGGGATATAAGGTCAACGGCCCAGGCAGGATTATTGCCGTGGTTCTCAAGCTGTAACCCGAGAAGGTCGGCGCCACCGAAAAAAGCCATCGCAACTGCTGCCCATATAAGGGCGATGATGCTTTCAGAGATCATGGCACCGTAAAAAACCGGGCGGCACTGTTTCTCTTTCCCTACGCAGCGGGCCATCATGGGTGACTGTGTGGCGTGGAATCCGGAGATGGCTCCGCAGGCTATTGTGATGAAGAGTGTCGGGATAATGGGAAACGACTCCGGTGAGTGGTGGTAATTGTGAAGTGAAGTCAACTCGGGAATCGGATAATTACCTGTCAACAGCACGCACAACAGCCCGAATGCCATGAATATCAATGCTGCGCCAAATATGGGATATAGTCTGCCTATAACTTTGTCGACAGGAAGCACTGTGGCTATTATATAGTAAGCGAGGATGATCCATACCCAAACTTTTGTTGACACGCCGTCAATCAAGGTAGCAAGCAGTTCAGCCGGGCTGAGCATGAAGACAGCCCCTACCAGCAGCATAAGGATTACTGCAAACCAACGCATGAATTGCCTGACATGCTTGCCGAGATATTTACCCACGACTTCGGGAAGAGAGCGGCCATCGTCGCGCAGTTCCATCATCCCCGAAAGGTAATCATGCATGCCTCCGAAGAAAATTCCTCCCAATGTGATCCACAGGAAAGCTACGGGGCCGAAACATGCGCCAAGTATCGCACCGAAGATCGGGCCTGTGCCTGCAATGTTGAGCAATTGTATCAGAAAAACGCGCCACCTTGGCAGTTCTATGTAGTCGACCCCGTCGGCGAGCCGTCGGCACGGGGTTGGTATGTTGTTGTCGGCTCCGGCAAGGCGCTCGAGGTACTTGCCGTAGGTGAAATAGGCTGTAATAAGCGCTGCGAGGCAAATCAGGAAAGTTATCACGGCTGCAAGATGGAATGTTATGACAGGTTGGAAATAGCTTAAATCCTTGACCAAAATTCGCAATAAACTACATTTGTCAAAGACGCGTTAAAGTTAATAATAATTTCACTTTCAAGCAAACGAAAAAATATGTTTTAGAAAAGTAAGAAAGAGGCGCCTCTGAAATTCGGGCGCCTCTTTTAATGTGGTTCTATATTGTTTATCCGTGATTACCGAATATCTGTTTATTCGAATTCAACAAGAGGTTCATCGGTGGCAACAACCTGATCAGGTGAAACGAGTACTCGTTTGACAGTACCGGCGAGTTCTGAGTTGATGTCATTTTCCATCTTCATGGCTTCATAGACCATAAGCACATCGCCTTTGGCGATCTTGTCACCTGGTTTTACGCGTATTTCTACTACACGTCCACCCATGGGCGCTTTGACAGTAGGTCCTGTTATAGGTTCAACCGTTACTTTTTCTTCTTCTGTTTCAGTTACGGCTGGCTTGGCAGCTTCAGAGGCCTGGAATTCTTCTTGGCGACGGCGCTTCAAGAATCCGTTGGCTACAGTAGGAAGGAGGGCGAGCAGCAACTCTTCCTCGGTGTTTGTGGCAAGTTTCGCACCGCCAAGATCATCAAGAGTGGGGTTGGCAGGTGCTTGATATGAGCTTACGTCATAGGGTTTTTCCTGAGCGCTGCCTGTGATCTTCTCGCGGAATGCGGGGTCAATGGCGACAGGAGTATGACCATATTCTCCTTTGACGAGAGATATGAACTGGTTGGAGCAGTTGGAATAGTCGGGCTGGCCTTTTTTTCGGTCGAGAGCCACGTTGACTGCCTGGGCTCCCACGATTTGTGAGGTCGGTGTGACAAGAGGTACAAGGCCTGCGTCGCGGCGTACCATGGGGATAAGTGCCATTGCGTCGTTGAGAAGGTCTTCGGCATGAAGGGCCTTTAGCTGGGCTACCATGTTGGAATACATGCCGCCGGGCACCTCGGCATTTTTCACTATCTCGTTTGGCTTGGGGAAGCCGAAGTATTCTTCGATGGCGTGACAAGCTGCGAGAAGTGTATCCTCGTCGCCGGCGCGGGCAGCCTCAATTGCGCGATCGAACTGGGCTTCGACGTCGGCAGGCAGTTTGTCGTTCAATGGGTCGAAGTTACGCGGGAGTCTGTCTTTATTAAGATCGAAGTCGGCCAACGAGTGACGTGCCTCGAGGAGGTGGTCGCGAATGAGGCCTACAGCTTCCATGTTCGCTTCAACTTCAATGCCGAGTTTTTTGCAGAATATGTATATAAGTTCAATCGCAGGTGCTGCCGAACCGCCGCCGAACCACCAGATGTTGGTGTCAAGAATATCTACCCCATTCAGGATGGCCATCACTGATGATGCCAGGCCGTAGCCGGGAGTGCAGTGGGTGTGGAAATCGACAGGTACCTTGACTGATGCTTTCAGTCGGGATATAATGGAAGCGGCCCGTGACGGTGTGACGAGGCCGGCCATGTCTTTTAGTGTTATGATTTTTGCGCCGAGCCGTTCCATTTCCACGGCTTTTGACACAAAGTAGTCATCGGTGAATATTTTTTCGGGTTCCTGAGCCTTTTTGCCGAAAAGTCGACCGAAAAATCCGGGTTTCGGGGCTTCGGGTGCCTTGGGATCCACGGTATAGCACACCGCTCCGTCAGCTATGCCGCCGAGTGCGTTGATCATCTTGATAGATTCCTTGACGTTGTCAATGTCGTTGAGGGCATCGAAAATGCGCATTACGTTGAGGCCGTTCTTTATTGCTTCCTCATAGAAGCCTTTGAGCACGTCGTCAGGGTAGGGCACGTAGCCGAAAAGATTACGGCCACGCGAGAGCGCGGATAGCAGCGATTTGCCTTTCATGGCCTTTGAGATGGTGCGCAGGCGGTTCCATGGCGACTCATCAAGGTAGCGCATAACAGAATCGGGCACGGCGCCACCCCATACTTCCATGATGTAGAAGCCTGCATTCTCGTAGTAAGGGAGCAGTTTGTCAATCTCGCTCTGGCTGAGACGAGTCGCGAACAGTGATTGCTGTCCGTCGCGCAATGTCAAATCGCGAATTTTTAATTTTCGTGTTTCCATAAAACAGAATTTCTCGTTAATGTCGACTGCAAATGTATGACTAATATTTTAATTAAAGAAATATTTCCCTAATAATTTTATAAAAAAGGTTTAGATTACATAAAACAGGATTCGCGCTGCAGCGCGAATCCTGTTTTATGTAATTATGTCAGTAGTCAGTAGTGTGTATCAATAATTGTTGGGGAAACGTTCAAAGAAACCTTGGTCGGCACCACATACCGGGCAGCGTTTGGGCGCCTTGGTTGAAGTGAGGGTGAATCCGCATCGACGGCAATACCATTCAACGGGTTCTGCACTGGCGAATACTTCGCCGTTTTTCAGGCGTTCGAGAAGTTTGATATAACGCTTTTCGTGCATCTGTTCCACCTTTGCAATATTGCGGTAGATCTGGGCAATCTGCGGGAACCCCTCTTCATCGGCAACTGTAGCGAATGTTGCGTAGAGCTCGCCCCATTCTTCACGTTCTCCTGCGGCAGCTTCAGCAAGGTTGGTGGCGGTATCGGCCACTACCCCGGCAGGATATGCCGCTTTTATTTCCACCATGCCACCTTCGAGAAGTGAGAAGAATTGCTTGGCATGGCTAAGTTCCTGCTCGGCTGTTGTCAGGAATATTTCGGCGATCTGTTCGTAGCCTTCTTCTATGGCTTTCTGAGCGAACAATGTATAGCGTGAACGTGCTTGGCTCTCGCCGGCAAATGATGCTAATAAGTTATGCTCAGTGCGTGTACCTTTAATTGATTTCTTTTCCATAGTCTCTTTATAATTAATTTAAGCTGCCCCTTTGGAGGGCTGCTGGATTAATAACGCGCATGCATATAATATTGTTCGTTATAATCTGTTATTCACCGATCATACTCGACAATATGCAGTCAGGGCATTGCACGGTTTGTGATGGCCGGTGCAATGCCCTGTTTAAAATGTCAGGGTCAACCTGTCTTACGGTAGATTATCCTTGATGAGCCTGGCGCAGCAGATCGTTGACAGTCTTGACAGGATTGAATGTGGATGAGGGGACTTCGACGAATATGGTATTCCAGTCGCTCATGGCGCCGTTCCATAGGCCGGGGAGCTCAAGTGCTTTTAGCTCACGGCCGTTCTGTGATTTTGACGATATGAAACCGGTGTGTGCGTCAACGTAGTCGGTGAGATGGAAGCGTTTGCCTTCAATATCTTTTATAAAGCACACGAGATCAACAGGGTTGAAGTGAGTGGCGTGTCTGAACATGTCGACATAATCAGGGTTGCTCATGTCAATCTGTGTCGATTCGAGGATCTGGGGAGATACTGAGCCGTCGTGGTTTGTGGCAAGGAATGGGCCGCCGCCCGGTTCTCCGTCGTTGCGTACCATACCGCAGACTCTCACAGGCCGGTTGAGTTTCGCCAACAGATAGTCGGCGAGTTCAGCTTCGGGCAGGCTGTCGAAGAGGGGTGACTCGGTGGAGAGCGTGGTTCGCATGAAGTCTATTATCTCTCGCAGTGACTCGGGTGAGTATAATCCTTCGCGCAGCATGTTGATGTAATGCTTTATTTTATCGTGGGTAAGTATCAGCACTCCGCCGAGCACTTGTTTGTAGCGAATGGTTGGCTCGCGCAATGAGTCAGGCACTACATTGTCAATATTTTTAATGAAAATGACGGAAGAATCAAGGTCGCCCAAATTGGCGATGAGTGCGCCATGTCCGCCCGGGCGGAACACGAGCCGGCCATCATCGGAGCGGAACGGGAGGTTGTCAAGAGTCGCGGCAATGGTATCGGTCGATGGTTTCTGCTCGGATAGTGAAATATTGAACGACACTCCATATTTGGCCTGCATCGCGGGGAGTGCTTCATGAATCTTCTGCTCGAACAGTTTGCGATGGTCGGCTGAGACAGTGAAATGCAGATTTACAACTCCGCGTGAAGCTGCCGTGGCAGCCCCTTCGGCAAGGTGTTCCTCAAGAGGTGTCCGTGATGATCCGTCGGCATATCGGTGAAATGTCAGGAGAGCCTTTGGCAAGGCTCCGTAGTTCATTCCTTCGGGAGATATAATGGCTGATATTATGTCTTTCTGTCGCCCTGCATCAAGCAACTCCCGGGCCGACGCACCATATAGGCGTGCTGTTGTTAGATTCAGAGTGTCGATGAATGGCAGTTTGTCGAGGGACTCAAGCAGGCGATCTACATCAGAGCCGGCCGGCGCGGATTCACTGTCTCCGTTGACAAAGGCGAACAGAGATTTGAACATGCGTGATGCCGCTCCCGATGCGGGCACAAACTTAGCTACTTCTCCGCCGTCGACAAGGTATTTTTGCCAACGTAGCACGGCTTCCTGTTCTTGCTGCGGAGTCAGTACTTCAATGCCGCGGCCCGCGGTAGCAGAGGCGGTGAGTTTCAGGTAGGGAAAGCCTGTGGAAAATCTATCCAACTGGGCTTGTGCGGCCTCAGGCGTTATGCCCCGGGCGGCGAGTTGTTTCAGGTCTTGGGTATCAAACATGGGTCTAAGATGTGTTATTTGGTTATGCGTTTAATAAGGTTATAGGCCGGCATTATGCCGAGTTGTCCTGCACGTGAGAGATCTGCCACGCCAAGACGTTCATTACCGAGACGCAGATAAATGAATCCCCGGTTGTACCATGCCTCCCCCATTTCAGGTTTCAGCTCGATCGCTTTGTTTAGGGCGGCAAGTGCTGATGTGTAATCTTCGGCGGCTATGTGCACGATCGCTTTATTGTACCATGCCTCAGCCATTCGGGGTGAAATGTCAATGATGCGTGTGATGTCAGCGAGGACGTCATCGAGAGCCTTTCGTGACAAGGATGCGCGCGTTGCTGCGTCTACTGATGTGTCACCGGTGGCCGGTGCGGCGGATGAGGCCTCCCACTGGTGGTAGGCGGCCTGGGCGCGAAGGTAATATGCTATGGCAAGTCCGGGTGTTAGAGCGAGTGCGCGGTCTATGTCACGCAGGGCTGAGGCATAGTCGCGTAAGGTCATGAAATCAAGTGCCCGGCCAAGGAAATCTATTGCTCGGGGCGTATGGCTTGATAGATATGAGTTATAATAGTCAATCGATCGGAAATGTGCTGCTGAAGATTCTTCGTCAAGTTGTGGCACTCCGGGGGTAACGCGCAAGGTGTTGCGCAAGCTGCGGGTGGCGTTGATGTCGTCGACTTCCTTGATATAATATGTGGAGGTGCGTAGCTCCGTTGGGGTGAAATAGAATGCGATCTCAAGCCAAGGTTCAGGTTCGATGCGCAGATTGTGGTCTTGTACGCGGCCTCTTATTGCAGAGTTGTTATATTCCTCATGTATCTCGGCGTTGTCATCTATGGTCACGAGTGTCGCGAAGCGTCGGGCCGTTTCGGCTTCGGTAGCTGCCTCTTGAACTGCAATATCACCGGGAGCTGCGGGTTCAATACCGGTGACGGTGCGTGCCAGACGTCGCCCTTTGTCATAGTCTGCTTTTGCTTTGGTATGGTTCCCCATGCCATCATATATTTGGGCGCGCATGTAGTAGGCTTCTGGCAGTTCCGGATCAGCTTTTATTACTCTGGCGACATCATCAAGGGCTTCGTTCCATAGGCCTTTCTTTATCAAGATGATTGTGCGGTTGTAGTATGCCGGTATGTCATTGGTCCGCAGGTTTATGACACGGTTGAAGTCATCAAGGGCGCGGTCGTTGGAACCGGCTTCCATGTGCAGGATGCCTCTGTTGAAAAGTGCGCGGTCATTGAGAGGGTCAAGCTCGATCGCATAGTCAAAGTCGGCCATAGCGCCGAAATAGTCGTCGAGTTGATATCGCAGATAAGCGCGGTTGATGTAAAGCCCGGTTGAACGTGGCTGTAGTTTTATGGCCTGATCCATGTCGGCGAGGGCTCCTTCGAAATCGCTGTCGCGGTGTATAGCGATATCGGCTCGCATGATGTAGGCGTTTACAGCCTTGTTGTTTATTTCAAGAGCGCGGTCAATATCGGCAATGGCGGCTGCGGTGTCGTTGCGTGTGAGATTCAACTGGGCACGCCCGAGATATCCTGAATCGAACCCGGGATAATATTCAAGCAGACGTGTGAATGTGGAATCTGCGTCATCAAGATGGTTGATGTCCAATTGGGCGAGAGCTTTGTTGAATAATAGCTGACGGTTGCGAGGTATTAGCTCGAGCGCGTGGTCGTAGTCGCTTATGGCATCCTCGTTGAGTCCGAGATTCTGGCGTGCGACACCTCTTACTTCCCAGGCGTCAGTCAGAAACGGATTAATCTCGATTGCCTTGGAGGCATCGGCCTGAGCACCATTGTAGTCTTCAAGGTTCAGTTTTGCGATAGCGCGCAGGAAATAAGGTTGAGCCAGGTAAGGTTTGGCTTGGATCACGCGGTTGAAGTATTGTATCGAGAGCATGTAGTCCTCGAAGTAGAGGGCGTTCTGCCCCACACGGAGCACCTGATCGGTGTTGATTTGGGCGGAAATATTACCGACAGCGAAGATTGTCAGCGCCGTCACAAGATGCCTGAGGAAGGGTAAGATTCTGTTCACAAGTGCAAATGTACACAAAAAGCGGGATTAATCAAGCGCGATGCCTTCAAATTAACCGATTTTTAGCTTTTCTTCTTGTGGGTGTCGTTGTAGATCTTTATGGAAAATATGATTACTGAGCAGATGAGAGTGATTATATTGGTTACGGCGAGAGGCCAATTGTGAAGAAGCAGACCCTGAATAACAAAGAATAATGATCCGAGTCCCATCATCACGAATGTGGGAAGCGCAATGCCATCGGTGTCGCGTGTACGGATGGTTACAATTGCCTGAGGCATATAGCCGAGAATCATGCAGATGCTGGCAAGCCAACCGAAAATGTTTATGAGATCCATAATGTAAGGCGGTTTAAAAAAGACAGTGCGCCCGAAAGGCATTGACGCCTCGGGCGCCTGTCGCGAAAAATGTGTTAGTATGTAATCGTTTTGAGGAGAATGCCAATATATATTCTGTGTAATCGTTCCGGCTATTGTGGAGATGTGACTGAGCATACGCACACTCTGTTCCATGAGTCCTCGGTGAATAGTTTGCCTATTCCGCATCCTCGCCATTTTACGCGTGCGGGGGCGATGTTGAACTGCTTTATAAGCAAGTCGGCAACGGCAGCGGCGCGGCGGCGCGATAGATCGAGGTTGGTGTCGGGATTGCCCTCCCTGCTCGAATATCCTTCAATTACAACGCCCGATGCCGGGTTTTGTTTGAGCATTGCAGCGATTCGTTCTACGTTGGGCATCTGGTCGGGTGAAACCTCAGCTGAGCCGGAGTGGAAAAATATGTCGTAGACAGTGTTGCGGCGGTTATCAACTGCGATCTCCCTGATCACGGCCGGGCGTGTCTCAAGCACAGTCTCAATTGAGTCGAGACGTGCACGTAGAGTGTTTATATCGGTGTTCAGCCCGTTGCGTGCGCGGGATCCGCAAATATGTGGGCATGCGGGTCGTGGACCAAAATTTACACGAATACCTGCCTGAAGCAAAAATGTGCATTGGTTTACGTTATATGCTGCCGATGAGGTTGCCGAACGGGCATCGCTGATATTCCATATCAATGATGGTGACAGGGTGAATGTCAGAGAGGGTGTAATATGATAATGAAAGAAAATGCCGGTGCGTGTGGCAAAGAAATTATGGTCCCTCGCTGTTGTCGAGGTATTGTAATCATGCCCCCATCCGGCACCGGTTTCAATACCTGCGCCAAAAGGCAGGTTTGTGGCGGATAACAGTGGTATTATATTGAAAGAGCCGTACACACCTATATATGAATTATCAAAAGCAGTGGCGCTGTGAGTCATCCCGGGCCATCGTGAGGTGTTTATTCCCCAGAAAGCCTCGACCCCTGCACCGAGCCACTGGGTGACTGAGACGGCAGCCTTCAGCCCTGTTGCCGCGCGGAAGTTCTTCGCGAAGCTGCCTTTTAACGGGGATGCGGCACCGGCTGTGATGCCCGCGCTGAAAGTGCGCGGCTCCGAGTCATCGGGCCGGGCATAGGCGCATGTCGGGAGTATTGCGGCAAGCAGCAGTGTCAGCGACTTTCTGAGCGTCATGTCAATTTATTGTGAAACGTCGCTACAAAGTTAATGAATAAAGAATTAAGTGACAAGTTTTTTAGTAAATTTTTGTTAAATGAAAGGCTTTTTGATGGCTTTTTAAAAAAAATAAAGATTCATGTTGTGTTATTCATAAAAAATGTCTAATTTCGTAGTGTCTAACTAACACGTTCTTAAACTAACAACTAATAATAGCCCCAACTCTTTTAACATGAGTTACCTGAAATTTGATAAAAACATTCTGATTAATCTCGACCAATCTTTGCCAAAGGAGATGTTGCGTACTAATCAGGCAGGGGCCTATCACTGTACCTCGCTTGTGGGATGCAATACCCGCAAGCAGCACGGATTGTTGGTGATTCCCATTCCAGAGATGGGAAATAAACCACATGTGTTGCTTTCGTCGCTTGACGAGACCGTTATACAACACGGAGCACCGTTCAATCTGGGTATACATCGATATAAAGGTGGTGTGTACAGTCCTAATGGCCACAAGTACATCCGTGAGTTTGACTGCGAAGATGTGCCGCGCATGACATATCGTGTGGGTGGAGTTATTCTAACCAAGGAGAAGATTTTTATCTCCCGTGAGAACCGCATACTCATCCGTTACACCCTCGTGGAGGCTCACTCGGCCACCACGCTGCGTTTCCGCCCCTTCCTCGCCTTCCGGGAAAGTAACTCTCTTTGTATAGCCAATGATGCGATAAGCCGGGATATAACCCCGGTCAGTAACGGTGTGGCCACATGCCTTTATGATGGTTTCCCCACCTTATATATGCAGCTAAGTCACAAAGCTACATGGGTTGACGAACCCAACTGGTATAATGGCATAGAGTATGTGAAGGATCTTGAGCGCGGAGTTCCGTATTGCGAGGACCTGTGGGTGCCCGGATATTTTGAGGTGCCTATCCGCAAGGGTGAATCGGTGATATTTTCGGCTGGTGTCAGCGAGGTTAATCCACGTAACCTGAAGAAGATGTACACTGCAGAGATTGCTTCGCGCACTCCCCGCACCTCATTCTTCAACTGCCTTAAGAACTCAGCCAAACAATTCTATATCAAGGACGGCCGTGATATGTATATAATCTCAGGCTTCCCGTGGGGAACTGTCCTGGCACGGAATACTTTCATGGCGCTTCCCGGTCTGACTCTTGCTATAGATCACCGTGATGATTTCGAATCCATAATGTCGACCGGTATCAGGGCTTTGACTCGTTTCATGGATAACGGGAATACATCGTCGCGTATCCACGGCATAGAGTTGCCTGATATACCTCTGTGGGCGTTGTGGTCGGTGCAGCAGTATGCCAAGAATGTAGGTATGGATCGTGCACGCGAGCTTTATACGGAGTTTGTGACCGAGACCCTTGACTATCTTTTGCGTTCAGCGCATCCGAATCTGAAGGTCGATGCGGTCAATGGTCTTGTCACAACCGATGGCGCTGATTCTCCGGTGTCATGGATGAATTCAAATCATAACGGGCGGCCAATAATACCTCGCTCAGGATATCTCGTTGAATTTAATGCGTTGTGGTACAACGCTCTTATGTTCGGGGCTGCACTTCTTGAAGGTAATGAAGCTCTTGAAAGCCGTCGTGCCGCATGGCAGGAAGCGGCAGCGAAGATGAAAGAGCCTTTTGTCGATATGTTCCTCAATGACGGCGGTTATCTGTTTGATTATGTCGATGGTAATTATGCCTCACCGGAAGTAAGACCTAACATGGCTGTCGCCATAGGTCTCGACCATTCTCCGCTTGACCGTCGCCAACGTAAGAAAGTGTTGGATGTGGTTACCAGAGAGCTGCTGACGCCTAAGGGCCTGCGTACTCTGTCGCCAAAGAGCTACGCTTACAGGCCATTCTACCTTGGTTCGCCGGAAGAGCGTGAATATGCCCTCCATCAGGGCCCCGCACGCCCGTGGTTGATGGGATTCTATGCCGAAGCATATCTTAAGGTGTTCGGAATGAGTGGGGTAAGCTACATAGACCGTATGCTCATCGGTTTTGAAGACGAGATGACCGAGGGATGCATAGCATCATTGTCTCAACTATATGACGGCAATCCTCCGTTCCGTGGCCGAGGGGCTGTTTCTCATGCCACCAATGTGGCCGAAGTGCTGAGGACTGTGCGACTTATAAAACGATTCATTAATTGATACCCACCCTTATACTGGAAAAAGAATGAAAGCATTAATGTTCGGGTGGGAATTTCCACCTCATATTCTCGGTGGTCTCGGTACAGCCTCATATGGTCTCACGCAAGGTATGTGGCAATGCGGAGACATGGATATAACCTTTGTTATACCTAAACCGTGGGGCGATGAAGACCGCTCGTTTGCCAATATAATAGGAGCTTCGCAGGTGCCTGTGGCGTGGCGTGATGTCAACCGTGACTATGTGGAGCAGCGCATAGGCAAGCTCATGTCTCCTGACTTGTATTTCAAACTCCGTGACCATATCTACGCCGATTTCAACTACATGCGCACGAATGATCTCGGGTGCATAGAGTTCTCGGGCAGATATCCGGATAACTTGCTTGAAGAAATCAACAACTACTCTATAGTGGCCGGTGTTATAGCCCGAAGTATAGACTTCGATATAATCCACTCACATGACTGGTTGACCTATCCTGCCGGCATCCACGCCAAGCAGGTTACCGGCAAGCCTCTTGTGATACATGTGCATGCAACTGATTACGACCGCTCGCGCGGGAACGTGAATCCCACCGTATTCAATATAGAGCGTGACGGTATGTTGAACGCAGATCATATCATCACAGTGTCAAACCTTACACGTAACACTGTTATTGAGAAATACGGCATTGATCCTGCTAAAGTTACAACCGTACACAATGCCGTGATACCGTTGAGCAGCGAGTTGTTGAATGTGGAGGTTACAAAGCCGAAAGAGAAAATCGTGACATTCCTGGGACGTATCACAATGCAGAAAGGACCTGAATACTTTGTGGAGGCAGCAGCCAAAGTTTTGAAAAACAATCGGAACAAGGTGCGATTCGTTATGGCCGGTTCGGGCGATATGATGGATAGTATGATTGAGCTTGCTGCTCGCCGCGGTATCGCCGACCATTTCCATTTCCCCGGTTTCCAAAAGGGAAAGCAGGTATACGAGATGCTAAAGGCCAGCGATGTATATATAATGCCATCGGTTTCGGAACCATTCGGCATTTCTCCACTTGAAGCCATGCAGATGGGCGTACCGTCGATAATTTCAAAACAGAGCGGCTGCGCTGAGATTCTTGATCATGTCATCAAGACTGATTATTGGGATATTGATGCCATGGCTGATGCTATTAATGCCATTATATCTTATCCGGCATTGTACAACCAACTGCGGGAGGAAGGCCTCGCCGAGGTCTCACGCATCACATGGGACAAGGCCGGACAGAAAGTCATCGACATTTATAAAAAAGTATTGAACAGCTAACAATCTCATCAAATGAAAGCTATAAACCTAAACTTCGAGATACACCAGCCGTTTCGCCTGAAGCGCTACCGCTTCTTCGATATAGGCAACGACCATTACTATTACGATGACTTCCTGAATGATGACATCGTGACCCGATTGGCTCAGCAGAGTTATATCCCTGCTGCTGAGACATTGTTGCGCATGATAGAGCAATCGAAAGGTGCATTCCGGTGCTCAATATCAATATCAGGTGTGGCAATCGAGCAATTCGAGCAATATGTGCCGGAGTTTCTTGATCTGTTGAAGAAACTTGCAGCTACAGGCGCGGTTGAGTTCACCGCCACCACATATGCTCAATCGTTGGCCTCGATCTTTGATCCCGAGGAGTTCCGCCAACAGGTTGAGGTTCAATGTGCCAAGATTGAAAGCACTTTCGGCGTGAAGCCAAAGATAATGCGTAACACGGAGCTTATCTATTTCGATGATCTTGCCCCGCAGATTCTGGAAATGGGATTCAAGGGTTGTATAACCGAGGGCGCTAAACATATTCTTGGATGGAAGTCTCCCAATTATGTATATTCAGCTGCATCGGCGCCTAAGTTGAAACTGCTTCTCAATAATGCCAAACTTGCCGATGATATAGCCAGGAGATTTTCAGATACCTCATGGGATGCTTTCCCCCTCACGGCAGATAAATATCTCGATTGGATAGCTTCAACGCCTGCCGAGGAGCAGATTATAACGATATGTCTTAACCTTGAGACATTCGGTGCGATGCAACCTGCATCAAGTGGAATTTTTCAATTTCTTGAAGCGTTACCGCGTTTCGCTGCCGAGCGGGGAGTGGAATTCTGGACTCCGTCAATGGCTATCCAAAAACTAAAGGCTGTTGATACACTCGCGGTAGTACATCCCATTTCTAATGTAGATGAGGCGCGTGATACATCGGCCTGGCTTGGCAATAATCTGCAACGCGAGGCTGCCGACAAGCTCTATGCTGTGGGAGAGCGTGTGCGTCTTGCTGAGGACCGCCGCCTGAAACAGGATTGGTGGTATCTTCAGACGGCTGACCATTTCTATTACATGTCAACGAAGCATTTCGGTGAAGGGCATGCCAATTTCAGCCCGTACGAGACACCTTATCAGGCTTTTACCAATTATATGAATGTCCTGAGCGATTTTTTGGTTCGTGTTGACGAGCAATTCCCGCAAGATGTAGATAATGAGGAACTCAATGCTTTGCTTACCACAATCAGAAATCAGGAACGCGAGATCGAGACTCTCACTCGCGAACGTGATTCGATGAGCAAAAATCTTGAGCAATATAATATTGAGCATAGGAAGCGTGAGGAACTTGAGACTGCCGCAAAGCAAAAGTCGAAAGCCAAGTCGAAAACTGTTGCCAAACCAAAGAAAGAAACAAAAAAAGTTGAGAAGTAAATCCATGACACGCGGGTGGCTGCGAAATATGCGGCTGCCCGCTTTGTTTATGTCAGCTGCGATGGCATTCGCTGCTTCCGGTAGCACTAAAGAGGTGACGGTGGTTAATCCTGCTGACAGTGCTGTTTTGGCCGGAACACTTGCATTTCCATCTCACCGGCCATTTGCTGCAATAGTAATGGCTACAGGCTCCGGCGCACAGAATCGCGATGAAGAAGTATATGGCTTGCGACCGTTTAAGGTCATAAGTGATACTCTTGAAGCCTGCGGTTATGCGGTGTTGAGGCTTGATGACCGTGGGGTAGGTGGTTCTACCGGAGCGCGCCCTGATCTTACAACACGGATCTTCGCTTCCGATATAGCCTGTGCGGTGACTTTGCTTGATTCCATTTATCCTGGAGTGCCGGTAGGAGTGATGGGCCACTCAGAGGGCGGTATAATAGCTCTGTTGAATGCTGTGGAAAATCCGCGTTGCGATTTTATAGTTACATTGGCCGGGCCGGCATGGAGCGGTGATTCGATAGTGATGTCGCAGAGCAGGGCTGCTGCAGTCGGTGCTACCGGGCGGTGGGATAATGAAAATTTGCAGCGCAGGTTGCTGGATATAGCCCGAGGAGACTTGTCTTCAGCCTTTGCTGTGGCACAGATGATGGCTGAGATGGCTATGGAAATTCCTGAAGTGATGCAATTGCCGCAGGTTGCAGAAAGAATGAGATCTCAATTCTCCGCCATGACATCGCCATGGTACCGTGAGTTTCTCCGCTATGACCCGGAATCAGATATATGCCGTGTGAAAGTGCCATGGTTGGCCCTGAATGGTGAAAAAGACACGCAGGTGCTACCTGGGAATCTTGATACTTTCAAAGATCTTAATGAAAATATTGATGTATATCTGCTTGCCGGTCATAACCATATGTTGCAGCGGTGTATCACAGGTGCGGTGTCTGAATATGCCGGTGGTGGTCAGTCACCGTCAGATGAGGCGTTATCGGTCATAATCTCATGGCTTGATAGACATTTCAGGTATTGATCGCCGAAGATATTTTACCGGAAATATTCATTTATATAAACAAAGAAAAGCCGGCCCATAGGTCGACTTTTACTTTGTACTGTGTACTTTCTGAAATTATTCAGCAGCGGGAGCTTCAGCAGCGGGAGCTTCGGTAGCTTCAGCAGCAGCTTCGGTAGCTTCGCCTTCAGCAGGAGCTTCAGTAGCTTCTTCAGTAGCGGGAGCTTCAGTTTCAACAACTGCAACTTCTTCAGTAGCAGTGCAGCAGGTGTCGGTAGTAGCTTCAGCAGCCTTGTCACCACCACATGAGAAGAGTGATACGCTGAAAGCAACAGCAAGTAAAAGAACTAACTTTTTCATTTTCTTTTTTGATTAAATAGTTAAACAATTGTTTAGTGCTTCAAAAACGTCACAAAGTTATGGCATTATTTTCATGTAAAAAAATTTTTCGGCCATTTTTTTTAATTTTTTTTGCCACTTGTTGACTTGGTTGTGCTTAGTTTGCACTAAATCAATGATATATATCGAATGTTAAAAAGTTATATCTGATTAAACCTTTTTGTTTTCGGCTGACACATCGGCAATTGAATTGGCCATTATCACAGCCTTGGTGATATGGTCGCATATATGATCGTTGCCTATGAGGCGGTCGATGCCTGCATGCTCAAGAGATTCCTTAACGCCGGGCCGCACGCCTGAGAGCACTACATGGATGCCTTCGCTTTGTGAAGATTTGATAAGTATTTCCAGATTATGGAGTGCGGTGGCATCGACAAAGGCTACCTTACGCATGCGGATGATGCGCACTACCGGTTTTTCTCTCATAGATGTGCGCATCAGCTCATCAAATTTAGTCGCGATGCCGAAGAAGAAAGGTCCGTCGATTTCATAGACGCTCACACCCTTGGCCACGTCAAGCACTTCATGGGTGGGGCTGTCCGTGCCTTCGTTCACGTCAAGTTGTCCTGAGTAAGCCTTAACTTCGGTGTTCTCCATCACGCGGCGCAGGAATAGTACCATTGCAAGAAGCAGACCGATCTCGATGGCTATGGTGAGGTCAAATATAACGGTGAGCAGGAATGTGACCACAAGTACTGATATGTCACTTTTTGGTGAGTGAAAAATGCCTATAATGGTGCGCCATCCACTCATGTTGTATGCCGTTATAATCAGCACGGCTGCCAATGTTGCCATCGGGATGTAGTTGATAAGCGGCATAAGGAATAAAAAGATCAGCAGGAGTACCAGCGCGTGGATGATGCCTGCCACAGGGGTACGGCCGCCATTGGTAATATTGGTCATGGTACGGGCGATGGCACCGGTGACGGGTATGCCGCCAAAGAATGGAACCACTACGTTGGCAAGACCTTGTCCTATCAGTTCTGTGTTGGAATTGGTGCGTGAGCCTGTGACACCATCGGCCACGGTTGCAGAAAGCAAGCTTTCAATGGCGCCGAGTACGGCAATGGTGAATGCAGATGGCAGCAGCATGTTTATTGTGGCCATGTCAAGGGCAAACGCATGCGGGGTGGGGATATCGGTGGGCATGTCACCGAACCTATCGCCGATTGTCTCGACGGAAAACCACGATGTGAACGATCCCAACAGCCATGATGCGATTGTGACTATTATGATGGCGAGCAGCGCGCCGGGTAATTTTTTAGATATAAACGGTGCACCTATGATGATGCCAAGCGATATGATACCCGTGGCTACCGTGCACATGTCAACCGATCCGATATTGCTTAGAAACAATTTCCACTTGGGTATGAACTGGCCGGGGATATCGGTGAGTCCCAATCCGAGGAAATCATTTATTTGGGTGGAGAATATGGTAAGTGCGATGCCTGCGGTGAATCCGACAACAATGGGGTAGGGGATGAATTTTATTACAGTTCCGAGTCGGAACAATCCCATCATTATCAGGATCACGCCGGCCATGGCTGTGGCTATGGCGAGGCCGGTTAGCCCGAATTGTGCGATGATATTGTATACTATGACGATGAAAGCACCTGTCGGACCTCCGATCTGAACCGAGCAGCCGCCGAAAGCCGATACCATGAAGCCACCGATGATGGCTGTTATAAGGCCTATTGTCGGGCTTACACCAGATGCGATGCCAAAGGCGATGGCAAGGGGTAATGCTACTATACCTACTACGATGCCTGCGATGATGTCGCTGCGCAGGCGTTCAGATGAATAGTTGCTCAATGCGCTCCATAGCTTCGGGCGCAGATTGAGTGCTCCGGTAATACTCATGATTTTATTTTGTCTTTTTTACTGTACCTTTTAGAAATGCCTCCTCCGGGGCTGTTTGCGGGTGCAAAGTTACGCCTAATTTTTCGATTTAGAAAAATTTTCAATATATTTGCAAAAATTTTCACAACTCGTCATGAGTTTACACATTAATATATATGCAAAGATTAATTTTATTTTTAACGCTTTTTTTTCCGGTTATGCTAAATGCCCAGAATGTTTTCTTTGAAGACTTTAAGACAATACATGCGACCCCGCCATTCGCATCAATCGACAATTCGCAGTGGATGCCGGCCATTGAACGTGGCATTGATCTGGCTAAGGCGGAGGTGGCTGCCATCGTAAATAATGATGATGCCCCTACATTTGAAAATACAATTGAAGCTCTTGAACGCTCGGGTGAGGATCTTAACCGGGTGCTCAACGTATTCTTTCCCCTTCTTTCGGCAGAGGCTGATGACGAGATGATGCAACTGTCGATGGAGGCATCGGCAAAGCTCAGTGAATATTCGACATCCCTTGTGCTTGATGAAGGATTATGGGAGCGGGTAAAGGCTGTGTGGGATAACCGCTCAAATATCTCTCTGACACCTGAACAAGAGATGCTTCTCACCAATACATATGATTCTTTTGCCCTTGGCGGTGCCGAACTTCAAGGTGAGGCACGTGATGAGTTCCGTCGTCTGTCGGCTGAGTTGTCAGAACTTACCACCCGTTTTGGTCAGAATGTGCTCAAGGAGATGGGAACATATAAGATATGGCTTACCGAGAGTGATCTTTCCGGATTGCCTGAAAGTTCTATAGCGGCAGCACGCGACGCCGCCGCTGCCGAGGGTCGGCAGGGTGAGTATCTCTTTACCCTTGACCAACCGGTATACATGGCATTCATGAAATATTCATCTCGGCGTGACCTTCGAGAGCGCATGTGGCGACTTTATTCCGGACGAAACACTTCCGGAGAGTATGATAACACTGCTATTATGGCACGGATAGCCGAAGTGCGCCGTCAGATAGCTAACCTTTTAGGTGCATCTACTTATGCCGAACATTCGTTGCAGCGCACTATGGCCAAGACCCCTGCCGGTGTTTATGATTTGCTTAACCGCCTGCGTGATGCTTATACGGAGCCAATGAAAGCTGAGATAACCCAACTTAATGAGTTCGCTTCGGGAGTTGAAGGCACAGCTTTTGAAATAATGCCATGGGACTATTCATATTACGCAAATAAGTTCAAGGCAGCTAACTATAACTTCGATGAAGAGTTGTTACGGCCATACTTCGAGCTTGATAATGTGATTGACGGTGTTTTTGGGCTTGCCACCCGCCTGTATGGAGTGAAGTTTACCCACAATCCTGATATTCAGGTATATCATCCTGATGTAAAGGCCTTTGATGTTACCGATGGTAATGGCGATTTTGTGGGTGTGATATATACCGATTTCTTTCCGCGCGCGGGGAAGCGCCCCGGTGCGTGGATGACCGGCTTCAGTGACCAGTTTGTAGATGAGCAAGGTGTTGATCATCGCCCTGTGGTTTCTATAGTTATGAACTTCACCAAACCAACCGCTGACACTCCGTCACTGCTCACTCCTTATGAGGTTGAGACATTCCTGCATGAGTTTGGTCACGCGCTGCATGGTTTGCTCACTCGTGCCAGATATTCTTCGTTGTCAGGTACTTCGGTTTACCGCGACTTCGTTGAGTTACCCTCGCAGTTTAATGAAAACTATCTGACTGAAAAGGAATTCCTCGATGGATTTGCCCGCCATTATCAGACAGGAGAGCCTATTCCTGCGGAACTTATAGACCGTCTTGTGGCATCGCAACAATATGGAGCTGCATATGCTTGCATGCGTCAACTTATGTTCGGATTCCTTGACATGGCATGGCACACAGCAACAGCGCCTGTGGAAGACGTGGTCGGATTTGAGAATAATGCGGTGGCCCCTGTGCAGATTTTTGCTCCTGTGGAGGGCGCTTTGGTCTCACCACAGTTCAGCCACATATTTTCGGGAGGTTATGCTGCCGGATATTACAGCTACAAGTGGGCTGAGGTTCTTGATGCTGACGCATTCTCGCTATTTAAGGAGAATGGAATCTTTGACCCGGCTACTGCTGAAAGCTTCCGCGTCAATATCCTTGAGCGCGGTGGTACGGAAGATCCGGCAGAACTTTACCGCCGTTTCCGCGGCCGGGATCCCGAGATTGACGCGTTGTTGCAGCGCGACGGTATCAGAAAATGATTGGAGATGACGATAAATCAGCCGGGACGCTTAGCGCCCCGGCTATCATGAACTGTATAGCCCGCCGCGTAGCTTTGAAGCTGTGGTGGCTCATTGCCATTGCAGTGTGTACTATTGTGGCGGGCGCGGTTTATGACCTTAGGGTGTCGATTGTAGGGTTGATGCTGTTGCTCATTATATTCCCGATGATCATGACTTTTGCTGTGCTCGGTTATGCAACCATGCCGGCAGTTGTGGCGCTTACGCGTATGGAATCGGTACAAATTTCCGATGAGTATCTGATAGCTATGGATTGCGAAGGAAATGTGATTGCGCGTGTGGAGCCGGCTCAGGTGCGGTCGTTGCATGCCGGTTCCGATATTATTAGAATTGTTTACGGCCGCGGGATTGCAGATATTTTGCCTGTGCCGAGGCGGTTGCTTGCTGCCGGAGATCTTGAAAAAATCTTTTCGACTTTCCAACCTCATGTAGAGATGTGACCGGTGTGTACGAAAGTATATGTTTACAAAAAAAGGACGATCTTCTCAGACCATCCTTTTTTTGTAAACATACTGTGTACTTAATGTTAGATTAATATGTCTATTCCAGATCTTTAATAAATTCCACTATGACGTGTGTAGTATTTTCTATGAAAAAGCATAGGTTGTCGTTTCATTTCCGATACAAAGGTAAGTATTAATTCTGAATTGGCAATATATGTGTATTATTAGCAAATTGTACGGAAATTGCCATATTTTAGTTTTTTTATAGAAAAATGTAGTTAAAACAAAAGAAAAACCATGTTCGGGATGCACTTTTTATATGAAAACAGCTGTTTATTATTAAAAATATTCATACTATTAAAATGTGTTAAATATGCTGTAGGGGCTTTCTTTATGTTGTAAAACATACTTATTTAGCTGTATTTTATATCATTTGTGTGGCAAATTGATTATTAGGATATAGCGATTGTAATGGTATACTGAAGTGTTTGCTTACAATTTACAGCTTTTCTTATGAATAATGCACAAAAAGAAAGCCATCGACTGCCGGTTGGCTGCCGATGGCTCAGAGGTGTATTTATATACCGATTATTTGCTGTAGAGGATATATGATTTTAGCGGTTTTACATTGCCGGTAAGTGTGCCTCCTTTTACTATGAAGTCTGTTGCGTTCACTACATCGCGGTATGTGCCGTCGGGCAGGGTGGTCTCTATTTTTATATTACGTTCCTTGTCACCCATGTTAATCAGGGCCGCTCCGGCATTCCCACGGCATATTTCCACTACAGAGCCGCCGGCATCTGTATAAAGCTGCTCTGCTTCTCCCGACATGGCTGTCCGGAAGTTATTTGCTGCAACTACTTCAGGATGCATGAATTCGTCATTGCCGCGGGCGCCGATGCGGTTGTTGCCCCAGTAGTTGTCACGTGTGCTGCCGGCAGGGCGGCTGAAGAACAGCGGGCGACCGTGCTGGCGGGCGGTCAGGAACACCCATCCGAGACGCATCTGAGTGTCAGTCATATCTGCGCTTTCATGAGCGTTGCAATATGTGTCATGGCTTTCGACCCATGTTACAAGCCGATCGGGCGAGAGGGTGTGGTGCCAGTTTTTGAGAAGATCGTCGTCAGCTGCACCTTTGCGGAGAGATTCGCGCAAGACATGTCCGTAAGAGCTTGCCGTCATATCCATGTATTCGGCATATCCGGCCTCGGGTACGTTGCGATCCTGAAGCACTTCTCCATATATATACAGGCTGTCGGGCATAAGAAGCGATAAGCCTTTGACTGCCTTGCGGCCGGTAGCGACATCCCAGAAATCGTTTTCCCGTGCTTTTGCGTCGAGAGGGTCAGACGGCAGTCCGATATGTTTGGCAGTGTCATATCTGAATCCTCGGGCCCCAAGATTGATCAGGTCATTGACGTATTGTAGGTAATAATATTGGAAATCGGGATTTTCTGTATTCACATCCGGAAGACCTCCCATTTCGCCGGTGGTGCATTCATACCGGTCGTTATAATCGCGGATGGGAGTGAATCCATTTGCGTGGTACAGGTTCTCGTGTCCACCCACGGCATTATCAAGGCCGGGTAGTACGGCCGTGTGATCAATTGCAGTGTGATTGGGGAGCACATCCACTATGATTTTAATGCCGTAGACATATGCGCTGTCGCACATGGCTTTGAAATCGTCGCGGGTACCGAGCATATAATTGCCGATAGTCCAGTCAGTCGGTTGGTAGTAATAGTACCATTTGCCCATTACGGAGTCACCTTCTTCACTGAACAGAGCCATTCCACCGCCATCGCCCACATAGCATGCCTGCACGGGAGAGGTTTGTACATAGTTGTAGCCGGCTGCAGCGATGTCGCGCATGTTGGCGGCTATGGTATCGAGGGACCATGACCATGCGTGGAGTATTACTTCGTCTTCAGATGGAGATTGGGTTGGCGCAGCATTCACAGTACACGGAACGGTAATGGCTGCGGCAAGAAGCAGATGGGTGAGTTTCATGTCAGATTATATTGAAGTGTAAGTTGTATGATGTACAAAATTAGTACAAATTCAGTAATTTTTAATCTAAAACGAGCTTTCAGTTTGTTCAATTAACTTTTTTTATCTATCTTCGCGCATCTTTTGCTAAAAACCAATCGATATTATTAATTTTTATGATTAAATCTTATTTCAAAGTCGGCGCGGCACTGTTATGCTTGCCACTGCTCGCCGGATGTGTCAACGACGATTATGATTTGTCGGATATTGACACTACTACCCGCATCACAATCAATGACCTTACAATTCCGGTTAATATTGATGTAGTGACATTGGGTGACATTATCACATTTGATGAAGATTCCAAAATTCAGCCTGTTACGATCAATGGTCGTGAATTCTACGCTCTGCGTGAAAGCGGTAGTTTCGAGTCTGATGCCATTGAGATTGATAAGGTGACGGCTCCGGCTCCCACACTTTCTCCAACCACTGCTCATCTTGACCGAATGCCCTTGCCTCCGGTTGACATTCCCGGCGAAGTCACCATTAGTTACGAAATCACTCCTATGGGCAATGGTATAGTATATAATGCCGGCCATGTTGACGATGCTATTGTTGACCTTGAATTTATCAAGGCTTCTATGTCGCTTTCCATTCAGCTTGAGACACTTAATATACCCGGCGGCGTAAAGCGGGCCGTATTCACCGATGTTGTGATTCAATTACCCAAGGGACTCGACGCCGATCCTGAAGAGGGCTCTTATGATCCCGTTTCAGGCTTATGGAGCATTGCCCGTCATGAAGCCTCAGGCCAGTCAACACGTCTCATCATCAATGCTTCAGGTGTAGACTTCAAACAGGCCGGCGCCTCTATCCGTCCCGACCATACTTTCTATTATGAAGGCGACTTCCGCATACTTCAAGGAGCCGTAACAATTGTGCCGGAGCCTACAACAATATCGCAATTACCTGCTTCGCTTGAGTTCCGTGCAAGCTATAGCGTGAGCGATATGGTTGCCACAAGCTTCACAGGTATGGTAAATTATAAGCTCGATGGCCTTGATATTGATCCGGTAAGCCTCAGTGATATTCCTGATTTCTTGTCGGGTGAGGGCACCAACATACGTTTGGCTAACCCGCAGATCTATCTGCAGGTCAACAATCCGGTTGCAGATGACAATCTTGATTGTTCGACAGGTATTACACTCACAGCCATGCGCGACGGTGGCCATTCGCTAAGCTTTTCGCCTGATAACGGAGCGTTTACAATCGGACACAATGCTGCTGATAATAAATACAACTTTGTACTTGCTCCCGATCTTGACAACCTAACCACTCCGGATGAATACGTTGCCGGTCTTGAATTCGTTGAGTTCTCAACTCTTACAGATCTGCTTGCCACTCCTGAGAACTATTCTGTATCGGGTCTGCCAACAAGCATAGGCATCCGTCTTGATGATCCGCAGATACCTCTGTCACGCGTGTCTGATTTTGCTTTAGGTCGCCAACTACCTGCGGTACATGGTTCATATGAACTGATCGCACCTCTGGCTCTTGAAGAAGGCTCACTAATTATATATACCGATACGCAGGACGGTTGGAATGACGAAGACGTCGACGCTATCACAGTGTCAAAACTGTCACTTACTTTCACCGCTACCAACAGCACACCAATCAGTGCAGAGCTTTACGCATGGCCCATTGATGTCAATGGTAACCGCATCAAGGGGGTTGAAATAAAGAGCTCGACTCTGCCGGCCAACTCGGAAGACGTACCCGTAACCATCGAGCTCACAGGTGAAGTGAAGCATCTCGACGGCGTAGTGTTCGAGGCCCGCGTGAGTGGCAGCAAGGACAGCTCATCACTCACACCTGCGCAATCGATCACACTGCGCAATGTACGTGCCAATGTTTCCGGTTATTACGAAAAAGAATTCTAAGCAATCTGCATCTAATTGAAAATGAAAACATTCTTTAAATATATGTTGGCTGTGGCCGCTGCCGGCGCCACAGCTGCCGGGGCAATAGCCCAGACCACCAATTCGGGCTATTTCCTTGAAAATTACAACTACCGTTATCAGATGAATCCTGCGTTGGGCAACAGTGATAATTTCGTATCAATGCCTGCGCTCGGTGACCTCAATATAGCCATGCGGGGTAACCTTCACCTCTCAAGTGTTCTTTTCAACCGCAATGGCCGCACGGTGCTCTTCACGAATCCCAATGTGTCAGTTGAGGAAGCTCTCAAAGGTATTCATGACCGCAACCGTCTTGGTGCTAATATAAAACTCAATATACTGAGCGCAGGTTTCAAGGCGTGGGGCGGCTATAACACTGTGTCTATTAACGCTGCGGCAAATATAAATGCCACATTGCCCGGGGCTTTCTTCTCATTGGCTAAAGAAGGAATATCCAACAAGACTTATGATATAACCGACCTGCGTGCCAGCGCCATGGGTTACGGTGAGTTCGCATTGGGTCATTCTCGTGACATAACTCAGGTGCCGGGTCTGCGTGTAGGTGCTACAGTTAAGTTCCTGGTGGGTGTTGCCAATGTCGATGCTTACTTCAACAACGCACATCTTGTACTTGGTGAAGACTCATGGACTGCCACTACCAACGCCGATATCTATGCCAATGTCGGCGGTTTCCAGTTTGATCACGAGATCAATGACAATACAGGTCGTGAATATGTGTCGGGTGCTAACCTTGACGGCGACGGTTCGATCGGTCCCAATGGTTTCGGTGTCGCTTTTGACCTTGGTGCGACTTACAAGTGGAGTGATTTTACATTCTCGCTTGCCGCAACTGATCTTGGCTTCATTAACTTCAGTGACACTCACTATGCCACCACTAACGGTGACCAGACGATCAATACCGACTCATATATCTTCAGTGCAAATGGCGATGCCTCCAATTCATTTGAGAATGAGTGGGATAAACTCAAGGGCGACCTTGACAAACTTTACCAGATGCAGGATCACGGCAACATAGGATCGCGATCGCGCAATCTTGCTGCCACTCTTAACGTAGGTGTTGAATATGAGTTCCCGCTCTATCGCAAGTTGCACTTCGGTGTGCTGAGCTCAACCCGGTTTGCTGGTAAATATACATGGACAGAGGCCCGTATCTCAGCCAATGTAAACCCTGTGAAATGTTTCTCGGCTGATGTGAATGTGGCATTCGGCACTTATGGCGTCGGATTCGGTTGGTTGCTTAACCTTCACACCAAGGGTTTCAATCTCTTCCTTGGCATGGATCATACTCTTGGCGAGGTGAGCAAGCAGTTTGTGCCGCTCAACTCGAATGCTTCGGTTAATTTTGGTATAAACTTCCCGTTTTAAGATATTACTGAAATAAAATTGACAGATAGGGTCCGGCCACCTGGCCGGACCCTATCTGTCAATACCTATCTTTTTATGATATAAATGTTCAAGAACCGATTTTTTAGTTAAAATGCAGATAACTGTTTGAAAATACATACCTAAATGCTAACTTTGCATTCAAATTCATCCTGATTACCCTCCGCCGAGGGATGTGAGGGTGGGTTCAATTTATTGGATAAGCGTTTACAGCGCTCATTTTCGACACTCGGAAACTTCGCAACTTTCATAGAATCAGTCGGAAACGAAGCATGCAGTAGATGTCTTGCGGATATGTACATTATCATGTGTGTACGCTCCCGTTTGTGGGGCGCTCACATTGTATATACATATCGGCGTGAGGCTCTTCATGTTTGCTCGTTCTACTGATTCGGGCAATGCGAAGGCCTCTGAGTGTGAGAACGGGCAACAGTAGTGATTCTCACGCTTTTTTTATGCAGATACATATTCCTTACTGCCTTAGAGAATCGGGTGGTTATCAAAATATTGATATTTTTAACCAATCAATTCTATAAGTAAATGAAGAAAATTTTATGTTTATTCCTATCATCGGCCGTAGCTGTCACTGCGAGTGCCCTTGATGTTGGCGAGTGGATAACCTATGACGGCATGGGATTTATGATAACATCCATGGCTGACAAGGAAGTGGAGTTTATGCATTACGAAGGGTCGTCGACAACACTCGAGATTCCATCGACATGGACTGTTCCTGAAGGATATGGCGAAGCAAGTGGCGAAGTTTTTACAGTGACATCGGTCGGCCCATTTGACGGACACAGTGTAAATCCTAAGATCGTAATTGTGCCTGCTACAGTTAAAACTATAAAGAGCGGCACGTTCTCATACGGCGGACTTGAAGAAGTGACATTCTTAGGAAATGTAGAGACACTGGATCGCGAGGCATTAGCCTATTCCACGGTTTCGAAGATCACATTTAACGGATATGTGGCAAATGTAGGTGCCGGTTGCTTCTCCTATAGTAGGAATCTGCCTTCTACTTTTGAATTCCCTGCAGGCC
The DNA here is from genome assembly GCA_023663145.1 of Odoribacter sp. GTDB lineage: Bacteria > Bacteroidota > Bacteroidia > Bacteroidales > Muribaculaceae > CAG-873. The sequence continues at coordinate 32,235 of JAMPHZ010000007.1, forward strand.
TCAAGTCAATTGATTGCACGGCTTTCACACAATCAGGGATTACAAAAATAACCCTGCCTCAGTCACTTGAGACAGTGACTGTGCCGGAAGGATATCCATCTCAGGAAAAAATGGATGTAACATTCCGTGATGTAGAGGAGATCACTTTTAATGTTGACAATCTGGAAGATTGGTGTTCTACTCCGATCAAGGGTTACATGGTCGGCGATAGGCAGAGGGTCAATATTTTGTATCGTGAGCGCCCGATAACAAGTCTTACAGTGCCGATGGGTGTTGAGAAACTTAAACCTTATGCATTTGCCAGTGTAGCTCTCGGAAACGTAAGCTTGCCCGACGGACTGAAGGAAATCGGAGCAGGTGCATTCATGAACACAGGTATCACATCTATTACTTTACCCGAAGGCACAACTGTAATAGGTGATGAGGCTTTTGCATATAACGGAGATCTGGCATCAATCAACTGGCCTGCGTCACTTACATCAATCGGTGCATCCGCTTTCCAGTCTGATAAGGCTTTGTCAACATTAATTGCCGGTCCGGCTCTTGAAGAAATCGGAGCAAAGGCCTTCCTTGACTGCACCGACCTTGAAAATGTGACTCTTACAGCCGTTAAGAAGATAGGTGATGAGGCATTCTCAAACTGTCCCCGCATCAAAGAACTTACATTCCCTGACTGTCTTGAGGAGATCGGTGCGGGAGCGTTCGGCTTCACCAATCTTACAGAACTGAAATTCGGCCCATCTCTGCGTAAGATAGGGGATCTGGCGTTTTATAACTTTCCACCGACTCAATGGGATTGGGATTCGGAAGAATATAGTAACAAGGGCGCTTCGGTAACTTTTTCCGAGGGCCTCGAGGAGATCGGGCGTGAAGCCTTCAGTGGATTTGCGCTGCGTGAACTGCGTCTTCCGTCAACATTGAAAACTGTAGGGCATAGCGCATTCAACGGTGCTCTTTTCACTTCGGTAGATATTCCGGCGGCAATGACAAGCATCGGTTCGGGAATGTTCGTAGGTTGCTACCGTCTCACTACCGTGAATTTCCATGATAATGTTGAGGAAATTGGTGATGAAGCTTTTATGTACGATGCAAATATAACAAGTGTGGCACTGCCGGCTTCTCTCAAAAAGATTGGCAGTAAATCATTTATGGGTACTGGCGTAGTAAATGCATATATCCTTGATGCTGTTACATCAATTGGCGCGAATGCTTTCGGTTCCACAAATTCCGGCGAACCGGGTCCGCTTCGTTATATGAAACTCGGTAGCGGAATAACCTCACTTCCCAATCCTGTAGCTGAATCATGTGATGTTGTGGAAATGGCCTCGTCAACAGCTCCAGTCCTTGGAACTGAACGTTTGGGCTTCACTCCCAAGCTTGTTATTGTGCCGGCAGGTGCGTTGGCTAACTATCAGGCCAACAATCGTTGGAAAGATTACAACATTGCTGAGGTAAATGGTAAAATAGCCTCAGTATATGTTTCCACTCCCGGCACACTTGCCACCGAGATCCGTCTGCAATCAAGCCTTATGCCCGCTCAGGTTACCAATCTGATTGTGGAAGGCGAACTTAACAATGATGACTTTGCCATTATCCGCAGTAACATGACTTCGTGTTATGATATAGACTTGTCGCGCGTGACTAACACTACCCTTCCCGAAGCTGTATTTGCCGGAAAGACAATCATGCTTAACCTTACACTTCCCACAGGTCTCACTTCTATTCCGGCCGGTGCTTTCAAGGATTGCGCTGTGATGCACCTTGCCGGCATTCCTGAAGGTGTCACCTCAATAGGCAAAGAGGCTTTCAGCGGATGTGTCAGCATGGACAATGATCTTGTAATTCCTGCGGCTGTAACTTCTATAGCTGATGAGGCATTCGCCGGATGTACCAGTCTCGCGTCGGTTGATATGAGTGCATGTGGCACACTTGAGCTTGGCAATTCAGTTTTCAATGGCTGCAACAGCCTCGCAACAGTGAAGATGCCGGCTACCGCTACAATGATTCCTGAGTATATGTTTGCTAACTCAGGTGTCAGCGCTATAGAGTTACCCGTATCTGTCAAGAATATCAGCGAATGTGCTTTCTCCGGCACTGCATCGCTTAAGAATATCGTTCTACCCGAAGGTCTTGAGACCATAGGAGCCTGGGCATTCTCAGGTTCAGGCCTCACCTCACTGAGTGTACCCGGGTCGGTTAAAGAAATTGGCGAGGCCGCTTTTGAACGCAGCGCGATCGTTTATGCTAACTTTGACAATGGACTCGAAAGCCTGCCGGCATCGGTTCTCGGCAACTGTCCCGCTCTGTTGGTCGTGAATCTGCCCGCCACACTCAAGAATGTAGGTGAAGCTTCACTTAACAGTGCAGGTCTGAGCGCTATAAACTCACCTTCTGTTGAACCTGCTGCGACACAAGGTGCACCATTTGCTTCGGTTGACAACATGACATGTGCCCTTTCGATTCCCAAACCCTCATTCTCCAAATATCTGCTTGCAGAATTCTGGGGTTCATTTGTCGGTATACGTAACTGCATTGATGTTACAATACCTGAAGGTACTGATGTTACCTATATGGATGAGGAGGACTATCAGGAACTTCTTGAAGATATGGAACAGGAAGAGCAAGAACCTGAAGTTGAACCCGCTGTGAATACCCGTGCCCATGCAATGCGTGTAATGCGTAAAGCAGGTTCGGTTAATATACGCCGTGGTTACGGAAAACTGTTCAATGGCGCATCACTGTTCCGTGACGGTGGCTCAAAAACCCGGTTCTTCCTTGAGATTGACCCGTCGGTGACTGAATATACAGTTACTTTCAACGGTCGTGATGTAACCAATAGCATTGACAAGAGCAACAACTCACTCCTGATCGATGGTATTACAGCCGATTCACAACTTGTAATAACAAGCAAGGGCTTTCATGGTATACATGATATAGAAGCTATAGATCTGGCTGCACCCATGACAGTTTACAATCTGCAAGGCGTGCAGGTGGCTACTTCTATTGAAAATCTTCCGGCAGGTATGTATATAGTAAACCAAGCCGGTACTACCCGTAAGATTACTGTGAAATAACAGGCGGTTTCCTATAACAAAGAAGAAGACCCGGTCAGTCAAGGCCGGGTCTTCTTCTTTGTTATAGGCATTCTCACTTTGAGAGTCGGTTACAGAACGGGGAGACGGTGGCGCAGGTCAATGGCCGGAACTCCGGCGCGGGTGGCCGCCTGCATTATTGTGGCCGCACGCCCACGTGTGAGCTCACTGCCTATGAGAACCGTGTCGCACGGCTGGATTCTGAGTAGGTTGTCAGGAGAGCCGCGGAAGCGTTTGCCTATTAGAAGAAATCCGGTATGCGTGCGCTGCACCGTGTCGTTTTTTGTAGCCGATGTGGCAATTGTGATAGTGGTGGCCGATGAAGTAACGGAAGGATAATCAGTGATGAATATCAGCGAATCCATGCCATTTATTTCCGCATAGTTGCTGAGGCGTCGTTCAAGGCGTTTCCTCTCTCCTTCATGCCCGCGTGCTCCGGCTGTGTGCAGCACATATAACGAGGCGTCTTTACGCTGTACAATTGCTGTGGCTGTGGTCCCCCGCACCAGGAAGGTCCTGTTCTCGGAATCAGTGCCGGCGTTCAGTGGCAGTGATATCAAGAACAGCGCGCATGCTATGCCGGCATAAATAAATGTATGTCTGGTATTCATGTTTATTGCTACAGCAACGGTGATTATCAGTGCTGTTGCGGCAAGTATAGTGGCCGGGGCAACATGAAGGTTTGTAATTTCGGCCATTGGCAGTGACGCTATGGCATCGGTACCTTGTGTGACTATATCGGTGAGCGTGTCAAGTGCGGATGCCAGCAATGAGGTGTCAAATCCGGTTGCCGAGATGATTAGCAGTAATATCCCACCGCACATCCACACCGGCATCACAAGAGCGATTGCAATGTTTGGAATCAGAAACAGCAATGGCAGAGAGTGAAAGTGTGCTATTGTAAGCGGGAGTGTCCCAAGGACGGCTGCCAATGGAACAACGCATGCAGCCGCGGCCATGTGCAGCCGATGGCGGCGTGGCGGAACAGGATTAAGTGGTCCGGAGAATGCCAGTATCCCTGCTACAGCAGCTACAGATAATTGTAGTCCGGGGGAAAATATGCTTAAAGGACTGCATGCGGCGATTATCAGCACAGCCATGCACAGGGAGTTGAATGGATATGCGCTGCGGCCTGCTGCAAATGACAGAAGATAGACTGATGCCATTATCACCGAGCGGGTGACTGACGGCGGGAAGCCTGTGAGTGCTGCGTAGAACCATATAAGAATGATAGAAAGTAAAAAACGGAATTTCCGCAGACGCCAAAAGGCTCTGAGTGGGTAAAGTGCCATTGATATGACAAGCACAATCACACCTACATGAAAACCGCTCAGTGCAAGTGCGTGGGCGACTCCGGCAGTACGGAACCCCGAGCGTATATCCTCCGGGACCTCGTCATCATACCCTACCAACAGGGCCGACAGCACCGCGAACGTTGAATCATTGATGCCGCTGTGGGCAAGTAATGAAACTATACGGCTACGGTATCTGTAAAACAGGTATTGGACTCCTGCAGGATTACATCTTGTGTCAGGTTCCATCTCCTCTGCAAAAGCAGTGGCCGTGACACCCCGGCACAGATAATATGTAGACATGTCAGTCTCAAATGGTATGTCAAGCCATGACGCGGTTGGATGCAACGCGGCGATAGCTGTGGCACAATAGCCAGACAGAGGCGTTTTTCCACCGGGCAATTGGTATATCATGGCTGAGAATGTTGGTACCGGCCGATGATCGATTGAGTCAATGGACATCCTGCATGATGTTGAGGAAGTCCCTTGTCGTACATCTGTTATGAGTCCTGACAATAGGTGCTGTTCTCCGTCAAGTGCAGCACCCGGAGGTGCAGGTGGATCGTTTATATAAGCCAATCCCCATCCAATTCCTGTCGTGATAAAAAATAAGGCGGCGTAATGATGTCTCAGTATCATGAAAACGCACCCGGCAATGGCCAAAGCCATGGCAACAGCCCATGGTGTACCATATCGCCACATTACAATGCCTGCAACAATGCCTATGGCCGGCGCCGCGGCAGGATGTGTGGAGAATGGCGCTTTCATGTCGCGCTCATGCAGGTATTACTGCACGGTATTGATTACGATGAAAAAGCTTGAGATACTTATGATGACCCATAGAGCCACGGCAAGCAGCAGGGGTTTGACTCCTACAGTCTTTATCATTTTCAAGGTGAGTGAGGCTCCAATCATGAAAAGTGTGACAACCATACCACGGCGGGCAATCCATACCATTGTGTCAACGAACCATGTGGGTAATGCCACATATGTATTTACTATCATGGCAGCTACAAATATGAATATGAACCAAGGAATTGATACCTTCCCCGTCTTGTCACGGAATATGAACATGGTGGCGAAGGCAAGAGGGATGATCCATAGGGCGCGTGTGAGTTTTATCAGAGTGGCGGTCTGCAACGCTGTCTCCCCAAATATCTCGCCGGCGCCCACTACTGATGATGTGTCATGGATGGCGATTGCAGCCCATGTGCCGAACTGAGTCTGGGTCATATCAAAAAGATGACCTAATGGCGGGAATATGAAAAGGGCTATTGAATTGAGTATAAAGATAACACCAAGGGCTACACCCATTTCGTTGCTGTCAGCTTTTACTACAGGTCCTACGGCTGCGATAGCGCTGCCGCCGCATATTGCTGTGCCGGATGAGATGAGATATGCTGTTTTGCGGTTGATATGGAGCCAGTAGCCAAACATCACTCCGAGCACCATCACTCCGATTACAGATACAATGGTAAACATCATGCCGTCGGCACCGCTTTTGAGCGATTCCTGCAGGTTCATGTTGAATCCAAGGCATACGACCGCTACCTGAAGCAGGTATTTCGATGTCTTCTTATTGAATTTCGGGCATGGATTCTCGAAGATAAAGGCAAAAACAAGCCCTAATGCAAGCGCGATAGGCGCAGAGATGTTAGGCAGTCCAAATGTATCGAATGGGATAAGGATGAGAACTATCAGCGTTATATAGATGTATTTCGCTATGCCAGATTTATTTGTGACGGATGTTTCCATAATATGTTAATTATTTGTTCCATATATTCCATGCCACGAACGCTTGCAACAGCAGCATTTCAAGCCCATTTTTAACTGTTGCGCCTGCTTCGGCGGCTTTTTTCATAAACAGGGTCCGGTCGGGATTATAAAGAAGATCATAGCAGATGTGCCGGCTGCCGAGGGCCTCATAGGGAATATCAGGGCATGTGTCAACGTTCGGATACATGCCGAGCGGAGTCGTATTGACGATGATCTGATAATCCTCAATAACCTCGGGTGTGATGTCACCGTAGGTCAGCACTCCTTCTTTTGGAGTCCGGGATACCTTCATTACCTCGATTCCAAATGAGCCGAGTGCGTGTGCTATAGCCTTAGATGCTCCACCTGTTCCCAATACGAGCGCGCGGCGATGCACGCCGGCCACAATCATAGGGCGTATTGAGTCGGCGAATCCGGTCGCATCGCTGTTGTAGCCTTTCAGGCTGATGCTCCCGTCAGGCTGATGGTAAATTTTTATTACGTTTACAGCACCTATTTCGCGTGCCTCGGGGTCAATGGCGTCAAGATAGGGTATGATCTGTTCTTTATAGGGGATTGTCACATTAAGTCCTGCAAGGTTGCTTCGTGACGCGAGCACCTCGGCTAAATGGGTGATTGAAGGTAACTCGAAATTTACGTAACGTGCATTTATGTGCTCGGACTCAAATTTCTGGTTGAAGAAGCTTTGTGAGAAAGAATGACCGAGCGGTCTACCTATAAGACCGAAAATACGTTCAAATTGCCCTAAGTTTTCCATATCTGCTAATTATTGTTGCAAAGGTACACAAAAACTGTCATATGGAGTGTAAAATGCCTGATTATTCAGGCGCTGTGAGCGCAAAAAGTGTGATCAAGGGATAGTGGTCACTCGAACGTTGTGATGGGCGGCTCATACGCAAGGGGTGCAGGCATCCTCGGTATAGTGTGTGGTCAATGCGGAAGTAGAACCGGTTGGCATTGAATGTGATCATTGGTCCGAAACCTACTTCCGGATATACCTGGTGCAGATCACAGTCGGCCAATCGTCGTAAAGTATAGCATCCGGGCACGTCATTGAAGTCTCCTGTGACTATCACGTTGGGGCCGCCGAGACGTGTTATATATGATATGAGACGTTCGGCATCAAGTTCCCGGAATTCAGCTGCAGTCTGTATTTTTGACAGAAGCTGAGATTTGATATCGAATATGCTTTCTTTTATAGACGCTTCATTTTTGTGCAGGTCGGTAAGCTCGCGGTAAAGTTCTTTGTCATCTTTGCGCAGGTGGTATGCCTCAAGGTGGACATTGAATATCGTAATATCAACTCCATCGACTGTCACGCGGAACACTGCGATTTCATTTGGTCTTTTCTTGGCTTTGGTGGCTGCGCTGTAACCGGTAGGTATCACTTCGGCCGGATATTTTGACAGGATCATCTGTGTGAGCCCGTTTGTGAGAACATATGGGTATCGACGGTGAAGTGAATCAATTTGCGACGGGTGTATTTTTATATATGATTTCGTGGATGACAGGCTTGCCGCTTCCTGTAGACACACAATGTCGGGGTCGGCCCGCAGTATGAGAGACAATGTGGGGTTCATTCCGCCTGGATAGATTGTATCCTGGTCAAGGAAGTTGCACACATTATATGACATTAGCGTGAATTTGGGGCAATCCTTGTATTTTTCTAAAGATGGCTTTGTGATATTTAGAGGGAAGAAATCCCATAGGGCTGTGGCGGCAGCAATGAATGTGACGAGGCTTATCACCAATGCTTTCCGGCACCATAACGCATCAAGGATAGTCATTATGACCAGGAGCGTGGCCCAGGCCGGGAATGTCAGTATCATGAGGCATAGCCCACGGTAGCGCGAAGGCGAGAAGTCACCTCCATATGCACCGGCAAGTGTGCCGATTGCGGCTATGAGGGTGAGAGATACGAGCAATACAGTGAGTGCCCCGCGCCAGAAACTGCGTGCTTTTGTCAATTGGCTCTTTGTAGTGGTCATGGGTGCGTGATGTTATCGCTGAGCTGTTGCCTTTCAGCCGGGGTCAATGAAGAGTATCCTGATTGCCGGGCACGTGATAAGATTTGATTGTATCGGTCACTGCCAATGGTCGTGACTTTGTTTGTTCGCCGGTAGATTATGGATGAGGCCACTCCGGCAAGTATGCCTCCGAAATGAGCTATGGCTCCACCGGGATTTATACCAACAATGCCGTGCATCACAACGAAGGCTGAGAATATCGCAGCCGCCGTCGTAAACCGGGAGCGCCGCAACCGTCGCAAGGGTTGCTGTGAACAACCCAAGGCGGCTACGCACATGGCCAATGCTGCGGCGGAAGCACCCTCGAGTGTGGTGTCGTGGGTATTCCATAAGGTGCATGCCGCCAGAAATGCTGTGCCACCCGCTATTCCTCCGGACATGAATGTGGCTGTTGTGATCCATGGTCCGACACGTCTCTCAAGCCATGCGCCTGCTATCGTAATAATTGCTATGTTGGTAGCGATATGAAGCATATGGCTGTGGGTAAACATATATGTTATTAACTGTGGCCAGACGGTGTCTTGTGACAGACTGAGCACGGAAGTGTCGGCGCCGAGCACGGCAGCGGCGTAGACTGCAGTGTTGACCGTTGCCAACAACCATACAGCTGAGAGGGAATATGCCGTGCGCTGCTTCATTAATCAGAAGAACCAGTGGTTGTTGAATACTCCTTTCTTTTTCCAGTAAAGGATGAGAATTATGCCGGCGATCATGCCGCCGAGGTGTGCGAAATGTGCGACATTATCTACAGTATTTCCAAGTCCCATGGTTAGCTCAAGCACGCCGTAACCTATCACAAGCCACTTTGCTTTGATGGGCACCGGAATGAAGAAGAGGTATACGGGCTGGTTTGGAAAGAGCATGCCGAAGGCGAGAATGATACCGTATATGGCACCTGATGCGCCTACCATAGGCCCGTTGACAAGCGCATTCAGAGTTCCTAATGTAGGGTCGCTGAAGTTCATGCCCTGTTGCATCGCGCGCCAGCCTTCTTCTATTACGTATTGCACCTCTGAAGCAGGCAATATCGATGTGTAATTATGGATCATTATTGCATAGACACCCATCTGGCAAAGACCTGCAAGTAATCCGCAACTGACGTAATAGAACAGGAAACGGGCCGGTCCCATGGAGCGTTCGATTATGCCTCCGAACATCACCAACGCAAACATGTTGAAGAAAAGGTGGGTGAAATTGGCGTGGATGAACATATACGTCATCAACTGAGCCACGTTAAACCCCGGTGAGGTGAAATAGTGTAGGGCACCATAGCGGGTGAGAGAGGCGTCAAGAGATGGAATGAATATTGTGACTGCCCATATCAGTATGTTGATTATGAGAAGATTCTTCGTTACGGGTGGTAGGCTGGGGAAGCGCATGTTTATGACAGTTATTTATATTAACCTGCAAATTTAGCCAAAAAATCGTGGGTTGCCAATAGGATTGTCATTCAGGCGTATTAAAAAATCAAAATGATGCAAAAAAATACCCCTTGTGGCTTTTGGACCACAAGGGGAGTCTGTTTTATAGACAAAGGGAAAAATAGTTGCTTCTTAAAAAATCGATAATTTGTAATTAAAAATAGTGTTAGAACATTAATATTGGGTTTGAGCAACCTCAATCTCGCGACCCATCTGGATCACGTTTGTCAAATTAATATCGTTATCAAATATCATGATGTCGGCATCTTTACCATGGGATAGCGAACCTTTGCGGTCGTACACTCCCATGATGCGGGCCGGAGTTTCCGATGCCATGCGGGCAACGTCTTCCATCGGAATCTTGGCCTTGAGTACACAAGTGCGGATCAGGCGATCCATTGTGGCAATCGATCCGGCGAGAGCAGATCTGTCGGCGAGTTTGCACACTCCGTCTTCTATTATGACGCGAGGATCGAATGCTGTGGTGCTGTCGGACGCGGCACATGCGAGTGCGTCAGTTATCAGTGCCACATGGTCTGTGCCTTTCAATTTGTGTATAAGACGCAGGATTACCGGGGGGACATGAATGCCGTCACATATCATTTCCACATTTATTCCGTCGCGCAGATATACAGCCTCAACAGTGCCGTCGTATCGGTACATGCCTTCTTTGTGTGATGCTGTCATAGCGCAGTAGAAGTGTGTTGCAAGATTGAATCCTGCACGGTATCCGCGCTCCACTTCTTCATCGCGGGCGGCGGTGTGTCCTAACGACACCACCACGCCTTTAGTGCGTAGGTAGCGGGCAAATTGTTCGGAGTTAGGCAGCTCGGGAGCAGCATCCCAACGTTTGATGCATTGGAATTGCTCAATGAGTGGAACGTATTCGTTAGGGTCGGGGATGCGTATGTTCTCGCGCAACTGACCACCGGCCATCTTCGGATTGAAATAGGGCCCTTCAAGATGTAACCCTAACACGCCGCTCATTGGGTCAAGCATCATTTTCTCGCATGTTACCGCAGCGTCGGCAATCATTTGTGTTGTGGATGACGACAGGGTGGGGAAGATGCTTGTTGTGCCGTGTGCGCGGTGAGCTTCAATTGCTGTGCGGAATGCATGCTCGGTTGTTTCCATGAAGTCGCATCCGCCACCACCATGTACGTGAATGTCAATACCGCCTGGCAGCACGTAGCCGCCTTCAGCGTCAATCACTTTGTCGGCTGTTGAGAGCCGGTTGCTGTGATTGAGTACGTCAACGATGACGGTATCTTTTAGCAGCACTGAGCCGTTTTCGATCCATCCGTTAGGCGTAAGAATTTTGCCGTTTAGGACTTGGGTTCTCATATTGAAGGTCATTATTTAAGGTGTTGCAAAGTAAGAAATAAAAACCCGTTCCGCCAAATTAATTTACATTAAATATGATTCGTTAACATAAGTTTGTAGTTGGTGTGCTCGATATATTAACGACCTGATTACCAGCGGGTAGTCAGGCCGTCATGAGGATTATGTGGCTTATCTTTTACATTTGGGCGCCATGGCAATTCTTGAACTTTTTACCTGATCCACAGGGACATGGGTCGTTGCGGCCAACTCGTGGTTGCGCAACGATAGGTGATGTCTTCTGTTGTTCTCCCTGCGGTGCTGAGGCTGCTTGCCGCTGAGCTTCAGCCTGTGATCCGGGTGCTTCGGCCTTTGACGTGCGGTAATTGTAATTGCGCGGCATCTCGGGGGCAGCCTGTTTGAGTTCAGGCTGGGCCTTGGGCTTGGGCTGTTCGGAAGCTTGTGACTGATCGTTGGCGGGAGCGGTGGACTCAGGAGCGGGTTCGCGCACGGGGATGGCAGCTCGCATCAGAGTAGATACCATCTTGGTATTCAAGCGGGAAAGCATGTCCTGGAATAAGTGGAACGCTTCTACTTTGTAGATTACCAGAGGGTCTTTCTGCTCGTATGATGCATTCTGCACTGATTGTCGCAGTTGGTCAAGTTCACGCAGGTGTGACATCCACAGTTCGTCAATTGTGACGAGTGATAGGGCTTGCTGCCACTCCTTTATAATTGAGCGCCCTTCGGTGCGGGATGCTGTCTCAAGGTCAACACGCAGATTGAACACGCGTTTGCCATCGGCTATCGGAACGATTATCTTGCCCCGGTAGTCGCTTGTGGCGAGCAGATTGTTGATTACCGGTATCGCGATCTCGCGTATCTTGTCATTCTTGCGGTCAAGAGCCGAGAGAGCGGCTTCGTGGAGCTGTTCAACCCGCTCGTTACGGTCAAGTTTTGCGTATTCCTCTTCTTTGAACGGTGGCTCTATTGAGTAGGTACGGAAAATCTCGAGTGAAAGGGATGCGTAATCGTTCTCGTATTGGTCAATCATGACTTCTACGGTGTCATATAGCATGTTGGCGATGTCTATGCCGATTCGTTCGCCTTTTAGCGCGTGTTGGCGACGGGTGTAGATGTAGTTGCGTTGCTTGTTCATCACATCGTCATATTCCACGAGGCGCTTACGGATGCCGAAGTTGTTTTCTTCAACACGACGCTGAGCTTTTTCAATGGCGTTGTTTACCATTTTGTGCTCGATCATCTCATCTTCTTTAAGACCGAAGGTGTCAAGCATTTTCATGACGCGGTCAGTGGCAAATAGTCGCATGAGCTGATCTTCGAATGATACGAAGAACACCGATGAGCCCGGGTCTCCCTGACGGCCTGCGCGGCCGCGGAGCTGACGGTCGACACGGCGTGATTCATGGCGTTCAGTGCCTATGATGGCAAGGCCACCTACAGGATTTTTGGATATTTCCATATCCTGTAGTTCTTTCACTTCTTTTGGGAGCTTGATGTCGGTGCCTCGGCCGGCCATGTTTGTGGCGATTGTCACAGCACCGGGGAGGCCGGCGAGGGCTACGATTTCAGCCTCGCGTTGGTGTAGCTTGGCGTTAAGTACATTGTGCTTGATCTTTCGCATGTTGAGCATTTTGCTCAACAGTTCCGAGATTTCTACTGAAGTTGTACCCACAAGCACCGGGCGTCCGATTTTGTTGAGTCGTTCGATTTCGGCGATTACGGCCTTGTATTTCTCTTTCTTTGTCTTGTATACACGGTCGTTCATATCAACGCGAACTACCGGGCGGTTGGTGGGGATCTCTACGATTTCGAGCTTGTACACGTCCCAGAACTCGCCTGCTTCAGTCACAGCCGTACCGGTCATGCCGGCGAGCTTGTGATACATTCGGAAGTAATTCTGGAGTGTGATGGTAGCGAATGTCTGAGTGGCTGCCTCTACTTTCACACCTTCCTTGGCCTCTATTGCCTGATGCAGGCCGTCGCTATAACGTCGACCTTCCATTATACGGCCGGTCTGCTCGTCTACGATCTTTATCTTATTGTCGTCGATTACATATTCTATGTCTTTGTCGAAGAGGGTATAGGCTTTCAGAAGTTGTGTGACGGTGTGCACGCGTTCGGCTTTGACGGCGTAGTCCTGCATGGCTTCGTCTTTGCGGGCCTGTCTTTCTTCTTTGTCAGCTACGTGTTCAAGCTCGCTTAAGCGGCTGGCGATGTCGGGGAGCACGAAGAATGTGGGATCAGCTATCTTACCGGTGAGCTCGTCAAGGCCTTTATCTGTGAGTTCGACACTGCGGTTTTTCTCGTCGATCACGAAGTAGAGCGGATCGGTTACAATGGGCATTTCGCGGGCATTGTCCTGCAGATAGTGGGCTTCGGTCTCGAGCAGAATGTTCTTCATGCCGTCTTGGCTCAGAAACTTGATGAGCGGCGGATATTTGGGGAGTCCCTTGTATGCACGGAACAGGAGCAAGGCGCCTTCTTTTTTTGTGTCCTTGTCTTCAGACGCCAGTTTCTCTTTGGCCTGCACAAGTATTTCGTTGACCAACTGGCGTTGCGCTTTGACTACTTTTTCTACATTAGATTTGTATTCGTCAAAATATTGTTCCTCTCCCTTGGGAACAGGGCCTGATATAATGAGCGGGGTACGTGCGTCATCGATGAGCACGGAGTCAACTTCGTCGACTATCGCGTAATAATGTCCGCGTTGCACCATGTCTTCAGGTGCCATGGCCATGTTGTCGCGCAGATAGTCGAAGCCGAATTCGTTGTTTGTTCCATAAGTGATGTCGCAGTTGTAGGCGTTGCGGCGTGCAGCTGTGTTGGGTTGATGTTTGTCGATGCAGTCTATTGTTGAGCCCAGGAACTGATATAGCGGTCCCATCCATTCCGAGTCACGTTTCGCCAGATAGTCATTGACGGTTACCACATGCACGCCGCGGCCCGTGAGTGAGCGCAGGAATACCGGGAGGGTCGCCACAAGTGTTTTGCCTTCACCGGTAGCCATTTCTGCGATTTTACCTTCGTTGAGCACTTTGCCGCCTACCATCTGAACATCATAGTGGATCATGTCCCATGTGACTTCGTTGCCGCCGGCGATCCAATGGTTCTTGTATATCGCCTTATCGCCGTCGATGGTCAGGAAGTCTTTGCCACGGCCGGCGAGATCGCGGTCAAGATCGGTGGCCGTGACTTCCACTGTCTCGTTTTTCGCAAAACGTCTGGCTGCATCGCGCAGGGCTGCGAATGTCATGGGCAGGTGTTCGTCAAGTTTGGCTTCGAGGGTATCTTTAATATTTTTCTCAAGATGGTCGATTTCGTCCCATAGCGGTTGGCGTTCGTCGAGTGGCAGGGTCTCGATTTTTTCTTTAAGCTCGGCTATTTTATCTTCGTCGGGTTTGATTGCTCCACGGATGTCAGCACGGATGCCGGCCACTATGTCTCGCAGTTCGTCATTTGATTTCTGTTCAAGCTCTGCAGCGAGAGGATTTATGTTTTTTTCGACAAATTCGAGGTAGTGCTTGCGGTCGCGCTGTGCCTTCGAGCCGAAAATACTTTTAAGGAATGATTCAAGTGACATATATATTGTTTTTTTATTTTTTGATGAATGATATCTGCCTGTATATGGCAATGTGCAAAGATAGTGAATTTTTTTGAAATTCACTAATTTAACTTAAGGCCGGAAAAAGTGCTGATGTATGGTTATCGTAGCACCATTGACGGCAGCGCTGCGCCGTTGGGCGAGCGTATGCGCAGTAACCTGGCAACGGTCGGAGCCACCGTGCGCACGTCAATAGGTGTGTCAATCAACCGGGCTTCTACGTCCGGGGCAAGTATAATTACAGGCGCAGTGGCTGTAGCGACACGTTTCACATAGTGCACGCGGTCCTCGCGTGCGGGGGTTACGATGTCATCAACCACTTCCCATCCGGGGTCCACCTCAACATAAATGTCACCTGTCGACGATGGATGTGAATTACGGCGCAGGGCATCAAGACGTTCATCGCCACGGCCTGCCAGTATCTCATCAAGTGTATATACGCGGTCAACACCGCTCATTTTGGCCAGGAACTGAGCCGCATGGCGCCTTACAGTCTCGGGTTCGAGATTGAACTGGCTAATGAGTTTGTGGTTGAGGAAGAATTGGCCGTCATAATAGGACGATACCCATTCTCCGTTGCCAAACGACGCCATAAGGTACATGTTGAGTAGCGATTTGGCTTTCTTTGTCGAGAATTCACCATAAGGGATGCCCCATGCCGGATCATCGCGTCTTGAGCGGCCGGAAGGAGGCGTGGCGGCTACAAAAAACAATGCATTGCCTGCTCCGACAGTTGATTCCACTTTTGAGAAGAGATGCTCCAGATCGCGGTCAAGCCGAAGATAGGAATCGATAAGCTCGTAGCGGTTGTCATCACTTATGGTATAGTCATAAGGAAGGAGTGTGAATGCTATGTTCAGCATGTCAAGGCCTCCCGATCGACCTAATTCTTGTTCGTCTATTATACGGCCTGCAAAGTCGGTGACCTCTGAGTTTACCATAGCAGAGGCCTTGAATTTATCAAAGCGACCCTCGGCACCGCGTGCGAATATGTAGCGGAATGGGTAGCGGGTCACATGCTCGGGAATACCGGTATAGGCTTCAGCTCCTTTGAGTGGAGTCCATTGCACGGTGTCGAGCCGCAGATTCAGAGGAGCCAGACGATTGCGCTGTGCCACAAAGGGCGGGACGTCTTTGTAGAAAGATGAAGACGCCCAATTGCCGTTCTTGGAATTTATCCAGAGAGCTGCATTTGCGCTGTGACCTGCAAGCAGAATGGCCTGCTGTGCATCAGGGGCTATTCCATATACTCGTGTGACACCTCCGCCGGCAATGCGTACCTCATCAGCCAACGTACCGACAACCAGTGCGCGGGGTGAAAGTGTCTCATCAGTGTAGGTGCCTTTGATCTCGGGATCGAATAGCGCGGGCGTGCTGCGCATGGCATCGCGGTTGTAGGTGGCTGATCCGGTTATGGATGTTACCGATGGCGAGGCACCTGTCATGAGCATGGCGGTGGCAGCGGTGGCGTCAACATTCGTGCCGTAGTCAACGTTGGCAAATACCACTCCGTCGCGCATTAGCCGGTTAAAGCCTCCGTTGCCGAAATGGTTACGCAGAAGATCAATATATTGATCGTCGAGTCCGTCAATGACAATGCCTACCACGAGCTGTGGCCGCGACGCTGCTTCCTGTGCCTGAACGGCCATCACCGTCATTGAGGTGATGAGGGCAACGAGAAGACGTGGCATTGTAAGACGTATCTCTTTTGTCATCAGTTGGTTGAGTTTAATTTTATATAAGTTGCCGCCATAAGCATATCGGCTAACACAAGCGGTAGAAACGCCGGATTGGTTGACTGTGGTACAAAAGGCCACAGGATGCATAACAGCAAAAGTACCGCAAAGTTAGCAAATTGATATGAATAAACCAGCTTCTTGAACTTTTTTAACCAAATAAAAGCTGGTACCGTCAGACACAAGGGATTGAGCCATACATATAGCCAGTTGGGTGATGTTGCCTCATGCACTGATACGAAAATCAGGAATGTCAGCACAAGACCGGTGATACCTGCCAATGCAAAGTAAAATGCATGGAACCAACGTGTGACGCGATTATGTCTGATGTCATATATGCATACAATCAGAGTGATGGCAAAGAACAACCAACACACAAAAATCGGTGATAATATAACCGGCGTTGAATCGCATATTGCATTGTCGGCCGGATAGTCGATCAAAACATGGCTTGATCTAACTATTTTATGACCGCCTGCAATGGCTCCGGCTAATTGTGTGTCAAGCACAACCGGTGCGAATGATTCCTCCCGGGGTGTAAGCTGATAGTCGATTCCGCTTCCGAGCGCAAGATCTATGCCAAACTGATACCATGGATAATTCTGGTGATAATGACGCATTATGTTGCGGAATGTGACCGGGTGACAGCTGTCTGCATCGAATTGCGACGGGGGGAGGAGTACAGAGTCTCCAAGGGCAAGCTCAATGGCTCGTAATGGCCGGGTGGCACAATTGTCCTTAACGTAATTATAGCGGTAGACACGGTTCTGTGGCAACAGGTTTGTATCGAGTATCTCAATCAGACGTTCGGTCTGGGTGCTGTCCATGTCTATATCATGGGCTACCATGCGGCGGCCGCTCAGGCGATAGGCGTCTTCAAATACCGGCCATGGAATGGCAGCCACCATGTAATCTGTTTCTCCCTTGACGAATCTGTATATGAAATTTGGTGAATTGAAGTCAAATTGGCCGTAGCTGACCGCTATGTCGCGCCCGTCACCGTAATTGATGCGTATGGCGGAATGTCCCTCGAGCTCGTAAATGTCCGATCCGGGATAGATATTGATTAACGAGACCTGAGGCATGGCATTGACTGTGACCGCCATGGCAATTGTCATGAGAAGCTGAATAAGAACCCTTTTCATTGAATATCAATGAGTTTATGGGTTTGTAATGATAGCCGCCATCTCGGGTGGTCAAGTATGTATTCAATAACGTCAGCGGTGTTGAGTCCTGAACATGGTTGCAGAAACATATGTCTCGCCGGCAGCAGCCTGGCAGTCTCTTCCACGTCTTGTCCCTGATATACTATTTTAAGCTCATCAATCCGGTCAATGCGCCATGGGGCGTCTTTGGGTGAGCATGTAACCCAATCAACCTCTACCGGAACCGGAAGAGAGCCGTTTGTCTCAATCTGTACATAAAAGTGTTCGGCCTTGATTGCGCGTAGCAGGTCACTGTCGAGCTGTAGTGTAGGCTCACCTCCGGTAATCACGAGATGTCTTGCCGGAAATGAGGTTATGGCATTCACGATCTCGTCGGATGTCATTTCACAGCCGTTATTGTGTTGTGTGTCGCAGAAGTCGCAAGAACGGTTGCATCCGCTGAACCGTAGAAAGACGGCAGGGGTGCCTGTATAATATCCTTCGCCTTGCAGAGAATAGAATATTTCGTTTATTTTATACGTCTTTTTCATATGAGGCTATATTACCTTCACTCTCCTGAACGTCAACCCTATAGCAGTTCTCGACAATGTCGCATATCCAACGTGCTATATTTTCAGCGGTGGGATTGAATGGTAGCACGTCGTTTAGGCAGGCATGGTCAAGACGGTCGGTCACAGCTTGTTTTATATGGGTGAAATCGGTGACCATACCATTCCGGTTAAGTTGCGCTGCGCGGCAATGCACGGTAACTATCCAATTGTGTCCGTGCAGGTTGGTGCATTTGCTGGAATAATCAAGCTCAAGCCTGTGTGAGGCTGAAATCTCAAGGCGTTTCGTTACATAATACATGGCGCAAAGGTAACAAAAAATTATGTATTTGTAATAATTTCCGTGTCATCGGAGACAGGCTTGTTTACCACCGGTACTCCTGCCCTGGCTGCGAGAGTGTAAAGATATTCAAGAGATGCTTCTCGGGTGTCCTCGATCTCACAATCTTTTATAGCCTGCTTGAGGTTTTTGGTGAAGTAACCTACGATTGGGCTTTGATGTAACCCGAATATATGCATGATTTCGTTTCCGTCGACCGGATTCTTGCGGTTCCGCTCAGCATCTTTGACGCGTATATCGGCAAATTTTTGCTCCACAAGATCGAAATTCTCAAGGAAGCGTTGTTTTTTAGCCTCGTTTTTGCTTGTTATGTCGGCGCGTGCAAGGATCATCAGGTCGTCAAGATCTTCCTCGGCATAATTCATAAGCCGACGCACGGCACTGTCGGTGACTTCATCTTCTACGAGTGCTATGGGCCGCATGTGCAACTCCACGAGTTTCTTTACATAGCGCATCTCCGCACCAAGAGGCAGCTTGAGACGGGCGAAGATACCGGGAATCATTTTTGCCCCTATGAAATTGTGATTGTGGAATGTCCAACCTGAGGCCGCGTCATACTTTTTGGTTACAGGTTTAGCTATGTCATGGAATAGTGCCCCCCATCTGAGCCATTCCTTATCAGAATGGGCGGCTACTCCGTCAAGTACCTGCAGGGTGTGGTAGAAATTATCCTTATGGCCTCGGCCGTTAACAACCTCTACTCCGCATAGGGCTTCAAGTTCTGGTAATATAAGCTTCAGCAATCCTGTGCGGTGCATCAGATCCCAACCAATCGAAGGGCGTGGAGAACGCATGATCTTGCATAACTCGTCTTTTATGCGTTCTGAGGTAATTATTGAGATGCGCGGGGCATTGCGTGTGATGGCTTCAAGAGTGGCAGGCGCTATAACAAAATCAAGTTGTGTCGCGAAGCGGATGGCACGCATCATTCGCAGAGGATCATCGCTGAATGTAATGTCAGGGTCAAGAGGTGTGCGGATACACCGGCGGCTGATGTCGTCAATTCCTCCGAAGAGATCGATAACATCGCCGTATCCCTGTTTGTTTACAGTTACGGCAAGGGCGTTGATTGTGAAGTCGCGGCGTGCAAGATCTTCGTCAAGGGTGCCGTCTTCAACTATGGGGTTCCGTGAATTGCGGTTATATGATTCTTTACGGGCGCCCACGAATTCAAGTTCCATGCCTCGGGCACTGACTTGAGCTGTGCCATAGTTCCGGTAGACGGCAAGATGGCTATGCGGGCCGAGTCGGTTTGCAACAGCTTGCGCGAGGTCTATACCGGAACCTACTGTCACGAAGTCAATGTCTTTGGAGTGACGGCCGATTATTATATCGCGTACGTATCCGCCTACGACATAGCATGGTCGTGAGATGGAATCGGCCACGTCGCCGACTATTGCCAAAGCCTTATCGGTAAATTTTTCCTTTAGGTTCATCAGTTGAGTGAAACAAAGTTTTCCGGAGCAAGAGTGAGACATCGGGCCGGGCCTTCCTCATTGATAATATATGTGTTCTCAATACCGACAGCCCCGATCCCGGGTATCACAAATTTAGGTTCGACGGCAATGGCATTGTAAGCCTGAAGTATATCACGTGAGCGGGGGGCGAGTACAGGAGACTCGTTTATTGAAATGCCCAGTCCATGGCCTACAAATCCGGCATGATAGCGGTGTCCCATGAAGTAGGATGCCATCCCGGCTTCGGTCGCTATCTCCAAAGCTTTTTTGTATAGATCGCATGCGGATGTGCCCGGTATTGCCATATCGGCTATGGTTCGGCAAATCTTTTGTGACAGCTTGAGAGCTTCCTCTGCCTTGGCGGGTGCTTTGCCAAGAATGAAGCAACGGGTCATATCTGTCATATAACCTGTGAAATTGCCGTTGATGTCAACCATGACGGGCTTACCGGGCTTTATTATTGACCCGTCGGCTCCAACGGGCAGCGAGGGGTTCATGCCTGCCCCACCCATGGCAAAATCATAGGGCGACGGTCGGTCGGCATTATCACCGGTGAGGATGTTGCCCATGTAGAGCTCAAGATCGGGGCCGGTGACGCGGAATTGTCCGAGACAACCTTCGAGACGCAGTGCTCTCTCAATCTCTATCTGAAATTCAATATCAGACATGCCTTCCTGATAAAATTGTGGAATGCGCTCATATACCCGTGTCTGTTTTACTCCGGATTCTTCCATCAGTTTGATTTCAAGCGGAGTCTTGACTGCGCGGGCATATCGCATTACATCAGATGCGCTGCCTATTGCGGCATATGGGAACAATGATTTAAGACGCTCTACACGGCTGAACGGCATTGTGTCGATCTCGAGTCCTATGCTTGCGGGAACTGTGACATGACTTTTAATTTCTTCCGGTTTGGAGATTTTTACGATATTGTCACCGGTAAGTGTTGAAGGACGTTTTACGAAGTATTTGATTTCGCCGTTGATGTCAATATATATAAAACCGCAGTATACTCTGCCTGTTATATACAGTATGTCAGCGTTGTCACACAACAGCACAGCGTCAAGATTTAGTTGTGACATTCTGTCGACAATGCGGCTTATGCGGAGCTTGAGTTCATCGCTGCTGAGAAGCTGCAACTGCTCTTCAAATCTTATTTCCATATTCCAACACTCTTTTTTCCAATTCATTAAAAGCATCAATACGGTAGTCGGCACCGATGACATTACCGAATCCGTAGGCAGCCCATGCAAATTCCGCGCCGGCGGCATGAGCGCTGTCGCAGTCGCGTTGTATATCGCCTACATATACCGGGCGTTTCAGATTATAACAATCAACAAGCCGTTTAATGTTCACATCTTTGTCAACCCCTGTGTCGCCAAAACTGAGCCAATCTGTAAAATATGGTTTCAGACTGTTGATTGTTAGGAAATTGTCAAGTCCGCGGCCCGTGCAATTGCTTATCATGAATAGTTTAACCTTAGGCTGCAGTGATTCAAGTGTTTTTGTTACGTCAGGATATAACCGGCCACCTAAGATAGGCATGAGACGGTTCTCAACTTCTGTGAGATGCTCCATGAAAATCTCTTTGTCGTCAGAGTATGAACCCATGAGAGATATGTATATTTCGCCCAAAGGCTTGCCCATGAGCGATACGAGTTCATTGTATTGGACCGGTGGGCGGTTTATGCCCAACTCGGCTGCCGTTGTGTCCCATACGCGGCAATAAGATGGTACGGCATCCCATAAAGTGCCGTCCATATCGAATATAATGGAATCAATAGGGTGCATGGTGGTGAATCGTAGCAAACGTTATTTCAGAAATATCACACCTATCTGCTCAAGTCCCTCGACAGTGTCAACGCGCATTATATGTCGCAGAGTGACGGGGCTGCCGTGTTTTATAATGTGAAGGCCGCTGATGGTGTCTACCTTTACATAGCTTACACCTGAGCCGCGCCCGAGCCACTTGCCGTAATCATTGGCAAGTATTACGTTGATGGTGTCAACTTCAGGCACAGAATCTCCTGGAGCCGGTGGAACAGAGAGTTCAAGCCATAGATTGCCGAAAACGTAAGATGAAGAGTGGCGTACCATGACCGCAATGTGTCCCTCTGCGATTGATTCGGATAGCTCAGGTTCGAAGCTGAGTGTATCGCCATAAGCCCATCCTTGGGCCGGGATGGAACAGAACGCGCTGTCTTCATCAATTTCAGAGCGGCAGGAGGTAATTGCCACTGAGGTGATTATTATCGCTGATATTACGTTTATGATAGTTCTCATTTGTCGGATGTGGAGGTTGGTGCCTGTTTAGGGTTATCTCCCCCTTCCTTCGGTTTCTTTTTCCTACGCTTGTTGTTTTGTTGACGAGGATCACCGTCTGCTGAAGTTTGTTTAGGCTGTTTTTCATCAGCAGTCTTAGGTAGATGAACTTGTCCTTGTGCGCCGGCAGGTTTCTTCTTTTTCTTCTTTTTCTTGCGGTCGAAGCGTGTGAGATCATCGTCGCCGAGAATGTCACCGAACGCTGCCTTCTCTTTCGGTTTGGCATTAGCCTCGCTTTCAAGGGTTAGCGGTTTCTCGCCTTCTTTGTTCAGTTTTATGACTTCAAAGGCCCGGGCAGCGCTGATTGTTACCAGGTTGGCGGCCATGGATTTATCGGTGGAATAGGTGATCTCGCGTTTGAATATGTCTGTTTTGAAATGGTAATATGTGTTGTCAGCAGTTTCGAGACGTATCTCTTTCGGTGGCATACGCTTTACACTTTCCACATATGTATCAACCTCAAAATTCAGGCAGCATTTCAGTTTGGCGCATTGTCCGGCAAGTTTCTGCGGATTAAGGGAAATGTCTTGGAAACGGGCAGCGCTCGTGGCAACTGAGACGAAGTTGGTCATCCATTGCGAGCAGCAAAGCGGCCTGCCGCAGGGACCTATTCCGCCTATGCGGCCTGCTTCCTGACGGGCACCGATCTGCTTCATCTCGATGCGCACTTTGAATGTCTCGGCAAGCACTTTTATAAGTTGCCTGAAGTCAACACGCTCGTCGGCAATGTAGTAGAATATGGCTTTGTTGCCATCTCCCTGATATTCAACATCTCCAATCTTCATGTTGAGTCCGAGGTCTGCAGCTATGCGCCGTGCCTTTATCATGGTGTCGTTTTCGCGGGCCTTGGCTTCTTCATAGCGCTCTATATCACCCGGGCGAGCTTTGCGGAATACACGTTTTACCTCATTGTCATCTTTTGACCGGCCTTGACGGCCACCGCCGCCGGCACGCTTCATGCGTCGGTCAACGAGTATGCCAAGCAGAGTCACCCGGCCGATGTCATGGCCCGGAGAGGCTTCCACGGCTACCATATCGCCTATTTCAAGAGGTATGTGTGTGCTGTTCTTGTAGTAACCTTTGCGAGTGTTCTTGAAGGTTACTTCCACCATGTCGCTGTCTGCATGGCCTCCGGGTATGTCATCAAGCCAATTGTAGCTGTGGAGTTTGCAGCGTGGGCCGTCGTCGTTATGGCATATTCCGCATTTTTTTGACTGAGACAGGGTGTCGGCAGCAGATGTGTCGCCGGCGTCATGCGTCAATGGTTTGTCGCTTTCCATTATTATTTTGCAAAGGCAACCGAGCGTGTTTCGCGAATTACGGTGATCTTCACCTGTCCGGGATATGTCATCTCGTCCTGGATACGCTTGGCTATCTCGCTCGAAAGTTTTTCTGTTTCAACATCATCAATCTTGTCGGCACCCACAATTACGCGTAGTTCACGACCCGCTTGTATAGCGTAGGTCTTGATTACACCCGGGTATGAAAGTGCCAGCTGCTCAAGGTCGTTGAGACGCTTGATATAAGCTTCTACAATTTCGCGGCGTGCGCCTGGGCGTGCACCTGAGATTGCATCGCACACCTGCACTATGGGGGCTAAGAGAGACGTCTGTTCTATTTCATCGTGGTGCGCGCCGATTGCATTACAGATATCGGGTTTTTCTTTGTATTTCTCGGCAAGTTTCATGCCAAGCAGTGCGTGCGGCAACTCGGGTTCCTCGTCAGGCACTTTCCCGATGTCATGCAGCAGACCTGCGCGGCGAGCTTTCTTTGGATTGAGACCTAACTCCGAAGCCATGATGGCACATAGGTTGGCAGTCTCGCGTGAATGTTGAAGCAGGTTTTGTCCGTAGCTTGAACGGTACTTCATTTTGCCTACAAGGCGTATCAGGTCAGGATGTAAGCCGTGTATGCCAAGATCGATTGCTGTGCGTTTGCCGGTTTCAACTATTTCTTCTTCTACTTGTTTGCGCACTTTTGTTACGACTTCCTCGATGCGTGCGGGGTGAATACGGCCATCGGCCACAAGTTGGTGCAGGGCAAGGCGTGCGATTTCGCGGCGTACCGGGTCAAAACCTGAGAGAACGATCGCTTCCGGAGTGTCGTCAACGATGATCTCAATACCGGTGGCTGCCTCAAGCGCACGGATATTGCGGCCTTCGCGGCCGATTATCCGGCCTTTTATCTCGTCGGAGTCAATGTGGAATACGGTGACGCTGTTTTCAATGGCGGTTTCAGTGGCTACGCGCTGAATGGTTTGTACTACAATACGCTTTGCTTCTTTGTTGGCCGTCATTTTGGCTTCATCCATTATGTCGTTTATGTAGGATGCAGCGGCTGTCTTGGCTTCGTCTTTAAGTGATTCCACCAGTTTTTCTTTGGCTTCTTGTGATGAAAGCCCTGAAATGTGCTCGAGCTGCTCAATTGCCTGATTGTGCAGCCGTTCAACTTCTACTTGCTTTTTCTCAAGCACTGCTGCTTGATTTTCAATGTTCTGACGTGCTACTTCCACTTCGTTACGGGCCCGGGCATTCTCGCTTTGCAGTTGGTTAAGTTGAAGTTCGCGCTGTTTTTGCCGGGCCTCGGCCTGCTGCACTTTGCCCATGCGCTGATTGGCTTGCTTGTCGGCTTCGGCTGTAATCTTCAGGGCCTCTTCGCGCCCTTCGAGGAGTTTGTTGCGTTTGAGGTCATCGGCTTCGCGTTCAGCATCGGCCAGGATTGTCTTAGCACGGGTCTGGGCCATGCGCCGCTGAGCCACCAAGGTTATGGCGATGGCGATTGCGGCTGCTATGACGCCTATAGCTATGTTAATGAATATCTCCATTTGTAGATATTTAGTTTTAAGGGGTTTATATTAATTCGGTTAATTTAATCCATGGTTAAAGACAACGGCGCCTCTGCGCCGGCCGGTTGTGCGGTGCGCGGAAGCCATCACAATGGATAATGAAGTGAAATCTTTATGTGTATACAGCTATGGTGATGCTCTGATCCGTGCTTACTCGTTGATCATAAGCATGTTGTCAAGAGTCTTCTCGAAGTTGTCAAGCATGCGGCTTTGAGCTGCGAGCTGTTCTGATTTGCGGTAATACAATTCAGCGAAAGCCAATGCGACCTTTGCCAACACGTAATCTGGAGACTTGTCGGGTTGAATGGCCTGAAATTTGCCATAAACCTCATTGACGTGATGGGCGGCCTTGCGGAAGATTTCTTCTTCTTCAAGCTTTACGTTGAAGACAAAAGGTTCAACGGAGGCTATCTTAGCTGTAAATTTATGTTTCTTTTCTTCGTTCATTGTCCAATGGGATAATCACTGCATGCCGTGTGACTATTCGAGCAGGTCGGTGATGCAGCGGTCAATTTCCCGCACCAAATCAGCGATGATGGCTCTTGATGAGTCAAGGTCTCCTGCCGAGGCATTGACATATGTTGCGACTGTCAGATTCTCAATCTTCACGTGCAGTTGCCGCACTTCGTTGTCGCGGGCGAGCAGGCGGGCCTTAAGGTCGCTTATTTCTGAACGTGCCGAGTCATAATTGGCTTTCAATGCCATGTATTTCTCGCCAAGCACACGTGTTTTAGCCTGTACGCGGTCTATTTGTTGCTGTAGGTCAGAGGCCATTCTTCGCAAATTTTGACAAAATTACGCATTATTTTTCAAAAAACATATATTTGCAGGCATTTTTTTGTACATATGTTTGTTTTTATCGTAGTATATAAGATGAAAATCCCCCGCTCACCGGTGTCGGGATGACCGTGAGCGGGGGGGGATGTTAGTAGTGGCCGGATTTTCAGATTTTCTCTTTTTTCTTTGCCAACTGTCGTTCGAGGGCTTCGAGGCACAGGTCTACTGCTTCTTCGAATGAGTCGGCAGTCTTGTCGGCTACAAGATCTTCGTGCTGGGGAGCTGTCACTTTGATTATGGCTTGTTTATTCATGGCTGTCTCGGGTTTCACTACTTTGAGTGTGGCGTCGACGGAGGAAATTGACGGATAATGGCGGCCGAGGCGTTCGGCTTTCTTGTTGATGAAGCTGACGAGTTTTTCGGTGGCTTCAAAGTGAATGGCTTGAGTGCGTACTTCCATAGTTAGCGTTTCTTTTGTGCGCGGGGATGCGCGAGTTCATAATTATGTTTTAGTTCGCTATAGGAGAGATGGGTATAAATCTGAGTTGTAGCGAGTGAGGCATGCCCTAAAAGTTCTTTTACGGCAGTTAGATCGGCTCCGTTGTTAAGAAGATCTGTTGCGCATGAGTGGCGTAGGCAATGTGGGGTGGGCAGTGAGGTGCTGCCTGCGAACTCTTTCTTGACAATGGCATTGACATGGCGGTAGGCCAAAGGTCGACCGTCGTCAAGGCGGAAGAATGATTTATTGTCGCCTGTGGGGCGCAGTGTGCGGTATAGGTCGATCATTTCGCGTAATTCGTCACCAAAAGGGATGACTCTTTCTTTATTACGCTTTCCCAATACTTTTAGTTCGCCTGAAATTGAATTTACATTGTTGTCGAGCAGAGTGGCAAGCTCAGACGCTCTCATGCCGGTGGAGTAAAGCATGTCCACTATGAGGCGGTCGCGTACTGCCGATGGGTCGGCTGGGTCGGCAGGAGTATCTATTACACGCGCAGTGTCAGCAGGAGGAATTGTACGGGGCAGAGGTTTTGGAAGTCTTGCGGGTTGGAGCTCGGCGGCCGGATTAGATAAATATCCATGCCTTTTCATGAGATAGTCAAAAAATGACCGCAGGGTTTGTATCTTGCGTCGTATCGTGCGCTGTGTCACTCCGTTTCGGGCCAGGTTGGCAATCCATATGCGAAGGTCGTTGGTTGTTGCTTCTGCGGGATCATATTGCTCTCCGAATTGAGATCTGCAGAACTTTTCCCATTGCTTCAGATCACCGCTATAAGCCAAAACGGTGTGGGCCGAAAGATTCAGCTCACACCGTATATAATTTATAAAAGACAGATATCGGCTAATCATCGTGTCGGTCATCCGATGCAGCGAGGTTTGCAAGCACGGGTTGATGCCACGAATTTAGCGATTCATTTTTATATTGGCAAATAAAATTGGATAAAAATCCGTGAAAATGTATTTATTCCTCAACTGAGCGCAGTTTCTGCACGTATACAGCCTTCATCATCTTCTTTCGGTTGGTGACTGAGGGCTTCTGGAAAGCCTGACGGCTGCGGAGTTCTTTTACGATGCCGGTTTTTTCAAATTTACGTTTGAATTTCTTAAGTGCGCGTTCGATGTTTTCGCCTTCTTTTACTTGTACGATGATCATATTTTGAGGTTAATTGTTAATTTCTTTTGCTTTTAGCGGGGCAAAATTACGCATATTTTTTTGATTGACAAAATTATTGGCGTATTTTTATTCCCTACAGTTAAAAAAGGAACTGCCGGCCGTTTAAAAAGCGGCCGAGGGTGTGGTTTGTGGTGATAATCTCAATGAATTTCGTTATACCGGTTTTGACACCTCCTTTTGAATTTAACAATTATGATAGTTTGTGATATCAGTCTCCCATGGTGCGGAGTAATTCGTCGTTGTCGCGGGTGCGCTCCATGCGGTCTTTGATGAATTCCATAGCCTCGATTGAGTTGCGGTCGCTGAGGAAACGTCGCAGGATCCACATACGGTTGAGCGTTTCGTCGCGTAGTAGCAGGTCGTCGCGACGGGTGCTTGAGGCTGTGATATCGACCGCCGGGAAAATGCGCTTGTTTGATAGCTTGCGGTCAAGCTGAAGCTCCATGTTGCCGGTGCCTTTGAATTCTTCGAATATCACTTCGTCCATTTTCGATGATGTTTCGGTGAGGGCAGTGGCTATTATGGTGAGTGAACCACCGCCTTCTATGTTGCGGGCGGCACCGAAGAAGCGCTTGGGTTTTTGCAGGGCGTTGGCGTCCACACCGCCTGACAAAATTTTACCGGACGCGGGTGAAACAGTGTTGTATGCGCGGGCAAGACGGGTTATTGAGTCAAGCAGGATCACTACATCATGGCCGCATTCAACCATTCGTTTGGCTTTCTCGAGCACTATGCCGGCGATTTTCACGTGGCGGTCGGCCGGTTCATCAAAGGTGGATGCTATGACTTCGGCGTTCACGTTGCGACTCATGTCGGTGACCTCCTCGGGACGTTCATCAATCAGCAGAATCATGATGTATGTCTCTGGGTGGTTTTCGGCTATCGCGTTAGCTATGTCTTTAAGCAGGAGAGTCTTGCCTGTTTTCGGGGGCGCAACGATAAGTGCTCGCTGACCTTTTCCTATAGGGGCAAACATGTCTACCACTCGTGTCGAAAGGTTGCATGTGGAGCCTCCACATAGGTCGAATTTCTCGTCGGGGAACAATGGTGTGAGGTGCTCGAAGGGCACGCGGTCGCGTATGAAATCTATCGACCGGCCATTTACACGCAGTACGCGGGATAGCGGATAATGCTTTTCCCCTTCTCGTGGGGCTCTGATGGTCGCTTCGACAACATCTCCTGTTTTCAGGTTGTTGGCTTTTATCTGTTGCTGCGATACGAGTACATCATCGGGCGATGGCAGATAATTGAAGTCGCTTGAGCGTAGGAATCCATGTCCTTGAGGTTCTACTTCAAGCACGCCCTGTACTTCAAGTACATCCTCGAAATCGTATCGTTGCGAGAAGTGTAGCCGTTGGTCGGCGATCTGTGATTGCTGTCCGTTGTTCTTGTTTTTCTTTTTCTTGCCTTGCCCCTGATTTTGTTGAGGTTGAGGTTGTCCGGGTTCAGATAAAACGATGGGCTGCTGTGGCTGGAATGACGGTTGCTGCAGTTGTTGTTTTGGTTGGCGTTGTTGGGGCGGGTTTTGATTTGGTTGGTTTTGTCCGCGAGGAACGAACTTGCGGCCTTCACCCCGTGGGAAGAACATGCTGAAATCGCGGTCCGGGCGGCTTGTAGGAGCTTGTTGCGGGCCGGCGAATTCGTCGGTTACAGGTTCCTGTGGTGTAACTTCTTGCTCTTTAGTCTGTCCGGGCTGGTCTGCTGTCGCAGCGGTAGGCTGTTCTTCATCTACGGAGGCTGTGCTGCCCGAAGGTTCCTCTACGGGAGTCTCAGCTTTTGTTTCCGCAGCCTCACTTGCAGGTTCGGCAGAAATAGCTTGTTCCTTCCGGGGGCGTCCACGCCGTTTTTTTTCTACAGGCTCGGCCTTTGGTTCGCTTTCCGTAGCAACGGTTGTCTGCGCGGTAGCCTCCTTGGTCGGTTCTTCAGTTTTTGATGGTTTGTTTCCTTTGGTCTTGGCGGGCTTGCTTTCTTTGGCAGCATCGGCTTCTTTTGTGCTGTCATCTTTTTTCTTGCGGCCGCGCTTCTTAGGTTCGGCTGAGGCGCTGTCGGCCCGCCGTTTTTGCTCGGCAGCTTTAGTGGCGGCGCCCATTATGGCTTGCTCGTCAAGTATTTTGTATATCAATTCTTGTTTTTGAGACAGGTCGATTTTTTTTATACCAAGAGATTCGGCAACTTGCTGAAGCTCGGTATCGGCCATCATATTTAAATCGGATAAGTTATGCATAATTATTATAGCATTCCCTGCAGATGCCATTCAATGGTGCTACAGCGGTGTGTTCGTTTCTTTTGGGTGATCCTTCCGTTGATGGAAGTTACATATAATATAATAATATAATGAATATAAATTCTCGAAAGTTTGGCGGTGGCATAAGAGCCAAACGAAAAATCTGTTTTGGGAGAGAAAAAAGATGAGAATTGTAATTTTTAATGCCGGATGGTGATTGTCTCGGCCTTAAAATGCAGCGCAAAGTTACAAATAACTTTTAAATAAACAAAGAATCACGGCTAAAAGTTGAAATCGCGTATTTTGATCGCTTGAAAAAAAGTGGTAACTTTGTGTCGAAGCAGATTCAGGGCTTTTGATATTCCTATAATCTATGTTGATTTTATAAACTTATATACATTATATAATATGCGAAACGGCATTTCGTATCTTTCTATTCCTGCAATCATTGCAGGTGTTATACTTATATTGACATTCCGTACAATGAGTTCGGGCGGTGTGGTGGTCGCAGGAGGTGTATTGTTCATATTGGCAGGTCTTGTCAACCTGCTTTTATTGAGGAAGCAGTCAGGCTCCATGGCATCGGGAAGCAGGTCTTTCGGTCGTTTTTTTGGACTGATATCTACTGCGGCCTCAGTCTTGTTGGGTTTGTCAATGCTGATCTTCATAGATACATTCTCTTCGTTGGTTCCATATGTATTTGGAACTGTGGTAGCCTTGGGCGCATTGATTCAGATATTGACTGTTGTCACCGGTATGCGTCGTGGAATATTGTCGGCCTGGTGGCTGATTTGCGTGGTAGCTCTTGCCGGGGCATCGGTGTATCTTTTTATTCAGACTCCGGAGGCCGGGTCAGATCCACCTGTAATGATCACAACCGGAATATCTCTCGTTTTCTTTGGAGTGGTGATGTGTGTGGAGAAAATTATTATGATGTCTGCTGCGCGTGGAGAATCATCAATTCAGGCGTCTGTCCCTGTAGATGCCCGGCAACCGCGTGCTCTTGACGATGAGGATTTATGAATTGAAAGGAAAAGCGGGCTGAGAAATTTGGTTAAAAGGACGGATAATAGATGATCTGATTGCTGAAGCAGCCGCGAAAATGGAAAAAATATCACAAATTCAATGATTTATTATTGTCAATCCAAAAAAAAGTGCGATATTTGCAGCTGCAAAGCGAAAGCCCTTCAGGGCATAATGAAAAAACAGCATATATTTGTATAATATACCTTATAATTCGCATAATATAAACGAAAATGACAAAAGCAGACATTGTAAACGAGATTTCAAAGTCGACCGGCATCGAAAAGGCCGTCGTGCTCGAAACCATCGAGAAATTCATGCAGGTAGTGAAGGAATCGCTCTCTGAAGGTAACAACGTTTACTTGCGCGGTTTTGGCAGCTTTATCATCAAGACACGTTCAGAAAAAACTGCCCGCAATATCTCTAAAAACACTACCATCATCATCCCCGAGCACAAGATCCCGGCATTCAAGCCCGCAAAGGTGTTCATGGAAGATGTTAAATAAGTTGGTGCCCAACTTTACAAATCACAGACTTCTCTCTAACATACAATATTTTTATTAATTAATAAATTACGTAAAATGCCCAGCGGAAAAAAACGTAAAGGCCACAAGATGGCTACTCACAAGCGTAAAAAACGCCTTCGCATGAACCGTCA
This sequence comes from Odoribacter sp., assembly GCA_023663145.1. Lineage (GTDB taxonomy): Bacteria > Bacteroidota > Bacteroidia > Bacteroidales > Muribaculaceae > CAG-873. The sequence continues at coordinate 63,559 of JAMPHZ010000007.1, forward strand.
TAAGAAAAAGAAGTAATATACGGCTTTTTTAACCTCCCCCGGAAATGCAGCAAAAGCGCCGGGCGCGATGTTTGGCATTGTGCTTGCATTTCCTGATGACAGTTTATGATCAATACAAAGGACAAACTCTACACCCGGGTCTGTTTACCATAAACCGGTGATCTATTCCCGGAGCACCTGTTGCTCGGCATTGCTTATAAAGTATTGTTGGCGGGTGTGTTTAGGGTTATGTCCCTTTGTATTATTATCAGGCAGGTTCAAATGCCTGTCAGGCGCCTTAGAGGTGCAGTTTAATCATCCCTTATTAGCATTCTTTTAGTCACCTTCTGCACAATAACATGAAAAGTGAACTTATCGTAGACGTGCAGCCTTCTGAAGTTTCGATAGCCTTGCTCGAAGACTCGCGCCTGGTGTCGTTGCAAAAAGAAGCCCGCAACATTTCCTACGCCGTGGGCGACATATATCTGGCAAAAGTGAAGAAACTGATGCCGGGCCTTAATGCCGCCTTTGTTAACGTGGGGTACGAAAAGGATGCATTCCTCCATTACTTAGATCTTGGTCCTCACTATGCCTCATATAAGGCATATCTGAACCAGTTGCTCGATGGCGACCGCAAGAAAGTGCCGTCACTCGAGAAAATGAATCTCTTGGCCGATATTGACAAGAACGGTACCGTATCTGACACGCTCACCCAAGGACAGGAGCTTCTGGTGCAGATAGTCAAGGAACCGATTTCTTCAAAAGGTCCCCGCCTCACCACTGAAATCTCTTTCACGGGACGTTTCATGGTGCTTATTCCATTCAGCGACAAAATTTCCATTTCTCAGAAAATAAAATCTACTGAAGAAAAAATGCGCCTGCGCCAGCTTATCGAGAGCATAAAGCCTCGTAACTTTGGTGTAATAGTGCGCACTTCGGCTGAGGGAAAACGCGTGGCTGAGTTAATCAACGAACTTAAAACCTTGGTTGACTGTTGGAATACAACAGTAGCCAAGGCACAGAAAGCCACTGCCCCGGCTCTTATTTTTGAGGAGGAGAGCCGTATTGTGGGCATGTTGCGCGATGTCTTCAGTCCTTCGTTCGAGTCAATACACGTAAATGACCCTGACATCCACAAGCAGATTCAGAACTATGTACAACTTATTGCCCCCGAGCGATCCGACATAGTAAAACTTTACTCCAAGCCAGAGCCTATATTTGACAGCTTCGCTATCACACGGCAGATAAAGTCGTCGTTTGGAAAGACCGTGTCGTTCCGTTCCGGTGCCTATATTATCATAGAGAGCACAGAGGCTCTGCATGTTGTTGATGTTAATTCAGGTAACCGCTCGCGTGCGGCAAATGATCAGGAGTCAAACGCCCTGGAAGTGAACCTGCGGGCCGCCGAGGAGATTGCCCGCCAGTTGCGCTTGCGCGATATGGGCGGAATCATTGTGGTCGATTTCATCGATATGAATAAAGGTGAGCATCGTCAACAACTCTACGAGCACATGCGCGAGGTCATGAATAATGATCGTGCGCGGCACAATATCCTGCCGCTCAGCAAATTCGGACTGATGCAAATCACCCGCCAACGTGTTCGGCCGGCATTGAACATCACTACTGCCGAGAAATGTCCGTGCTGTTTTGGAAAAGGTGAGATACAACCATCGTTGCTTTTTACTGACACTCTGTTTGAAAAGCTTGATTATCTTGTAAATACATTGAAGATTGCAGCATTTACGATGTATATACATCCGTTTGTTGATGCGTATATCAAACGAGGTTGGCTATCCTCAATCTATCGTAAATGGCGAAGACAGCTTGGCCGTACGTTCAAGATTTTACCAGATGAATCACTGGCATATCTGCAATACCGCGTGATTGACAGTGAAGGTCATGAAATTGACCTTAAAGAAGAAAAAGACATGGACGCTTCATCAGCCGAGAAAGTCAAGAACAAGGCGAGCAAGAGAGGAAGCGATGCAGCCGCGGTTGCAGATTGTGCCGAGACCAAGGAAGAAAAACCTATACCGGCTCCGGGTATGGGAACAAGTAAGTCAGCCAAATCACGTCGTCGTAAACGCGCCCGTAAGGAGGCGGAGGCAGCAGCCGCAGCCGCAGCTATGACAGAAGATAACCATGCCGTGGTTACCGACATTGCCCATGTAGCTGAAAATTTGTCTCCGGATCTGGGACATGAAACCGAACCGGCTGTTACCGACGGGATAGAGGTGACTAAGTCAAAACCTAAGACACACCGTAAACCAAAGTCAGTTCCGGCAGAGCAAGTTGAATCGCCGTTATTGACTGACCAATATCTTCATGCTTTGCCTCCACACATGGAGAACAATCAACCAGGATCTACAACTGACGAGGAATGATATCCGGCTCATGAGCCACAGGCAATAGCCTTATTTCTTAAAATATAGCGCCCCGCCGATCTGAAAACGGCAGGGCGCTTTTGTATGGGTATCTGTATCTGAGGCCAGTAGGATAACACTCATTCATGCATTTATGAAATTGGATTAAAATACGCCGATTTCTCTTGACCTCTTAAATGCATGACTTTGTTTCAGAGGAGATTGGTGAGTTCAGTGATTTCGGCGTCGGTCATTGTATAGCCGTCAAGTGAGTCTTCCTTTGCCTGAATGCAGATATAAGTCACTGGCTCGTCGGAAGTACATTTTAGATTACGGTCGCAATTTGTAGCAACTCTGATTATTGAGCCCTCGGCAACATCGAATACATCGTCGTTTATCTGGAACTTACCTGTGCCGGTTAAGATGATGTAATTTTCCTCGTTATACTTGTGGCTATGAAAGAAGGGTACAGATGCACCTGCTGTGAGCGAACCGAAAGATATTTCGCAAGATGTGGCGCCTGTAGAGTCCTTTATAAATTGCTTGCCCTCGAAGCACCGGAGTTTTCCGACTGTGGCATGGGTGAATTTTTCACCTTGATTGATTGTTTTGATATCACTCATATTGAATCTATAAAAATAGTTTATTAACTTTGCGGCAGTAAGCCATTTGCATTTTGATAGCGCAAAGTTAAGTCATATTGTCTGGATATGTAATAAGTTACATTAATGTAAGTCGCTTACTTTCAAGTAACTGTTTTTGAAAATGAATTTGTTGCAGCCTGATAATAATTTAGAAAAATATAGAGGAATCGCCAAATGTCCGGTGAGAAATGTAATTTCACGTTTCTCTGGCAAGTGGTCAATGTTGATCCTGTGTATGTTCGCTGATAATGGTCCGACCCGTTTCAGCGTTATAGGCAAGACTATTCCGGATATATCGCCAAAAGTCCTTGCCGAGACACTCAAAAGCCTTGAGGCTGACGGTTTGATTTCCCGTAAACTCTATGCGGAGGTTCCTCCACGCGTAGAATATTCACTTACGGAACTTGGCCAAAGCCTGATACCTGTTCTGAATCGGCTTATCGGATGGGCGATATCGAATTTTGAGAAGTTCGGTTGTAAATGATTATCTGGAATCCTTGGCATGGTTGCCGTAAAGTCAGTGAGGGTTGCGACCATTGCTATATGTATTTTCTTGATGGGAAGCGCGGGATAGATACTTCGAGAGTTGTACGCACCGGCAATTTCACTCTTCCGCTGCGGCGTGACCGGACCGGTAATTTCAAGTTGCAATCAGGCATGCAGGTCTACGTGGGGCTGTCTACTGACTTCTTTATAGAGCAGGCTGACAGTTGGCGTGATGAAGTGTGGCGCATGATGCGCATTCGCTCTGATATTGCATTCAGGCTGTTGACAAAAAGAGTGCACAGGATAAGCCGGTCTTTACCCGATGACTGGGGTGACGGTTATGATAATGTGATGTTGTCAGTTACCTGTGAGAATCAGTGCAGAGCTGATGAGAGACTACCTGTGTTGTTGGACATTCCAGCAAAGCATAAGGGATTCATGGCGGCTCCGTTTATCGGTGCGATAGATGCCCGGAAATACCTTGCTGAAGGCTGTATAGAGGAGGTGTTGTGTGGTGGAGAGAATTATGATGGCGCACGCCCATGTCATTATGAATGGGTCAGAGACCTTTCGGAGCAATGTGCCTTATATGATGTTACATTTAATTTTATAGAAACCGGCACTGTATTTGTTAAGAATCAGAAAGAATATCATATCCCGTCAAAGCAGGTCCAGAGCCGTCAGGCCTATAAATCAGGGCTGAGCCATTATAACAATAAACCGCTCTTTGATCTCCGCCCGGTGCAAGGTGTCTTGTTTGACAGCGGTACTTACATACCATTTTTCAGGAAAGAGTGTGACGAATGTGGGTCGAGAATGACTTGTAACGGTTGCTCAAGATGTGGTAACTGTGGTTCCCGCTGAAGGGGAACCGTATTATTTTATCTTAACGCCGGCCTGTCGCAACAATTCCATATCGGGAATGATAATGAACTCAACGCGGCGGTTGGCCTCGCGGTTTTTTATTGAATTGTTGGGAGCCAAAGGCTCATCGCGGCCAATGCCATAAGGAATGACATTGGTGTCCTTTTCACCGGCAAGTTGCCAAAGGTAATCGTCAATGGCATTAGCTCGGGTTGCGGTTATGGAATCTGCGTACATGAGGTCTCCGGTGTCATCAGTATGGACTGTTATGAGTAATTTATATTTCAGGGGTTCGCGGACTACCATTCCCAAAGGCTTCAATACAGAAGCTGCTGATTCCTTCAGATCCGTCGCACCAGGTGCAAAAAGCCGTGAACATGGTACAGAAAGCTGAATGACTTCGCCATCACGCATTGATTCTACATGAAAGCCATCCTTCACAAAATACCGTCGCAGCTGATCCATCGCACCTTTCACATAGGCCTTGGCTTTTGCAGGTACGGCCGGCACCGCTAAATTCTCCTCAACACTCAGGTCAAGATTATCGGGTGGGGTAGCTGGATTATTGTCGGCCGCGGTGGCGCCTATTGCCGCGGCAGTGGCCAAAAGTATTGAGGAAAGAATTTTTTTCATGCTTGATCAAGAGAGTTTTCGTATTCAATATATGCTTTTACGAGTGGTTCGACATGTTGATGCTGCACATGTGCCCCCTTGTCACGGGTGAGCATCCTGCTTACATATGCGGTGATGTCATCTATGTCTATTTCTTCATCATCATCACTGTCGGCATCAATATCAAGCAGGCCGTTGGCCTCGTAGAAGTCATATATCATGTCAATGATGTTGAGTAGTTCGTCATCATCGTATGTGGCTGTTTCTGCGAGAGCAGCATGCATGTGCTCAAGTGCTTTTGATTCGTCAAAATCCATAAGTTATAAATCTTTTATGCCTTCAGGCAGATTCATTGTCAATCGTTTTCCGGGAATGTCAAGGCCGTGGATCAGGTCAATGGCAAAAGGTACGAATATGACGTGCCCTTCATTGTCTTTCACGTGAAGCAGGATATTGGCTGTAGAGTCGTCAATATCATCTATAATGCCGAACACATAGCCATCGGTGTCGGCTAATGTGTAACCGGAGAGGTCATATAAGTTTATACCGTCGGTCTCGTCAGAATCATCTTTGAACTGCTGTGGGAGTTCATCGCTTACGGCGTAGATGAGATGACGGGAAAGGTCAGCGGCCTGAATCTCATTGTCTATTCCGTCAAATTTGACGAGCCATGAATTTTCACCTCTACGGCGGGCGGTCTCCACGAAAAATGGCACGAATATGCCGTCGGCTTCGAGTATGAAGCATCGCAAGGCGTCGGGTGTCAGGTCAGCGTCTAACTGCAATGACAGCTCTCCTTTGATACCATGCGGTTTGAAAATCTCGCCTACTTCGGTTATGGCATCACGGGTTATCATTTCTTTCGTTTCTTCTTTGACGGGGTTGGGGCTAATTTATATTCCTGCAAGGTCACGTCTTCAGGGTAAATCTCTATCTCGCCGTCGCTCATTTCATATAGATCCTTGAATACTTTGATGTCCTCAACTCCTTCCGGATTCACGGCCAACAATAACTTTTTCATATGATTGGCTATCAGTATGGTAAGCTGTAGCCGTTCCTCCCCTGGCTCCATGGAGCGGGCTTTGGCAATCAGCGATTCAGTGACATGGCCATATTGCCGTCGCACTATATGACTCGTGCCTACCGGAACAGGTGCGGGGCTTTCATCCAGAGCCTGGGGTTTGGCTAATTCAAATGGCAGGTCAACGTCAAGCTCAAATCCTGTCATCATAGCCAGATGTTCCCACAACTTGCGTCGGTGGGCCTGTTGGTCGCCCTGAGCGGGGAAAAGTATCGACATTGTGTCAACGATAGACCGGGCGCATCGTGTGCGTTCTTCGCGATCGGCTATTGTGAGACAATGGTCAGCCATATTTTGGATGTTCCGTCCGTATTCAGGTAGAATGAGTGGGCGCATGTGATTCTTATAAGTCAACATCAGTTATGGTGTTTTAATTGGCAAAATTAGCCAAATTTTATGGAACGATGGCTATATACGGGTATAAAAAAACATAAAAATCAGCCGGAGATGCTTTTTGTGCATTCCGGCTTAATTCTCCAACGTTTAGACAGTCATGGAAAAGTAATCCATATCAATTCTTAAATGCCGGCTAATACCGGATAGCCTGACAGCTATGGCGAGCCTATTTTGTCACTTTAAGATATTGAGGTTCTACCTGTACCGGGAACTTGGAGAACAGTGTGGTAACAGCTTCCGATATGCCTGTGAGGTTACGGAACTGCGCGTTGCCGTTTTCGAGAATAGTGGCTACGGATGCTGAATATAATGGAATTTTGGTGTCTATATTCACCATGTCCATTGTAAGTACACCTTCCTTGTATATGCCGGTGATTACCCGGGCATTGGCATAATAATTGTTCCAGTAATAGCTGCGGGGATACATGAAATATGGATAATAACCGTTGAAATACGGTCCGGCCGGGGGAGCGAAATATCCCGGGGGAAGAGCCGGCTCAGTTTCGATCTCATGATGGACTGTAAGACCTATGTTTATAAGCAGGGGCGACGAGCTATCCTCTGTATATCCGCGTATTATCATCTGTTCCCTGATGGCGGAGGCTATGTTGTAGTAGGTCACAAGCTGCATCCCCGGAGGTAGTTCGCCATCGGCAGGAGAGACAATACGGAATGTACGGTATGATGCCAGATCTGCGTTATTGTATGTCTCGCTGTTAACCAGAGTGAACGGGCTGCAAGCGCTCAGAAGCAGTCCTGTCACGAATGTCGCTATAAATAAGAGCTTTTTCATATTTTTAGAGAATATATTAAAGAGTGCGGAAGTCTGTCAATATCTGTTAGTTTGGTTATGCCACGTCGTTATAAACGGTCTTTTTATCTTATAACGCGAGGTGTATTGTTAATGTTCACATTGTTCTTTTAACTAAAAATAACGGCGGTTCAAGCATCTATCTTAATATTATTGCATATATTTGCGCGTGAAGACTCCCCCGTCTTAAATTAAAAACTTTACACAATGGAAGACATTACTGATTATTTTATCTCTCTGCTTCAGGAGCATCATAGTGTCGACATCGCCGAGGCTGAATTCAAGCGGGTGATTGCCGATGATGACGAATTGCATGCTCTGTACCGCCAGTGGTGCCACCAGGAAGGAGATTCTGAGAAAAACGGATTTATAAATTTTTGCCGGGAATATCTCGATGACCGTAATGAAGTGTGGGAATCTCTAAATGATTATGACGAATAAAACATTAGGACAATTGCGCCTGCCGGCTGAGTGGGAGCCATGCGGCGGTGTACTTCTCGCGTGGCCGCATGAAGCTACTGATTGGAATTACATGCTGCCTCAGGTGCAGGATTGTTATGCTGAACTTATAAGGGCTGTCAGCCGCCACGCCGTGGCTGTTGTAATAGCCCCTGACACCCGAAGGCTTTCAGGGCTTTTCAGAGATATAGATCCTGGGCGTATAATATTCTGTGACGTGCCTACGGATGATACATGGACCCGTGACTACGGTGTGATTACTTTGCGCGATGTCGAGGGGAATCCGGTTATGAAAGACTTCGGTTTCAATGCATGGGGTGGGAAATTCCCACATGATCTCGACAATCAAGTCAACCGACGACTGCATGAAGCGGGTCTGCTTGTCGGCAGACTTGATAACAACAATGATTTCATACTCGAAGGCGGCTCGATTGAGAGTGATGGCCACGGCACTATACTCACCACAACGTCGTGCCTGTTGACTGAAACACGTAACGGAACAGACCGTGATATCATAGGGAAAGAGCTGTGTGAACGTCTCAATGCCAATCATCTGCTGTGGTTGGATCATGGAGCGCTCACAGGCGATGATACTGACGGACACATTGACACTATTGCACGTCTTGCACCTGATAACACCATATTGTATTGTGCAGCTACTGCTGACGGTGATACTGATGAGCAGTCGCCTTCCCTTGAGGCCATGCTTGACACATTGAAGTCTTTCAGAACTCCCGAGGGAGATGCATATAATCTCATCGAGCTGCCTCTGCCTGATCCTATTCATGATGATGAAGGTAACCGCCTGCCGGCTACATACGCTAATTTCCTGATTGTGAATGATGCAATACTTATGCCAGTGTATGGTCAGCCACGTAAAGACATGCTTGCCGAGATGACTCTTAAAGTCGCATTCCCGGGGCATGTGATAGAAAAGGTTGACTGTCGCGCACTTATTTGTCAGCATGGTTCACTACATTGTGCTACCATGCAATTGCCACAAGATGTCTTACCAATATGAACAAAATCCTAAAGGTTGGAATTATCCAACAGCATAACACGGCTGACCGTTCCGAAAACCGTTCCCGCATAGCCGCTAAAGTCATGGAATTGGCCTCGGCAGGGGCCTCACTTATCGTAAACCGTGAACTGCATGACGGATTGTATTTCTGCCAGACAGAGAGCGTCGATAATTTTGATCAGGCCATATCTCTGAATGACAGTAACCTGCAATTCTACAGTGAGCTTGCTGCCCGCGCCGGTGTAGTGCTCGTGACATCACTGTTCGAGCGTCGCGCCCCGGGCCTGTATCATAACACTGCAGTGGTTTTTGATGCAGATGGCTCAGAAGCCGGTCGTTATCGCAAGATGCATATACCCGATGATCCGGCTTATTACGAGAAGTTCTATTTCACGCCGGGTGATCTCGGCTTTATACCTGTCGATACCTCGGTAGGGCGTTTGGGGGTTCTGGTATGTTGGGATCAATGGTATCCTGAAGCAGCACGACTAATGGCTTTGGCCGGTGCAGAGATTCTAATATATCCAACGGCCATAGGTTGGGAAAGCAGTGATACACCTGAAGAGCAGCAGCGCCAGCTTGAAGCATGGACCACTGTGCAACGCGGTCATGCCGTGGCCAACGGAGTGCCCGTCGTTACTGTAAACCGTGTGGGGTATGAACCCGATCCTTCAGGTGCCACAGGCGGTATAACTTTCTGGGGCGGAAGTTTTGTGGCCGGTCCTCAGGGCGAATTCCTTTATCGCGCACCTTTTGACAAGGAGGATTCCGCAATCGTTGATATTGATATGGCACGCTGCGAGAACGTGCGACGTTGGTGGCCATTCCTGCGCGACCGCCGTATCGATGCATATGGCGACCTCTCATGTCGTTTCCGTGATTGATATACGTCAGCTGTCATATGTCGCGATTGGCTGTTATCTCACTCATGATTGCTGTAGCTGTATTCAAGGCAGCAGCACAATGTCATGGTGTGGTGGTGGCTGATTCGCTTACGGGAAGTCCTTTACCAGGCGCATCGGTATTTGATTCCAAGGGAAATGCCATAGGTGTAGGTAATTCAGCCGGTCGCACGCCTGTAATTCCCGGCACGGCCTATCCCATAACAGTGCGCTATCTGGGGTATGAGGAGTGCACAGTGGCTGATTGCACTACTGATACAGTCTTTATGCGCGAGAGTTTCACGGAGTTGCCGGAGGTGATTGTAGAGTCGCGCCAACACAAGGTCCTGCATATGCTTGCGTATGTACGCGAATACTCAACGTTGTCAACCTACACCGACACTGTTTTTCTTTTTCGCGAGAAGATGGTTGATTTTATGCTGACATCTGACGCGAAAGCTAAATTCAAGGGTTGGACTACCCCTCGTGTCATAAAGACGAAATCGTATTACCGGTTTACCAATAATATCGGCCTTGACAGCGTGAGTGATGTATGTAGCCATCACTTTTCATGGTCGGATTGGCTGGGTCTGAGTCATGCTACCGTGATCCCGGCGATGCTGCTTTCCGCCGATTGTGTCACTGACACAGTGCGCGGAAAGTATAGCCCTGCTGAGATATGGATTAAAAATCATGACCGTATATCGGTTGATGTGAATGTGCTTGCTGATACGGTTGGCCGACGATGGGTCCCCGGGATGCAAGGCTTTTTCAGAAACGACGTTGATTTCGAGACATTCCGTATAAAACTTAATTATGATGACGTTACCGGTGATATCCTGTCTCCGCTTGACCTTTCCGGTTATTCTTTCAACATAGAGTCAAACGGGCGAGGTCATGATATATTCATGTTCAATCATATTGATGAGCCATGTTTTGTGAGTACATATGGAGAAGTTTATATAATTGATAAGGAATACATCACTGTAAAAGAAGCACGGAAGTGGCAGCGTCATAAATTCGATACCGATAATATTGCCATGATTGAGCCACCTGGGGCCCCTGACCTGCAACCTGCTGTAATGGCCTTGGTAGAACGGGTGAACAGCTATGATCGCGAGGGTGTGAGATCTACGATTCCTCCTGACCAGAATATAGGATATCGCCCGGCTCACAACCACAATTTTAATTTTGGTTACAGGGCACTCTCGATGCTTAAACAGCTTACAGGAATAACACTTATACGATCACATAAGAAATTCAATAACAATTGGAAGGATTTCAGGGATAGAAATCGGCAGAACAAGAAGAGATAGCTGCGTTCAGCGGTTGCTGTGGCAGTTATGGGGCTACTTCTGTTCAGATGCTGACATGCGGGCATATCCGGTGTGTCAAAAATGGCTGTGCCATTATTTCAAGAGTCCTATGGTGGTAACGTCAGATTGGTTGAGAACTTATGGTGTGTTCCTGTCGTTTTATCTACAAAAATAATAAAAAGATGGATTTGAATTCATTGTATGATCTGACAGGAAAGGTCGCCGTTGTGACCGGTGGTGGCGACGGTATAGGTCGCGCCATATGTCTTGTCCTTGCTGCTGCAGGTGCCAAGGTAGTGGTAAGTGACCTGTCAATGTCGAAGGCGATATCTACTGCCAATGATATAAAGGCCACAGGAGGGGATGCAGTTGCAGTGGAATGTGACGTGTTGAACCAAGATGATCTGCAAAGGCTTGTCCGGGTCGCCATAGATACATGTGGCACTGTGAATATATTGGTAAACAATGCCGGTATGGGAGGAGGTGGCCGCGAAAATCCATTCAAGATTGATCGCGCTTATGTAGAGCGTATCTATGCCATAAATGTATTTGCTCCTTGGCAATTAAGCCGTCTTGTAGCACCGTTTATGCAACAGTCGGGGTATGGCAGTATTGTGAATATAACTTCGATGAGCAGTATCAATAATGATCCGGATATGGCCATTTACGGCTCGTCAAAAGCAGCGCTTAACCACATGATGTCTAATCTCGCCTGTGACTACGGGCCTATGGGTATAAGAGTTAACTGCGTGGGTCCGGGTGCTACGCGCACCGGAGCGCTTGCTGCGGTGATCACACCTGATATAGAGGCCCGTATGCTGGCTCATACACCGATTAAGAGGCTCGGTGAACCTTGCGATATAGCCCATGCAGTGCTTTTCTTTGCGGCGCCGGTGTCATCGTGGGTAAGCGGCCAGACCCTTATGGTAAACGGAGGCGGTGTGCAGTCTCTAAAATGATGGAGTGCCTGGTTTGTTAATTGTCTTTATTAGCCCGGCAGAATTTCCTGCAACAACAGTATCAGCCATTACGTCTTTTATCACCACACTCGCAGCACCGACAACGGCGTTGTCACCTATGGTTATGTTGGCTTTTAATCAGCGTTAAAATGATGTTTAAGCGGTCGAAAGAGCAAGAGAAAAAAGAAAGCGAAAAAAGAGATGATGTGCTCGTTTCCGTTTTCGCGATTATAGATTTAATCATTATTGTATGGTGAACCTTTATGTAACGGGTCATGTTCTATTCACATGACTGATATATTTATATATTGTGGTCTCCTGATTCTGCTTGCCGGAGTCGTATTCGGTTTCTTTTTAGCAATCAAGGGATTCAAGGAGACAGATTGGAATGCTGTACGTAGCATATCAGTGTGGAGCAATTTCCAGCGCGGTGCGATGTCACCGCAGATGAAGCGACTTTCAAGGTTGTGGGTTAATATAATGATAATCGGTCTCATATTAGTAGGCATCGGTCTTACATTGAGTCCGAACTAATAAAACTTGGACAACAAGAGCTTGTTGATGCAGGGGGGTAAGGTGTTGATTAGTAGCAGTGTGTAAATCCAAGCCGAACAAGTGACTCCGGTATGAACGTTTCTGTGGTCGGTTTGCGGACTTGAAAACATGCGCGGTCCCTATGCCGGACACGCGGTCGTTGACCTAATGCGAGGTTAGTAAAATTTTATCAGATAGCTAACTGAGTTTGATTTGCAATCTCCGCTTCATGCTTGGTAGGCATCGCACCGTGCCATGTGGTAAGTCCCATGAAATACTTATCGGCATCGGCCCGTTGGAATATGACCTCAGCGGCGGTATGACTGTGAGCAGAAAAGAGTATCTTGTTCTGCACCGTTTTGAAGAACCATTGCGTGGCCTAAGTCCGAGGGGTCATAGTCTATGCTTAGGGCATAAATCTCCAAAACCTTGCGGTAGAATACCTTTTCAGAAATACGTATGTTGCGAATTCTTGACAATAGCTCATCGAAATAATTGCCTTGTACAGCATTCTTCAGCAACTTGTCATTCAGTACGAATCCCTTTATCATATACTCCTTCAGCACCTGTGTGGCCCACTGCCGGAACTGCACGCCACGGTGCGAATTGACCCTGTACCCGGCACTGATAATCATGTCGAGATTATAGTATGCGATGTCGCGCTCAACCTTACGGGCACCTTCATCTTGCATTGTTGCAAAAATGCAACAGTTCGATTTTGCTCTAACTCACCGCTTTCAAAAACATTTTTGATATGTCTTGAAATAGTTGACTTATTGCGTTGGTAAAGCTCCGCCATCTGGTCAGCCGTGAGCCAAACAGTCTCATTAGCGAGGCGAACCTCAATTTTTGTATCGCCTCCCTGTGTCTGAAATAATATGATTTGTCCGGTATTCATTATTGTTTCAATTAGAGGTTATCGCCACTTTTATAACGTTGTCGCGGCGGTTTTCAAATAGGTCGTAAGCCTCCTCAATCTGTGAGAATTGGAAGGTATGGGTAATCAGCGGAGTAGTGTCAATCTTACCTTCAGAGATAAGCCGAAGTATCTCGTCGCAGTCGCAACCATCAACGCCACCGATCTTGAACGTCAGATTTTTGCCATACATATCCGGCAATGGCAACACCTGTGGCTTGCCGTAAAGAGCTACGATAGAAACAATCGCATTCGGTCGCGCCGTTTGCCAAGCCAACTGGAAAGTGTCATCCGCTCCCGCAACTTCAATCACACGGTCAGCACCGCCATGCTCCGAAAGCCGTAAGGTTTCCTCCAGACAATTCTCTGGGGATACGACAACTACATCCGGATAATGACTTTTTACAAACTCCTGACGTGCAGCATCCTTCTCACAGATAATAATCCGCTTCGGATTATATAGCCGAACGCACTGCAAAGTGCAAAGTCCGGTCGGCCCGGCACCGATAATCAGCACTGTATCCTCCTCACCAATCTCCGAAATCTTAGCCGCCCAATAACCGGTGGCAAGAATATCACCGACAAACAGAGCCTGCTCATTGCTCACATTATCTGGAATACGAGTCAGCCCATTGTCCGCAAACGGCACACGCACAAACTCCGTCTGCCCACCATCAATCCGACAACCAAGTGCCCAACCGCCATTCGGGTCAGTGCAATTATTGACCCACCCATGACGGCAGAAGAAACACTCACCGCAGAACGTCTCCACATTCACCGCCACACGGTCGCCCGGCTTCACTTTAGTGACAGCCTCGCCAACACTCTCAACCACGCCGACCATCTCATGCCCGACAGTAATTCCCGGCACAGCCTTCGGCACGCTCCCATGCTTGATATGCAGATCCGACGTGCAGATACTGCTCAGAGTCACTCTCACCACAGCATCTGTCGCCTCCACAACCACCGGCTTCACCTTCTCCGTCACCTCAAACCGCCCTCTGGATATATACGTCAATGCTTTCATAATATAATTTTGTATCAGATATGAAAGTGGTGTGGGCTATACGTTATTGCATTGACTTATGATTCCTCCACTGGGAGTTCTCTGCCAAAGTATGTACCATAAGATTTGCCAGAGACTTCTCCAACCTTATAATAATCGCCAATAAGTTTAAGAAGAATTTCGATATCTGATTCTTGAGATATAACAAGACGTCCGTTGGACGTTATATCTTTTTCTTTATGACGTTTTGCAATTCGTTTCATGTTTTTGATAGCCTTATCATCAATCTGACGAATGCTTCCGACTTTTGCAATTCTTGCAAGTTTACGGTGAAGAGATGTACCTGATTGTACTTTCTGAGATAGGATCTCTAAGCCGTCAATGCGTCCACAGGCTTCAAGATCTTTAACAACATTTTCTGCAGCTTCTTTGAATTCTTCTTGAATGCCAACTATTTGTTCAAAATTCAATTTGCGAAGCACAAAGAATGTTTCATCAAAGTATACACAGTCAACCGCACGGTCAAGTGCAACGACTTCACCTTGTAGTAAGGTAAGTTTCTGACTTTTAGCGTTGAACAGCGTTTGAAAGAAAGACCGTTTCCCGCTTGCCTTCTCATCTATGGCTATCTTACTTCCAAGTATTCGTCTGAAAGTGTAAATAAAATTTCCATCATCTTCTTCGAATCCTACACAATATGCCCATAGCTCCTCATCTTTGCTTATAATCCCCTCAATGCTTTGCACTTTGGGGCACGGTTTTACTAGTTGGTTGATTACGACATCAGAGAATGCTAATTCTTTTTCTTTACCTTTTATCTTATAGGTAAAAAGAGATTCTGTGTCATCTGAAATTGGAGAATATTCTGATAGGGCGAGACCTTTCTTTATTACTCTATCCATCTCAGATATGGTGGCAGAGTAGAGATGGCCACGAATCTCATCGTCTACATCAATTTGGTATACTTTGTAAATAAACTTTCCCATAACGGACTTTCTGCGCAATGCACTATCACGCAAAATCCTAGTCACAAAGTATAACTTCGTATCGTCTGGTTTAGTCTGGGATATCCGTTCTCTCAGAGCCTCAATTTCAGTTGGAGAGCCTTTTCCCATAAAATATTTTGAATCCTATTTGATATAGTTTTATTTTCTCGTCCTCGGACATGCTATTCCCTTTCACGATTACTAACCCATCTCGTTGTTTATCCTTTCCACAGGTGTATTCTATATTGTAAATAGAATAACGAAGGTTAACTACAGGATTGATTAGTATCATATTGGAGCGGATATATACTCCATATATTATTGCCATTAAGAAGAAAAACGTAGTGACCTCTACTACATCTTCACCATTGGTCGATATAAAGGGTATAATGTATGTTGCAATATATCCTAAAGACTCACTATTGCGGTTTTCTATTTTCTCGACAGTTGCTGTATTACCATTTTTTGCATCTATGTCTAATTTTGACAAAAATATTCGACAACATAAGAGTGATAAAATAGAAATGAAGAGCAATATCAACGGTAACCAAAACAATTTCAGACACAAAAATATACTGTCAAATGAAAATCCTCCAAATACAAGATAATCGCGTTTTATGAGCGTATATCTAATTGCTATTAAAAGAAATAATGGGATATATGACGTCAGGAAGAGCAGCAAAAGCGTCTTCCTATTCATCTCATTATTTCTAGTTATTGCTTCCATTATTTAATTGTCTATTGAAAGCTTTTTCAATGTTGTATATATGGCATCATATCTTGATGGATCGCCACTGGGCAGTTTGCACCGTTGGCAGTCAAGGCTGGATGAGTCAAGCTCATCTGACATTTCGATGTTGAGCAGGAGATAAAGATAATCTATCTCGTCGGGAATATCGTCCGGTTTCTTACGGTTACGGATATTCATGTACTCCACCGGAATATTCGGTTTCGGCACGACTTTCGGTTTCTCGCGCAACTTAAATAGATGTTGCGATGCTTGATTCCACTTATTAAAGAGGATGAAACCGATAGAGTCGATATTTTCGAGTAATCGCATCCCCTCATCGTTATACAAGATAGGAACAGCAACTTTGCCGGTTTCTCTGAATTTAACAGCATTGTTGTCGTATTGCATATAGGCTAACATTACGACACCATCTTTACCGGGAGTGGCTGCAATAGCAGTAGACGGAGGAGGCAAAAACGGGCGCGGGTCCACTCCAAGATTATTTAGTTTGACCCGAGAAAAAGCTGAATCAACAAGTTTGAGGATTCGAGCATTTTCAGCTGCCACTTCTGTGGCTACATTGGGGTCTCGCTCATATTCAGGATTGGCGAGAGCTAAAGCTACGATACCTTTGTCCTCGTCGTATGGAGCAAAGACTTTTCCGATGATGTCTTTGAAGTTGAGTTTCAACCACTCCGAAAGATCTATGTTCGGAAAAGCACGAAGGGCGTGGAACTGGTATCGGTTGCTCAGTTCCTCGCGTATTTTGTCGCGGAATATGTTGCGGACTTTCTCGCGCCACTGCCGCTTTTGCATTGCATTGTCGCGAGCATAAAGCGACAGTACGAAAAGGAAGTTTACATCGTAGTGAGTAACAAGCAGAGTATCGCGGTCAAAGAGCCGATTAACATATTGTCGGGAAATGTGGGTCTTTGCCACTTTACCGGTTTCATCGATATGGTCGCGATAATTGAAGTCGGAAGGAACTTTGCCCGAAAGAAAAAAGTTTGGGATAACATTGTAGCCCTCTGTTACTTCGTCGCGGAGGCAAAAGTCGGTTTCCCTGCGGTCGCCTTGTTGCGCCTTTTCACCGAAAAACAGGTTGAGATTCCACTGAATTACATTGCGGGCGTAGGTGAACTGCTTAGCAACAGATTCACGTCCGATGCGATTCTTTTGCTTATAATACTTCGAGTCGCCGATGTAATAAGTGAGATGGTTGCTCTCTCGCTGTTCGTCTTCCTGGCTGGCACGGGTCAAAGAATCCCAGAGGAACAAATGGTCAACTTCCTTGCCGTCCTCCTGATGTTTGTTGATGCGGTCTGGGAAGGTGAAATCTCCGATAAGTTCGTCAATCATCGTTTCAAAAACAATGTTGAAGTTCTTTGCCAACAGGAACTCGTTCATTTGCGAAGCAATACGAATTTGCTTTGATTGTTCAAAGAACGCAAAGCAAAGTTCCCAAAGTTCGAGAGCCTTGTCGGAGAAATACTTGTATTTAATCTGCCTGAGACGACGTATGCCGATACCTTTTTCGAAGTACTGCCTGAAGCGTTTGCCGATGATGAGATCGTAATTGACGTTCACATCAACCGGGAAACCATACTCGCTTTTGATGTAATGTAAAATCGAGTAGAAGATAACAAGTAATTCCTCGTCGAAATTGACCTGCCGCTTTTTGGTTACAGGGTCGATATAGACAGGCTCGTTGTTCTGCACCACGACTTGCGACTTGGCGATTGTTCGGTTCCAGTTTATCTTGTTATATCCTGAGTGGATATTCTTCAAGATGAACATAAACCAATCCTTGTTTCGCTTATTGAAGTCAATGAGCGAAAGCAGAATATCCAAGTAAGTATTGGCAGTGCGCTTTTTGCCGCGACCTTGTCTGACGATGTTTTGATGCCGGATTATGGTATGGTCGCGGTTTGAGGTCTTGCAGTCTTCTCGATAGACGGCAATAGCGCGGTATATCCAAACAGCCAAGCCGTAAATGAACTCCCGTTCCGTTTTTGTCAGAGGCGAGCCGTCGGCTTCAAGGTCTATGATGTCTTCGGGGCGGTGTCGCCCGAACACTTTCTCTTGACCTCCTGCCTCGTTGGCTTCGAGCACTACCTTAGGAAGAATGAATACACTCTCCTGCTCGGCGGCATGATAATAGTAGCCAACGTAGTTGACTCTAACTTTGCCGTCGACAGGGTCGAGCTCGTCAATATTGGGAAACAACTTGGTAACGGCTTCGACAGGGTAGTCATATTCCTCTGTAAGTAGTTTCATTAAGAGACGCGTATTATTTCAATCCCCCAAGATTTAGCCTTCTCTATTAGACGCTGCATATGCTGTTTCCTTAGCTGGGCCGAAACATAGAACTTTCGCCCGTCTGAAGTTTCAAATAGTTTTGAAGCTCTACTTTTAGAAATATCTGGGCGAGCATTAAACGTCTCTTCTGTTTCTAATGCGTGTTTAGGCAGTCCAAAGCTATTCCATTCTGATATAGCAGCTTCAGTGGAAATATCCGGATTTTTATCAAAATATATTTTCAATGCAGCCAGGACGGTGTCAATCATATATGATTGTTTTTCGCCGTTGACTGTAAATGTTGGTTGAACCCAATCTCCGTCGCTATTCTGGAGCAAACCTTCATGTCCCAAATCTGAATCGCCATCAACACCGTCTTCTTCATTACCTGTGGTAATAATGGGCCTCATTCCAAGATTATTGAGGAAGCGTTCAATCTGCGCTTCGTTTGCTTCGCCCGTTTCGTCGAAGTAAGAAGCAAAGGTCATGGGTTGCCCGTCGGTACCTTTGAAGTAATCCTCGTCAAAGCCAAAGTCTTTGAACACATCATTATAGAGAAAGAAGATTACTTTTGACAAGAAACGGTCGGCAGTGATAATACCGTCCTTTGACTTGGCAAAGAAGTAGCCGAGTTTCTTATCCTCCTGCTGTATTTCTCCTCCCTCGATGCGATTGTTGATTTCGGTAACGAAACTCCACCAATCGTAGACGTTCCCATTAGAAAATACAATCTTGTAATCTTTCTTCGCGTCTTTGATTTTGATGTACTTCCAATCCCAACGACGTTTGAAAGCGGAGTCAATCGGGAACAACGATTGGTCAGAGGTGTTCATCGTTGCCCATATATAGAGGTTGTTCGGCAGAAGAAGCTGCTTGCCGCTTTTGACGCTGTCGACAACATCTTTACCTCCCTTATAAAGCGAGTTAATGGCTTCGGGATTGGCGACACTCAATTTCTCGAATTCGCGTTTAAGTTCCTGAGCGAGGTCGTCGTCAGCAACAATCGGATAATCTGAGTAGCCGGACTCGTTGCGGTCAAGCAATTGGAATATGTCACCAAAAATCTGAGCGCAGTTGCCTCGGTTGATTTCCTCCACAACGAGGAACACCGGCTTAGGGTTTTCGTTTTGTTGCTCTCTCCACGCTGCGATGTATGCTTTCAGGAAGGCTTGGAAAACGTAAGTGTAAACAATACGTTTTTCAAGGTATGCATTACCTTGTTGGTCGTATTTTGTTACGACCTCCGTAATTGGTTTGTATGAACCTACGAAAGAGGCGTAATCGGTGTCAGGGTGGAAAGTTGTTCGGTAATTCTCATATTGAGCGCAGGCTTCGTTAATCTTAAATGACTTGCCTGTGCCCGGAGCGCCAAAGAATATCTGCTGTAACGGTTCGCTGAGTTTGGCCGGGGTATCCGTTATCTCTTCAACATCAATTGGAGCATCCAATTCTTCCTGGGATGTTATGACACGAATAGATAATTGTCCATCTTGGCTCTTGCAGAAGTCCAATTGAGTATGTTTTTCTATTAAGAATGACCGCAAATTAAACCCATTAGAGAGTTTCAATCCATTCAAGTAGTTTCTTCCGTCATCTCTTTTGAGGTGACCAACAGTATAAAGTACAGAATCATTATCACCAAATGCTGATTGAATTTGAGATAAGAGTTTTGGATATATGCTGAGTAGGTTTGCTGGAGATGTTTCTTTTTTATAGTATAGAGGCAGAAGTACGCATACATAACTTAATGCAAGTATCAAATCTTGCTTGTATATTCTAAATGCGACTTCACCACTCTCATCAGAAATGAAATTGGAAATTTCCGTAGAAAGGTTGATGCTTGTTTCGTTGGAGCTGCTTGGTGTCAACTTGAAATCAACATCTTGTCGTGAAACGATTTTTGAAAGTTTATTCATTTGTGTGAGAGATTTAAGTGAATGAACAAGTAGTAGAGAACTGCGTATATTACATTAACGCTGACGGCGTTTCCCGCTTGTTTGTATAATGCTCCATCGCAAACTTTAGCGTGTTGAGCATTATTGACAAACTGAGCAGTAAAACCTTGAAGGGCAAACGCCTCATGAGGCGTTAACTTACGAATAGGCTGCTTTGCGAGTTCCTCTTTAGAGAAAACCCGTGAGAGGTACTCAATAGGGTTTTCAGAATGGATAAAACCATCACTGTAATAATTATCTTGACAGGCGCGGTGCATTTTATGCATGGTTGCAGTCAAGGGACGAGCAATAATTTGATTGATTTCAGATTTAGATACAAAGTTTTTCGAGCCATCAGCCAACAGTGTCGGTTTAATCTTTTCAGATAGATAATATTTAGAGGGCACCTCCTTAGCAAGAACATCCAATACGGAATTTTGAAGGATTAGCGATGAAAATTCAGACAGGTGTTCATGAAAAAGATTTGCTATTTCTTCTGCCTTGAATGAGAAATTCTTTCCAAGGTTATCAGTTGTAGCAAAAATAATGACACGGCTGCGTTTTTGGGCAAGTTGGAAATCTATTGAATTAAATACATCGAAATAAACATTGTAACCAAGTTTCTTGAGTCTACGATGTATCTCCTTAAATGTATTACCCTTGTCGTGAGAAAGCAAATTCTTAACATTTTCGAGGATTACGAAGCGGGGACGTTTCAGATTGAGAATTGTCTCAATCTGAAAAAACATAGTTCCTCTGCTATCCTCAAATCCTTTCTGTTTGCCCATCATGCTAAAAGCTTGACAAGGGAAACCTCCTGTAAGCAAATCGAAATCTATATTGTTGTATCGAGATAGATTTGAATTAAACTCTACTATGTCTCCCATCTCAATTTCATTTGAGGTGTCAAAGTTTGCCTTATAAGTTTTGGTGGCATTAGCATCTATTTCAGAAAAGGCTTGACAATCAAATGTAAAGTCGAAGTCTTTCTGTATATTCTCCATGGCCGTCCTAAAACCGCCTACACCAGCAAATAATTCAATATGTTTCATAGGAATGATGCTATTGCTGTTCCAATTACATATGCAAGTTTGACAGGTACAGCATTACCTATCTGAGCATACCACATATTTTGAGCACCATAAAAAATGAAATCATCAGGGAATGTTTGTATTCGGGCTGCTTCTCTCGGAGAGAGACCACGAGAATACCAAGGATGGATATACATATTGCAATCATATCTCATATGAGAAGTGATTGTCTTACAAATTCGGTCGTCTTGTAACTTAAAATATTTATCTTTGAATATATCATTTCGACGGGAGTAAGGCATTATATCTGCAATGGATGGATGTAACGAATTACCACCTTGTGGTAGTCTTGTGTATATTTCAACATCGCGCGGATTATTATACCTGTTCTTATGATTGTATAGAATGTCTATTTGACGGTCTCCGTTAATGAACTGGTAAAATTTTGTATTAGGATACTGAAAAGGTATTTGGGTGTACCCCGAAATATCATTTTCAATATCATTTTTTCCTTTTTCAGCCTTAACACCCAAAGATGGGAGTCCGAAAAGCGCATCACCTAAAACAAATGAAGGATGTTTCATTGAGAAGATTTTATCAAAAATTTTCTCGGGATCAATCCCTAAGCGGTTTCCGATTACAATGAATCGCTCCCTGTGCTGAGGGACACCATAATCTTCTGCAAGAAGCAACTTACCTGTAAACTGGTATTGATGGCTATCGGAATTAAGAAAAGTATTAAAGTCGGTTTCAATTTCGTTCCACCGTGATTGCATCCCTCGAACATTTTCCATTATAAAAAATTGAGGTCTAACTTTGCAAAGAAATTTAAGATACTCCTTGTAAAGCATATTTCGGGGATCATCAATAATACGTTGGCGATTGGCCATAGAGAATCCTTGGCACGGTGGACCTCCGCAAACAAGACTTATACCATTAAATTTTTCAGAGGAGGCAGGGAGATGTGAATTTAATTCGCATATATCTCCAATAAAACAATCATCCGAAGAAAGATTGCGATTGTGCCGATATGTTTCGCAGAACTGAGGAACGATTTCATTTACAAGTACAGGTGTGAAGCCGGCTTGTTCGAGGCCCAAAGAGAGACCTCCACATCCGGCAAACAAATCTATAAAATCTAATCGTTTCCTCATAAATGAAAACAAGAAAACTTCCAAGTAGGCAGACAGGCGACCAAACCTTTTGCGACTACAAGGAAGTTCCTTTATATGTTTTTATATAAGTTATTACTTACATATGTACGGTCATTTGTCTGCGCGAGCGCGTTTTAGATTGCAAAATTACAAAAAATTTTCGAGATTTCCTAATCATGGAACACAGTTAACATACCGGTTAACACTCTGACCGTCTGAGCCTCACAAATTACGCAGCCTCCTACATTAGTGTCTTTATCTATAGAGGAGAATCATTTAGCCACCATATGGCATGTTTGGTTCTGCTGCTATTGTTCTATTGTCAATTTCATTGGATTGATAGTGTGTAATATTGGATGATTGTGTTATGCTGGCATAAAGCTGTTGGAGAGTTTCCTCGCGTCTGGCTTTTGTCCGAATCTCACATTCCCATATTCGTATCACTCTCCATCCTGCAAGTTTGAGGTCAACATTGTTGGCGTAGTCTCGTGCAATGTTCATCGCAATCTTATGCCTCCAGAAGTCAATGTTTGATTTTGGCAACCGAAAGTATTTGCAGTTTTTATGACCATGCCAGAAACATCCGTCAATGAATACGACAGTCTTATATTTCTTCAAGACAATATCGGGTGACCCCGGCAGTTTACGATTGTAGACACGATAACGCAGACCGCGAGAGAAAAGATACTTCCGCACAATCATCTCCGGCGTCGTATCCTTCCCCTTGATAGCTGCCATATTCTGGCTTCGTTGTTCAGGAGTCTTTATATCTGTCATTTACTCAATAGTAAGCAAACCTTGCCTATTGATGTGGCGTGACAACTTTGAGAGAACTTCAGCTAAAACAACTTGTTTCAATCGAAGGTTACTATTCCCTTTGTCTTCTTTTTCTGATGTGAGATAGCGAAAGTCTAGTATAAAGAAATAGTCATCTTCTTTTTTGCGATAATAGAAATTGGGGGATATAAATAATGCATCGCTATTATTATTAAACCATTTACGGTATTCTGATTTGATAAAATACCCAGGAATTGCACGGCTCAACTTAACTTTGTTCTGCGCATAATCACATGGCGCGTTGATTACGAGTTTAAAAATATCCCAGTTTTTTCGGATCTCTCGTCTAACACTGGAGAAGTAATTCCCTTTTTCTCTTTTAGGATTTTGGCAAGCTTCAAATTCAGCAAGTTTTTCAGAAGGGATGAGATTATCAGAGGGTAAGAAACTGAAATTTAAAGAATCTTTAAAATCAGAAAACTCTTCTGGAGTAATCACAATTCTTCCAGGCTCGTTAGGATGGGTTTGACAATATGAAAAAATCAATCTTTCATTAAAATGAGTCAATTTTACATCTTTGTCCTCTATATCAGTAATAAATGATGCTGTTTCATCATCCTCAAAACCAATATGTTCTTCCATAGTCTCATGAAGGAATAAATTGAGTGTGTGAAAAGATGAAATAAGTTTTTCTTTATTTGTAAGTTGTTCAAACGATTTACCAGAATAAGCCCTTCCCCATTTTGTGAAAATCCAATTAGCGGTTGCATCTCAATCTTTCCCAGCGATACATGCTAACCCTTCTTGAAGTGCTTTATTCGCTGCCTTATGGATGTGATTCTCCCATTTAAGAATATTACAAAAGGAGGTATGCTGTTGGAGTCGTTCTGAGATGTTCGTGTATAAATCTTGAATTTTATCTTCGAAATCATCGGTAGGCTCACCAGTCATAGTAAAGAAATCCAGCTTATTTAGAGGTATAGAGCAAATAGGACGCCTTGTGCCAAGTTCTTCGGAGAGTAATTTAAGTATATCTTCATATTCCGTATTGTTTCTGCTCCAACAAACCAGCATATATGGAAAGGTATTGGTGCCAATCAATTTATTCATTACTCCGAAAACTTTAGAGTATAATTGCTTTATGGGATGAACGGCATCGTCAATTAAATTAATATCTAAGAATACAAGGCGTACATCTTCATCTACCCCTTCTTCAGGAAGACCATCTAAAGAGCCATCATAATACGAATAAGACAACCGAAGTTTACCAAACTCTTTCATTAAAGGTAGAGCTTGATTGATGTTATTATCTACGATGACAATCCTTCCGTTAATAGGCAACAAATTCATAGTCGTTATTTTTTTAGTGAAAACACAATGATGGCTCCATTTTGATAATCAACGGGAATAGAAAGGTCATCAAATTCAGGGAATCTGATGAGACCATTTTGGGCAAGAAGGACTTCATTTGCAATGTGCAATCCCAGACCTATTCCATCTTGTTTAGCTGAAACAAACGGTTGGGTAATTGAATCTGTCGGTAGAAGAAAGCCAACACCATTATCAGCGAAAATAATATTTATAAAGCTGTCGTCTTCATAAAGACCAACATATATCTTTTTATCCAGTCGTTTTGATTTCTCCAGCCAATAGATAGCATTATCAATTACATTCATGATCGCACCAATCAATAAGCTTCTTGAGACCTTAATTTTAGTGGTGCCATCATATCCTTTATAGTTGCGATTTACCTGAACTCCATGAGCTCGTAGTCTATACTCCGTATTAAAGAGAGAATCGTCTATTATCTTTATTATGTTGTCCGTTTTTTTATCTGACTTACGGATTATCTCAGCATATCCATCAATCAATGAAGAAAGATGTTCTACTAAATGGATGGCCCTATCTGAGGCTTTTTCTTTCTTCAATACCAGGGATACTTCAGCTATAATTTTTTCAACTTCATGTACAATTACACTCATGTTAAGACCTGCACCTGCCGCCTTTAATAAATTATCACATACAACTTTATAATCTGCTTCAATTTTAAGAAGGTACTTATTGATATGGTTCCGGATGGGAACTTCACGTATTTTCTCATCTACAAATTTTTTCAAATCTCCAATTATATTAAGGACAGGTTCTGACTTAGCGGTCGGTCCGTACAATTCACGTATGAGGCTTTTATCCTCAAACCGAAGTGTTTCAACAATATTCAGTACATGAAGTATTGAATTACGGAACAACACATAGGCCTTATTTTCAACAAACCCTTCTCGATTGGTCTTTTCTATAAGACTTTTACTAGTCTCCCTATCGAGAGAAATCGCACCGAGAATGATATTATTACTTATTTTTTTACCCGGTTGATTTACACGTCGAATGTCAAGATTAAGCCAGTCGTTTCCAACTTCTCCGTAATCGTATACACGTAGACCATCACGATATATACGAATGCCTCCGTTGGAATCAAGATATTCTTTGAACCCTTGCTTGTCAGAAACTCCTAATTTTAAAACAAATGAATCTCTATCAAATATATATCCTTCAAATTGTACTTTCCCTATTTCTGTATCGTCCTCATCTAAAGAGAAATCTTTACCGCCGTATTCAAGATATTGCGATTCTGAAATATATTTTAATTTAATATTGTCAAGTTTTTCTGTTTCAAATGAACTATCCCATCTTAATGAGTACGAAGAGATTTTGGGCATTGAGTCCCAAGGTAGAAAGTCATATTCAAAAAAGGAAATACTATCACCAACCAAAGTTGCCTTAAAGTGATACATTGCATATTTTTTGATGTCTTTCCAGTCAATCATATTATTTAACCAATCCTCATGTCCTATGCAGATTAGATTTGCCTCAAAGCCATCATTGGATTCGAATGGGCTACTAAGCGAATTTATTGTTCTCTTAATACTTCGTACTTCACCGCGCGTCCAAGATTTATTTAGGTTATTGATTCTTATTAATGTACCATGTTCATCTCCGATGAAAGTCTCAGGCTGATCTCGTTCGATAACGTATACAGGGACATCATCAAGGTACTTGGAATGTGAAAAATCATTCCAATTTATTCGAACAACATACTCTTTCTCTTCAAACTTTTTGGTTATAAGTTCTATTGTGGAGCCTAATTTGTGTACACCAAATCTACCAATCCCTTTTTCCCCAATTGGAAGTCTTCCTTTAGGAGAACGTTTCCCATCATTTACTATTTTTGATTTCGAATCACTTCCTGGTTCAAGCCAACAATTGATGATTGTATCTAAATCCATACCCCAACCGTTGTCTTTGATGATGATTTGCCCATCTTTTTTATTGTCAATATTTGACAATATGATATCGACATGAGTAGCGTCAGCATCGTAAGAATTCTTTACCAATTCTACTAATGCCACGCTTTCATTTTTAATTAATTGGTCACCAAGCTGCAATAACATCCTTGCACGTGGCTTAAATGGTGATTGTATTATATTGTCTTTGGGCATAACAATTCTTTTATTGATTTAGCAATCGCATACGCCATTAGAGGCGGTACGGCATTACCAATTTGTTTGAACATTGCAGATCTGGACCCTTCAAAGAAAAAGTTATCAGGGAAAGACTGTATTCTGGCTGCTTCGCGAACGGAAATAGATCGAACAGTTTGGGCTGAGGGATAGATATAATAGTGACCATCCTTGGCTATATGAGCTACGACAGTGTGGCATTTGCCATTGAGGTCTACAACCTTAAATCTGTCAAGGAAAGAGGTTGTGTTATTGATTGTTCTTATGTCATCCGGAAAATCAGAATTTTTAATTCGGATCCTATTTGCTAGCCACATCTGAACTGCCATTCTATATTTTTGTGCATCAATATTGTTGAGCGGACGTGCCATATGCAAAGTCAGCACATCATCATCGGATCTTAGACCGAATTCTCTTAGATAAGCTGTCGGTTCAGCATTATATGTTGAGTTCATTTCTCCTGCATTGATTTGCGGGAGATCAGAGAATAAATCAGCTCATGTCCAAGGATTTTCTACTTTAGTAATTTCCGGACAGCCTCTGTCTCTGGTTTTACGCCAACCGAATATTATTACTCTTTGGCGATTTTGCATAGCTCCATAATCGGCAGCATTAAGAATGACATAATGCACCTTATAGCCTAAGTCCTCAAAATGGAATCTAATATTCTCAAAATGGTTTTTCTTAGAGCTTAATAGTCCTAACACATTCTCAAACACAAATCCCATGGGTTTGTATTTCTTTAAGAATTTTCCATATTGAAGATATAAAAGACATCGTTTGTCATCAGCAATGTTTGCATTATGACGGTTCAACATAGAGAATGCTTGACATGGAGGACCACCAACAATAAAGTCAACACGTTTTCTGCGTTGTTTTTTTAAGACATTGTCAATCTTATCAAAGATAGTTGTGATGGATTCATCCGAAATCTCTGTATTGATTACTGATGAAATCAATGCTTCGGGAATACGTGAGTATAAATCCGCCCTGCTAATTTCTCCTCTTAAATATTCGCGATATTCTTCATATCGGTTGTTCTCTTTAAGGAAGTGAAATGCTTGTCTGGTTTTTATTGTCAGACAGGCTTCCGGATTCATTTCAACATGAGCAACAGGCACGAATCCACATCGCAGAAAACCTTCTGACAAAGCAGAAGTTCCAGCGAATAGGTCTATATATGTATATTTTCGTTTTCCGGGCATAATTGCTCAAGGTAAAAATTAACTACAAAATTAGCAATTTTTTTAGATATACGCAATAGGCTTGTCACATCTCTCGATGAGAGGTTATATATTATATTGATTGATATTCAGTTGCTTGAATGTTAAAAGCCCCGGCAAGAGGTGGATTTCTTGTCGGGGCGAGGGGTTGAGTGGGGATTAGTAGAGGCGGATGCAGGTTACGTCAGCGGTATTGACGACGTTGGGGAGATCGTCAATATCCTTTGAGAAGGCGAAGGCGAGGTGTTGGATTTGGTGCATTCTGCCGAGTTTCATCAGGAATCTGATGAAGTTACCGAGGTGCTCGATGAGGTAATCATCTCCTTTGTCGGTGGTGACATAGCAAAGGAGTAGCTCGTTATCTGGGAGGTTTAGCATTCCTCCGGTGCTTGTCAGTGCAGCGACTGTGGTTGAGAAGGTAGAGTCTTTGGATTCGAGACTGGCACCATTGGTGTACTCTTTGTAGGTAATGGCGGAGGGTGTGGTACCATAGTTATCGGCGAGATACTTCTCAACTTCGGAGAGTGCAGTTTGCAGACGTTGGTCTGAAACATGAGGGTCTTGATGTG
Organism: Odoribacter sp.; assembly: GCA_023663145.1. Classification (GTDB taxonomy): domain Bacteria; phylum Bacteroidota; class Bacteroidia; order Bacteroidales; family Muribaculaceae; genus CAG-873. The sequence continues at coordinate 92,104 of JAMPHZ010000007.1, forward strand.
TGGATTCTGAAGGTTTTTCTTCGTGGTGGGTCTTGCCTCCTAAGATGGTTTTTGCACGGGAGAGGAGTTGGTTAAGATTCATAGATACGTTCATTTCTTTGAGTTTTGAGGTTGAGAATTGAGTTCGTTTATTTTTTGTTCGAGGCGATGCTTCTGTTCGATTGCGCGGGCAGTTTCATCCACTCGTTTTTCGTAGGCTCGTACTTCGGATTCGATGATTCTTACTTTGTCCGGGTCGTGAAACCAGCTTTCGATGCTGTCCAATCCGACGGAGTTGACGCCGTTGTGCATCAGGATGTAGTGATACTTGATGTCGGAAATTCGGCATTGTTCTATGCGTCCTTCCTGCCAGAAGATCATTGCGAAAAACAGGAGCGTTGAGAATATGGTGAAGCCAAGGGTGAGATACCA
>JAMPHZ010000008.1 GCA_023663145.1 Odoribacter sp.
TTACCCTGAGGAGGAGTGAGGAGAATGCCGTTGCACTTCTTATTGGAAACTTTGTGAATAATTTTTAACAATGAATACACCTGTTAATTAAAATAAACTTCGTAACTTTGCCAATAGAAACAATACGCGGTAGTAGCTCAGTTGGTAGAGCATCAGCTTCCCAAGCTGAGGGTCGCGAGTTCGAACCTCGTCTACCGCTCTAAACGATAAACAGCCTGTCATCTATAAATGTCAGGCTGTTTATCGTATAAAAACATTTGCAATATTAAATATAATATATTGGAATACACGTTAATATACAAATAAAAAGGAACTGCGTCACGCAGTTCCTTTTTAAGGGTTTCCAATAGGTACAATTTCTAAGGTAAAAAAGATTGTTTTTAGGTTTGCAATGCAAAGTTCGCCATTTATGGCCTGTTGACCAAATTTTTTTATATGTTATAGGGCATATTTTGAATTTTTCTGAAAATTCTCAAAAAAATTCATAACAAAACAAGGCAGCCTTGATCAGTTGTTAGCTATCAGCTCCTTTATCGTATCGATTGAGGCTCGCAGCTCCTTATCAATAGGCATGCGCTCTTCAATATTATTACAAGCATAAATAACAGTAGCATGTGTACGCCCAAGTTTTGTCCCTATATTCTTATAGGACATACCCACAAGTTTCTTGGCCAAAAACATTACAATCTGGCGGGCATCTGAAATTTCCCGCTTCCGGCTCTTGGTGAACAAAGTATCAGCCTCAATGTTAAAGTGTGCACTGACAGCTTGCGTTACCATCTCAAAATTAACTTGACGGCGTTTTATCCGTATGGCATTTGCAACAACAGTCTGTGCAAGTGACATATTTATCTCGCAGTTAAGCACAGTAGCATGAGCTACAAGCGACACTACCACACCTTCAAGATCTCGTATAGAATCAGTTACATTATCAGCAATATAATTTATGATCTCTTCCGAAATCTCAATACCGTCTTGTTGGGCCTTCTTAAGAAGAACATTACGCCGCAATTCTGCATCCGGTTTGAACAACTCGGTTGTCATGCCCCATTTGAATCTTCCCAACAGCCGGCTCTCGAAACCGTCCATCTGCGACGGGGCACAATCACTTGACATGATTATCTGACGGTTATTTAACTGAAGCTGATTGAAGATATGAAAGAACGTATTCTGTGTTTCTCCTTTACCGGCAAGATCCTGAATATCATCTACTATCAGTGTGTCAATACCTTGATAGAAATGAAAGAAATTATTGATCTGCCCTTTGGCATTCGCTGCCGTATACTGGCTTTGGAACAGACGGGCTGTCACATATAGGACACGAGCCTGTGGGTTCTGCTCCTTTATACGTATACCGATTGCCTGAATGAGGTGCGTCTTTCCAACCCCTGTGGGACCAAATACAAAAAGCGGATTAAATGTATGATTAGTCGGATCGTTGGCAATAGATTCCGCTACGGTACGGGCAAGGACATTACTCTCTCCGCTGCAATAATTCTCGAAGTTATAACGAGGATTAAGCTGAGAGTCAAAGACCTTGGGCCGTTCATCAATAAACGGATTCGCAGCGGCTGCCATGCTGTTCTTGATGATTACAGGTGACATATCAGCTGACCGTTCGCTCACTGCCGACCGTGGATCATCTTTAACAACATTGAAACAGAAAGTCACCAACACTCCTTGACCATATACCTTCTTTATAGCAGCATTCAGAATATCCTTGAATGTTGTCTCAAAATAGTCGGCATAAAGGCGTGAGGGTACCTGCAACTTAAGGTTGCGACCATCAAAACCTAAAGAATGCACCTGACCGAACCATGCTGCGTATTGCTGCCTCTGAAGATTATTCTCCAGAAACTCGCAAGCACGTTGCCATAGTTCTATATGGTTATATTCGTTTGACATTCTTGATTGGTTTTGCGGTTACAAATTTCCGCAAAAATTATGCAATAAACAAATCTAAAATTATTTGTTTTTCTATTTACATGTACAAATATATATATATCAGTTGCTTAGGATGTTTTATGAGAAAGCGGTTGAAGTGTCGGTTCAGATATATTGTGTCAAAGTACTGGTCCAATGAGACATATGCTCAACTGTCACACAAGCATATATAATAGAATTCAACATCCGATTGTCTTTACCTACAGCATCACCACTTGCATTATCACTAAAGGTTAGATAATTAGTTTGCCGCGGTTATTTAAATTGAATTAAAATAAGGGCGACACTGCCGTATAATGACAATCTCGCCCTTTAAAGCTGTTCAACTTTTTATTAAAGGAGTTTAATGCTTATATAGCGCTTTGGATTTCGTTTTATATCTACAAATAGTGAATCAAGATTTGATACAGCTGAATTAAGATTCCTATATAGAGCTGGATCACGGGTCAGCAAACCAAGAGATGAATTCGGATCATTTAACTGAGCAGACAGTTCCCGCAGATTTTCAGTGAGAACCTGGATATTTCCGGCAATTGAGTCTACAGGTATCTCTCCAAGTTCAGCAGTAATCTGAGAAATATCTGAGGCAGATGATGAAAGATTTCCTGAAATATTTTTTATATCAGCTGTAATTGGGGGTAGGGTGGCCATAAGGGCATTAAGTTGCCGTGTCGTCTTTTCGAGGTTGGCTGTAATCTGATCAAGGCGTTGTACCGATGAAAGCAACGCCGGATCTCCTACCAATGAATTTATTGCCGTCAGCAGCGTATCTACTTTACTGAATACACCACCAAGCTGTGGCATAATTTCCTGAGTCACGTTATCCATGAGCCCTTTCGGCACAACAGCAGATAAGGTATCACCTATCTGGTGGTAATGTCCTTGAGGTCCAAGGTCAAGGGCAATGGTGGCAGTGCCGAGAAGGTCGGTTGTAAGAAGAGCCTTAGTTCCCTGCGGCACCTTTAACTCTCTGTCAAGTGACAACTCTACCAACATATGTCCGGGATTATTGTATTCATATGTAATATCACGCACAAGACCTACCTTAAAGCCGTTGATGGTGACAGGAGCGCTTTTTGCAAGCCCCTGCACATTATCATAGGATACATAGTAATAGTTGGCTGCCTTGAAAACATTGACCCCTTTAAGGAAGTCAATCCCGACAAATAGCACACCAAGAGCAATGATTACGGTCAGTCCGATCAGAATTTCTTTTCTAAAAATTTTGTTCATTGTTTCAGTCGTTAAAGGACTCGTTGTCCATCTTGCATCTTTATTATAAACGCTTCAGGAAACTTGTTTTTTAGTTTACGCAGATGTTTCTTTGCTTGATTTAAAGACGGGAAACTCCCGCTTATATATTTATAAAGATTATCATGCATGTAAAAGTTCACATCACCAACGCCTTTAAATCTGGCATCACCTGAATCAAGCCGCTTGTCACTGGTAAGAAACTGTACGCAATATACCACCTGTGATGCTGACTGATTATGCTCAGGCACAGACTGAGATTCCGCATCACCTTGCCCGGGCGCTGTCTCAACCGCATTGATGGTTGTCGGTCCACCTCCCTTATGATGGTTATAATATACCGTGAATGCGTTGGCAAGTGATCTGGCACATTTTTCCTTACCACCATCAGAATGCAGAAAACGCTCCGCCTGCGGATTACATATAAAATCAAGCTCCACAAGCACTGACGGCATTGAGGTAGCCCTGAGTACAAGGAATCCTGACTGGCGCACACCCTTATCTGCTCGACCGGCTGTGTTAACAAGCTCGTTACACACCAGAGATGCAAGCTCTATGGAATTTCGCTGATGTCTGTTTTGCGTCAGTTCAAATATAATATACGACTCGCTTGATGTCGGGTCAAATCCTTGATATGTCTCGCTAAAATCATTTTCAAGCTCAATAACACTGTTCTCCCGCATAGCGACGGCAAGATTATCATCAGTGCGGTGCAAGCCGAGCGTGTATACTGAAGCTCCGTGTACTTGATTACGCCCACGGGTACGCTTATCTATGGAATTGACATGTACTGAAATAAAAAGATCGGCTTTGGCACGGTTTGCAATTGCCGCGCGTTCGTTCAAGGTAATGAACCGGTCATCACTACGGGTATATATAATATTTACCTCAGGATGTTCAGCCGATATAAGTTTACCAAGGCGTGTGGCCACATCAAGCACAATCGTTTTTTCATTTGTAATGTCGCCCTCACATCCATAGTCTTTGCCGCCATGGCCTGGGTCAATAACCACAGTGAAAGCACGTGCTTCATCGGCGCGCGCCAGTACCGGAAAAATGACCATAGCTATTGCTAATATGATGAAGATTCTTCTCAACATTACCTGCAAATTTAGTCATAATAATGGAAATAGACTAAAAATTAATCAGAATTTATACCAAATCCACCAATAATGAACCCAAATTGGCAATATCAACCTCTTGGTATCACAATTTTATTGACTTTTAGATAATAGTTATGTAACTTTGTATTCATGAATAAACTCATAATATTACTCATAGCTGTAAGTGCAGCGTTTTCATCGTGCACTAATCACGATGTTGAAACATGTCCCATTGTACCGATATATAATTATGTATATAATGTTGAACATTATAATGCATCAAAGCTTGACTCAATTATACATGCTGACAGTGCTGCATTTAAAGCTTACTTCGACATTGTATCTCCGGGCGTGGTGGATTCCGCTCATCTTGCCAGTTGGTCCGCGTCAACTCCTGTGCGAATATTCACTCCGGCAGTTGACAGCGTATATCCTGATATCTCTATACTTGAACATAAACTTGGTGGAATTCTTAAAAATGCAGACTCACAAGGCCTGAAATTTCCACGCCGAGAATATGCGGCTGTAGTCTGGGGCAACCTGAAGTCTATAATCTTTGCCGACGACGTCATGCTTATCGCTCTCAACCACTACTTAGGAGAAGATTACAAAGGTTATCAGAACCGACTTTGGCCGGCCTATATGCGGAGCGAGAAGACACCGGTGAACCTACCTTACGACATTACGGAAGCGCTTGTAGCTACGGAATTCCCGTTTACTGATTCAGACGGTACGACAGCTCTATCCCGGATGATCTATGAAGGAGCGCTGATTGAAACAAAAATGAGGCTTGTCCCCGATGCTGACCTGGGCATAGCGTTGGGATACAATGATACACAGCTTGATTGGTTCAAGCATAATTCAAAAGAATTATGGCAGATGGCCATATCAAAAAAGTTACTTTATGATACTTCAAAAGAGACTGCTGCTCGTCTTGTTGATAAATCCCCCTCTACATCCATCCTTTCACCATATGTGCCCGGTAGAGCCGGCAGATATATCGGCTATATGATAGTCAGGTCATACATCAAGCGGCATCCTGACACACCTCTTCAATATCTGCTAAGCTCTGAGTTCTATAATAATGACAAGACTTTGCCGGCAGCCGGTTATAACGGTGATTAGACCGGATCTACATCATAGTGGATTGACACTCCGCTCTTGATCGGAGATTCATTGAATTCTAAGAATACACTTCGCAACACATCCTTTACTTTGAAGATTGAAGCTGTAGTTTCAATCTTCAGCATTATTGTCCTGATATACAATGATGCCACACGTTCTACAGGTGGTTCTACCGGACCATTTACGCGGTTACCTAAAAGCTGCTTTAGCCGCATTACGTAAGCTCGCGCGAAAGAGTCAACCGCAGTTCTGTCACGATGTCTCAGATATATGTTTATTACTCTGACGAACGGTGGATAAAGATAACGTTGCCGTTGCTCGAGTTCCCAGTTGTAAAAAGATTGGTAATCATGCCTGCAAACATATTGTATCACCTCATTTTCAGGAGAATATGTCTGTATAACTACTGTACCGGGTGTCTCACTCCTGCGACCTGCACGTCCTGCGACCTGTTCCATCAGATTAAATGCCCGCTCGTTGGCACGGAAATCAGCAAAGTTAACTAAAGTATCGGCATTAATTATTCCCACAAGGCCCACATCCTTAAAATCGAGCCCCTTTGTAACCATCTGTGTACCTACGAGGATATCTGCCTTTCCTGCCGAAAAATCATCGATTATTGACGCGTAGGAATCTTTGTTGCGGGTAGTGTCAAGATCCATACGCAATATTTTATAATCATTAAAGATCGCCGACAATCCATCTTCGATCCGCTCTGTCCCATAACCCTCTATCTCTATTGCAGGCTCATGGCATGCAGGACAGACCTTGGGAACAGGATACGTAGCACCGCAATAATGACACTCAAGAGTGTTGGTACGGCGATGATATGTAAGTGACACATCACAGTGGTCGCACTTAGGTGTAAACTGGCACAACTTACATCTGGCTCTGGGAGAGAAACCGCGACGGTTATGAAAGAATATGAGTTGCTTGCCATCTCTAAGCAGATTTCGGCTTCGCGCTATTGTATCGAACGCCATAACACCGTCAACACGGCCTCTCAGGCGTTCCTTGCCCATATCAATTACTTCTATATCGGGCAATGTCGCATCACCATACCTTTCCGATAGTGAAACCAATCCATACTTGGCACCTGTCGTCGCTTTGTAGTAAGTTTCAACCGATGGCGTGGCACTCCCGAGAAGAGTTTTCGCCCCATGAAAAGATGCCAGGACTATCGCCGTGTCACGCCCGTTATATCTCGGTGCCGGATCATTCTGTTTATAACTGGGATCATGCTCTTCATCTACAATTACCAATCCCAATGATTTGAAAGGAAGAAAAACAGCCGAGCGGGCACCAATGACAACACAAGGATCTTTCGTGGCAAGCATGTCGCGCCATATGTCAATACGTTCGTTATCCGAGAATTTCGAGTGGTATATCTTAACTTTGCCACCGAACACATGCTGCAAACGCCGCGTAAGTTGCGTAGTGAGGGCAATTTCAGGTACAAGCAGGAGCACCTGCCGGCCTTGGCGCAAAGTATAGTCAATAAGATGGATATATATCTCTGTCTTTCCCGATGAAGTCACCCCGTGGAGAAGTGTGATGTTATGTTTTATAAATGAGTGATGTATTTCTTCAAGGGCCTTTTCCTGCGCTGATGATAAAGTTGGCAACAAATTGGCTTGACGTCCTCCGCAATCATCTGGCGCCGAGAATCTTGAGACCTCTTTTGTTGAGATCTCAACAAGGCCTTTTGCCGCCAGTGCATTGACGTGTGATGTGTTGATCATTGGGGAAGCTTCCAACAGACTGTCGCGTGAGACCTCTCTTATCGGCTCTGTTGCAATATTAAATCCCGAAAGAGCTATAAGATTAAGCAATGCCGACTGTTGACCCGCCGAGCGGCTTATGGAAGCGAAGGCTTGTTCAAGTGCATTCTGATCATTGCGCTTTATCTTTATTTTAAGCATTTTAACCTTTACCCTGCGGTATCTGTGCATAAGCACCTCGCTAACCGTCACAAGTCCATGCTCGACCAATGAGGTCACTCGCTTTCCCACATCATTAAGACCAGTCGCACGGGTCAGGTCTTTCACCGATTGTTTATCTGACCTTTTCAACCGTTCAATTATGGCAAAATCAGACTTCGAAAGCCTCCCTAACGCCTGCTCATCAACATCGTCAGCAAGACATACTACCGTTTCGCTTTCAACTTTCATGCCTGACGGAAGCGCAGCTTTCATTACATCCCCGACAGCGCACATATAATAATCCGCTATCCAACGCCACAGCTTAATCTGCGGATGTAACGTCACAGGTGTTGCATCAAGCACACAATCTATATCTTTCACGGCAGCCACATCTGCCGGCCTCACAGGTGACAACCCTTCCACGATACCGGTGAGAAATCGTTTGGTACCGAATGGAACTATAACCCTACATCCCACACTCACCGATGACACAAGTTTCTGCGGCACTCGGTACGTAAATGACTGCTCAAGTGGACGGGGAATTATAATCTGGGCATATACCTCAGCCATTGTCATAACTTGATTTGGCCGGGAGTAACCACAATCTCGCCATTGCAACGGTCAAACTCCATACTGGTCATTTTCAACTCCATAATCTGCGCCATTATATCGCGAGCAGCATCAGCGTCAGCATTATCAAGACTCAATGTAAGGCGTCTGATACGTTCACGCAGCAATGCGCCCTTCAATGCATAGACTGCAACGGGCAATTTCTCACAAAGATCCGACCTGCGGTCCACCTTAGGATGCATCTTGCTGAGCACAACAGGATCAGCGGTCATATGCACCACAAGATCAATGATACGGCGATCTTCATGCCTTACAAGGCGATCACGTACGAAAGCGGAATCAAAATCATCAAGCTGCTCACAGAGCCATGCATCTGCCTCAGATACTATTTTCTCTTCTGCGGCATTTATCGCGGCCACATCAAGCGCCTGCTGTCTTATCTCTTCTCGTTTTTCCTCTATCAACCGTGCTTTTTCACGTTCAAGTTCAGCCTTTCGTTCATCATGCCTCCGTTGCCAGGATTTATTTGTTATCTCAAGAGCAAGTTCCCATAGCCGTGCATATTCTGGTACAGAAAAATGTATATCATCAATTGCAAGTTCCTGCTCTATGTATCCAATGACTGTCATTGGTGTGAGCACATCATTTACCGCGACATCGCATAAATACATCGGGCCATATCTCAACACATATTTAATGATATCCTCCTCTGCGATACTTATACTTTGCGGCACAATCACCTGTGGCTTGACCGGGGCAGCCTGTTGTGGAGTGTCTGAGACTTCCTCATACGTATCGACCGAAGGTCCTGGCATAGGAGCAAGACTCTCTTCAGCGCGGCGACGCTGAGCCTGGTTGAAATCCTGCTCACGTTGCCGGGCTACTATGGTTTTTACCTGTGCGGCAAGTGTACCGGCGGCAATGCCTACCTTCGACGCGCACTCATCTATATAGAGAGTCTGCTCTATCACATTTGGGATCAGGGCTATGGTCTGCAATATATCATTTATAGCTTCCGACCGGCGCCGGGGATCACCCTGGCTGTCACTAAGCAATATCTCCGTCTTGAATCCAATAAGATCTTTCTCGTTCGCGGCAAGATATTCCTCAACTTCGGCCGATGTATGCGACTGCGCAAAAGAATCAGGATCCTCCCCTTCAGGCAGAAGCACCAGCTTCAATGACATTCCGGCCGCCACAAACATGTTGATACCTCTAAGGGCAGCCTTGATACCAGCCGCATCAGAGTCATAGATAAGTATGACTTTATCGGCAAAACGCTTGATCATTGCAACCTGCCCTTCCGTTAGAGCTGTTCCCGATGACGCTACCACATTCTCAACACCGGCCTGATGCATGGAAATCACATCCATGTATCCCTCTACCAATATGCAACTCTTCTTACGGGCAATGGCGCTTCGGGCCTGATACATACCGTAAAGCTCACGGCTTTTGGAATATATCACACTTTCAGGAGAGTTCACATATTTAGGTACCGTCTTCTCTTTCCTCAGCGTACGCCCACCGAAAGCTACGACACGCCCCGATAATGAATGCACCGGATAAATCACACGGCCCTTGAAACGGTCATATATACGGCCATTATCCGTCTTTATACACAATCCGGTATCAACAATATATTTCTCATTGAATCCGGCTTTAACTGCAGAATTAAGCAGATCATCGCTTTTCTCAAGAGCATAGCCAAGATGGAACCGGCTTATCATAGAGTCCGAGATACCCCGTTCCCTGAAATAACTCAATCCTATATCAACACCGTCAGAAGTCTCTTTAAGATTCTTTTCAAAATGCTCCATGGCAAAGGCATTTACCGCAAACATAGACTCCCGCATCTGCTCGGCCTCACGTTCGGCACCCGTCATCGCCTTTTCCTGAATCTCGATATTATATTTCTTGCCAAGCCATTTTATAGCCTCGACATAAGACATTCCCTCAAGATCCATAAGGAAACTCACAGCTGAGCCTGCCTTGCCACAACTGAAGCACTTGAATATACCTTTAGCTCCATTGACTGAAAATGACGGAGACCTGTCATTATGAAACGGACATAGCCCCCAATAGTTGGCTCCGCGCTTTTTCAGTGATACAAAGTCGCCCACGACATCAACAATGTCAGTGGCGTCCATGATTCGGTCTATCGTTACTCTGTCTATTCTTGCCATTTTCAGTTACAAAGTTAGTAATTATTGAATAAATATCCTTATTTCATCACTTATTTTTGCGTATCAAATCCTAAAGGGATCCAAATAAAGCATTGGCAATCTTTTTAAAACCTCACCGCAGCATCATGAACACATGCCGCTGTTTCTCATTTACATATTACGGATCTCTGCCACGAACGCTCATTATTGAACCATTGAAAATCAAATAATCAAATAATTTCACGAATATTTGGCCGTCACACAAATATTTAGTAACTTTGCACCGCTTTTTAGCATCCCCGTGTGATGGGAAATTAAGAAGCGTCTTAATTTTGAGTAACACATTTATAATTTTACAATGAAAACATTTGAACTCTCAGCTCAGCCCCGCGTTGAACTCGGCAAGAAAGCAACCAAAGCTCTTCGCCAACAGAAACTCATCCCCGTTGTACTTAACGGTGGCGAAATCGTTGAACTGCCTTACACCGCAGCACTCAAGCCCGGTGAGAAAGTAGTTGAAATAGGCAACAACAAAGGACTCGTAACAACAGACCTCACAGTTTCTAACGACGCAGTGCGCAAACTCGTCTTCACCCCCGATATCTTCGCTATCCAACTCGACATCAACGGCGAAAAGCGCATGGCTGTCCTCAAAGATATCCAGTTTCACCCCGTTAAAGACGAAATCCTGCACATTGACCTTCTCGAAGTGCGCGACAACAAACCGGTAGTCGTTGAAGTTCCCGTAAAACTTGAAGGCCACGCCGAAGGTGTTAAAGCCGGTGGTAAGCTCACTCTCTCAATGAAGAAACTCAAGGTAAAAGCTCTCTACACCGCCATCCCCGAGCGCCTTGTGATCAACGTTGACAACCTTGGTCTCGGCAAGTCTCTTGCTGTGGGTGACATCCACTTCGACAATCTTGAACTCATGAATGCCAAGAACGCTGTGGTTTGCGCCGTTCAGCTCACCCGCGCCGCCCGTGGTGCTGCCGCTGCCGCTGCAAACAAGTAAAAGCGTCCTGACGCATGAAATATCTTATAGTTGGGTTGGGTAACATTGGCAGTGAATATGCCGGTACCCGTCACAACATCGGTTTTATGATATTGGACGCCTTTGCCGAGGCGTCCAATATTTCTTTCTCCACAGTCCGTTACGGTGACGTAGGAAAAGGAAGACTCAAAAATAAAACCGTTGTTTTACTGAAGCCTTCAACTTATATGAACCTGAGCGGTTCAGCCGTGAGGTATTGGATGCAACAAGAAAACATCCCTATTGAAAACGTGCTTGTGCTTGTCGATGACATCGCTTTGCCTTTTGGCGCGATTCGGCTCAAGACACGCGGGAGCGACGCAGGTCACAACGGATTAAAAGACATTGCACGTCAATTAGGATCCGAAGCTTACCCACGCTTGAAATTCGGGATCGGCAACGATTTCGCACGCGGATGCCAGGTCGACTACGTTCTCGGCCGGTTTACACCGGAACAACGCGAAGAACTACCGTCACGCATAAAGGTTGCCGATGAATGCATCGCCGAGTTTATTCTTGCCGGTGCTGCATCTGCTATGTGCCGCTTCAACAATAAATAAGCCATGGCAGCAGGAGAAGTAAGAATTGACAAATGGCTATGGGCAATGCGTATATACAAAACGCGCACAATAGCCACAGACGCCTGCAAAAAAGGCCGCATCACCATTAATGATGATCCAAATACCGTAAAGCCGGCACGAATGATACACATTGGAGATGTTGTGCACGTCCGCAAACCGCCGGTTACTTACTCATTTAAAGTAAAGGCTGTCACAGAGAACCGCCTTGGAGCGCGACTCGTACCCGAATACCTTGAGAACATAACACCGCAGGACCAGTATGACCTGCTTGACGTGGTAAAAATATCCGGATTCATCGACCGCAGGAAAGGGCTCGGACGTCCGACTAAACGTGAGGGTAGGGAACTCGCCCGTTTCACTGACACATATGCCTCTGACTCGGGATGGGACTTCGAATTTGATTTCGATGACATAGGGGATGACCAATGAAATGGTCTTTACCATTCACACATATATAAACACTCATCTGAACATATACGACCATGAGATTTGACGAGCTTGATTTGGAATACGACGTACTAGATGCCCTTGATGCAATGCAATTTGTAGAATGCACCCCTATCCAGGAACAGGCCATAAACGTAGTACTCGATGGTGACGACCTCATAGCATGCGCCCAAACCGGGACAGGAAAAACCGCCGCATATCTTCTGCCCGTCATAAACAAACTCGCACGCGATACACAAAGCCCGCGTAATGCCGTCAGATGCATCGTAATGGTGCCAACTCATGAACTCGCCCAACAGATAGACCGGCAACTTGAAGGATTCTCATACTATCTCCCGATAAGCAGTGTCGCAATACACGGCGGCACCGACGGCAAAGACTTCGCACGCCAGCAACGCGGACTAAAGATGGGTGCCGATATTGTCATCGCAACCCCCGGCCGGCTAATAGCGCATATGAAAATGGGATACGTAGACCTGTCCAAGGTCAGTGTATTTGTCCTTGACGAAGCCGACAGAATGCTTGACATGGGATTTTACGACGACATATTCCAGATAGCATCAAAGCTTCCCCGAGCAAGACAAACCCTCATGTTTTCGGCAACAATGCCTGCCAAAATCCAACAACTGGCCAAGTCTATCCTCAACAATCCGGTAGAAGTCAAGATTGCGGTATCAAAACCTACCGAAAAAATCGATCAATCAAAAGTAGTGTGCTATGAGAACCAAAAATCGCCCCTGCTACGCCATCTGTTCAGCACAACCTACTCACAGCGGGTAATTGTTTTCGCAGCATCAAAAATTAAGGTTAAAGAACTAAACCGCGAACTGCGGAAAGTCGGTTTGAAAACCGGGGAAATGCACAGCGATCTTGATCAACCGGCCCGCGAAAAAGTGATGAGCGACTTCCGTGCAGGTCGTATTGATATACTCATAGCCACCGACATCGTAGCCCGCGGCATTGATATTGACGACATTGCGATGGTCGTAAACTTTGATGTACCGCGCGAAGCGGAAGACTACGTACACCGCATAGGTCGTACTGCCAGAGCCAATAACGATGGCAAAGCAGTCACATTTGTGAGCGAGCGCGACCGCCGTAAGTTCCGCTATATCGAGCAATTTCTCGGCTATGATGTCCGTTGCGAAGAAATACCCGCTGAATTCGGGAGCACTCCCGATTATTACGCCACCTCGCCCTCTGATGAAAGCAAGCAACGCCGTGGCAACCGTCAGGGAAACAAAGGCAAGCGCGATAAACCACGCCGCCATCAGTCAAAACCGCAGAAATCAGCTCCGGTAACAGATACAAAATCCGAGACCCATCAATCCAGGCAAAAACACCGTCACCATTACCGCCCTAAGCAAAAAAACGACACAGATAATAAGTCCTGACGATTTTTTAACTGAATTTTTTTATTTTTGGCCGCATACCTCGCGGTTTTTACTCGCAATTTTTGTAAATTTGCACTCGCTAATATCAACTTTTGACTTTTAGCGCCATTATTTGTTATTCATTCGATTATACATAACCCATATAACCAATTCACAAACATGAAAAGAGTTTATACGTTTGGTGACGGCAAAGCTGAAGGCAACGCCGAGATGAGAAACCTCCTCGGCGGCAAAGGCGCCAACCTTGCCGAAATGAACCTCCTTGGCATGCCCGTGCCTCCCGGTTTCACCATCACTACAGATGTCTGCACTGAATACACCCAGTATGGCAAAGACGAAGTCGTAAAACGCCTCAACGATGATGTGCACAAAGCCATCAAGCACGTCGAAGAGCTTACTGGTAAAGAATTCGATAATCCTGCCAACCCCCTCCTTGTTTCCGTACGTTCAGGCGCCCGCGCATCAATGCCCGGCATGATGGACACCGTGCTCAACCTCGGCATGAACGACGCTACCGTTGAGTCACTCGCTACCAAGAGCGGCAATCCACGCTTCGCTTGGGACAGCTACCGCCGCTTCGTACAGATGTACGGTGACGTAGTTCTCGGCATGAAGCCCAAATCAAAGACTGACATTGATCCTTTCGAAGAAATCATGGACAAAGTAAAAGAGGAAAAAGGCTGCAAACTCGACACCGAGCTTACAGTTGACGACCTCAAGAACCTTGTCAAGCTCTTCAAAGGCGCAGTAAAAGAATATACCGGCAAAGACTTCCCCGACAGCGCTTGGGAGCAACTCTGGGGCGGCATATGTGCCGTGTTCGATTCATGGATGAACGAACGCGCAATCCTTTACCGCCGCATGAACCAAATACCCGAAGAGTGGGGTACTGCTGTAAATGTACAGGCAATGGTATACGGCAACATGGGCGACAACTCAGCTACCGGCGTGGCCTTCTCCCGCGATGCCGCAACAGGTGAAAACATCTTCAATGGTGAATACCTGATCAACGCACAAGGCGAAGACGTTGTAGCCGGCATCCGTACACCCCAGCAGATCACACTCGAAGGCTCACGCCGTTGGGCCGCCCTCCAGGGTATCTCCGAAGAAGAACGCGCTGCAAAATATCCTTCACTCGAAGAATCAATGCCCGTATGCGCTCAGGAACTCTTCAAGATAGCCGACAGACTCGAAGACTACTACCGCGACATGCAGGACATGGAATTTACCATCCAGGATGGCAAACTTTGGATGCTCCAGACACGTAATGGCAAGCGAACCGGTGCCGCTATGGTAAAAATCGCCATGGATCTCCTCCGCGACGGTAAGATCGACGAAAAGACCGCCCTCATGCGCATGGAGCCACAAAAACTCGACGAACTCCTACACCCGGTATTCGACAAAGCAGCTCTCAAACGCGCCAATGTAGTTGCAAAAGGCCTCCCCGCTTCACCCGGTGCAGCAGCCGGCCAGATTGTATTCGCAGCCGACGAAGCTGAAGCATGGGCAGAGAAGAAACGCAAAGTCGTACTCGTGCGTATCGAGACATCACCGGAAGACCTCCGTGGTATGGCCGTTGCACAAGGCATCCTCACAATGCGCGGTGGTATGACCTCACACGCGGCAGTTGTCGCTCGCGGTATGGGTAAATGCTGCGTATCAGGCGCCGGTGAAATTAAAGTTGATTACAAAGCCAAAACCGTAGAAATGGGCGGCAAGGTATACAACGAAGGCGACTGGATTTCACTCAATGGCTCGACCGGTGAAGTTTATGACGGACAAGTACCCACCACCGAACCCGAACTCGGTGGCGACTTCGGTGCTATCATGAACCTCGCAGCCAAATTCACCAAAACACTCGTACGCACCAACGCCGACACTCCCCGCGACGCACGTCAGGCCCGTAACTTCGGCGCTCAGGGTATCGGTCTCTGCCGTACCGAACACATGTTCTTTGAAGGCGACCGTATCAAAGCTGTGCGCGAAATGATTCTCGCATCCGACGAAGAAGGCCGCCGCGCAGCACTTGCCAAACTCCTCCCCATGCAACGTGGTGACTTTGAAGGCATCTTTGAAGCAATGGACGGTTTTGGTGTTACAATCCGTCTGCTTGATCCCCCATTGCACGAATTCGTACCTCACCAGACTGCCACTCAGAAAGAACTCGCTGACGAAATGGGTATCTCACTCGCCGAGGTAAAAGCCAAAGTTGACGCCCTTGAAGAATTCAATCCGATGCTTGGTCACCGTGGTTGCCGTCTCGGTATCACATACCCCGAAATCACCGAAATGCAGACTCGTGCAATCATTGAGGCTGCTCTCGCAGTGAGCGCACGCGGTATCGATGTTCATCCCGAGATAATGATACCCCTCGTTGGTTCTCTTAAGGAAATCCAGCATCAGGCCAACATCATCAATGAAACCGCTGCAAAGGTATTTGACGAACAAGGCCGCTCGATTCCCTACCTCGTAGGCACAATGATCGAAGTTCCCCGTGCTGCACTCACCGCCAACGAAATCGCAACAGTAGCCGAATTCTTCTCATTCGGTACAAACGACCTCACTCAGATGACATTCGGCTTCTCACGCGACGACGCACCCAAGTTCCTCAAATACTATAAGGAACACGGCATCATCAAAGTCGACCCATTCGAAGTCCTTGACCAGGAAGGTGTAGGCCAACTCGTTGAAATGGGTGTTAAGAAAGGCCGCTCAACCCGTCCCGACCTCAAAGTTGGTATCTGTGGCGAGCACGGCGGTGAGCCATCAAGCGTCAAGTTCTGCGCCAAACTTGGAATGAACTACGTCAGCTGTTCACCTTTCCGCGTTCCCATCGCCCGCGTAGCCGCGGCGCAGGCGAACTTAGAAGACTAAGCGCAATCCAACGCTAAACCGTAAGGTTAGGCGGTAAGTCCTCAAACAAAGAGGCTTACCGCCTAACGTATTTTTAAGGGGTGCGTTCAATGGGCGCGATTATTGTGTCGGATTGCTCGCTCAAAATTAAACAGAATTAAACCTATAATCCCCCTCCCTATTTGGATTCTTCACCGGGTGAACAAAAATTGAACACTCCCAAGTAAAAAAATGAAACATAATTTTTAATTGAGGCAGAAGTCAAGCCCGATGAGTTCGGATTAGGACTCAGCGAGTTTGCGAATGGCGGCGGTGTCCGGCACCCAATCTTCCGTGCCGCTGCCTACGTTGTCTTTGAGGTCGAGCATGAGGTTGAGCAACGCAACATCGCGGTTAGGTTGCGTTGCTTTCTTCAAGATACAGCGTAAGCGCGGTAAAGGACTTTTCGTGTATGTCGATTGCAGGTAAGCATCGGCCACGTCCGGGTCTTCATCAATGCGTTGCTGAACTGCGCGATTGATAGCTCGTTCAAGAGCATCAATCGCCTTGGGCAGTATTTGCTTGGATTACATCATAAGTGCAAAGATAGTGGCATTTACGAGGAAAAACAAGAAGGCATATATGGCTCCTCCCACAATTATATCTTATACTACGTAATATACCTGAGGAATAGGGCTATAATATCGCAATAAAATATTAACTTTGCATATAG
This sequence comes from Odoribacter sp., assembly GCA_023663145.1. Classification (GTDB taxonomy): domain Bacteria; phylum Bacteroidota; class Bacteroidia; order Bacteroidales; family Muribaculaceae; genus CAG-873. The sequence continues at coordinate 17,095 of JAMPHZ010000008.1, forward strand.
CTTGACTGAGAAATAGAAATATCGAGATATGAACAGGCTTGTAAAGATAGCTCACCAAATATGCACAACCTCACATGAAGGACAGTTTGATAAGGTTGGTATGCCTTATCATTTGCATCCCGAACGCGTGGCGGCATGCTGCACGACTGATGCAAAGCGCATTGTCGCGCTGCTGCATGATACTATTGAAGATACAGACATCACACCTGAATATCTTCTCAGTCGCGGTTTCCCTCAATATATTGTTGACGGTATACTTTCCGTCACTAAGCTTGACGGAGAGAGTTATGAGGATTTTGTAGCTCGTGCCAAGCAAAACCCATTGGTCGCATGGTCAAAATCCACGACCTTGAGGACAACATGGACATCCGTCGCCTCAACGAGATTTCAGACGAGACAGTGAAACGTCTCCGCAAATACATCTCCGCTTATCACTTTCTTAAATCAGAGTAAAATCACATGCAAACCATAACAACATATTACGAAAAGAATGTCTGCAGTTGCCATTTGCCCGTCAGCAAGGAGCAGTGGGCAGAGTTGCTACGCGATTCGGAACTAACCACACCCGAAAGGCTTGAAACCCTTTTGGCGTTCTATTATTCATCAAATCATCAGAATACCTGCGTTGGTGTTGCCAAACGTTTCGGAGGGCTTTCAAAGTCTCATAGTGCCAATATCATGTGGTTTGGCCGTGACGTCCTCGCTAAAATTGGCGACATCGAAATACGGGATAGCGACGGCTCAATAACTTATTGGCCCGTAGCTATGGGCGAAGGCATGCCGGTCAAGAATGGAGATGGAGCTTTCCGTTGGACATTACGGTCCGAGCTTGTAGAGGCTCTTCGCGAGTACATTCTGCAAGATGCACTGAATCAATACAGTGCCGCTTTTGCAGAAAATTGGGAACGGGAAGATTATAAGTGGATTGCATTGAAAACATTCCAAGATAATTGGGACATCAATGCTGATGATTTCGCTCAAATGCTTGAAAAATCATTGAGTGACACGAAAAATCTGCTTGTCTCCCAAAGCACTTTCCCGAAGCTGATGATTACCTCTTATGCAAAACAGGAACCTAAAACCGTAAGGGAAATGTTCAGAGAATTGTTTGACGAAACTCTTGATGTAAAGGAGCGTATCGAGAATTTTATGAACTCTTCTGATGCCCTTTCACAACGGCTCAGTCCGGGTAAGATGCACTATCAAAACACCAATGCCATAAGTACGTATCTGTGGTTGAGCTATCCGGGGAAATATCCCATTTACAAATGGAGCGAGATAGCCGCTGTTTGCAAGAAAATCGGCATCCCTAATCCGCCAAAAGCCAACGGAAAACCGTCGGAGACAGTGCACAGCTATGAGATAAAAAATGATATGGCAGAGGTTGTCAATCAAGACAATAACTTGATTGCTACTTATCAGGCTGCTTTGGATACTTACCCTAACAAATACTTCAAACCCGATGGGCTTGCCACTTTTGTTGATGATTTTGGCTTTTGGATTAGTCGTTATTACAAGCCGATAATTTCTGAGTCAACTGAACATAAGATAAAGAAAACAGTGGCAAACATTGCGGCTGAGCCATCAGTCGTATTCCACGAGCCTCATTATTGGTGGCTTGTAGCAAGCCCCAAGTACTGGAGCTTCGGTGATTTGCAGGTCGGGGACACTGTGCATTACACCGTCAAGAATGACAAGGGAAACAAACGCCGTGTCCCGGCAAATTTTGAAAATGCCAAGGTTGGCGATATAGTTATTGGTTATGAGGCCAATCCGGTTAAGAAAATCGTGGCACTCGCCAAGGTAGTCAAGGCAAGCGACGGCGAAACCATCACTTACGAAAAAACCGAAACCCTCGAAGCACCTATTTCATGGTTTGATTTCAAAGGCCTTGATGAACTGCGTGATATGGAGTTTATCAAAAACAAAAACGGATCATTCTTCAAACTCACCAAAGATGAGTATGAAGTTTTGCTTGACCTTATACGACAAGAGAACCCGGAGCCGGATGATGCTAACCCTATCAAGCAAAATGAGGACTTTGAATCCTACACCAAGGAGCGATTTCTGACGGAGGTCTTCATGTCTGAGCAAAAGCTCGAAGAACTGATAAAACTTATTCGCCTTAAGAAGAATGTAATACTTCAAGGTGCTCCCGGTGTTGGCAAGACTTTCTCGGCTAAGCGTCTCGCATACTGTATGATGCAGAAGAAAGACGACAACCGCATTGAGATGGTGCAATTCCACCAGAATTACTCCTACGAAGATTTCATCATGGGCTATCGTCCCACTGCTGATGGTGGATTCGAACTACGCACAGGCTTGTTTTATACATTCTGCAAGAAGGCCGAGGCGCAGCCTGATAAAGATTTCTTCTTTATAATTGATGAAATTAACCGTGGTAATCTGAGTAAAATCTTCGGCGAGTTGCTGATGCTTATTGAGAACAGCTACCGTGGTCAACCTATCAAGTTGGCCTACCGCAACGAATTGTTTGCAGTGCCCAAAAATCTCTACATTATCGGCATGATGAACACTGCCGACCGCAGCCTTGCTATGATTGACTACGCCCTGCGCCGTCGATTCAGTTTCCATCCGATGGCTCCCGGATTTGATACCGAGGGGTTCAAAACTGAGGTGGCAAAACACTCAGACCCGCGAGTGGCTAAGGTTGTTGACGCCGTCAAGACCCTCAACGGCACAATAGCCAAAGATGACTCGCTTGGCGAGGGCTTCTGTATCGGTCATAGTTATTTCTGCGGACAACCTACTGATACTCCGTGGATTGACCATGTGGTGCGTTACGACCTTTGTCCGATGCTCGATGAATATTGGTTTGACTCAAAAGAAAAATGCGATGCTGAGAAATCGTGTTTGCTTGACATGCTGAAATGACTGAGGATAAAGGCATATTAATCAAGAATATCTTCTACATGCTCTCCTATGCTTTCCAAGAGCTTAGGAAGAACAACTATGAGGAGATAGCCGGTGAAGAGTTCGATGAAATCTACGACCTCTTTGCCGAGATATTGAACCGTGGCGTTTCATCGCAATTGAAGCAGGGATTGCATCGGGCTTATATACCATGTGAGGATGAACTTGTCACCTTACGCGGCAAGCTCAACATGTCGGCCACCATTGGGGGGTATTCGCGCGGCATTAAACGCCTTTCGTGTGAATTCGACGAGTATTCCGAAAACAATATCTTCAATCAAATCTTGAAGACAACAATTTTATTGTTGGTCAATCACGAAAAGGTAAAAGCCGTACGACGTAAGGCTCTTCGCAAACTATTGCCATTCTTTGCGAATGTCGGCGAAATTGACCTTCATAACATCAAGTGGAACACATTCCGCTTTGACCGCAACTCCAAAACTTATCAGATGCTGCTGTATCTGTGCTACTTCATCATTGACAACATTCTTTACTCTACCAAGCATGGGGAGTTCAAGATGCACACCTTCTCCGACGAGCATATGTGTCGCTTATACGAGAAATTCGTTTTGGAGTATTATCGCAGACACCACCCGGAGTTCAAACCTTGTGCAAAGCAAGTGGTGTGGAACGTTATAGAGGAGGAAACAAGCATGGAGATGCTGCCAATTCTGCAAACCGACATTTTCCTGTCAATTGGTGAGCGCACACTCATAATCGATACAAAATATTACACAAAGACGTTGCAGAGCAATTTTGAGAAACAGACCATTCACAGTAATAATCAGAATCAGATTCTTACCTACGTGCTCAATCACGACCGCGACCATTCAGGCTCCACCGACGGTATGCTTCTGTATGCCAAAACTCAGGAGGAGTTTCTGCCTAATGGTCAGATGAAATGGCACGACGGCAACACGATTTATTACCGTACTCTTGACCTCAGCCAAAACTTCGACGGCATCAAACAACAACTTGAGAATCTCGTAAAATTAGCATAAGTGCACCTAATTCCTGAAATAATTCTTAATGCCTCCGGCCTTGACCTTATGCTTATGCTTGATAAGCTGCATAAGATGGGTTATGAGAAACTGCGTTGGTTTTCATATGTGGCGCCTAATGGATGCGCCCTGCGTTGTCATATAACGTTGGAAACAAACATTTGCAGTGACCGCGATATTATTAGTTTCGATGATGACAAGGTCTTGGGAGTATCGGTTGGTAATTTTGAAGCTAAAGCCGACATCGATGCATTGGTTAAGACATTTCTTGAATCATTCCCTCAATTAGCCAAAGCAGGGAAAAAGAAAGATGCACGATACCGTGCATGGTACAAGGAACTTCTTAAACTTGCTAAGAAAGGCAGCGTGCCGGAATTTAACGGGGAGTATTTCACAGCTCCTCTTGGTAAAATTCGTATTAATAACGATTTATTTCCGGCTCCTCCGGGTAGCCTCAGGATGATAAGTTGGAATATCGACGGGCTTAAAGCCAAATGGCAAGCCCTCGAAATACTTATCGAGAAATACTCGCCAGATGTAATCTGCCTCCAAAAGGCTAAACACTCAGGAGAAGTTATAAATATCGATGGCTACCATAGCTTCTTATCATCAGCCCCGTATGCAGGTGTCTGCACCTATATTAGAAATAATATCTCCATTAATTTTGATGAGGATATTCAATCCAATCCCGACGCAGTTGGCTACTTGCAAAGATTTTCCATTAACCACCCATGCCTGTCGTTATTCAATTGCTATGTGCCTTACTCAAATCCGAGTGTGCCGGGTGCAATTGAGCGACGGAAAAGTTTCGACAAACTTATGTTTAAGATAGTCAGCAGTGTCCCTGACAGGCTCATCCTCTGTGGCGATATGAATATCGTTCATGGCAAAGATGATTGTTGGGACGGCAAGTACAAACGTAATCAAGCCAACTTCACAGATTGGGAACGCAAAGATTTTGATACTCTTCTTGAATTAGGCGGCTTAATAGATACTTACAGGCACTTCAATTATTTCAAAAAAGGATTTACCTATTTCTTCATAAATCTCCCAGAAGTGCGTGAGAAAAACCAAGGACATCGCATTGACTATTTTCTTGCGAGCCAATCGTTGGTGCCTCAGATTGTTCGAGCTGATATAATCAATGATATTACTGCATCAACCAATAATCCAATCCTCTTGGATATCGAATATTGATTATGGAGGTCTCGACTATTTTATCGACAACCTTAACGACTGGAATTGATGTCTGATAACGAATTGGAAATTATCCGCGAAAAGATTAACGAATTTGCCGTCAAATATCTTGATGGCAACATTGATAATATTGTTTCGTTCTCGCTCACTCAGTTCGTAAAGGACAAGGGCTTCGGTTGCAGCGGTCGGTCTTTCGACCATGATGATACTGAAATCATGCGCTACATTTACGTGGCTGTATTCAATCAAGCGTGGCCTTTCCTCACTCTTGACTCACTCAAAACTGCTGAGTCCCGTGGCGACACATTGAACTAATACGCTGTTCGGTCGTCCCGATAATGGGGCCATGAATTTGATTTGTACACCAATCAGTTCTTGGGTACATTTTAAAATTCGTTGTCTTTTTCCATAGAGATGTTAATTACACCGCAAAGCTACCGCTATATATTAGCGGTAGAAAAGCTGTCTTTTCCACGAAAAAATAAGTAAATTTGCACTATGAGAAACGTATTGGATTTTTTCTATACAATTGGTTCAATGAACCAAGTATATGAGTTCGCCAATCTTTTAGTGGAAAATTGGGGAATGAAATTTTACGTTGGAGATGAATTTAGAGGAAAAGATAAAAAAGGTCGATATACCTCTCGCATAGAATTATTCAAGGATATAGATAAAATAGCCTTTTTGGCCAAAAAAGGAATTGGAGGGAGCGAGTTGGTAAATGCCTTTGATGAACTTGTCGAACAGTGCTATGTTATTTGTCGGGAAAATAAATTATCATTTGCGGATGTTTTATGCGAAGCAACTGAATATTTTAGTAGGACTGCCGAACCAACATTTGACAATGATGAGGAAGAATGTAATCGACAATTTCGTTCGATGATGGACGATAATGATGCTTGGGGCAATATAGACTAATCTGAAAAATAGCCTTTCCTTGCTGAAAAGCCCTTGGAGGGAGAGAGGTAAATCGGGGGCAGATGTTGTGGAACACGCCATTGTTTGCACCCATCGTGTAGTCATACATGAATAGCTCGCGGCCGCCATCAGCTTGTCGTTTTGCAACTGGCAAGGCCGGTCAAATATGAACTCGCTTCCACAAAAGTCTTTTGCGGGAGCGAGTTCGATAGTGTGAAAGTAGCTGTTATATGTTAAGATATTCCTTAAGGACCTCGACATATTCCTCAAACGCCCTGCGTCCTTGTTCAGTAACTTGGCAGACTGTTCGAGTTTTCTTGCCCACGAATCCCTTCTCCATCGTAATATATCCGGCAGAAGAAAGTTTGTCGAGTTGGACACTCAGATTACCGGCGGTTGCCTCAGTTTTTTCTTTGAGAAAGACAAAATCCGCCTCTTCAACATTCATCAATATTGACATTACCGCAAGACGTAGCTGCGAGTGCAACAGCGGATCAAGTTCTTTCATCTTTTTTTAGCTTTATTGTTTATAATATGGCCCGGAACTATCATCATACAGATCCATGCAAATATGAATAGAGGCATGTACCAATTGGCTGTAAGCGGTATCCCTCCCGCGACGCAGCATATTGTGATAATTCCAACGGATAACCCGGCTATACCACCGCCGATAAGGCTTTTTTCCTTGAAAATGAGTCCTTGGGCGATTTCCGTACCGGGTGCAAGAAGAAGTGAATACACCAACATTGCCGACCAACAGTTTACCTCGCCGAGGAAAGCGAAAGCAAGGCAAACTACAGACAATACTATCTCGGAAACTCCGAAAATAGTCCACATCCGGGATGTTATCTTATCGAAACAAGTGGTCACTCCATTAACACGTTGTTCTTTGCGAGCCATAATAACGGTCGTAGGACAACCGACAATGGGAATGGCAAACCAAAGCCAGTTCCATGCGTTATTATGAGTTGCAGCAAGCAATAACCATACAAGAATGGATATGACTGCAATAAGATAACCCCACATCAGTAGTATGTTTCCACTGCCGAGATATTTGGCTTTTGTTCGGGCTATCATCGAAGTAATCACTTCGAGACTCTCTTTTTCTGTAAGTTTTCTTTCTTCCATATTCAGGAAATTTTGAAGATTTGTAAATCAGTTTATATCATAAACTATTATCGTCTTAAAAAGAACGGTCGCGCGTTACCGTTCTCATTTCAGTTGCAAAGTTAATACGGTTTATATTATAAACCAAATTTTCAAGTAACTTTTTTCTGAAAAAATTACGATAAAACCCTTTATGCGGGAAATAACGGATATTTAAGAGACTTTTCTATTCCTTGTGATCAAGACTGAATGCATCGCTGCGGGTAGATACAAATTTGCTTACAATTTCATCTTCTGTTACAAGGAAGGATATATATCCGCGCAGCGTACCGAAGGTCAGCAATTCTTCAGGTTGAATTTGCATTGACCTTAAAGAACCATCTTCTTGCGGCACAATGAAAACTATATTCCCATCGTTAAGATTAAACAATCTCTTGTTGACGACAGCATAAGCATCGTTGTTCGCAGCACGAAAGGCTACAAAATCAACCGTTGTGGAGTCAGAGGTCCTGACATATCCCTCACTGATGATATCAGGGTGGTTGCGAGAAATACCATTGACACTAACGTCATCAAATAAAATAGTATCTTGAGGACAATCTGTCACCACTGCAAGTATAAAATAAAATCCTCATCATTATCACCAAGAAAAGATTCATTAAGTGATGTCTTGAAATTTCCATTAACCACACATGATATTCTTTGACCGGAATTAAGGTACAGCCCAAAGTTGGCAGCTATAACACCATCAAAGGTCCCGGGGTACAGACCATAGCTTGGAACCGGGAACACGCCAAGGGAAATGGGTTGTTGATCTTGCCTGGGAAATTCACGTAAATCTTCGTTATAGTGGACCGTATCCCACTTCGCTGGATTTTCTCTATCATCAAGAAGTTGCGTTTGCCATTGATGAGTCCAATGTTTAATTGAATCTGACGGGTTGGAGACAGACTGTGCGCTGAGATATATTGTATAGGCACAGATTGAGAACAGCAGAAGAAGTCTTTTCATATGCTTGCTCATTTTTTATACATATTTAGAAATTAACATTGAATGCTATCAAGGTAATATTTATCAAAAAAGTATGGCCATTATGTTGTCTGATAGTAGACCCGAAACACTTCTCTAAATGAGAATGTTCTAATAAGAAAACAATTATGAAAAAAAATTTACTTTTACTCACTCTGGCATTTGGGATAGCTATGTCTGCAAAAGCCCTAACTTACGAAGAAGCTTTTGATTCAATCAAGGCAATGCCCAACATGAAAGGTGTTGATGGCACTGAGATCAGCGGCCAAAATGATTTTGCCGCGATTGGCGTTACCGACGGGCAATTACTTGTATGGTATGGTGAACGTAACAGTCAGACCGTAGTATATGGAAATACCATCTACAAACTAATCGGTGAACTACCCGCATCTGAGATGATCCAATGTAAAATGACGGATAGTTCGATATTTGCAATATTTGCAAAACCTGTGTCAAAGGACTCTAATAGAATAATAATATTTTCAGATTCAGCATATGCCGGTTTTACAGGAGCATTAATCGGATATATCTCAAATGATGCACTCAACACACTTAGGACTGCAATTTTAATACCCCGGCAGGATGGTGGTACCGCCTTATATCTTAACGTGATGAACTTTTAATTGACAAAACGACTGAAATATCGCAATTAGAGGAATCGCTGATGATGCAAGCGATTCCTCCGGTTTAGGTCGTTCAGACTTCGTAATCAAAAGTGAAAATTTATCATCTCACATTTGGTCGATGAGCTATAAGTAAGATGGTTTCCCGAAAAGACAGCCCATTTAATAAGAACCAAACTTAGTGCCTTTTTTAACTCTGCGGCGATATATGCAGAAATTATCGAAACAAAGGTAGGTCAGAACAAAAATGCCGAATAAATCGAACCATGCTTGGCCGGATTTCGGAGATGTGGCAACATCCCATATTCTTCCAATTATACAAAGAATGCCAACTACAAGAAGTGTAGCCGATATATTGCGTTTTGTTCTATTACTTATCATGTCGGTGAGATAATTATACTGCAAAGTTATAAAGTTTCGCGCATTAAAAGAAATAACCTGAGACTTTTTGTCGTTTCTGAATACAAGCGGAACTTATCACCTGTCGCTTTCGAAGTAAGAAACAGCGTAGCGGTAGACAACTGACTCATCTATCTCTAAAATATTATTTTCAAAACCACGCACACAACTCCCATAATATCCATCATCGGTTAATTTATCTCTTTATATAGCGCAACGGAAAAGACAATAAACCCGATGGCGTCATCGTTATTATTGCAATAAAATCTCTCAACATGAAATATTTAAGTCTATTTCTAATCGCATTAAGTGTTTGTCTCACTGCGTGCAACAACAATAATGAGCCTTCGACTGAGGTATACATGCCTATCCGTGAGCAATTTGTTCCGGGAAATATTATCTTCAGTATGTCGGATACAGAGTTTAAGGATAAAATAAAACCTTGGATGAATAAGCAGGTGGTAGTAAACTCTGTTGATGAAATTCCCAACGATCCGCTTGGTTTCGCGGAAAGCTATTACAAAATCAATTTTACTGAGAACACTCTATTGTTGTGCTATCAGATACACGACTATAATATAGTCAGCATAACGAACCGTTATTACAGAAACATTGTTGAGAATACATATAATTGGAGTATCAATTTGGGTATAAGTGGAGAAATTAACAGCGGAGATAAGAGTGAAAAAGCAATTATCTCACGTTACGCCATTTTGGTCCCTAAATTGCCCACAGACGCAAAAGTTGAGATCTGGCATGGTCTCACTGACCACAATTGGGATTGGGTGAATAAATAAAGCTCAGATTAGAATATTGGCAACTCTCTGCGCAATAGGTAAACATATCTCGCAGCGAGTTGCCGTGTATTTATGAAATATCAACGATGGACCTGCCTCAATGGAGTGTGGTTAGAACGGCCTTAGGATCGCCGAATTGATATTTGTTTCTGTTTCAATATCTTCTGTATCGGTTTTCTTCCCATAAGGCAGTATATATGTAACCGAAAGACTGATATTCCGGCCTTTCTGATCACCTGATGCACGTGAAATAGATTTATATACGCAATAATTTGAGTTTTCGCGGATACACATACGTCGATTAAGAAAATTTTCAACGCAAATCTCTGCCGCCCAATTTCCTTTTTGCCAATTGAGAGAGAATCCATATTGTGCAGGATTGTGAATTTTCGTGCCATTGATACCGAGCACACTGTATGGTAACGCATACCACCCCGTGATCTGCCAATCCCCGTTCATATAAGAAGCGTTGAAATCAGCTCTCCAGTCTTTACTTTCAGCCGGTCGATATCTGGAATCAAACCGGTTATTACTGAATGTTACGTTTCCTTTCAGCCTGAACTTATTGTCAAAAAGATTGGCCGATAAGCCAAATATCAGTTTGTTGTATGAGAAGTTGCCATCGTTGACAAGCTGATGATACATTATATTATCTTCGGCAAAGTATCGGTTGGAAGTGTTGTCAAAGTATTTGAGAAAATCGTATGTGAACGATAGACCGAAGTGACCGACACGACCATTATAACTGACCATGTTTTGAAAGGCATTCAACTGCTCCAAATCAGGATTTCCCATGGTTGCCTCAAAGAATGATGTCTTGATTACAACATCATTTTTATAGGCCGGAGAGTATATACTGTGGGCATAATTACCTGTAACGGAAACGGAATGCTTCTGATTCATGGCGTATGTCACGCCGTAGAAAACCATTGGTGCAAGCTGATTATCCTTATGTTCGCCGATAGTTGAGTATAAGTCTGTGATGCCGGCTGAAAGGTAGTAAGACAATCCGGACTGCAGGTTCTGATCAAGATGGAGCATTGCCATAGTGTGATTATTCTTCAATATCTGCTTACCTGTGAAACTGCCAGAATATACATCACGATAATAATTGTAATATTCATCGACAGTGGTGCCAAGGCTTATCCCGCTTGTAAAATGTTTGAAATATCCGAATGTCGCACTTGCCAACACGTTGTTCTCCTTGGTGTTGTTTTCAGCCTCATCTACATCAGTTTCCATATATTTGCTCCGGAAATCGGTGTGACCGTGACGTAGAGTGGCAATAGCCATAATGGTATGTCCGCCGGGGATATACAGATTGTAGTGCATCTTCATAACAGGCGATATCCCATGCTCCTTACTGAAACGAGTTGCAATGGTGTTTAAGTTATAAAGCCCTGTATAGGTGATATTATCTGCCATAAAGTGCTTCGGTGTCGCACTGCGTGTCAGGGCAACGGCTACATCAAAAGAATGGTTCTCAGATGCATGGGCAAACTTGAAATTGACGTATTGGGAATTTGTGCTGGTTTTACTCTCGGCGGGTATAATTGATTGGATCAACTCGCCGTCATTGAGTTTAAACACATTATCGGTACTATTCAGTTGCGAAAAGTTATCCCACTTGCCATTAGCAGTAAATGTAAATGTGATAGAATTTTTCTTGTAGTTGACCATTCCGGCATAATTGCCGTACTGCCGCGCCAATCCCTCTTTGGCAGAAATGTAAACATTCCCGCCAAAGTCATATTGCATGGTTATAAAATTCAAAACTGCACCACTTCCGGCATATCTGCCTCCGGGATTACGTTGATAGTCAATTTGTACAATCTCTGATGCTGCAAGCGTGGCAAGTTCATCAGACTGGACTTCAACACCATTAACAAGAATAATCACATTACGCCCGGTCACTGTAGATATATTCAACGCCGAAGCATCGACATTGAACTCAGGCAGATTAATATTCTCCAGAAGCGTATAACCGTTGGTGCTATGTTTTTTCTCAAGTTCGGTCGGTCGGAGAATTACTTTATGGGCTGTTTCTGTATGTACATCGGCAGTCACCACCAATTCGTTAAGTTCAGTGGTGACAGAGTCGGTCTTGACGTCATTCCTGGCATATACCGCCAACGGTATGATCATCATTAGAGTAACAAATAACTTTTTCATGCTTTTGCGTTTTTTCCGCAAAACAAGCAAAAAAGTCACAAACAGACCCTGAAACTCAACTGACTTTTATCTGACAAATACTGACAACCTTGAACATCAATGTCTTATACGAAGCTCATATGAATCCCCACGATTGCATATTATCTCAATATCAGTATCCGCAAGAGCTGTTTTTGTACGTCTTACAAGAGTATATAGAGACTCATCGGCGTTAATCTTATCGCCCCACATAGCTGCACACAACGTTGCCTTATCCACTTTGCAAGCGGGTGCATCAAGAAGCAGCCGGGTAAATTGTCTCTGCATCGGGGTCAATTTTATTCCATCGATAACCGAACTATTCAAAGGTTGAAGGACAGGCCCTGAATCAGATCGTTCATATTCTTTTCGTCTAAAAATCCTGATGCTTGCCATTGACAAGATTGAGAGACTGAAAAGGACACCCGGCAACGTCTGATCGGAAGTAGAAAAAACTGAAGCTATTGAATAATCCGCGAATCCCTGCAACTGAATTACAAATCCATCAACTGCATTTTCAGGTACAATCATTATCGAGTCAGATGCAATTTTGTCACCATGTAATTTCGGAGTCCCATTATTTTTGTCAACCAACGTGATAGTGAAGTATGCATCATCTTTCAAAGCTGAATTTCTGAAATTCACATCCGATGCTTGATAAATTAGAGGCTTGTGAGTCATTTCATGCATTTGTCGCAACGCCGAAATGGTATCTTTTCTGGTCCATAATTCACGGTTCTTATCCGCCAAGGCAATCATAGCATCATTCAGGTCCTCCGAAATACTCTGTTTTGCATCTGAATATGATAAACAGCTCGATACCAAAGATGCAATCATTAAAACCAAAGGTATAATCATTCCATAACGGAGAGAATTATTATTTCCTGTGAAATTTTGTTCCATTTCAGTCACGTTTGATTCAGTATTTAAAGCATTATCCGATAAGCTACATAATTACTCCACCTCTAAATAGATATAAATTATGTTTCATATGTATCGCAAAGTTACAAAAATATTCGGCTCATAATCAGAATAGAAATCCGAATAATATAATTAACCTCAATAATACCGCAAAACCGCCTTTTTTATTCATTTTTACTAAATCTAAATTATTTTTTTCACTTTTTTGCGAAAAAATTTGGTCAACTAAAACTTTAGTTGTAGTTTTGCAGAACTAAAACTTTAGTTGACAAAATAATCTGTTCATTATGAGAATAAGAAAAACAAATCCAAAGCTCACCGAACGCGAAAGCGAAATCATGGCCATGTTATGGAGCAACGGCCCGATGTTTGTACGTGAGATGGTTGAAAAATATGAAGATCCGAAGCCTCATTTCAACACAGTGTCAACCACTGTACGCATTCTTGAGGATAAGGGTTACGTCGGTCACGAAGTGGCAGGCACATCTTATAAATACCATGCAATAGCACGGGCTGCCGATTTTGCAGGAAGATCTATGGCACAGATTATTAAAAATTTCTTTCAGGGGTCGGCAAGCGCAGCTGTCTCGGCTCTTGTCGAGGAAGAACAACTTTCGGTAGATGACCTCAAGGAAATTATAAACATGATTGAGAAAAAAGACTGATTATGGGGAACATATTTGCATATTCAATTGAAGCGGGCATCATATTACTTATATTATACATAATATACAAATGGCTCCTTTCGTCTGAGAATCAGCCGGCCTTCAACCGTGCTACCTTACTCGCCATTTATGTAGTGTCACTCGTGCTGCCTCTTATGATGAGCATCAATATATGCCGGTCAGGCCTGACATTACCTTATAATGGGATGATCAATATAGGCATTCCGGAGGTCACAGTTCTTCAAACCGTCAGCCAATCATTTCGATTAACAACACTGCTCCTGTGGATATACGCCACCGGTGCGGCAGCTACATTCATAATAAGCACCTGCACATACTTCAGGCTATATAGATTTGTAAAGTCTGGCCGCATCGAACGCTATGGTGAATACAAGATTGTGTACACCGCATCACGTAAATTTGCGCCTTTCAGCTGGGGAAAATATATTGTAATAAACCAGTGCGACGATTCTTTGAGCAAAAAGATGATTCTGGCCCATGAAAAGGCTCATATCAAGGCAAACCACTATGCCGACCTTATACTCTCGCAGATCATATGCATAGCATTGTGGTATAATCCGGCATCATGGCTGATGCAACGTGAGATTAAGGCCGTACATGAATATCAGGCTGACGACACTGTCATCAGGTCGGGCTGCAACTTGCGCGAATACCAATTATTACTTATAAAAAAAGCTGTTGGCCAGAGATTCCCGTCGCTCGCCAACAGCCTGAATCACAGTAAACTTAAAAAACGTATCACTATGATGCAAAGTAAAAAAACAAACGCCACACGACGAACACGCGTGTTGGCCTTGGTACCGGCAGCTGCGCTCGGACTCGTGCTGCTCGGCTTACCCGGCGTAAACGAGGCTATGGCCTCAGCTTCAAACGCCACTATGAGTGTATCATCTTCAAACGGAAGCAAAGTTAGCACAAATTCCGCAATCGTGCAAACAGCAGTTTCAGCCGCTCCCGACAGCGATGTTGCTCCCGTCACCGGTGACCGCACGCCTCAGTTCAATGGAGGTGAATCGGCTATGTTCAAATACCTCATGGAAAATCTCACATATCCCAAAGATGCTGAGGCCGCCAAAAAGGATGGTCGCGTAGTGGTAAGATTCACCATTACCTCAGATGGAGCTGTACGTGACGTAAAAGTCGACACACCTATCTTCCCAAGCCTTGATGCCGAGGCTATACGGGTTGTAAGTGGAATGGACGGCATGTGGGAACCCGGCATCAGCAACGGGCAGAAGGTTGACATGAGCTATGTCATTCCCGTCTCATTCAAACTTAAATAAAAACCTTATTTTCACGCCTGTGGCCATCTTGCCACAGGCGTTTTTAATTCATCTGGCCTCATAAGGGCAACATAACATTCACATCCTATACCCCCTTGTCGACCCATCAGAGCCATAATCCGGATGCATAAATACTTATTCCACTCCTGATTCGCACACTATATCGAACAATTCATCATGAGGTCGCACCAGATTTATGAACATAAGAATTATAGCTGCCACAATTGGGAAAATGTACCACCACTGTGTAAGATCTTTCATAGCGACGACCACAACAAAATAAAGGGTGAACCAGATAGATAAATTAGATAACCATGTATCTATGGTTATCTGTTTCGGTTTCCTGATCCAAAGCCAAAGGGAATATCCAATAAACAAGGCAAGTGACACAGATGAACATATCACCGGCATAACCATAGATTGCAGATAACCGATCTGCATCAATGATATCACTGTCACAATCATCAATGTGTTAAGAACCTTACTTTGGTAGAATGCGTATAAACGTCTGTGTCGTATATCTTGTCTCATTTTGCAAATTTAGATATTTTTCAGAATATATTGACCAATGGGTCAGCAAATGTTATAATAATTTTCATTGGTCACTTACAATCGTATAAAAATCCGGGGTAGGGTACTCCACACCGATAGCCGCTATTGGAACATTCTATTGAAAACTCTTCAATGCCTCCCCGGTTATTTGTTACTTTGCTGAAAAAATTAAAGATCAATGATTATGTCAACACCGCTGCTTACCTGGGCATCACTCGTATGCCTTTTGCTTCTGATTGTTATAATAAACTCTATTCCGCATCAGCGCAATCGGCGCATATCACACCATTCCAGCCACATATTTACCATTGGCTCTGAACGTGAAGAATTTTTCATACCCGGTGACCCTGATCCTAATGGGAATAACGACGATGAACAAGATGAATGACACAGCCCATTGCGGTCCATGTACCAGCCTGCGACGGCTATGTGTCTTTCTGTCACGTTATGGAGCCGCACTAATCGGTGCCGGAGCCACATGCATCCGGGTAGAGAAGAATGTGCAACGCATTGCAGCTGCATTCGGTGTGAATGTTGATATGACTATTATGCCTCGGCACGTGCACATCTCAATTATAGGTAACGACACCACTGAACTTTTAACCGCCATCGCCTCTGTTCCGGCATCAGGGGTGAGCTTCAACATAAACACTGGTCTGAGCAAACTGAGTTGGAATATAGTTGACCAAAAGATGTCACTTGACGAAGCTCAGGAATCCTTCGACCATATAATCAACAGCGACTATCAGAACAAATGGTTCGTGCTTGGAGTCGTGTCTTTGGCCAATGCCGCATTCTGCCGCCTCTTTGGTGGCGATTTATATGCAATGGCTATTGTCGGTATCGCCACACTTGCAGGATACTATATGAAACAGCTATGCCTCTCATATAAAATCAATCTGCGGCTTGTATTTATTATATGCTCCTTCATATCATCAGTACTCGGTGCCACAGGGCTGTTATTCAACATAGGATCGACACCCGGCATAGCTTTGGCAACAAGTGTCTTGTATCTCGTTCCCGGAATCCCTTACCTGAACTCCTTCAGCGACATGCTCGCATCACATTACCTTAATGCGCTGAGCCGTTTTACCGACGCCCTCATACTCACCTGCTGCATGTCGGCTGGACTTTGCGCCGGAATGTTGCTCATGCACGCCAATATGTTTTGAAATCATGATATTACAAATAATTCAAGACGCATTATTTTCAGCGATAGCCGCGATAGGATTTGCCGCGATAAGCAAACCTCCACGTCGGGCTTATCTGTTTTGCGCATCCATCGCCGCCGCCGGACACTCCTTGCGGTTTATACTCATGAGTGAAACTTTCGCCATGCACATCGTACCCGCCACACTTATTGCAGCGTCTGTAATCGGAGTCCTTGCCGTATTCGCATCACCACTCTCAAATATTCCGGCCGAAACATATCTTTTTCCTGCATTACTCCCTATGATACCGGGAATGTACGCTTACAGAGCATTCGGCGCACTCGCCCTTTGCATAATGGGAGGTGAGGAAACCTTAAATCACAACTTCTTCCTGTTGGTCAACAATTCGCTTACATGCTGTTGCATTCTGCTTTGCATGGTAACCGGGGCTACAACTCCAATATTTCTATTCAGGAAAATATCATTCAGAGCAACACGGAACTCCGATTAACCTATATACTCCCCAAAGTAAGGGAATAAGTTACACTGTGGAATAAAAGTGATTAAGAAACTTTTGACATATTATTTTCATAGTCAGTTTTATTTGTTACCTTTGCCTATTATAGAAATTTTATGGAACTGCGACAACTGAAATATTTTGCAAAAATAGCCGAGACCCTCAATTTCTCGGAGGCTGCCAAGCAATTATTCATCACCCAGAGCACACTATCGCAACAGATCAAGCAGCTTGAAGCCGAACTCGACACACCTCTCCTAAGCCGTAGCAGCCACCATGTGGCGCTAACCGAAGCCGGTCGGCTTATATATGACCACGCCAAGCGCACATTACATGAAGCCGACCTCTGCGTACAGCAGATACATGATCTGAACAACCTCGCCACAGGGACCCTGAACATTGGCGTGACATACTCGTTCAGCCCCATGCTGACCGAAACATTGATCTCTTTCATGAAATTATATCCACGCATACGCCTAAACATATTTTATAAATCAATGTCTGAACTGATGCAGATGCTGCGATCAGGTGAAGTCGACTTTGTGCTCGCATTCAAGCCCTCTCAGGCTGTGGATGGCATTGAATCGCACATTTTATTTCAGAATTTTCTCTCAGTAGTCGTTGGCATGAATCATCCACTCGCTGCCCGCGACCACATCACAGTCCCTGAACTTGAACGTTATGATCTTGCACTTCCATCAAAAGGATTGCAGGCACGCAACGCCTTCGACGAAATTATATCCCCATATGCAAGTCTTAAAGTACGGATTGAACTCAACGAAGTCAACATCCTGCTTAAACTCGTTCGGCAAAGCATGCTCGTGACAGTACTTGCCGAAACATCTACTTTAAATGAACCAATGGTAAAATCAATACCCCTTGACATTCCCGACAATTCAATGGCCGGTTGCGTTCATACACTTAAGAATGCCTATCGCAAACGCTCGATGCAGGAATTCATACGGATGCTCGGAGAATCAGTGGCTGTAAAAGAACGACGTATCGACTGGTTATGACGCATACCATATACCGGCGCGTCAACCAATACTGTTCACAGTCTATCCCACAGCACACATCACAGACCCTATGCACGCCTATACACGCATGTGGCACTGATAAGTTTTTTCGTAACTTCACAATGCCGTTCGGATTTTTTGTTGTATCTTTGCTAAAAATTTTGTTTATTAATGTATAAGAAACTGTTATCATTAGCGGTGGCCGGGCTATTGGCCGGGTCGTCGCCCTGCATTGCTCAAGAAACCATGCGTGTGAACCCATTCTTGCAAGATTACACAACCGTGTATGAAATCCCGCCGTTCGCCGACATCACCTACGATGATTACATGCCGGCTCTGCGCGCTGCCATTGATCAGCATAATGCCGAGATTGATTACATATGCTTCCTCTCGGAAACCCCTACTTTCGAAAATACGATTCTCGCGCTTGAAAAAGCCGGGCGCACCCTTGACAAGGTTGTTTACGTATTCTCTGCTCTTGAGGAATCCAATTCCTCACCTGAAATGGTTGCGATAGCCGAAGAATTCTACCCTCTATATTCTCAGCATTCCGATGCCATTGCAATGAACAAAGCATTGTTCAAACGCATCAAATATCTATATAACCAGCGTGAGAATCTCGGTCTGCAACCTGACCAGATTCGACTTATCGAGCAATACTACAAAAACTTTGTGCGCAGTGGTGCGCTCCTTAACTCAGCCCAGAAGAAGGAACTCACTGAACTTAATACCCAACTCACGTCACTTTATCTCACATTCAACAAAAACCTGCTCAACGCAACAAATGCATTCAGCATCGTAATTGATGACGAAGCTCGCCTCGCAGGCCTTCCGGCGAATCTCATTGCTACAGCGGCAGAGGAAGCTGCAGCCCGCGGACTCGGAACCGGCAAGTGGGTATTTACACTCCACGCACCGAGCCGCCTCCCTGTGCTACAATATGCATCCGACCGCGATTTACGCCGACAAATGTACCAAGGATACACATCTCTCGCCCAAAGCGGTGAATATAACAACCTGCCTGTCATCAGCGACATACTTCAGATCCGGGCTAAAAAAGCACACCTGCTTGGCTATAAGGATTTCGGATCATACATGACAGAAAATGTAATGGCCAAGACCGTCGACAACGCCCGTAACCTGCTTATGCAGATATGGAAACCCGCCGTTGATCGAGTTAACCAAGAAGTATTGGAAATGCAAGCACTTGCTGATGCAGCCGGCGACAACATAACCATTGAACCCTGGGACTACTATTACTATGCCGAGAAAGTACGCGCACATAAATACAACCTTGATGAAAATGAGGTTCGCGCATATTTCCCGGTTGACTCGGTACGGAAAGGCATTTTTACATTGGCCGAAAAACTTTACGGTGTTAAATTCACCGAAATGCCTGACGCGCCTAAATACTTCGATGAAGTTACTGTATACGACGTTACCGATACAGCTACAGGTGAGCACATCGCTACCTTCATGACCGATTACTTCACCCGCCCAAGCAAGCGTCAGGGAGCATGGATGAGCGAATTCAAAGGATCATGGACCGAAGATGACGGCACCTCTTCACGCCCCGTTATTTTCAACGTCGGAAACTTCACCCGCCCGGCAGGCGATACCCCGTCATTGCTTACACTTGACGAAGTTGAGACAATGTTCCACGAATTCGGGCACGGCCTTCACGGCATGCTAACACGCGCCCGTTACAAAAGCCAGGCCGGCACAAATGTCGACCGTGATTTCGTAGAACTCCCCTCACAGATCACAGAACATTGGGCCATGGAACCGGAATTGCTACGCGTTTACGCTCACCATTACATCACTGGCGAAACCATACCCGACGACCTTATCGCTCGCCTTGAAGCTGCATCAACACACAATCAAGGATTCACAACAGCCGAATTGTGCGGTGCCGCACTCCTTGACCTTGAGTTTGGAGAACTCAATCCCGACGGGCCTGTAGACGTCACCGCATTCGAGCAACAGGTCACCGAGAAACTCGGAATGCCGGCTCAGCTAACATACCGCTATCGCCCGACATACTTCAAACACGTATTTGGTAGCGACGGCTATGCATCAGGATATTACACTTACCTTTGGGCCGAGGTACTTGACACTGACGGATTCGAACTCTTCAAGGAGAAAGGTGTGTTCGATCAAGCCACTGCCGCTTCATTCAAGCACAATGTACTTGAGATGGGAGGTTCGGAAGATCCTATGACTCTCTACATCCGATTCCGTGGACACGAGCCTTCAGTCGATGCCCTCCTTCGCAATCGAGGACTCAAATAACTCCAGGCCCTAAGCAAAAATACATTTAGCTGCTCCCTCGCCCGCTCAAATAAGCAGGCGAGGGATTTTATATTTAGGCATGGGGAATATATCCAATCTTATATTATACGGCAAATCTGCCAAAACACAATTTAAGCCGAACATAAATATACCTTTTAACTAATCTTGAACATTACCGCTATAGGTATTGTTACAAAATAAAATCTAATAAGTAGAATTTCAACATCAGCTACTTTATCAAATCCTAACTATTCATAATGATTAAACACACACTACTTCTTACGCTTGCACTCTTAAGTTGCTGTAACATTGTAAATGCTCAGACTACAGTATCCGAAATGTATATAATCCCGGTAGATGCTTATGGCAACCCCTCTTTCGATGGTGAAGACTTCACTGACAAGATAACCATGACCGCGGCACCCGACGGTACATTTTCTGTGACAGGGTGCGACATCGAATACGGCTTCTATTTCTTAGGACAATCCGACAAAACCGGCTCGTTATATTCCCTCAACTCATGGGCGGTGAATCCGCCGGTTCAGATCGGGCCTAATCCTGCAATAATAACCACTTCCTCATCAAAAAACTATATCCGGGTATCATCCGGCAGTTATGACATAAAATTTATACAGAGAAGCATCTCTGGCGAGGGGTTTCACACATTTACCATATCAGCCACAGATGAGGAAACAGAATACCCATCCGAAATTTACCTCATAACTGACACATCTCCATCGCAATGCATTGCAGTTAGTGGTAAGAATGGCATATATAATTATGATTATTCCCAAGGTTTGTCCGCATTCAAAATTTCATATGAACCAAGCGGCGATTACACATCATTCATCTACGGCCCGATAAACGCGACAGATGCGTCGTTGACATTAGATAGGGAAACATGGGTTGCCTTAGGGAAAAACACCGACACAAGTTTTGAGTACACAGTAATTGCAAGAGAAGATCCTTTCAGTGCTCCGCCGTTGATACTAACCATATCAGTCGTACCCGACAATCAGTACGTTCTCCTTCACGAAGATGACATATCAGGCATAACCGGCATAGATAAAGATGAAGCCTGCACCCATGCGGAGTTCTACACCATAAGCGGCACCCAGATCAATGAAAAAGACCTGACACCGGGAATATACATAAAGAAACAAGGTAACCACACCTCCAAACATATTATCAGATAACTTCAGTAATTTGCTGATTTGGCGGTCTGATATTAAACTGCTGATTAATTTGACAATGGCGGATCCATTCTCATAATGGCAAGTCCGTCATTGTCAGTTTACACAACATAAGTGAGTTAATATTCCGTAAAATATTACAGCATCTGACTTTGGATTATCACACATATCATATATTTTTTGTAACTTTGAACAAAGATTACATTGTCGCGTTGTATTTTTATTGACATTATGCGACAATTTGGCATAGATTTTGCTTTATGCCATTTACTTATTTATTCAGCATGGATAACAAATTCTCAGATAACTTCAAAGACATGATGCTAAAGGCCCGCCAGCAAGCCGAGCGTCACAACAACTCGCTTATCGAACCTGAACACCTATTGCTGGCCATTCTCTCCGACCCGGATAGTGAGGCGTTTGTTACCGCTAACTCTCTCATCGACGATAACCGTCTGGCCCAGATGCTCGGGACCCTCGACGATGGTCTTTTCGAGCTTACAGCTCCTCGGGCGCGCGAAGTGAACGTAAGCGACCTAAGTGCACGCATTACAAAACTGTCTGTTCTCGAAGCCCGTATGCTTAAAGACGATATTATTGATCCGATACACGTGATGCTGGCTATCTTCCATAATTACGAAATTCAATCAAAAGATTCGTTCAAGCCATTTTTCAATGCAGGCCTTTCATATTCCCGACTGTTCAAAACATTAAACGGTCGTCGTGGAACTGCCGTGGCAGGTCTGGCTGCTGACGACGATCTGCAAGCCGAAGATGAACCGACACAACCTCGCCGCGAGCAATCGGTCGGCAACAATGATGCACCAAAATCATCCACATCCCGGGGCCGTAAATCCACATCCGGGGCAGATACCCCAATGCTTGATAAATTCGGTCACGACATGACACGCGCTGCGGCTGCCGGTGACCTTGACCCCGTAGTCGGTCGCGAGACAGAGATCGAACGCCTTGCGCAGATCCTCAGCCGCCGGAAAAAGAACAACCCTGTATTAATCGGAGAGCCGGGTGTCGGTAAATCAGCTATAGTGGAAGGCCTTGCACTGCGCATTGTGCAGCGAAAAGTTCCACGCGTACTCTTCAACAAAAGGGTCGTTGCCCTTGATATGGCTTCACTTGTCGCCGGCACAAAATACCGCGGCGAATTTGAGGAACGCGTAAAAGCTATTCTTACCGAGCTCTCAAAGAACCGCGACGTAATACTCTTCATTGACGAGATACACACAATCGTAGGCGCAGGCAATGCCCAAGGGCAAATGGACGCCGCTAACATGCTCAAACCTGCGCTCGCACGCGGAGAACTGCAATGCATCGGCGCTACAACCCTTGACGAATACCGGGTGAACATCGAAAAAGACGGCGCTCTTGAACGTCGTTTCCAGAAAGTAATGGTTGAACCAACCACCGCCGAGGAAACGGTGACAATTCTCAATAACATAAAGTCCAAATACGAAGACCACCACAACGTCACATATACACCCGAAGCAATTCAGGCTTGCGTCAAGCTCACTGACCGCTATGTGAGCGACCGCAACTTCCCTGACAAAGCAATAGACGCCCTTGACGAAGCAGGAGCCCGCGCTCATATAATTAACGTAACCGTTCCTGCCGAGATTGAGACTCTCGAAGCCCGGATAGAGGAAGCCTCAAAGAAAAAACTTGAGGCTGCACACGCCCAGAACTTCGAGCTTGCTGCAGTATGGCGCGACAAGGCACAGAAACTCACCGCCGAACTCGAAAATGCGAAAGCCGCCTGGGAACAGACCCTTGAAAATAACCGTGTGACAGTAGACGAGGACAAAGTTGCTGAAGTCGTGGCTATGATGACCGGCGTACCTGTACAACGGGTGGCACAGGCTGAGGGAAAACGCCTGATGGAAATGGGACCGGCACTCCATAAAGAAATTATCGGCCAGGATGAAGCTATTGACAAAATATGTAAAGCTATACGCCGCAACAGACTCGGACTTAAAGATCCCGGTAAACCTATCGGAGCTTTCATGTTCCTCGGTCCGACTGGCGTCGGAAAGACGCACCTTGCCAAGAAACTCGCCGAATTCCTTTTCGATTCAGCAGATACACTTATCCGTATCGACATGAGCGAATACATGGAAAAATTCACAGTCTCACGCCTTGTGGGTGCTCCTCCGGGATACGTCGGGTATGACGAAGGCGGACAGTTGACCGAAGCCGTGCGCCGGCATCCTTACTCAGTGGTGCTGCTCGACGAAATTGAAAAAGCCCATCCCGATGTCTTCAACCTCCTTCTGCAAGTTCTTGACGAAGGTCGCCTGACCGATTCCATGGGACGACGGGTCGATTTCAAAAACACAATCATAATAATGACTTCCAATATCGGCACACGTCAGCTCAAAGACTTCGGCACTGGTGTCGGATTCGCGACATCCTCAAATGACACACAGGCACAGCACGCCGTGATCCGGAAGGCACTTAACAAAGCCTTTTCACCCGAATTCCTCAACCGCGTTGACGACATCGTCATGTTTGACCAGCTCAGCCGGCAGGCTATCTTCAGCATCATAGATATTGAACTTGAAGGATTCCGGCACAGGCTTGCCGATATGGGATACTCGCTAAAACTTTCTGACAGGGCACGTAATTTCATCGCTGACAGCGGGTATGACCCGCAATTCGGCGCCCGACCGCTCAAGAGAGCGATACAGAAGTACCTCGAAGACGAACTCGCCGAACTGATTCTCGCCGCCGAACTACTGCCCGGCAATGAAGTCGAAGTCGACTACGACCCCGAGGAAAAGAAAATAAAGACATCCATCGTGTCACACGAGACATCCCCGCAGTGACATCAACTATAAAAAGCGCCCTTACGGGTGCTTTTTTGTTTGCACATATTTTGAAAATTCTGTAATTTTGTACCGCCAACCAAGGCCTGCAAAGTGAAGCTTGCATAAATTTAAACAATATATACCGATGAACAGCAACAGCTTCGTGTCAATAGCCGACATAGGCAAGGAAGAGATTCTCGACCTCCTGCGACGCGCCGAGTATTTTGAAGCCAATACCAACAGCAAAATCCTTGACGGGCGCGTGGTGGCGACACTTTTCTTTGAACCATCCACACGCACCCGTCTCAGTTTTGAAACCGCTGTAAACCGCCTTGGCGGTCGCATCATCGGCTTCTCAGATCCCGGAACATCATCATCATCAAAAGGCGAATCCCTTAAAGACACCATAAAAATGGTAGCCAATTACGCCGATCTGATAGTGATGAGACATCATCTCGAAGGGGCAGCAAGATACGCCACTGAAGTCACAGAAGTCCCTGTCGTAAACGCAGGTGACGGTGCAAACCAGCACCCATCGCAGACCATGCTTGACCTATATTCGATCTACAAAACCCAGGGAAGACTCGAAAACCTTACAATCACACTCGTGGGAGACCTTAAATATGGCCGCACAGTACACTCGCTACTGCAAGCCATGAAATATTTCTCGCCACGATTTATATTTGTCTCATCCCCCGAGTTGGCCATGCCTGCCGAATACAAGGATTTCTGTCGTGCTGAAGGAATTGAGTTCACCGAGACATGCGACTTCTCGCCGGAGGTCATCAATAACTCCGACATTATATATATGACACGTGTGCAACGCGAACGCTTTACCGACATGATGGAATATGAACGCGTGAAAGACCTGTACACCCTGCACAACGACATGCTCGCCAACTCACGCCCCAACCTCAGAGTACTGCATCCGCTCCCAAGGGTAGGGGAAATTGATATTGACGTCGACGACAATCCAAAGGCATATTACTTTGAGCAAGCTCACAACGGACTTTTCGCCCGCCAAGCCATAATCACCCGGGCATTAGGTATAAACCCACTTGAAAAATGAAACAGCATAACAAAGAACTGGCTGTCGCAGCCCTTGAAGCCGGCACTGTGATTGACCATATCCCCTCGGCCTCAGTATTCAAGGCGGTAAAGATACTCGGTATTGACCATTCAGAAAATGCAGTGACAATCGGGTGCAATCTTGAATCAAAACGCCTCGGCTCAAAAGGAATAATAAAAGTAGCCAACACATTCTTTGACGACACCACACTCAACCGTATCGCACTCATAGCCCCGGATGCAGTCGTAAACATCATACGCGATTTTCAAGTAGTGGAAAAACGCCCGGTAAAGCTGCCCGACAACATCGTGGGTATCGTCAGATGCGCCAACCATAAATGCATCACGAACAACGAGCCCATGGATACCCGCTTCGAAGTGATTTCACGCCAACCGGTGATCATACGCTGCCATTATTGCAATCACGCCGTACACGGTGCCGATGCCAAAATAATTTACAGCGATTAACTCCCACACTCATGAAAGAGAATTGGAAGCCCGGAACCATGCTCAACCCCCTGCCTGCGGTTATTGTGAGCTGTGGCGACGAATCACGCTCCAATCTCATCACAATAGCATGGACCGGTACAATCTGCACAAATCCACCTATGTTGTACATTTCAGTGCGCCCCGGGCGGTTCTCGTATGACATTATTAAAGAATCAGGCGAGTTTTGTGTGAATATAACCACAGCATCAATGGCACATGCCACAGATCTCTGCGGTGTCCGTTCAGGGAAAGACTTCGACAAATGGAAACTCACAGGTCTGACACCTGAGCCCGGAGTCATGATCGCCTGCCCGTCTATAAAAGAATCTCCACTCTCAATTGAATGCAAAGTAAAGGAAATTCTTCATCTCGGCAGCCACGACATGTTCATCGCCGACGTTGTGAATGTGCGTGCCGATAACACCCTTATCGACCCCGCAACCGGAAAATTCAATCTCGCAGAATCCCGCCTGCTGTCCTACGCCCATGGTGCATACTACGGCCTTGGAGAATACATCGGCCACTTCGGATTCAGTGTAAAAAAGAAAAAATCATAATCCACCTCATACATAACATGGAAAAAGACCTTCAACTTTTCGACCTCATCGACCTCGAAAACCGCCGCCAGCACAAAGGCATAGAACTTATTGCATCTGAAAACTTTGTGAGCGATCAAGTAATGCACGCCATGGGGTCATGCCTCACCAACAAATACGCAGAAGGATACCCCGGCCACCGCTACTACGGTGGTTGCGGTGTAGTTGACCTCGTGGAAGACCTCGCCCGCGAGCGCCTCCGTCGCCTTTTCGGCGCTGAATATGTAAATGTACAGCCTCATTCAGGTGCGCAGGCAAATATGGCCGTATTTATGGCATGCATGAAACCCGGCGACACTTTCATGGGGCTGAACCTCAGCCACGGCGGACATCTCAGCCACGGCAGTCCTGTCAATTTCTCAGGGCTCGTCTTCAACGCCGTGGAATACAATGTCGACCGGGAAACCGGTTTGGTGGACTATGACGCAATGGAAGAAACCGCCCGACGCGTAAAACCACGTCTCATCGTGGGCGGAGCAAGCGCATACTCACGTGAATGGGACTATGCACGCATGCGGGAAATCGCTGATGAAGTAGGCGCCATATTCATGGTCGATATGGCTCATCCCGCAGGACTCATCGCCGCGGGACTCCTTGAAAATCCCGTCAAATATGCCCACATCGTCACTTCTACAACCCACAAGACACTGCGTGGGCCACGTGGAGGTATAATCCTGATGGGCAAAGACTTCGAAAATCCATGGGGGAAGACAACTCCGAAAGGACAGATCAAGATGATGTCATCCATACTTGACTCTGCTGTATTTCCCGGCGTGCAGGGTGGACCGCTCGAGCATGTTATAGCCGGCAAAGCAGTAGCGTTCGGCGAAGCTCTCGACCCATCCTTCAAAACATATCAGCAGCAAGTAGCCGCCAATGCCAAAGCCATGGCAGCTGCTTTGGTCGAAAAAGGATACGATGTGGTTTCCGGCGGAACCGACAACCACTGCATACTCGTTGACCTACGTTCGAAATTCCCCGATCTCACAGGCAAGGTAGCAGAAAAAGTTCTTGTCGACGCCGACATCACCGCCAATAAAAACATGGTACCATTCGACTCCCGTTCGCCGTTCCAGACATCCGGTATACGCCTCGGCACCCCGGCAATCACCACTCGCGGCGCCAAAGAACCGCTCATGGGCGAGATCGTCGAACTGATTGATTGTGTGCTTTCAGCACCCGACAATACCGCGAATATTGATGCCGTACGGGCCAAAGTAAACTCAATAATGAAAGACTACCCCATCTTTGCATGGTAACAGTAATCGTAGTAGCTGCCGGCACAGGCTCCAGATTTGGCTCAATTGTCCCTAAACAATTTTGCCAGATCGAGGGGCGCCCGGTAGTAATGCGCGCCATTGATTCACTGAGGCAAGCAATCCCCGACGCACGCTTCCGCCTTGTAATTTCCCCAACCGAGGCCGAACGATGGCGCTACCTTTGTAATCTTCATGGCTTCGATTCACCAGAAATCATTAATGGAGGTGCGAGCCGTTGGGAATCGGTTCGCAACGCATTGCAGTCTCTTGGAGACGAACCGGGCGACATAATCATGGTGCATGATGGCGCCAGGCCTTTCCCTACCAAAGCGATGACAGATGTGCTATCTGCAAGCTTCAGCGATGACAACGTGCACGGTGCGGTTCCGGTAATTCCCGTCACCGATTCACTCAGGCAACTTATATCCGGCGGCCCGGGGAGCGTCGCCGTCGACCGGACTCCGCTCCGGGCCGTACAGACACCACAGGCATTCCGCGCGCCACTCCTTCTGCAAGCCTACAGCTTGCCGTTCCGCGAGACATTCACCGACGACGCCTCTGTGATGGAAGCTGCCGGGTTCCGTAACATAATGCTCACTCCCGGCGAGCCGACTAATATTAAAATCACAAACCCTCTTGACATAGCTATCGCTGAAACGCTGCTCAACGCTTCTCCGATATGATTTCGCTGCGAAACACCGACATAAAATTCGTTAAAGGGATCGGACCTGCCAAGGCCGGGTTACTTGAAAAACAACTCGGACTCAGGACCGCCTATGACCTCTTACATCACTTTCCGACACACTACATCGACCGTTCCCGGTTCTATCGCCTGTGCGACCTAAATGACGAAAACACCGCCATCCAGATAAAAGGCAGCTTCATAGGATTTTCGTTAGCCGGCGAAGGTGCAAAGATGCGCCTCATCGGCGTTTTTACCGACGGCACCGCAGCCATCGAAGTGCTGTGGTTCAGGGGAATAAGACAAATACGCCAAGCCCTGGTTACCGGGCGTGAATACGTGTTGTTCGGTAAACCGTCGCGCTTCAACAACCGTTGGTCATTGGTTCACCCTGAGATAGACTCCGGCGATAAAGCCCTCGAGCAGATGGGTATGCGCGGAGTATACCCACTCACCGAGACACTTCGCAACCGCAACATAACATCCCGCAACTTCTTCACCTGGTGCAATGATTTTCTCAACAGCATGCGTTCACTGCGCGATCCGCTGCCACAGAAAGTAGTGACCGAAAATCACCTGCTCGACCTTGACACAGCCATTCGGCAACTACACAAACCATCATCGCCCGACATGTTGCAGAAAGCACGGGAACGCATGAAATTCGAAGAGCTGTTCTACATTCAGGTCGACATGTTGCGACGCAACCGCAAGCGACGCAGCGAGACATCCGGATTCAGATTTACCCGTGTAGGCAATTTTTTCAATAGTTTTTATAAAAACTGCCTGCCGTTTGATCTGACCGGCGCACAAAAGCGCGTGATGAAAGAAATCCGCGCCGATGTAAACACCGGTCGCCAGATGAACCGCCTCGTGCAAGGCGATGTCGGCTCGGGCAAAACTCTTGTCGCCCTCATGGCAATGCTTCTTGCTATTGACAACGGCTATCAGGCATGCCTTATGGCACCAACTGAAATTCTTGCAGGTCAGCATTATGACACATTGCGTGAGCTCGTAGCCAAAATCGGCATAAATATAAAACTACTCACCGGATCGACAAAAACCGCCGAGCGCAAGATTATACATCAACAGCTCTCCGATGGCTCGCTACATATCCTTGTAGGTACTCACGCCGTACTTGAGGATGTCGTGAAATTCAACAACCTGGGATTAGCGGTCATCGATGAGCAGCACCGGTTCGGCGTGGCCCAACGCGCAAGACTTTGGGCCAAGAACGCCCTGCCGCCTCATGTCCTGGTCATGACTGCGACGCCAATACCACGCACCTTGGCCATGACCGTTTACGGCGACCTCGAGGTCTCTGTCATAGATGAGTTGCCCCCCGGGCGAAAACCGGTGAAGACACTGCTCCGCAGCGAGAACCAGCGCAACAATGTATATCGCGGCATTGGCTCCGAACTGCGACAGGGGCGGCAGGCGTACATTGTATATCCCCTCATTGACGAAAACGATAAGCTCGAGCTCAAGGCTCTAAGCGAGGGTTACGAAGAAATATGTGAGGTATTTCACGATTATAAAGTAGCCTTTGTACACGGCCGCATGAAACCGGTCGAAAAAGACTATCAAATGTCGCTTTTTGCCACAGGCGAGGCAAAGATACTCGTAGCCACTACCGTGATAGAAGTAGGGGTGAATGTGCCCAATGCGACCACTATGGTGATCGAGAATGCAGAACGGTTCGGTCTCTCACAGCTTCACCAGCTCAGAGGCAGGGTAGGGCGCGGCGCCGACAGTTCATACTGTATACTCATGTCAAAATACAATCTTTCCAAGGAAGCCCGTGAAAGACTTGAACTGATGACTGAGACTACCGATGGCTTCCGCATTGCCGAAGCTGACATGCACATGCGGGGCCCTGGTGACATAGAAGGCACAATGCAAAGCGGAATTCCGTTTGAACTAAACATTGCGAACCTTGCCACAGATGGTCAGATAATCCAACTTGCACGCGATGCGGCTGAGAGACTGCTTGATGAGGATCCATACCTCACAGCTCCCGAAAACGCACTTTTTGCCCGCGCACTGAGTCAAGCGGTAAAACGCACCGCCGATTGGAGCCGTATAAGTTGATACACGTTCATTATGCAATAAGCAATTATTTTTGCTGATTATATCTACTATTCCAATAATCCATGTTGATTTTTTACAATATTAATATATCGGTCTACTTTTCTTTCCATATTTGATATCTTCCGATTAATACTCACACAATTGACATATTATATCAAAAACCATAGGCAAACTCTTTATATACGATTATAACTTCAGCATTTACAGTATGAAATGCTAATTTAAATGGATTGGTCCTGTGTTTCATAGTATTATTGATTCTTAAGCATATTAACACTGCAAAGTTACAATATAAATTTAATATACACAAATAATATTGGTGGTTAATTAAAAAATACTCCAAATTTTCTAAAGGTAATAAAAATATCAGTAGAGTACAGTAACACTACATAACACTAAAAATTTCCATACAGAGTGATAAATTCCAAACGGAATGTATTGTAATTCAAAACTTTTTGTTAACTTTGCGGGTGACTTTTAGCCTATTGCTGCTTTAGACGGCACAATCGGCTGTTAATTAACGTTTTAAAGATGATAAGTATTACTTTTCCCGATAAAAGCGTAAAGCAATTTGAATCAGGCGTCACCCCGCTTGAGGTAGCACGATCCATAAGCCCTCGCCTTGCCGAAGATGTTCTCGCAGCATCTGTAAACGGAGAGGAATGGGATCTCTCACGCCCCATTGCAGCCGATGCCGAAATTAAACTTTTCAAATGGGATGATCCTGAAGGTAAGCACGCGTTCTGGCATTCGTCAGCTCACCTGTTGGCCGAAGCTCTTCAGGAGCTATACCCCGGTGTAAAATTCGGTATTGGTCCCGCAATTGAAAACGGTTTCTATTACGACATCGATCCGGGCGAACATCAGCTCACAGCCGATGACTTCAAGAAAATTGAAGACAAGATGCTTGAGCTCGCCCGAAGCAAGGAAGAAATCGTGCGCGCTGACATATCAAAGGCCGACGCACTTAAGCTCTTCGGCGATCGTGGCGAGACCTACAAATGCGAGCTCATCAGCGAACTTGAAGACGGTCACATCACCACCTATACCCAAGGCAACTTCACCGACCTGTGCCGTGGCCCACATATACCTAACACCGCGCCTATCAAGGCCGTGAAAATAACATCACTCGCCGGCGCCTATTGGCGAGGAGATGAGAAGCGCAACCAATTGGTGCGTGTATATGGCATCACTTTCCCCAAGAAAAAGATGCTTGACGAATATATAGCATTACTTGAGGAAGCCAAAAAACGCGACCACCGCAAGCTAGGCAAAGAGATGGAACTCTTCGCCTTCTCACAGAATGTCGGTGCCGGTCTGCCGCTGTGGTTACCAAAGGGTGCAGCATTGCGTGACCGCCTTGAGCAGTTCCTGCGTAAGATTCAGAAGCGCTACGGCTATCTTCAGGTAATCACCCCGCACATAGGCAACAAAGCGCTCTATGTCACCTCAGGTCACTATGCAAAATACGGGAAAGACTCATTCCAACCTATACACACTCCACAGGAAGGTGAAGAATACCTGCTCAAACCAATGAACTGTCCGCATCACTGCGAGATATTCAGAGCACTTCCACGCTCTTACCGCGACTTACCCCTTCGCCTTGCCGAATTCGGCACAGTTTACCGCTACGAACAGAGCGGTGAACTCCATGGACTGACCCGTGTACGCGGTTTCACGCAAGATGACGCCCATATCTACTGCGCGCCCGAACAAATCAAAGATGAGTTCCTGAAAGTAATGGATATTATATTCTATATATTCAAGGCTCTTAAATTTGACAACTTCGAAGCACAGATATCGCTACGCGACCCCGCCCACAAAGAAAAATACATCGGCAGCGATGAGAATTGGCATCTCGCCGAGCAGGCCATCATTGAAGCCTGCGCCGAAAAAGGCTTGAACGCACGCACCGAGCTCGGAGAAGCAGCATTCTACGGTCCTAAGCTTGACTTCATGGTAAAAGATGCCATAGGCCGACGTTGGCAACTTGGTACAATTCAAGTTGACTACAACCTGCCTGAGCGATTCCAGCTCGAATATACCGGCAGCGACAACCAAAAGCATCGCCCTGTGATGATCCACCGCGCGCCGTTCGGATCAATGGAACGCTTTGTCGCAGTTCTTCTCGAACACACAGCCGGTAAGTTCCCTCTGTGGCTTACACCCGAGCAAGCCGTTGTACTGCCCATCTCAGAAAAGTTCAACGACTACGCCCATCAGGTAGCCGCCAAACTCAACGAACTTGACTTCCGTGTCGAAGTGGATGACCGCAACGAAAAGATTGGCCGTAAGATCCGTGACAACGAGCTCAAGCGCACCCCCTACCTGTTGATCGTAGGTGAAAAAGAACAGGAATCCGGCGAAGTATCCGTAAGAAAACAAGGCGAGGGAGACCAGGGCTCCATGTCTGTTGCGGCCTTTGCTGACAAACTTGCCCAAGAGGTAAAAGACTCTATTAATCAATAAACCCACTGAATGGATAAAAAACCCAATTTCAACCCGGGGTACCGCCCCCAGAATGCCGGCCCGCGCCCCCAGCAGCCGCAGCGTGACCGCCGTCTGCCCGACCGCAACGCCAAAGACCCCAACAACATCAATGAGCACATACGTGCGCGCGAAGTGCGCCTTGTAGGCGATAACGTCACCCCCGGTATCTACTCCATTCAGGAAGCACGCCGCATTGCTGAAGAACTTGAACTCGATCTCGTTGAAATCACTGCTCAGGCAGATCCCCCGGTGTGCAAGGTTCTTGATTACCAAAAATATCTGTATCAGCAGAAGAAAAAAGCCAAGGAGATCAAAGCCAAGGCATCAAAAGTTGTGGTCAAGGAAATACGCTTCGGTCCTCAGACAGATGATCATGACTACAACTTCAAACTGAAGCACGCCATAGGCTTCCTACAGGAAGGGGCCAAGGTTAAGGCCTACGTTTTCTTCAAAGGTCGTTCCATTCTGTTCAAGGAACAGGGGGAAGTCCTGCTTCTGCGCTTCGCCAACGATCTTGAAGAATATGGCAAAGTGGAGCAGATGCCTCTGCTTGAAGGCAAGCGCATGATTATCATGATATCACCAAAGAAAAAATAAAGAAACAGTGTCACGCGTTGACACGCATTATATAACTCCAATTAACAAATTACAAAATGCCGAAGATTAAGACTAATTCCGGTGCCAAAAAAAGATTCGCTCTTACCGGGTCAGGAAAAATCAAAAGAAAACACGCTTACCATAGCCACATCTTGACAAAGAAGACTAAGAAACAGAAGCGTAACCTCGACCACTTTGGCTTGATCGCCAAGGTTGACGAGAACAACGTAAAAGCTCTTCTCGCCCTCAAGTAATCAAGACTGCAGCTTTCGGCAAAAGCCTTTGACAGGTAATGCCATACAAGCATGTCGACTCACGATTTTTATTAATTAGCGAGTTTATAATCACTTTTTATTAACCGAGTGAGCAGCCACTAAGCGCCCGACAACGGACCGCTGCCATTCAAAACTGAAAAATAAAATGCCAAGATCAGTAAACCACGTTGCCTCACGTGCACGCCGTAAGAAAATTCTGAAACTTACCCGCGGCTACTTCGGATGCCGCCGTAATGTATGGACCGTAGCCAAGAACACTTGGGAAAAAGGTCTCACCTATGCTTACCGCGACCGCAAGGATAAGAAAGGTAACTTCCGCGCTCTTTGGATACAGCGCATCAACGCCGCCGCCCGTCAGCACGACCTCAGCTATTCAAAGCTCATGGGTCTGCTCCACAAGGCCGGTATCGAAATCAACCGTAAGGTTCTCGCCGACCTGGCTCTGAATAACCCTGAAGCATTCAAGGCCATCGTCGACAAGGTGAAGTAAACGTGGAGTGCCACTGCTGAAAAAGCAACGGTCAATCCAACGTTAAATTACCGCACCTAATAATTGGCGTACAACGCATGAACACTTCCCCCTGCCAGGTTCACAAGACCAAGGCAGGGGATTTTTCTTTAATATGCCTATACCTGTCTTTGTTTTGATTGTTATCTTAACCAAGATCAACATGATAATTCCCCAAGTACTTGAAATAAATATTCTCCGAGCCCAAAAGTACGTAACAAAGCCTCAGGTATGATTAATAAAAGTTCACAAATCATTGATTTCTGTAATTTTTCACCTACAGCTGTGTCCTATAGTACAGGAACTTTAAGACAGATTTATGACAACTTACAGTTCCCCGATAAATATTCATAAATAATGACTGAATTGATGTTTCGTCTCACAATCTTAATTACAGCTATGACCGTGTCCATAGCCACTATGTCTGCAAGAACCATTCGAGGTGATGTCAGATATGAAAATGATTCAACAGCTGCAGCAGGCGCCGCATGCCGACTATCCGGCACACAATTCATCACCGGTGTAACTACCGATATCAACGGAGCATTTGAAATCACAACCAATGTAAAATCAAATGTGACTCTTGAAATTGCCATGGCAGGATATAACACTACTGAAATTGTAATTGAGTCAGAAAAGAGCGTGGACGTCGGTACTGTCTACCTGTCAGAAGGCTTGACATTGGAAGAGCTACAGGTTACCGCGAATTCAATGATAGATATAAAGGGCCGTACCGTAATCTTTCCCGCCGCATCCGATGTCAGGGCTTCCACGACTACGATAAGTCTATTTCAAAAGTTACCACTCGCAGGGTTGGAAGCTGACCCGATAAACCGGTCGTTGAATGTTGATGGAGGAACCCCGGTAATTCTCATCAACGGTATTCCATCTACAATTGATGATCTTAACGCGCTACAACCTAAAGACATCGCAAAGATCGAATTTTCAAGAACGACACCCGCCAGATATGCTGACAGAGGCAACAATGGTCTTCTTAATATCACGCTCAAGAAGCGTGATGATGGGGGGCTGGTCTACATTTGGGGGCGCAGTGCCGTAAACACAGCTTTCGTGGATGGGAACGTCCGTGCATCATATCATCAGGGGCCATCTCAATTTACTCTGTCATATAATCCATCCTGGCGAAATTATCAGGACGTTTTCGATAACAAAAATGAAAGTTATATCGGCGATGATTTTCGTGTTGATCTTGAGGAGCATTACCGCAACCCCTTCAACTACCAATTTCACAATCTCAGCCTTAAGTACGATTACAACCCTGACGCCACTACACTTTTCTCCGCCACATTCAGAATAACTCCCGGTTCTGACAAGAGTCGCTCAATAACACATACCATTGATTCATACCTCGGGGAATATGAAAATTTCAACCATAGGTCAGGCAAAGATTCAGCGCCTTCACTTGATTTATTCTTTAAAAAGGATTTCAATGATAAGAACACATTGGAAGTACAAGTAGTCGGCACATTAAGTACGAGCGATTATCGCAGGCATAATGATTATGTTTTCAGCGATGGATCTACATCAGAGTATGTCATGAACGTTGACAGCCGGCGCCGCTCACTCATCAGTGAGATAAGCTACACTCATCAGTTCAGTGACCAGACGTCACTATCTGCCGGATATCAAAACACCATATCGCACAGTACCAACACTTACCTGTCATCAGATTATGAGCCTGTGCTGACCGAAAACAACAATTATGTTTACGCACGGCTTGGGCAACAAGTCGGGAAAGTATATTTCTCAGCAGCAACAGGCGCTAAATTATATTGGATTAAGAATGACCTCAACAAACGGCATTTTATAAAAAACATATCTACTGTGCAACTATCGTGGAACATTTCACAGAAATGGAATCTCGCAGCAGCGTTCCAATACACACCGAGCATACCATTACTGTCGGCGCTGACCGATTTTCCACAACAATTGTCGCCATACCTGATCTCAAACGGCAACCCCGATTTGAAAGTATCACAGAACTTTCTGTATCAAATAATGCCGTCATATCAGTATAAGAAGTTCAGTGCATCCCTGCTTATGACCTATCGTCATGTCGGTGACTTTGTAATGAATGACATGTTTTACCTTGGGAATAAACTATTCCTGTCACAATCAATTAATGCCCAGAAATCATGGTATGCGGGGACAAACCTAAACCTCAGGTTAAATAACTTAGCAGGGTTTGGAGCTAATCTAAACATCGGATTGGATCACTACGAAACAATGGGGGACAACTGGTGCCATCATCTTACAGCTTTCGATGCAAGTATATCTATCTGGTGGAACAAAGGACCATACACAGTGTCGTATTGGAGAAAAATTCCAGGCAAATACCTGAACGGGAATTATGTGGGTAAAGATGAGAATGGTGATGCTTTTAGCATTGAATACCAACCAAACGGGCATTGGACTTTCGGGGCAAGCTGGATGTACATGTTTGACAATAAAGGTACGAAATACCCGTCATGGAGCTACTCATCGGTGAATCCATATTTCAAGGAACGATATATCAAGAATAACGGCAACATGGTTGTACTCTCGGTAAGTTACTCAGCTGATTTCGGCTCTATATTCCGTTCGTCGAAACGCACACTCAACAACACCGACAACAGTTCGTCGCTACTAAAGATGTAGAAAACGCATTACCATAATCAGCCCGGCGGATAACATTTC
The DNA here is from genome assembly GCA_023663145.1 of Odoribacter sp. Lineage (GTDB taxonomy): Bacteria > Bacteroidota > Bacteroidia > Bacteroidales > Muribaculaceae > CAG-873. The sequence goes on from JAMPHZ010000008.1 coordinate 54,472, forward strand.
CACCGGGCTGATTCCATTATACATCACATGACGCTTGAGTAAGCGGAGTTAATTAATTATAGTGAAAATTGTGTGTTTAATAATAAATTATTAACTTTGCAATGCCAATTACGGGCGATTTTAATCCCCGACACATTTACAGAAGAAAGTAATTACAACTAATAATCTGATAATTATGAGTTTAAACATCATTGTGCTTGCCAAGCAGGTTCCCGATACCCGCAACGTAGGCAAAGATGCTATGAAGGCCGACGGCACTATAAACCGAGCCGCGCTACCTGCAATCTTTAACCCTGAAGACTTGAATGCCCTTGAGCAGGCGTTACGTCTCAAAGACGCCAATCCAGGCTCTACTGTAACCATGCTTACAATGGGTCTGCCCAAGGCTGCCGAAGTGATACGTGAAGCTATGTATCGCGGTGCCGACGGCGGCATCGTTCTTACGGACCGCGCCCTCGGCGGTGCCGATACTCTCGCCACATCATACTCGTTGGCTCAGGCCGTAAAAAAAATAGGCAACTTCGACATCATCCTCGGTGGTCGCCAGGCCATTGACGGTGATACCGCCCAGGTTGGTCCTCAGATCGCAGAGAAGCTTGGTATACCTCAGGTAACCTATGCCGAAGAAATAGTATCACTCTCCGACGGCAAGGTGACCGTAAAGCGTCGTCTTGAGCACGGTATTGAGACTGTTGTAGCTCCTCTGCCCTGTGTAGTTACAGTAAACGGCTCTGCACCTGACTGCCGTCCCCGCAATGCCAAGCGACTGATGAAATACAAATATGCGGTTTCTCCGAGTGAAAAGGCTGCACTAAGCGAAGAAAAACAGGCATTTGTAGACGCCCGTCCTTATCTGCAACTCAATGAGTGGGGCGCAGCTTTCGTTGAGGCAGATCCCCAGCAGATCGGTTTTCCCGGATCTCCCACAAAAGTCAAGGCTGTGGAAAACGTTGTGTTCACAGCTAAAGACGCCCGCCACCTTGACGACAACGACGGCCAGATCGAAGAACTCATCAAAGAACTTATCACCAACCACACCATCGGCTGATATTCCTCGGGCCGACAAATATACATATAACTATGGCAGAACAGAACAACCTGATAGTTTACTGTGAGATCGAGGACGGCCGTGTGGCTGACGTATCTCTCGAACTCCTTACCAAAGGACGCAAGCTGGCCGACCGTTTAGGCGTATCTCTCGAAGCGCTGGTAATCGGTCATAACCTGGAAGGCGTTGAAAAACAGATATTCCCATATGGCGCTGACACAGTTTACAAAGTAGACGACAAGCGTCTTTATCCCTATACATCCAATCCTCACGCCGCAGTGCTCATCAATCTCTTCAAGGAGATCAAACCTCAGATAGCACTAATGGGTGCGACATGCATAGGCCGAGACCTCGGTCCGCGCGTTTCATCAGCGCTTCACTCAGGTCTGACAGCTGACTGCACCGCACTTGAGATCGGTGATCACACCGACAACAAAGTCGGCAAAAGCTACAGCGACCTGCTTTATCAGATCCGCCCCGCATTCGGCGGCAATATTGTAGCGACCATCGTCAACCCCGAGTGTCGCCCTCAGATGGCTACAGTGCGCGAGGGTGTCATGAAAAAAGAAGTCTTCAATCCCGAGCACACAGGCAAGGTCATCAATCTTGATCCGGCCAAGTACGTCAAGGATGAAGATTTTGTAGTAGAAATCATTGACCGCCAGATCGCCAAGTCAAAGGTCAATATCAAAAACTCACCGATCATAGTGGCCGGCGGTTATGGTGTCGGCTCAAAAGAGAATTTCCAACTCCTCTTTGATCTTGCGAACACTCTCGGTGCAGAAGTGGGAGCGTCACGCGCAGCTGTTGATGCAGGTTTCATTGAGCATGAACGTCAGATTGGCCAGACCGGTGTGACCGTTCGCCCCAAACTGTACATTGCCTGTGGCATATCAGGTCAGATACAGCACATCGCCGGCATGCAGGAAAGCTCTATCATCATCTCTATCAACAACGATCCCAACGCTCCTATCAACGCTATTGCCGACTACGTAATCACCGGCAACATTGAAGACGTTGTGCCCAAGCTAATTAAATACTACAAGAAGAACTCAAAGTAAAAGCCATGGCTAACTTTTATACAGATAATCCCGACCTGCGCCATCATCTAAACCATCCCATGATGCGCAAAATAGTTGAGCTCAAAGAGCGCAACTTCACTGATGCTGAAAAATATGACTACGCACCCCTCGACTTTGAGGATGCCATGGATAACTACGAGCGAGTATTACAGATCGTAGGAGATCTCTGCGGCGGCCTTATTGCTGAAAATGCTGAGGATGTTGACCATCAGGGAGCATCATGTGCTGACGGTCGCGCAATATATGCCGACGGCACCGTCAAGAACCTTGAAGCCTGCCGCCAGGCCGGCCTCATGGGCATGGCTATGCCCCGCCGGTTCGGTGGCCTCAACTTCCCTATCACCCCGTATATCATGGCAGCCGACATTGTGTCGCGTGCCGATACCGGTTTCGAGAACCTGTGGGGTCTGCAAGATTGCGCAGAAACTCTTTATGAATTCGGTAACGATGACCAACGCGAGCGATTCATTCCGCGTGTGTGCGCCGGCGAGACCATGTCAATGGATCTCACCGAGCCTGACGCCGGATCTGATCTCCAGTCGGTAATGCTCAAGGCAACCCAAAAAGAAGACGGCACATGGGTGCTCAACGGTGTAAAGCGTTTCATCACAAACGGCGACAGCGACATACATCTGGTGCTCGCACGCTCGGAAGACGGCACAAAAGATGGCCGTGGCCTTTCAATGTTTATCTATGACAAGCGCAACGGCGGTGTAAACGTGCGTCGCATAGAGAACAAGATGGGTATAAAAGGATCGCCCACATGCGAGCTCGTATACAAGAACGCCCCTGCTGAACTCTGCGGCTCTCGCCGCATGGGTCTCATCAAGTATGTGATGGCCCTGATGAATGGCGCCCGTCTGGGTATCGCGGCCCAAAGCGTTGGTGTGAGCGAACTTGCCTACCGCGAGGCTCTTGCCTATGCCAAAGACCGCCGTCAGTTTGGAAAAGCCATCATTGAATTCCCGGCTGTAGCTGAAATGATTGCAGTTATGAAGGCCAAACTCGACGCATCCCGCTCACTGCTCTATGAGTGCGCCCGATATGTTGACCTCTATAAGGTTTATGAAGATATAGCCCGCGAGCGTACACTCACTGCGGAAGAACGTCAGGAATGCAAACAATACAACCGCATGGCCGATGCCCTCACGCCCATGGCCAAAGGCTTAGGCAGCGAATATTGCAATCAGAACGCTTATGACTGCATTCAGGTACATGGCGGCTCAGGATTCATGAAGGATTATGCCTGCGAACGTCTATACCGTGACGCACGTATCACATCCATCTATGAAGGTACCACTCAGTTGCAGGTAGTGGCAGCGATACGCCACGTCACCACCGGTACATACCGCAAACTGATGGAAGGATACGCCGCCCAAGAAGTGCGCCCTGAACTTCAGCCTGCCAAAGACCGCATAGCCCGCCTTGTTGAACAATATGAGGCTGCGATAGCAAAGGTAACAGAAGTGGAAAATTCCGCATACACCGATTTCATGGCCCGCCGTCTGGTAGAAATGGCCGGTAATATCGTGATGTCATACCTGTTGCTCCTTGATGCCAACCGCACCGAAAGCTTCACCGCATCACTGAACGTATACTTGAATCTCGCAGCAGCTGAGATAGCCCGTCATACCGAATTCATCAACAGCTTCGACATCGCGCAGCTTGATAATTACCTTACAAAATAAGTAATAGAATTCCTATTCATTAAAATATGGGCCGCACCGGAGAAAACAAGCTTTCCGGTGCGGCACTGTTTAATATAGTCACCGGGATTTATACAAAATTAAGGCTTGGCATAGCCGATTATTGCGGGAATTTGCTTAACTTTGAATCCAAATAACATCATACCCATCCCGAAACAGATTATTGCAATGAGTAAATTTGTGCATCTTCACGTTCACAGTCAGTATTCGCTTCTTGACGGTCAGGCAGCTATCAGCGCGATTGTTGATAAAGCGATGTCCGACGGGATGCCCGGCGTAGCAATCACTGACCATGGTGTGATGTATGGCATAAAAGAGTTCACGAACTATGTGAACAAAAAAAACAAGGGTCCTCTCGGCGAAGTCAAGTCGCTAACAAAGCGGCTCAAGGCTGTAGAGGCAGGGGGCACCGATGAAGAAGGACTCGGTGTCATAGATCTGCGGAATGCCATAGAGGCTGCCCGCGCCAAGGTTTTCATTCCTATCATAGGCTGCGAGATGTACGTGGCCAATGCCAGTAATGAGGAGCGCACTGACAAACGCGACACCGGGCGCCATCTTGTAGTACTTGCCAAGAACAAAACCGGTTATAAGAACCTTATAAAAATAGTTTCAGAATCCTGGACCAAAGGATTCTACCATCACCCCCGCACTGACAAGGCTTCAATCGCCGCCCATAAAGAGGGGCTGATAATATCATCGGCATGCCTTGGTGGTGAGATCCCGCAGCTGTTGATGAACGGCGACCTTGAAGGGGCTGACAGGGCTGTAAAGTGGTGGAAAGACCTCATGGGTGATGACTATTATCTTGAACTTCAGCGACACAAGACAAACAAGCCAGGGGGCAACACCGAAACTTACGAAAGACAGAAAGAAATTGAGCCGGCAATAATTGAACTTGCACGACGCCATAACATCAAGCTCATCGCGACCAATGACTCACACTTTGTCAATGAGGAAGATGCCGAAGCTCATGACCACCTGATATGTATCTCCACCAAAAAGGACCTGAATGACGAAAACCGTATGCGCTACACCAAGCAAGAGTGGTTCAAATCAACAACCGAAATGGAGACACTCTTCAGCGACATGCCTGAGGTTATCAGCAACACCCTTGACATAATAAAAAAAGTAGAGATATACTCAATTGACCATGAGCCTATCATGCCGAACTTCGCCATACCGGAGGACTTCGGTACTGAAGCTGAATACCGCAGCCGTATAACAGAACAGGAGCTGTTTGACGAATTCACACGTGACGAGCACGGCAATGTAGTACTCTCACAGGCTGATGCGGAGGCTAAGATCGACAAGTTGGGCGGCTACGAGAAACTATACCGCATAAAATTCGAGGCCGACTACCTGCGTAAGATAGCATATGAGGGAGCACACCGCCGCTACGGAGCTGAATTGAGCGATGATGTGATAGAACGAATTGATTTTGAGCTTCACATCATGAAGACAATGGGTTTCCCCGGTTACTTCCTGATAGTGCAGGACTTCATACGTGCGGGTCGCGAGGAATTAGGAGTAAGCATCGGCCCGGGGCGTGGCTCCGCAGCCGGATCGGTAGTTGCATATTGTCTCGGTATCACACAGATTGACCCGCTGGCCTATGACCTGCTGTTCGAACGCTTCCTCAATCCTGATCGTATATCACTGCCGGATATTGACGTTGACTTTGATGATGACGGCCGCGCCAAGGTTCTCAAATATGTGACTGAGAAATATGGTGAGCCGAACGTCGCCCATATCATCACGTATGGCACTATGGCAGCCAAATCAGCCATCAAGGATGTAGCACGTGTGGAGTCTCTACCGATTCCGGAATCGAACCGCCTTGCCAAACTTATACCGGCGCATATGCCGATGAAAGACGGCAAGGAACTTAAACCAACGCTATCCAACTGCTATCAATACCTTGACGCTTTCAAGGCAGAGCTTGAGGGCCCTAACCCCACGGTACGCTCAACGTTGAAATATGCACGACAGCTCGAGGGGAATGTGCGTAACACCGGTGTACATGCATGCGGTGTGATAATATGCCGTGACCCGGTAAGTGATTGGGTACCGGTATCGACAGCAGAAGACAAGGAAGAGGGCAAGCTGCTTGTCACACAGTATGAGGGTAGTGTGATTGAAGAGACGGGATTGATTAAAATGGACTTTTTAGGTCTCAAGACCCTGTCTATTATCAAGACTGCTCAGGAAAATATCAAACGCCACCGCGGCATATGGGTAGATATCGACAATATCAGCGTCGATGACAAGAAAACATATGAACTTTATTCGCAAGGGCGCACGATAGGCACATTCCAATTCGAGTCGGCAGGCATGCAGAAATACCTCAAGGAGCTTCAGCCAAGCAAATTTGAGGATCTAATCGCGATGAATGCCCTTTACCGTCCCGGGCCAATGGACTATATACCCGATTTTATTGCCCGAAAGCACGGACAATCGCCCATTGTGTACGATATCCCCATCATGGAGAGATACCTAAAAGACACATATGGCGTGACGGTGTATCAGGAACAGGTGATGCTTCTGTCACGACTTCTCGCCAACTTTACCAGAGGTCAAAGCGACACCCTGCGCAAGGCGATGGGTAAAAAACTCATCGATAAGATGAATGCTCTTGAGGAACTGTTCTACAAGGGTGGACAGGAAAACGGTCATGACGTAAAAGTTCTTCAAAAAATATGGAATGACTGGAAGAAGTTCGCATCATACGCATTCAACAAGAGCCATGCCACATGTTACTCGTGGGTAGCCTACCAGACCGGCTATCTCAAAGCCCATTATCCGGCCGAATATATGGCTGCGGTACTTACCCACAACCGTACTGATATCGCGAAACTGACGGGCTTTATGGATGAATGCCGGGCGATCGGTATCACAGTGAAGGGACCCGACGTAAATGAATCGGTACGCGACTTCGGTGTCACGCCCCATGGCGACGTGCGTTTCGGACTTTCAGCCATCAGTGGGATAGGAGACAGCGTAGTAGAGGAAATTGTCAAGGCTCGCGGTGACGAGCCGTTCAAGGATATATATGACTTTGTTGAACGGGTTCCGTCGACGGCGATCAACCGGCGCGTGTTCGAAAATCTCGCGCTCGCAGGTGCATTCGACTGTTTCGAAGGGCTGAAGCGAGAAGATCTTGTAAACGATGACACAGGGCGCCCCGGCGAGAGCGTGCCTGAAATGTTGTTACGGTACGGAGCACTTCATCAGAATGCCCAGCGCCAACAGCAGGCTACCCTTTTTGACTTCGACGACGAGCAATTGAACAATGATGCCCGGCCACCGATACCTTCGGCACTGCCTTGGCGACAAATTGTTCGCCTTGACAAAGAACGCGACCTCATAGGCATGTATTTGTCGGCACATCCTCTTGATCCGTATTATCTCGAGCTCACATATGGCGTTACTTGTCCGTTGAGCGAGCGTGAAAACATAGAGGGCGGTGACGGAATGGAAGTGACATTCGGAGGCATGGTAACAGAACGCACCGAACTTACAACCCGTCAGGGCAAGCCCATGCTTAAAGTTAAGGTTGAGGATTTCAGCGGATCAAGTGAATTCGTTCTTTTTGATGAAAGCATCAGAAAGTTCGGGCTGATGCTCGGCGAAGGTCAGGCTGTTATCATAAATGGGGTATATCGGGCCAACTATTCAGGCCAAGTCAGATTCAACATTACCGGTGTCGGACTGATCGACGAATACAAAGGCAAAATGTGCCGCGGAATAACCGTATCGGTTACAGTCGACGACTGTAATGAGGAACTACTTATGGATCTGACAGAGCCTGCCGGTGAAGGCAAGTCCAATGACGAAACTCTCGAGTTGCCTCTGACAGTCAATGTCTATGATCCTGAAATTGACCGGTCTGTGCACCTGCAGGCAAGCCGCAATATAAAGGTCAACCGCAACCGTCTGCGCAGGCTCAGAGAGAAAGAGATTAATTTTAAAATTGAACGTACTAAATAACTCATAAAATGGCATTTACATTTACTGACGAAAACGTCAAAGAGATTATAGCAACCGGCCAACCGGTAGTAATAGACTTTTGGGCAACATGGTGTGGCCCTTGCATGAGCATGGCTCCTGTGATTGACCGCCTTGCCGCCGAATATGAAGGGCGTGTTGTCATAGGCAAATATAATGTGGATGAAGAAAGCGATTTCTCAACTGAGAATCGCATAATGTCGCTGCCCACCATCCTGTTTTTCAAGAACGGACAAAAGACAGAACTGCGCCTTGCAGGTTCACAGAACGAGTCTAAACTACGCGAAACCATCGAGAAACTCATCGCTCTGTAATGTCACGCAAGCGCAAACCATATCCGCTGCTTGAAGGAGTCACAATAACGGGACTTGCAGCCGAGGGCAATGCTATCGCGCGCCACGAAGGTGACGCAGTGATATTTGTGCCGTTCGGTGCTCCCGGCGATGTTGTGGATATACAACTTTCAAAAAAGAGGAAATCATATGCCGAAGGGCGCATAATGCGCATCATCAGTCCAGGCCCGGATCGTATAGAACCGCGCTGCTCACATTTCACCATATGTGGCGGATGCAGGTGGCAACACCTCCCTTATAAAACGCAACTGGCAGCAAAGCAACAGCAAGTAAGCGATGCTTTGTCGCGGATCGCTAAAGTAGAGCTGCCTGAGATATCCCCGATCTTAGGATCAGAAGAAATCTGGGAATACCGGAATAAAATGGAGTATACATTCTCCAATAAAAAATGGCTTACTGCTGAACAGATGGCTTCTGATGCGGTATTTGACAACCGTGACGGTGCAGGATTCCACATTCCCGGCGCATTTGACAAGGTGCTTGATATTGACCGCTGTTATCTCCAGGAAGATTTGGGTAATCGCCTGCGCCATTTCATAAAGCAATATGCAATTGACCGTAATTGGACATTCTATGACCTGCGCGAGGGTTCCGGATTGCTGCGTACCCTTATGATAAGAATCGCTTCGACCGGAGAGATTATGGTTGTGATGAGTTTCGGAGATAACGATGCCGATAAGATAAAGGAATTGCTTGACGCAGTTTCAGGAAAATTTCCTGAAATCACTTCATTGCAGTACGTTGTAAATCTCAAGGCCAATGATACCATAGGCGATCTTGATATACATGTACACTCAGGCAAGCCATATATAGAAGAAGAAATGGAAGGGTTACGGTTCAGAATAGGCCCCAAGTCATTTTACCAGACCAATTCCCGCCAGGCCCATAGGCTTTACAAGGTGGCACGTGAGTTTGCAGACCTTAGCGGCAACGAACTTGTATATGACCTTTACACAGGCACCGGCACTATAGCGAATTTTGTGGCTCGCAAGGCATCACATGTGATAGGTATAGAATATGTACCTGAGGCAATAGATGACGCGCGCATCAACTCATCAGTAAACGGCCTTGGCAACACAGAGTTCTATGCCGGCGACATGAAAGACATTCTTTCAGCTGAGTTCATAGCCCGACACGGGCGACCCGACGTGATGATCGTGGATCCACCGCGAGCCGGAATGCACGGCGATGTTGTGAATGTGATTCTTGATGCCGCACCCGCCCGCATTGTCTATGTAAGTTGCAATCCTGCCACACAGGCACGCGATATAGCACTGCTTGATGCAAAATATAGAGTGACCGCAGTGCAGCCTGTGGATATGTTTCCCCATACCCACCATGTGGAGAATGTTGTCAGACTTGAGCTGCGAGAGCCGAATTGAAATACCGTGGGTCGTGAGTAACTTCACGGCCCACAAAATCCGGCTTCTGAAACGGGGCGTCAGGGCAGGGGAGTTCAATCTCTGCTAACTTTAGCGGCACAAGGTCTTCTTCAAAAACGTCGACCTCCCATTTAAGACCGTCGGTCATTGGCACAATATAGCGTTGCTTAACTATCACATGTCCTTGGCAATGTTCAAGCAGCTCAAGAGCATCAGAAACAGGTATCTCATATTCCCACTCTCCCCGCACACCTCCCTGATCGGGAGTTTTTACCGTAATAAATCCTTTAGATCCCGATATACGTATCCTTACGACTCCACGCTCGGTGTTGAAAAGATAGCCCTGGCGTATGCATATCACATCGGTTGCCTGTTTCAGGTAGCTGTCACCGTTTACAAGAAATTTGCGTTCTATTTCCTTTCCCATTTCAAATACAAATTGAATAATACTGCAAAGATACTAAACATGCGTCAAATGCGTGGTATGATTGTCGCGATTTCCATAATTGCCGCAACTTTAATCTTGCACGGAGCTGACAGTTACCTTGTGCGTGGTATAGTACGCGACTCCATAACGATGGATCCGTTGCCTTATGCCTCTGTTGTGGTTCCAGGGGCGGGTGGGGCAGTGGCCGACTCGAAAGGCATCTTTGAGGTGGCTGTACCTGATGATGCGAGGACATTGCAAGTCATCTGTATGGGATATCAGAAGAAGACGCTTCCTCTGCAACGCAACTCTTTCAACACATATGTCGCATATATGGTTCCAGAGTCAACCGAACTCGCCGAACTTGTAGTGACCCGACGCGAGAAATATAGTAAAAAGAACAATCCGGCAGTGGAGTTCCTTAACAGGCTTAAGAATTATGCACCACTGACCGACCCGCGCCGAAATGCGTATTACAGTTATGATAAATACGAGCGCCTGGTGCTCGGGTTGAATAACGTAAACGCCGGTGATTATTCAGCCTTGTCACGGCGAATTCCTGATATTGCGTCCCATATCGACACATCTGAAATATCAGACAAGCCCTACCTCAGCCTCCTTGTAAAAGAAAAGTTATCGACCCACCACTACAGGCGTTCGCCCGAGTCGACCCGTGAGGTTATCTCGGCTATGCGGTCGGCAGGTATTGATGATTTGGTTGATCCAGAGGCAATGCGTATCTTTCTTGAGGATGTGGTCCGTGAAATAGATTTGTATCAGAATGATATAACTCTGTTCCAAAATCGTTTTGTGAGTCCGCTTTCAGGCATCGCGCCTGATTTTTACAAGTTTTATCTCACCGACACAGTAGAAGTCGGGGGGGAACGTTGCATAATGCTCTCTTTCTATCCTCACAATCATGCCACATTCGGATTCATGGGGCATATTTATATACCGGAAGGAGACAGCACATATTTCATAAAGCGTGTGGAGATGCATATCCCACGCGAAATTAATCTTAATTTCATAGATAACCTTTATATAAACCAGGATTATGCACGCGCGTCAGACGGGTCCAGACTCAAGATGCGTGATGATCTTACCGCGGAGTTAAGCCTGGCAGGATCAGAACGCGGTATGTACCTCAGCCGCAGCACGGCATTCACCCGGCATAATTTTGATACCGTACCGGATAGCCTTGTGGGGGGAGGTAATACTGCAATTATACTTCCGGAAGCTGAAAGACGTGACAGTGCATATTGGAACACTGCACGACTGACAGCCATAAAACCGGGAGAGAAAAGACTTAATCAATTCATGTCATCGCTACGCAAGGTCCCGCTGTATTATTGGGGTGAAAAACTATTTCGTATCATATTCTCAGGTTACATCTCAACGGACTCACCCAGCAAGTTTGACATAGGGCCTGTGAACGCGATGCTCAGCTTCAACAGCGTTGAAGGCACACGCATTCGCTTGGGGGGCATGACGACCGCCAACCTATCACCCCGTTGGTTCAGCCGGTTCTATGGCGCATACGGCTTCAAGGACCACAGGTGGAAATATGGTTTTGAACTTGAATATTCATTCGTAGACAAAAAGTATCATTCGCGCGAATTTCCGGTAAAAGCATTGCGTATCAACTCAAGTTACGATCTTGAGCGTCCCGGCCAACGGTTCAATTTCACAACCGGAGATAATATCGTACTATCCCTAAGACGCATGAGCGATAACCGGGCTGTATATCGGCGGCACAATAGCCTACAGTTCATAGTGGAGAACAGTTATAACCTTAGTTTTGCCTTAGAGGTCGCCAATACACGCGTCACCCCATCGCCGACATTACAGTTCTTCGACGGATATGGCAATCACATTGGACATATTGATGAAAACAGCGTCAAGGTAACGTTACGGTACGCACCTGGAGAAAAGTTTTTCCAAACACGTACATACAGGTTGCCCGTAAACCTTGACGCTCCGGCCATAACTTTGAGTCACACCTACGCTCCACGTAAACTATGGGGTGCGAGATATGGAGTGAATGTAACTGAGCTTGACTTTGCCAAACGTTGGTGGTTCTCGGCGTTCGGATTCCTTGACTCGTATCTCACGGGGGCTCATGTATGGGGAGCGACATCTTTCCTCAATCTGTTAATTCCAAACACCAATCTGTCGTATATCATTCAGCCACGTTCTTTCGAACTGCTGAACCCGATGGAGTTTATAAGCGACAGTTATGTCACACTGGATCTCACATACCGTGCAAATGGCTGTATTTTCAATTACATACCACTTCTGAAGAAACTGAAGCTGCGCGAGGTATTTGCTTTCAGAAGTTTCTGGGGCCATCTGAGTGACCGTAACAATCCCGACAAGCATGCTGAACTGCTGCAATTCCCTGCTGGCACAGGACAGGAAAAATTAAGTCACGGGCCTTACATGGAAGCTTCAGTTGGACTTGAAAATATTTTCAAGGTGCTGAGAGTGGACTATGTGTGGCGTCTTAATTACCGTAACATGCCATATAAAGTAGACCGCAGCGGAGTACGCATTGCAGTAGTGGTCACCTTCTGATCATTCTGTCACAGCATATGGAATCGTCAGTACAAACCGAGCACCTCCAGTATAGCTTGTGTCAAGTATCAACTCACCGCCCATAAGGTGAGCGAGCATACGTGCGATAGGCAATCCCAGACCTTTGCCGCCGGTGCAGTTCTTCCCAACCACGCCACGCTCGAATACCGAGCTTATAATCTCAGTATCTACACCCGGGCCGGTATCGGTGACTGATATGAACACCTTATTATTCTTAGTAATTCCACAATCAAGCACTATCATTCCTGTTTCAGTGAAAGTTACAGCATTGCGCAATAGATTAAGGATAACCTGCATAAGGCGAGTTGGATCCACCAACGTGCTCACATCAGAGCTATCGGGTTTTATATAAAGATCCACACCTTCATTCACACCAGGTTTCACAGTTTCTATCGCAATGCGGAGGGTGTTCTTTATGTCAACGAGTTCGCGACGCATTATCATGTATTGGTCTGTATCGTCCTCAGATAGATGGAACAAGTCATTAAAGATAGCTTGCAGGAACTGAGTATTGCTTGAGACCATATCAGAATATTCAGCAAGATAAGCCTTACCGGAACCTTCTGTACAATCTACAATAAGACGTGAATATTCAACAATTGCATTAAGCGGCTCTGACAACTCATGACTGATATTACTTAAGAAATCACTCTTGAGCTGATTGGCCTGGCGAGCTTCATCTCTCGCACGTGTGAGTTTGCCTTGCGTAAGCATCAGGCGTTGGCTCTCGGCAGATAACGCGGCGTTGGCTTCGGCAAGCGAATGCGCCATTTTGGTACGTCTATGGTACATCCTTATGATCAGCATCACTGCAATAAACAGGATCACAGCAACGAGGGCTACAAGGAATATGATAAGATTCTTTTTCTTGTCATCTGACGCTTTACTTGTCTGCTCCAGTGTTGTTAAATTGTCGCGCAGGTTATTCACGTCATACATCACTTGCAGCTCACGCACTTTATTATTTATTGCCACATTAAAATTCTCCTCAAGCAATTTGTTTTGCTCTTCAAGGGCATGCAGCAGCAAATCATTGTCATTTAGAGCACGGGCACATATAATAGCGAAATTATAGACAGTTTCTTTCGTGGAACGTGACAACGGGAGTTTTATAAGCTCTTTGACATAATCTTTTGCCTTTACATAATCTTTATGGGCCATGGTGTAGTATAATTCGAGGCGCAAGGCATGCTCTCGCGAACGACGGGCGCGCGGACTCAATTCCTGGTACTTTTTAGCCTGAGCATAGAATTCTTCGACCTCATCCGGCCTAAGATTGTCAAAATGTTCCAATCCCCTCAGGTAAATAATAAAACGGTGACGGTCATATTGCCTGTAGGGGCGCTGCCGGCCTTCATAATAGACTTCAAGAGAGTCAAGAATGGCTAAAGTGCGTTCATCGGCAATCCGCCCTTTCTTATCAAATCCTGATTTATAGTAATTTATTGCGGCATGAACATAGAAGTAATTACGCAAAGAATATTGCTCGGGCGGAAGCTGCGCTATCAGAGACTCAAGCTCGTCAGTATACTTGGCAAGCAAATCCCCGGTTACATTCTGTGAAAGAGTGAGACAGATAGAATTTAGCATCACTATCTGCTCATATATATCAGTAGGCGGATTATTTGTCCAAAAAGCGAATCCGTCTTCAAATCGCTTGCTGCGTACCGACTCACTCTCGTTATTATTATAGTAAGCGTTTATGGTTATCCTTATATAAGTAGATGTTTCCTTAAGTAGAGTTGAATCTGAATCCTCGATTACCTTGGCTCTTTCACGCAGTGTTTTAAGCAGATTAATATCCTTGAGATTATTGGTTGCCATGTGGCGCAACATCTCAAGCGCCTGCCTTTTATTACCTATGCGCAACGATATATTGTAAATTATATTAGCCAACGAATCAGATTCCCTGATGTCGCGTGACTGGGCTATATCAAAAAGATTGCTGTATATCAGAATACTGTCAGTGGCCGAATCTGCGGCTGCCAAATCAGACATAAGTTTTTCCCTGATTGCTGGGATCTTTTCTTCTGGCATAGTTGTTGCCGAGAGGCTTATAGGAAGCATCAGCAGTATAAATAATATATACTTTTTCATTTGCGAAATTTTATTGTGCAAATGTAAGGAATAATTATATTATGCACAAGTAATAATCAGCCGATTATAACCGGCCTATGAAAAATAATCCATCATAGGGAGGCTATCTGTCACCGGGATCGATAATACGGGGTGACAGATGAAACAATATGCGCCCATCTGCTTCAAACTCTCGGGCGACCCATTGATTGCCATCACGCATGAATGTATAAAATCCGATGTTCTCACGTTCGGTAGAATGCAGGCTCACTCCAGCTGGTAAGGTTGATGTTATTTCGGATCCGTCTGAAAGAACTGCCTTATCTATTAAGTCAAAATCAAGACCGGCTGCGTCACGCGGCAATATTACGGGCAATGGTGATGAGGGATGGTGATAGTCTGCAAAGCAACGTAGTAGATACACGTCGTCGGCATCGGGAACTCCTTTGAAGCGCCCCAACAAGGCTAAAGGGACATTATTGTCAGATGTATAGTCCATGAATACCAAAGTTCCGTCTGAGTGGGCGTAGAGTGATTCCAACATATCAGCCTCACGGCCAAGCCAATACTGCCAGGCCGCTACTAACGCTGTTTGCGCAAGTACCACAAGAGCAAGTGCATACGCCAGCACTCTGGCAATAATGCCACGCGGATGCCATATATCGGCTATCATAGTGAAAATCACAGAAATGGCAAACAGTTCTGCGAACCACCCGCTGCGCCCTACAATCCCCGACGCCAGAGATATCGCGCCGGAAATTACTGCAGCAATAGCTAACGCTACCACAGGCCTATGTAATAAAGTGACAAGATAACGCCGCCCACGGCGCTTGCATGCAAGCGCCAGGAATATGGCAATCATGATCAGAACAGCCGGGACTGTCTTTAATGCAAGCGGAATCAATGGATCGTCAGGCTCCACCCTGGTCACAGCACGAAAGATAATGCCGGGACATAATGTTACGAAGGCTGTACCCAAGGCAAAGGCAACAAAATACCGACGGTATATAACCGCTAATTCTTTGCGATTAAGTGCAAAAAACGCCGCCAGTCCAACACAAAGCGGCATAGATGCCGCCTCATGTGCGGCACCGCCCAAAAAACAGACAACTGTCACTATCGCACTATGCAGGGGACTTGTGGGTGAATGAAACGCGATAAAATAAAATGCCATCAATACCATGGCTGCAGCCCAAACATAATTTACCTCACAGGCGAAAACAGTCATCGAGTCCCACCACGGCAGGCCCAGAACAATGCAAGTTATCAACAGAACCGAAGTAAGACCGGTCTTGGCTACATCAGGTACAATAAGCAGAATTGCCCGATACATAAGCAAGAGCATTGCCGCACATATGGCTCCGACAAGCCATTTCGGCAAAGCGAGTAAAACAGGTAGTATCAAATTAAAGATTCTGCCATTGGTATACAGCCAATGCCCGATGACCCATCGAGGAAAAGACATCCATGAGGAGGCATATGTACATGGGCCCTCAAAAGCACCTTTATATACCCAATCGTCACCTGAAAACGGCGTGAAAGTGAATATCGCCCAATTTATGAGCGACATCACTATTATAAGCCATAATGAGATCTTACAGACAGGTAGGTTTTTCATTCACGCGCCGAGTTGAACCCTCGTGACGTTACAAATTCATAATATTTTTTCGAGAAATATTCTGATGATTCATGAGGATACCTCACATCGGTAAATACCTGTGCAAGGGTCTGCTTCTGATTCTCACAAATAAATTTACTTGCATCAGGCCCTTCGTCGAACACCTTGTAGGCCTCTCTGATTTCGTCATCATCTGCATCGTTGTACTTCTCAAAATGGACAAAGCTCTCAACGGGAAGACGGTCAGATGCAGCACCTTCGATCAATGGATACCCTACAGTAACAGAAATAACAGGCACGACACGATCAGGAAGTTCGAGAACTGATGCAATGTCAGATGCATTATATGCGGTTGTCCCGAGGTAGCAAGTGCCTAAATCATTCAACTCAGCAATAGTGCAAAATTGCTGGGCGAAGATAGTGGTATCCATCACGGCTGCAAGGAATGACTGGTTGTTATTGAATCCAGGTACCGCGTTACTGATGCGGCACCACTTCTCAAATCTGTTGAGATCGACGCAGAAGGTCAGTACCGCGGCAGCTTGCATAACTGACGGCTGATTGAAATGAGCAGGCGAAAGAGCTTTTTTCTTTTCCGCATCACGTGTCACCACAACACTATACCACTGCATATTTCCGGTATTAGGGGCATGCGATGCAGCTTGAAGCATCTCAAGGAGATCTTTGTCGCTAATTTGGCGAGATGAGTATTGCCTCACTGTGTGACGGTTGTTGAAGAACGTCAGTTTTTTCATATTTTTCGATCAGTCAAAAATTTATGGCAAAATTAATGATTTTTTCCCAAAGAGGGAGATAAGTTTCTGAAAAACTTAGTAGTTCCGCTAATAAATTAGAATATAATCAGAAAAGCCGGGTCTAAGACCCGGCTTTTCTGATTATATGATGAGAATATGTATCATTCTGCCTTACCTGCGCTACCGAGCACGTTTACGATTTTGTGACGGTAGAGTTTTTCCATATTGTCGCGGGCGGGGCCAAGATATTTACGGGGATCAAATTCTGCAGGTTTCTCAGCGAATACACGACGCACAGCGGCAGTCATGGCAAGACGGCTGTCGGAATCAATATTGATTTTGCAAACAGCGCTCTTTGCGGCTTTGCGGAGCTGTTCTTCGGGGATACCGATAGCGTCGGGAAGTTTACCACCAAACATGTTGATTGTGTCAACTTCTTCCTGAGGCACAGATGAAGAGCCGTGAAGAACAATGGGGAAACCGGGAAGTTTTTCCATCACAGCGTCAAGCACGTCGAAAGCGAGTGGGGGAGGAACGAGCTTACCTTCTTCATTACGGGTGCACTGGGCAGGAGTGAATTTGTAAGCGCCGTGTGATGTACCGATAGAGATTGCGAGCGAATCGCAGCCTGTGCGGGTGGCAAAGTCAATTACTTCTTCGGGATCGGTGTATGTGTGGTGGTCAGAAGAAACTTCATCTTCAACACCGGCGAGTACACCAAGTTCACCTTCTACAGTCACATCGAACTGGTGAGCATAGTCAACAACCTGCTTTGTGAGGGCAACGTTTTCCTCGTAGGGGAGGTGTGAACCGTCAATCATTACAGAAGAGAAACCCGAGTCAATGCAGCTTTTGCAGAGTTCGAAAGAGTCACCATGATCAAGATGGAGAACGATCTGGGGTTTTTCCCAACCGAGTTCTTTTGCATATTCAACAGCACCCTGAGCCATGTAGCGAAGGAGGGTTGCGTTGGCGTAATTGCGGGCGCCCTTAGAAACCTGAAGGATTACGGGAGATTTTTCTTCAGAAGCAGCTTTGATAATTGCCTGAAGCTGCTCCATGTTGTTGAAGTTGAAAGCCGGGATAGCGTAACCGCCCTTGATGGCCTTGGCGAACATGTCGCGTGTGTTGACAAGACCTAATTCTTTGTAACTTACCATTTTGGAATATAATAATTTATATGTTGTAGCTATAAAACGTTTAGCACCGCAAAGTTAGTAATTTTTTTCGACTTCAAGGCCTAATCCACTGAATTTTTATGTTCAAAAAAAGCGTTGCGATCAATAATGCGCTGATTGGCCGAACCACGGAACCTCAATGAAGTATCGCGCTGTCCGATAATGAACGGTCCATCCACAAGACAGTCAATATATTCAAGCAGTTCAATGGCGCCGGGTACGTCATACAGTTCTTCCAGGCGGAACCCGGTGTACATCCAGATTGAATATCCCATGCGCTTTATCTCTCGTGCAAGTGGGATAAGCGCACGTGATTGATATGCGGGATCACCACCTGTAAAAGTAACATTGAAACCGGCATCGGCAATTATTTCAATCAATTCCTCTACCGTCATATCATGCCCGGCAGTGAAATCCCATGTATGGGGGTTGTGGCACCCCTGACAGTGATGATCACACCCCGCAAAATATACTGAGGTGCGCAATCCGGGGCCATCAACAGCTGTACCCTCGACAATATCGATGACTCTCAGGGGACTCATTCGTGCACAATCCGGTCATTCAGTTCGGCCAACTTGGCATTATTCCAACGGTCAGTTGTGCCAACCAGATAACCTGTGATGCGTTGCAGACGGTCTATATTATGTGAATGACAGCAGGGGCACTCCGAGAGCTCCTTTGCCGCGTCTTCATAACCGCAATCCATGCAGCGGTTCCGGTTATGGTTTACCGAGCAATATCCGATGTTATAGCGGTCCATCAGATCTACGATGTCAGCAATAGCTTCGGGGTTATGCGTAGCATCGCCATCAATTTCAACATAAAATATATGACCACCACGGGTAAGTTCGTGATATGGAGCCTCAATCTCAGCCTTGTGACGAGGTGAGCAATGGTAATATACAGGCACGTGATTAGAGTTAGTGTAATAGATCTTGTCGGTAATTCCGGGTATAATACCGAATGATTTACGATCCTTGGCAGTAAATTTACCCGAAAGCCCTTCGGCAGGTGTGGCAAGAATTGAGAAGTTATGGTTGTATCTTTCAGAAAACTCATTGGCTCGCGAACGCATATGGGAGACTATGCGGAGACCAAGTTTCTGAGCATCGTCACTTTCGCCGTGGTGTTTTCCGGTCAGAGCCACAAGACACTCGGCCAGTCCAATGAATCCGATACCAAGAGTGCCATGGTTTATAACAGGTTCAATAGTATCAGTAGATTTCAGTTTTTCAGAACCGTTCCAAAGTTTCGACATCACTAGAGGGAACTGCTTTACAAGGGCCGTCTTCTGAAAGTCGAAGCGGTCACATAGCTGCCGCGCAGCAATTTCAAGCACGCGGTCAAGCTCTTTAAAGAATTTTGCCACACGCTCCTCGGTATCCTGAATATTCATACACTCGATAGCGATACGCACTATATTAATGGTTGTAAAGCTGAGGTTACCACGCCCGATCGAGGTTTTCTCACCAAAGCGGTCTTCGAAGACACGTGTGCGGCAACCCATCGTGGCTATTTCATATTGATAGCGATGAGGATCATCGGGGCGCCATTTCTCATGTTGATTGAATGAGGCGTCAAGATTAACAAAATTTGGGAAGAAGCGCCGGGCAGTCACTTTGCAGGCAAGTTTATATAGATCATAATTAGGATCGCCCGGAAGATAGCTCACACCTCGTTTCTTTTTCCATATCTGAATGGGGAATATAGCAGTAGCTCCATTACCCACGCCCTCATATGTTGATTTCAATAGTTCACGAATTATGCAGCGTCCCTCGGCAGATGTATCAGTACCGTAATTTATAGAGCTGAATACTACCTGATTTCCACCGCGGGAATGTATCGTATTCATGTTGTGGATAAAGGCTTCCATAGCCTGATGAACTCGGCTCACGGTGCGGTTGATTGCGTGTGTAAGCACACGGTCACGACCGGTCAGCCCTTCGAGGTCATGTTTTTCATAATCTTTAATATCCACATCATAGAGATCGGAGAAGTCCTCACCATAGAGGTTCTCGAGGTTCTTCACCTCTTCCTTAAAGGATGCCCTTACAAAAGGCGCGAGGTAAAAATCAAACGCCGGGATTGCCTGGCCACCGTGCATCTCGTTCTGGGCAGTCTCAAGGGAAATGCAGGCAATCACACTGGCGGTCTCGATTCGCTTTGCAGGACGTGACTCGCCATGGCCGGCAATGAATCCGTGCTGAAGGATGCGGTCAAGGGGATGCTGCACACATGTAAGGCTTTTTGTGGGATAATAGTCCTTGTCATGAATATGAAGATATCCGTTACGGACTGCATCACGGGCTTCTTCGCTAAGAAGGTAATCATCAACAAATGGCTTTGTAGTCTCTGAAGCGAATTTCATCATCATGCCTGCCGGAGAATCAGTATTCATATTTGCATTCTCTCGCGTGATGTCATTGTTCTTGGCCTCGATGATTTCATGAAACATGTCGCGGGTTTTTGCCTTACGGGCTATGCTGCGTTGGTCCCGATAAGCGATATAGCGCTTGGCCACCTCTTTCCGAGGACTCTTCATGAGCTCGATCTCGACCATATCCTGTATCTGCTCCACAGTCATTCGCTCCTGCCCTTGCGATCCAATTCGACAAGATATTTTGTTTATCAGCGACTCGTCCTCGCCCAATTCAGTGGCGAGCATGGCTTTGCGTATGGCAGCCTTTATCTTCTCTTCGTTATAGCCGACTATGCGACCATCGCGCTTGACTACTGTCTGTATCATGATTCGGATTAGTTGTATCAATTATTAATGGTGCAAAGCTACTAATTAATCCGTAAATCAGCAAATAATTCTATTGTAAATTTTTATTTTGGAAAACTTTTCTATAGTTTAAAAATCATAAATCACTAAATACATGAATATTAACAAACTGTTTTGGGAAACTTCAACAATACAATCACTTCGCTGAAATTCCTTTTTTGTGAAGCTGATCATAATCATAAGTTCTAAGACCGGCAGCTTCAAGAGCCACCCCTTCGTTATAATCATTCAGATAACGACGGGGCAGATCACGATAAGACGCATTGACCAACGACTTGGAATAATCAACATCGGAGGTCTTTACACCGGCAAGATCAAGCAATGTATGATATGCGACATCATTCGATGCCACATTAAATCGGGCGTGCTTGCGTGCCAGATCTGATTTATCAGAATACAAGGCGTCGAATTCACGAGAGGTCCAAAGAATCATCGGGACATGAATCTGATAATAAGTCGGCACCGGAGATGCATGCAAGAAGCGGTTACGGTTATCATCGAATATATCTTCTCCATGATCACTCAGATATACCAATGCAGCCGGACATTCAAGAGACTCTAGAGTAGATATTACTGAATCAAGCACCGCATCTGTATACCTTATGGTATTATCATATGAATTAATCAACTGCGGGCGGTTATCACGGTTAGCCGATGTCTTGTTATCGGGCATAAAGACTTCAAAATCCGGAGTATAACGGTCGGTGTAATTAAAGTGTGAACCATAAGTATGCAATACCACAAATAATTTTGCACCTGAAGAATTCTTTATAAAATCCTTAAGCCGTGGTAACAACTCCATGTCATAATGATGCATGCCGTCATCATTTAGGAACTCCATGACCTGAGCCTCACGGGCAAAGAAATCAATGAAAGAGTGGTTGCGCGACTGATTGGATATGAATGCTGTGTTATATCCCGCTTGATTAAATGCCGACAGGATGCCTTTTGTATAACAAATGGAATCATTGAATGTCTCGACCGATAAAGGCGACATAATCAATGGCACGCTTTTGTGCGTAGTGTTGCTCTGACTGAGCACGTTGCCATAGAATACAACTGATGATCTTTTCGAAAGGCGCGGATTAGTTTGACGGTCATAACCTGCAAGCTGCCAGTTATCGGCCCTTGAAGTCTCACCTATGACAAGCACATACACTTCCTTGAGGCCGGTAGGCCGGGACGACCGGGCATGATGGTCATACGCAGCCGATGTTTTGTAATAGTTATTTGTAGCAATTGTGCGCTGAACCGCTGTAACAGTATTACTGAACACATTAAAAGGAAACACATCGCGCAACAATTCAAATCTTGGCACAAATAAATAAGCCGCCACCATTGCCACAAGCCCGGCAACAGTAACATAAATACCGGCACGACGCGCATACAAAAGAGCGTCGGATGATGCACGACTGCGCCGCCATATCAGCACGACTGCCCATATAACCGGCACAAGATAAAGCACAATCACCGTGATGATGGCCAATGACAGGTTACCTAACAATTCAGTAGCCTCACTCACATTAGTGGTGACAAGATTCAGGAACATATCGACGGCTATAATAGACTCGCCATACAGGTAAAGAAGAACTACCTGAAACGCCGCATAGAACACAAACGGGAACATGAAAAGCACAGTCCGACCGACGTTACGCGACAAACTCACAAGCAGTAGATAAATGCCTGCCGGCAGCAATATATTGACAACTTTCTCTAACCAGTTGCTGTAATCGGTTATGTCAAGAATTATATTGGGAATGACAAGTACGCATGGTATCGCCCACATCAACACTGTTGACGAAAACAGGTGCTCGAATATTCTTTTATTAAAATGCTTCATTTATGTTAAATATAATACCACATTGATGGCGGCCGAATCCAAGGTCGACCCTCACATTCATGCGCTGTTTGAACTCCCAGCGGTATCCTATGCCATAGTTTGGCAACAGCTGATGAAAATTTATATTTTTGAAATCGGGGAATACAGAAGCCAGACCGCCCCATACGACCAATCCATTGCGACGCCAGACATGCTGACGTATTTCCACACAAATGTCGATTTCGTTTTTATCGCGATATCGACCTTCGAAATACCCCCGCATGTTATAGCTTCCACCAATATAGGATAACATACCCCACGGAGTATCGCCCCATGTAAGACGGGAGTGAAGCTGCATGGCCAAAGTAGCATCTCGCCAAAGATGTGTATACCATGCAGCTGTAAATTCATTCACGCTATAACCATGGCGGTTACCAAGCCAAGTGCCATTGAATGTCTGGTCAAGGCTGAGATATACACCCCGTTCAGCGTCAGTAGTACAATCCCGGGTATCATATTTAAGCGTGACACCTAAGCCATAACTGAACATGCGGTTAGGGAGGCCTTCCCATAGCCATGGTTTCTCAAAATCGCGGGCATTGACATAATTGAATGTAGCCATTGGACCTATATAGAAATGCCTGCCGAAGCGACGCGTGAACTCCACGACAGCCTCGGATGCAAGGTATTTATAACGTGATTCATTCTCATCATCGGAACATTGCGCATAGCCGATCCCCCAAAAGTCGGTATCAATCGAAGAGAATGAAACTTTGTAATTAAGCCGGTACACGTCTTTTGGAGAGATGTGTTCACCTGTTACCGAAGCCTCAAAATGGGCAGCAGTGGTCGCATCAAACTTTATAGATATATTTGACGGCGGCACAAGTGTATCAGATGGATTGGTAGAATATAAGCCCGCAGCAACCAGACCTATGCCGAATTTCGAATCGCTTGAATAATGTGGACCTCCGATGAAACTGAAATTTACATGTTTTGTAGGATAAACCTTGTTGGATTCATTAAAATAATTGATTATACGCTTGATCAGACCCGGCCGAGGAGTCGCAGATACAGAATCGGTGATTACAGCAGAGTCACTGCAGATGCTGTCGGGTGCCTGAATTCCGGCATTGGCTGAGCATATGGCTGAGAACGCCATCACCATAAATATAATCTGATTTTTATTAAGCATAATGAAAAGACTTTGCAAATGTAACAAAAAAATGTAGTAACTTTGTTTACTAAAATTAAAAAAAATGATGAACACCGATAAAAAAGTGTGTCGTATAATAGCCGAAATCTTGCATCAGGCAGGCATAGAGCACGTGGTCATATCGCCGGGCACGCGCAATGCCCCTCTCATAACAGCTATGACTGCCAGGAAAGATCTCACAGTGCATGCTGTCGTAGACGAACGCATGGCGGCTTTTATCGCCACAGGTATGTCACACCGAAGCGGCAAACCTGTTGCGTTGGTGTGTACTTCGGGTACAGCCCCCCTCGATTACGGGCCTGCTGTCGCCGAAGCCTATTACCGCCACATCCCATTGGTGGTCATCACTGCTGACAGGCCGGCAGACACAATCGACAAGTTGCGCGGACAGACTATCCATCAACCAGGAATTTATCGGAATTACATCTGTAAGGAGATAGATGTACCATGCCATGATTACGACAATATTTTGGGCATGGTACCCCAAATGTTTGATGCCGAAGGCCCGATACATATAAACGTTCAGCTTGAAGAGCCTTTAGGATATGTAGAAGAATTTAACGATGTTTTTCCTGACTATCAGATATCCAGACGCCCCGAAAGACATCAATCACTAAAGGAGGTGCTGCACGATGCATTTCAAGGAAGCAATACATTAGTGGTGATCGGACACGATTTCCATGGCTCCACCTTGCCCCGACAAGCAGTTGAACTCCTTAACAGTATGCCGGGGGTTGTGGTAATGGCTGAAGCGACCGCCGGAATAAAAGGATTTCGCAGTACAGATATAACGGCGATATTGACAGTTGCCAAGGATCATCTGCCCGCCTATCTGATCACTATAGGAGGCGCGTTGGTAGCACAAAGCCTTACGTCATGGGCAATGGCCATCCCAGGTTTAAAACACATAAGTGTGAGCACTGAAGAATATCCCATTGACACCTACGGTTGTCTTACCGGAACCATAAAACTGACGCCTGAAGAGTTCGGAAGACAGCTACTGCTTGATTTCAACAGCCCCAAAAAGGATACCGGCTCTCCATTTAAGAAATATTGGGAAAATCTGATTTCAGAAAGTCATGCGCTATTAGACGAATATCTCTCGGAAGCTCCTTGGGGGCAATGGGTTGCTATGGATTATATATTCAGACATGCTCCAGGTTGCGACCTGCACTTGAGTAATGGCATGACTGTGCGTTACGCCCAGGGGCTCATAGGCGACGGAATACACTCCTTAACCGCCAACAGAGGGGTAAGCGGCATTGACGGTTCAACATCGACAGCCATAGGCGCTGCTGTAGTATCACCGATCCCGACATGGCTGATCACCGGAGACATGAGTTTCCAATACGACATGGGAGCACTGGCATGCAACTTCATACCACCTGACTTCAAAATAATTGTGATAAACAACAATGGCGGCGGTATATTCAGATTTATAAAGAACACCCGCGGGCTGCCGATGACCGAAAAATATCTGGCGGGAGTAACAAATGTACCCGTAAAAGGACTTGCCGCAGCATTCGGATTCAATTATTTCAAAGCATCGTCAAAGGATGAATTGAAGCGTAGTTTCAATGATTTCGCCGGATCTCATCGTGCGATTCTCGAAATTATAACGGATTCAACCATTGACAACACTATATTTCACGAATATTTAAAAAAGCTGAAAACAATATGACTAATCGAGAATGGACACCTATCAAGCATTATGAAGATATCCTCTTCGAATTTTTTGAAGGTATAGCAAAAATCACCATCAACAGACCGGAAGTATACAATGCATTCCGCCCCCTGACCAATTTTGAGATGCTTGATGCATTCAACTACTGCCGCGACCATAAGGAAATAAAGGTCGTGGTACTCACGGGAGCAGGTGACAAAGCGTTCTGCTCGGGTGGCGACCAACATTACAAGACCCGTGGAGGATATCGTGATGAAGACGGCACACCACGGCTCAATGTACTTGAGCTCCATAAAACGATACAGTCATTAACCAAGCCTGTGATAGCCATGGTAAACGGCTATGCGATAGGTGGCGGCAATGTACTACAGGTTATATGTGACCTGACCATAGCATCAGAGAATGCTCGTTTCGGGCAGACAGGGCCTAAAGTGGGAAGTTTTGATGCCGGATTCGGTTCATCTTACCTTGCAAGATGCGTCGGTCAAAAGAAAGCCCGCGAGATTTGGTACCTGTGCCGTCAGTACACAGCGGAAGAAGCTCTCGAGATGGGCATGATAAACAAGGTAGTCCCATTTGACAAGCTTGAAGACGAGGTAGTTGAATGGTGCAAGACCATTATGTTACGCAGCCCGTTTGCGATACGCATGATAAAACGCGCACTCAATGCAGAACTAAACGGCCAACATGGTCTAATGGAATTTGCCGGTGACGCAACTTTGATGTATTACCTTATGGATGAAGCTCAAGAAGGTAAAAATGCATTTCTTGAAAAGCGCGATCCTGATTTTGACCAGTTCCCTCAATTTCCAGGTTAAGTCATGAAAGCTGAATGGGCTTCTTACTCCCTTGATTTCAAGTTCCTTGCCCGCACATCGCGCGAGAGCATGACGAGCAAGGAAACTTTTTTCGTGCGTATCTACGACTCCGATGGAAAGTGCGGGGTGGGGGAATGCTCACTTTTCAGAGGCCTGAGCGCCGAAGACAGCCCTCACTATACCCAAATGCTCAGCGAGGCATGCAACAATGTTCCATCAACGCCTGCAATCAGTTCGATACGATTCGGATTCGAAACTGCCATGATCAACGCCGGTATCACACATGTGCCCGAAACGCCATTTATGAATGGCGAACAAGGCATACCGATCAACGGCCTGGTGTGGATGGGCTCAAAGGAAGAAATGAGGATGCGCATTGATGAAAAACTCAATGCCGGTTTCAAGGTTCTGAAAATGAAGATCGGGGGTATTGACTTCGAACGCGAGATAGAGCTTTTGAAGTATGTGCGCAGACGATACAGCCCCGACTCTTTGGAATTACGGCTTGATGCAAACGGCAGTTTCAATCCTACAAATGCCCTTGAAAGATTGAAACGTCTAAGCGATTTCTCGATACACTCTATAGAACAGCCGATAAAGGCCGGACAGTATGCTGAAATGGCTCATTTGTGCCGTGTCTCACCGATTGACATCGCTCTTGATGAAGAACTCATCGGCATGCCCGAACTTGCCAAAATAGAAAAAATACTTGATACAATCAAGCCACAATATATAATACTCAAGCCTGCACTATGCGGCGGATTGAGCGGCGCCGACATGTGGGCAGACGAAGCTGAGCGGCGTGGTATAGGCTGGTGGGCCACATCTGCGTTAGAATCCAATATAGGACTGCTGGCTATAACAAGGTGGACTGCCATGCGAGGAGTAACTATGCCTCAAGGTCTCGGCACCGGGCAGCTTTATAACAATAACATTCCTTCGGGCCTGGAATTAAGAGGTCAATACCTATATCACAATCCAGGTGTCACCTTAACCATACCACCATTGCAATGGCAACATTGAGCGATTTCATGATTGAGTGGGAGTCTACTGCACCATTCATCACAGCACACACGAGCGGTTCGACGGGTACCCCAAAAGAGATCCGTCTACTTAAAAGCGATATGCGCAAATCAGCTCAGGCAACAAACCGTTTTTTCGGAATCTCCCAGGAGTCGACATTAGGCATTCCGCTTTCGATGGACTATATCGCTGGGAAGATGATGGCCGTAAGAGCCATTGAGAGTGGTGCCCGCCTTGTCGAATTTCCGGTGAGCAACCATATAAGGCCGATGAACAATATAGACCTTCTCAGCGTAGTACCTTCACAACTCGAATGGCTGCTTGAACATCACGGATACCTGGCAATGACAAAGAGCTTTCTCGTAGGCGGTGCAGCCGTAAGCAAACCTCTTGAGGATCGCATAAAAATAGCCGGGATAAATGCATATGCCGGTTACGGCATGACAGAAACTTGCAGTCATGTTGCATTGAGAAGGCTCGGCTCGGATTGTCCGGCTTATCAGGCTATGCCCAATATCACATTCAGCAGCGATGAACGCGGATGCCTCGTGATTGAAAGTGATATGTTTTCGTGGAAATGCCTTGTAACAAATGATATTGCCGAGGTATTATCTACTGATAGATTTATATGGAAAGGCAGAGCTGACAATATCATCAACAGTGGCGGAATAAAAGTGTGTCCAGAAGAGATTGAGGCAAAAATATCGGCGGAGGCGCCTGTGGCACTTCCTCCTTTTTACATCTCAAGCCGTGAGTCGACAAAATGGGGAAATGAAGTGGTAATGGTTACTGAACCACCTGAAGATATATATAAATTGATAAATACAATCAAGGCCTTGACATGGAGACGCGGATGGAGACCTGCCGCAATATTGGTTGTCGAGAAATTACCTCGTACTTCCAACGGGAAAGTGCGACGCGTTGATGTCAGCCAAATTTGCTTATCTTACGAAGCATCGGTTCGTTGATAATCTTTATACGGCGCCCGTCAACCGCTATAAGTTTCTCTGTTACAAACGTAGACAATGTACGGATTGCATTGGCTGTAGTCATATTTGAAAGATTGGCCAGATCTTCACGCGCCATGTAGATTTTGAGCGTAGATTCATCATCCTCATATCCATAGTTATCACGCAGCACCATGAGAGCCTCTGCCAGTCTCCCTCTTATGTGCTTTTGGGTCAAGTTAACAATGCGCGTATCGCTACCTCCGAGATTTCGAGAGAGTTCACGGATAAAGAACCATGCGAGTTCACGGTTATTATCAATCATCTCGTGGACAAGAGACAATGGAAGCGCACCCAAAGTAGAAGGCTCAAAAGCGCCTGCGCTTGACACATATGGCTCATTGGCAAAATATGCGCGGTAGCCAAAGTACTGCACAGGGCGGATAAGACGCAAAATCTGCACACGCCCGCCTACACCTTCTTTGAACTTCTTCACTTTGCCCTTGAGGAGACACCAAAGATACTCTGGTTCATCACCTTCAGCATATATGAATTGGTTTTTCTTGAATGTCTGGATATTGAAATTGTCGATAATCTGTCGTTTCTCCTGTTGATTAAGCAACGACCAAATTTCGGCCATATCTTCGTTGACAACCTTCTCTATAGCGGATTTGAACATTGGGATGTGTTATGAAACATAATTTCAAAGCACAAAGTTACAACAAATTTTGATTTAATGATTGAAAACTGCTAAAAATTTAACATCAACACCTTCGAAAAAGTACAAAATTTATCATATCTGCTTAAGTAATGGTATGTGGGGTATACAACTTTAATCGGAGATCATTTCTTAAACCATTGTCAGCACAGCAATGATATAACAAATGATATGGCACATATAACACAACTTGATTTTACAGTCGATTTATTGCGGTTTAACATTGGATTTCGTAACTTTGCGGTTGATATGAACACATCAAATATCATCCGGTTCGCGCTTCTGGGAATCGCCTGGATAGCTACTGTAGGTCTTCTTCTGGCTCATACAAGGCAGATTACACCCTATATATTATTTATTATAATAGCCTCGGCGATTATTGTTTTTGTACCGGTTTATAAAAAATACGTCAGAGATGGCAAAAACAGAAAGTAACAGCGCGGCTACACCGCGGCTGCTCGACAATATAAACTCACCTGCCGACTTACGAAAATTGCCGGTAGAGGATCTTCCGCAGATATGCGACGAGATCCGCCAATTTCTTATTGAAAAATGTTCCGTCA
Source organism: Odoribacter sp. (assembly GCA_023663145.1). Classification (GTDB taxonomy): domain Bacteria; phylum Bacteroidota; class Bacteroidia; order Bacteroidales; family Muribaculaceae; genus CAG-873. The sequence goes on from JAMPHZ010000008.1 coordinate 84,273, forward strand.
ATCCGGGGCACTTCGCCTCAAGTATGGGCGCGGTAGAGCTAACCGTAGCTCTTCATTACGTATTCGATACTCCGCGCGACCGTCTTGTGTGGGACGTAGGCCACCAGGCTTACGGTCACAAGATCCTCACTGGAAGACGCGATTCTTTCAACAACAACCGCAAGTTCGGCGGCCTTAGTGGTTTCCCAAATCCAGATGAATCAGAGTACGATACTTTTACCGCAGGGCATGCTTCAAATTCCATTTCCGCGGCACTCGGCATGGCTGTAGCCTCCCGTCTGAAAGGAGAGGAACGCCGCAATGTAGTGGCTGTGATCGGCGATGCATCGGTTAGCGGAGGTCTGGCTTTCGAAGGAATAAACAATGCCGCCAACACACCCAACAATCTGCTCATTGTACTGAACGACAATGATATGTCAATTGACCGCAATGTAGGGTCTCTCAATTCATATTTAGCCCACCTCACCACGTCGCCTGCGTATAACAAAGTGCGCTACAGTATATATAAGGCTATGAAACGGATGCATCTTGTATCGGAGCGACGTAAAGGGGCTATACTGCGTTTCAGCAACAGTTTGAAATCACTTATCGTAAAAGAGCAGAATATTTTCGAGGGACTGAACATCCGCTATTTCGGACCGTTCGACGGCCACGATGTCATAAAAATAGTAAGAGTGCTGCGTGACATACGTGATATGGAAGGGCCGAGATTGCTACATCTGCGCACGGTCAAAGGTAAAGGATATGCACCTGCGGAGCATGAGCCTGCCAAGTGGCACGCCCCCGGGACATTTGACCCGGCAACAGGCGTAAGATCATGCGACAAAGCATCCACAGGCAAAGCTAAACCTCCGAAGTATCAGGATGTGTTCGGAGAAACCATGCTGGAATTGGCACAATCAGACAGCCGCATTGTCGGTATCACAGCAGCAATGCCATCAGGGACTTCCATGTCGATATTGCAAACCAGAATGCCCGACCGCGTGTTTGATGTAGGTATATCGGAAGGGCATGCCGTAACATTCGCAGGTGGCCTCGCCAAAGACGGGATGTTACCTTTTGTCGCAATATACTCAAGCTTTCTGCAACGAGCCTATGATCATATAATCCATGATGTAGCCATACAGCGGTTACCGGTAACATTCTGCATTGACCGTGCAGGTCTTGTAGGAGAAGATGGCATGACCCACCATGGGGCTCTTGATCTCGCTTATCTGCGCTCAGTCCCGAATATTGTTGTGAGCGCGCCTTCTGACGAAATGATGCTCAGAAGGCTGATGGCTACCGCCGCCACAGGTCAGCATGGGCCGATGGCGATACGCTATCCTCGTGGAGGTGGGCATAACACAGAATGGCGTTGCCCTCTTGAGGCTGTTGAAATCGGGCGTGGCATAAAGCGTTGCGAAGGTAAAGAAGTAGCTGTTCTGAGTATAGGCACAATTGCCTCAGAAGTTGAGAAGGCCGTAACACGGGCGTCCGACGCCGGCATGAGTGTGGGTTGGTATGATATGGTATTCCTCAAACCAATCGATGAAGAAATTCTGAATGAAGTTGCTTCTAAAGGATGCGATATAATCACCGTTGAAGACGGTACCATAAACGGAGGTCTTGGCGCTGCTGTGGCTGAATGGATGACAACTCACGGTCATTCACCACGAATCCATAGGTTGGGCATACCGGATGAATTCATCACCCAGGGCACCCCCTCGCAGCTCAAAAAGCTGTGCGGCATAGATTCCGATGCAATTTACGACGCAATCACAACATTAATCAAGCCCTTATGAGAATTGTAATTGCCGGTGCAGGTGAGGTCGGCACTCATTTGGCCAAACTGTTGTCCAACGAGAATCAGGATATAACCGTCATTGACGAAGATCGCGAGAAACTTGCAAGGCTTGACGCTTCATATAATCTTCTGACAATATCAGGATCTCCCACGTCATTCTATAATCTGCGCGACGCCATAGGCCGGTCTTGCGATCTGTTCATAGCCGTAACACCACAGGAATCCACTAACATTGTGGCCTGCTCGATAGCCAAAAGTATCGGCGCTGTAACCACAGTAGCGCGAATAGCTCACTACGGCTTCATGGATCCGGCCAACCGGAATACAATGAAGAACATGGGTGTCGACCGCCTAATATATCCGGAATATCTTGCCGCAAAAGAGATACTCACCGCACTTGAACACTCATGGGCCCGCAGTTGGTTTGAACTTCACGAAGGACAAATCATACTGGTGGGCGTCAGGATCCGTGAGAATGCCCCGGTAGCCGGGAAACAATTACGCGAACTATCGGCTACAGCGGGCAACATCCATGTTTCTGCCATACGGCGCAATCATGAAACAATCATTCCGCGTGGCGACGATTTCATCCTGTCAGGTGACATACTCTACATAACCACCCTGCGCGAATATATTCCTGATCTTATAAAAATGTGCGGTAAAGTGCAACGACATCTTCGTCGCGTAATGGTAATGGGAGGTAGCAAGATAGCCATCCGGTTGGCAGCACATGGCCGCGAACGTTTCAAGTTCACTATAATAGACAACAACCGGGATGTGTGCAGGGCTCTTCCGCTCAAATGTCCTGATGCGAAAATCATACATGGTGACGCACGAGATCCTGAAGTCCTGCTTGAAGCCGGAATTGATGATTGCGACGCCTTTGTGGCCTTATCACCGAGCAGTGAATCAAACATTCTCACATCTCTCACCGCCAAGGAGCATGGCATTGCCAAGAGCATCGCTGAAGTTGAGGACATCCAATTCATTCCACAAGCCGAAGGCCTCGGCATAGGGACTATAATCAACAAAAAACTGCTTGCATCAAGCACCATCTTCCAACTCATGTTGGATGCAGACTCATCTACGTCTAAATGTCTTGCTCTCACTGATGCAGAGGTCGCTGAACTGGAAGTAAAATCCGGCGCGAAAATCACACGGGCCGCTGTTAAGGATCTTCATCTTGACCGCAACCTGACTCTCGCCGCGTTGATACGTAACGGACACGGCATGCTTGTCAATGGTAACACACGCTTCGAGGCCGGCGACAAGGTGCTTGTATTCTGTTTTCAAGGCGCCCTTCACAAAGTAGACCGACTGTTCAACTGACCTATCCATCATGAAAAGCGCTCTTAACTTCGCCATGCTACAACGCATCATAGGCGGCCTGCTTGTGCTCGAAGCTATATTTCTTATTATTCCACTCTGCACCGCCATAATTTATGACGAGGATTCATGGGTTATCTTTGCCTTGACAGCGACTGTGACGGCAGTCACCGGGGTTGTCATGAGCAGGACCAACCGGCCTGCCACACGCAGAATGAGTAAGCGCGAGGGGTTTTTACTGACCGCATCGGTTTGGTTCATATTCTCTCTTTTCGGCATGATACCTTTCATGGCCGGCCCCCATGGTGTAGATCTCAGCAGTGCGTTTTTCGAGGCAATGTCCTCTTTCACCACCACAGGTGCGTCGTCTCTACCTGCAACATCTCCTCTTCTCAACCACAGTATCAGAATGTGGCAGGCTCTTATGCAGTGGCTGGGGGGCATGGGTATAATACTCTTTACGTTAGCAATCATACCCAACCTTAACAGCTCCGGAGGAATGCAGATGTTCAATGCGGAAGTCACAGGAGTCACCAAGGATAAACTTATGCCGCGAATCTCCCAAACCGCATTGGCATTATGGGGCGTTTACACAACGCTGACCATTATGATGATAATATTACTATGGGCAGGGCCAATGAACCTTTACGACTCTATATGCCACGCATTCGGGACATTATCAACCGGCGGATTTTCTTCACGATCCGGATCAATATCGGAATTCGATTCTGATTACGTGCTTATAGTAATCACAATCTTCATGATTCTGGGAGGCATAAATATCGCCAACATCTACCGCGCCGCTACCGGGCGACATCGCATTATAAAAAAAGACGAGGTTGTACGCACCTATCTTGGAGCTATACTGATCTTTACCATACTATTCGGCATATGGCGTGCGATCGAAGGGAATGTGGACTCATGGCGCGATGTCACATTACTTCCTTTATTTCAAGTAGTGTCCACAATAACTTCCACAGGCTACATGGCCCCGGGTTTCTCGATTCTGGCACCGTTCATTCTATCACTCACATTCCTCATGATGTTCAGCGGGGGATGCGCCGGATCCACAAGCGGCGGTGCAAAAATTGACAGACTTATCTACTTGCGCAAATTCCTTTCCAACCAGATCACAGCCACAACACGCCCAAATGAAATTTTGTCGGTGCGGATGGGCGGCAGCATTGTAGCACCGGATGTTGTAAACAAAGTAGTGGCTTTCCTCGCCCTATATCTGACATGTATAGGAGCCGGAGGTATTTTACTCTCAATGATGGGGTTACCGGCAGTTGACTCGTTTTTCTCTTCATTTGCCTGTATCTCCAATACAGGATTCGGAGCCTCGGTTACCGGCTATGGTGACGACTATCTCACATTGCCAGCGCTTGCCAAATGGGTTCTGGCATTACTAATGCTTGTTGGAAGACTTGAGATTTATACCGTGCTTGTGCTCATGTCACCTTCATTCTGGAAACACGGGCGGTAACATCATGCCACCAGTCAGCAAGATGGCTAATCGTGCAAAATCCTCCAAGCCTTAGCACTGCAGATTCTACCTGCAAGTGCAAAATTAGGCAATAAATTTGAAGAACTCGGC
>JAMPHZ010000009.1 GCA_023663145.1 Odoribacter sp.
CCCAGGACCCCAACATTAAAAGTGTTGTGCTCTACCAGCTGAGCTAGCGAATCATGCTTTGGGATTCTGTGGGGTGTTTCCCTTAAAAGCGATGCAAAGTTATGCAGTTTTTTTGAATAAGCCAAATTTTTATGACACTTTTTTTGATCTGGGGTCGTTTTTTACCTTTTGGGATAGTTTATTTATCTGTTTTGCCTATGCTATAAGGATTTTAAGTGTGGTGTAAACTGTGAGTAGGTATAGTTTTTTATGTATCAAGACGTATAAAATTACCTTCGTGGTCAAATTCGAGATCGATGCCATTTGTTAATGTTACTTCGTAGCCATGCTTGTCTCTTGATATTTCGTTTACTGCTTCATACGGATATGTGAAGTAGATAAATGAGAGTATTGCAGGAGGAATTATACCGTCAGGGACAGTTACACCATGTGGCGCTTCAATTTTTTTCCATGAGCCGTGGTGGTCGAATTCTATTTCTGTGCCATTAGCAAGGCATACTTCGTAGCTGTCTTTGTCTTTCTCTATCTTGATTGCGTTTATACCGCGGTAATATGAATCTAAAAATGTCTGTGCGGTTTTGGGTATCATGTCATACGGAATGGGATGATAATCTGTATCGGAACAACTTGTTGCTATTATGTACATTATTGCGGCGACCGCGAAAAGTAGTTTTGATTTCATTTACGAATAGTATTTAGAGTATAGTCATTGCATATAGTTGAAAATGTATCGTCATGATGATGGTGATGTCTTTTGTGTTTATGTTTTCTCTTTTTAGGTTTTTTGTGTTTGTGATTGTGACCTCCATCCAGGTCGAGGTCGTAGTCGTGTTCGATTCCGCCATATGTGTGGATGTGGCCGCATGCTCCGAGAGATATTCCGAGCGTAATAGCGATGATGACTGCTAGATGATGTGTAATTCTGCGTTTCATAATTTTGATGTTATGTAATTATAATTGTGAAAAGTTATGGATTGTTCACGCTTGAACATATGGCTTGCTGATTTGTTAAATTTTAAAGTAACTTTTAAAAGCATCAATTATGAAAGAAGTAGCTCTAATTGGCATGGATTGTCAAATATTTTCAGATGTATTGTCGGCTTTTCTACACAGGAATATCGCCGTCAACGCTATAGTACCGAATCCTGAACATGTAATGATAGATGACGTGGATCTAACAGTATCCCCGTTACGTGAGGGTAATGTTGATTCATTGGTGGCAAGTCTTGAGGGGTATCATGATGCCGTAATGGTGTTCAGTGACGATCAGACAGATGTGGAAGCAAATAATTTTGCACTGCGTAATTACTCGGATATGGTTAGTGCGGCTCGTCGGGCAGGGGTGTCTCGTCTTATTGTTGTAGGTTCTCCTGAAGCTACGGCTTATTTCATGGGTGATCTGAGGCGGCAGAATGAGCTTGACTGGGTGTTTATCTCTACAGAAGGTGATTATGCAGACCGTACGGTTAACGAGGTTGTGTTGCCGCACTTCCATCGTGAGGAGTATTATGCATGATATTATATGTTGTTCAAAAGTTGCCGATAGGTAATTGTTTATTCCAACATGTGATTAAAATATAGGCCACGCATTTCAGATGAGTGCGTGGCCTATATTTTTCATTAGGGGTTGATATTACTCTTCGATAGTATCAGGTGAGGGTGCGTGTGGCAGGGTGAAGTGCAGCCATATGAATCCTATTATACCGGAAATTAACGAACCGAGTACGATGCCAAGTTTAGCGTGGTTGAGCAGGTCGATTTCATGAGCGGATCCTCCGGCGAACGACAATGTTGCAATGAATAGTGAAACGGTGAATCCTATACCTCCCAACATGGCAATTGATGCCATCATTGACCAATTGGAGTGTGCGGGCATTGGTGCCAGTCTGAGTTTGACTGTAAGCCATGAGAAAATAAATATTCCTACGAACTTACCTATTACAAGGCCTGATATGATTGCAAGCGATATGCCTTCAATTGCTGATATTGGTTCGGTATTTAGTAAGAAGATTCCGGCGTTGGCGAAAGCAAACAATGGTATTATGAAGTAGTTTACGATCGGATGCAGGGTGTCTTCAAGGTCTTGTAGAGGTGAGATGACCTTATCTGAGGCACTTTCTACTTCCTTAAGCCAGTTGAGTTGATCTTTGTTAAGTATTGTTCGCTCGGTGAGTATTTCTGACTCAGCTGCTTCAGCCTTGAAGTGACTCATTGCTTTGCGTATTCGTTTTATGTATCTCGCGGGATCGAATACCGGTTTTGCGGGGACACAGAATGCTACAAGTACACCGGCTATGGTTGGGTGAATACCTGAATTCAAGAACAGGAACCATACTATACCTCCAATTATAAAGTAGAACATCTTACTTTGTATCATCATCACTCCGCCGAGGGCAAGGACTCCTAACAGTACGAAAGCTATTGCAAGGAGAACCCATTCTATGTGGGTGGAGTAGCACGTTGCTATAACAATTATACCTCCGATGTCATCAACTACAGCAAGTGTTGTCAGGAAAATCTTGAGAGAGAGTGGGACACGGCTACCCAACATGGCGAGTACACCTAAAGAGAACGCTATATCGGTGGCCATCGGTATGGCTGCTCCACCGCTGTAGTCGGTACCTTTGCTCATTAACCAAAAGATTGTGACTGGGGCAAGCATGCCTCCTATCGCTCCCATTATTGGCAGGAGTGCTTGTCTGAACGATGATAGCTCTCCTACAAGAATCTCGCGTTTTATCTCAAGACCTATAGAGAAGAAGAAGATAGCCATAAGGGCATCATTGATGAACTCGAGCAAATTCATTGGTTCGCCCGAATGGCTGAATATGTTGAAATCTCCGATCTGCAGGCGTACATCTTGTTCCCAGAACTGGAAGTAATATGAGTTTATTGCCGGAATATTTGCGATAATAAGGGCGAGCACGGTGGCTGCAATGAGTATGTTGCCGCCGGATGCATGGCGGCGGATCATTTGTTTTGCTGCGTAGAAGATGTGCGGGAATCCACCCTCTTCGGTCTGTAGAGAAGGGGGCACGTTGTTCTTGTCTGTGTTCATTTAGTCAAGTTTAAGAACGGCCAGGAATGCTTTTTGCGGCACTTCAACCGAGCCGATTTGTTTCATTCGTTTTTTACCTTTTTTCTGTTTCTCAAGCAATTTGCGTTTACGTGATATGTCGCCGCCGTAGCACTTGGCTGTAACATCCTTACGTACGGCTTTTATGGTTTCACGTGCTATGATCTTAGCGCCAATTGCAGCTTGGATGGCAATGTCGAACTGTTGACGCGGAATTAGCTCCTTGAGCTTTTCGCACATGCGGCGACCGAATGTCACGGCATTGTCGGCATGGGTTAGGGTTGACAGGGCATCTACACTTTCTCCGTTGAGCAGAATGTCAAGTTTTACTAATTTTGACTCACGGAATCCATGAATATGGTAATCGAAAGATGCATAGCCTTTTGATATACTCTTTAATTTGTCGTAAAAATCGATTACAATTTCACCTAAGGGCATATCAAATGTCAGTTCCATGCGGTGGCCACCTGAAATGTATTCCTGTCGTACGAGTTCGCCCCTTTTTCCAAGGCATAATGTCATGATCGGACCAATGAATTCCGGAGTGGTGATTACAGATGCTCTTATGTATGGTTCCTCAATATGATCTATTAGTGTAATGTCGGGTAGTCCAGAAGGGTTGTGCACCTCAGTCATGTTACCTTTTTTGTCGTATACCCGGTATGATACGTTGGGAACGGTGGTGATGACATCCATGTCAAATTCGCGGCCGAGGCGTTCCTGAATGATTTCCATGTGTAGAAGCCCCAGAAAGCCGCAACGGAAGCCGAAGCCTAATGCCGCTGATGATTCGGGCGAAAATGTAAGGGACGCGTCGTTGAGTTGTAGTTTCTCAAGTGATGTACGCAGGTTTTCGAAATCTTCGGTTTCAATCGGGTATACACCGGCAAATACCATTGGTTTCACTTCTTGAAAACCTTGGATAGCGGATTCGCATGGATTTGCAACATGGGTTATGGTATCGCCAACCTTAACTTCCCGGGAGCTTTTGATACCGGATATAATATATCCAACATTTCCGGCTGATAGTTCCTTCCGAGGAGATAGGTCTAACTTGAGCACGCCGATTTCGTCGGCGTGGTATTCTTTGCCGGTTGCTACGAATTTTACAAAATCGCCATCGTGGATGGTACCGTTTTCAATCTTGAAATAGGCTATTATACCTCTAAAAGGGTTGAATACGGAGTCAAAAATGAGAGCTTGAAGAGGGGCATCGGGATTGCCTGTGGGTGCCGGTACGCGGGCTACGATCGCTTCAAGTATCTCAGGAATACCCATACCCGTTTTGCCGCTTGCACGAATTATATCATCGTAATCACAGCCAAGTAATTCCACAATTTGGTCTGCGACTTCTTCTGGATTCGCAGAATCAAGATCACATTTGTTGAGCACCGGAATGATCTCAAGATTATTGTCTATAGCCATATATAGGTTTGAGATCGTTTGGGCCTGGATACCTTGTGTGGCATCAACTATGAGTAGCGCGCCTTCGCAAGCAGCAATTGAGCGGGATACTTCATATGAGAAATCCACGTGCCCCGGAGTGTCAATCAGATTCAGTATATATTTCTGCCCGTCAAGCTCGTAATCCATCTGTATGGCATGGCTCTTGATCGTGATGCCTCGCTCACGCTCGAGGTCCATGTCATCAAGGACTTGTGCCTCCATGTCCTTTTGGGCGATAGTTCCGGTGAACTCAAGAAGGCGGTCAGCCAAAGTTGACTTGCCGTGGTCAATATGAGCTATGATGCAGAAGTTCCTAATGTTTTTCATAATTCTATACTTATCTGATGCCGGGAAGCAAAAAGTTAGTTCTGAATATTATTTGGTGTTGTTTTCGGATGATGCATTGTTTTTAGGCATCATTGCAATTGCGCTCAGGCGATGTTCAAGTTCTGTAGATGTAAGTCTTGCTGCGAGGCGGCCCCGGTGGGCAATTGAGATGTTGCCTGTTTCTTCAGATACAATCACGGCCACAGCGTCGGTAGCCTGAGCGATACCAAGAGCCGAACGGTGCCTTAGTCCCATGTACCGTGGAACATCGCTGTCATGGCTTACCGGCAAAATGCATCCGGCAGCAGCTATTCGGCCATTTGCTATAATCATGGCTCCATCGTGCAAGGGGGAATTCTTGAAAAAAATATTCTCAATCAGGCGGGCATTGACGTTGGCGTCAATCAAGTCTCCTGTTTTTTCATAATTGTCAAGTGGCATTGACTGCTCAACAACAATAAGTGCGCCTGTTTTACTTTTTGACATATTCATGCATGCGTACACAACAGGCATGATCCAGGCGGTCGCAGTTGAGTCATCGTCGCGGTGATGATGGAAAAGCTTTGACAGGAAGCGCCATCGTCTGTGTGACCCTAATTCCACAAGAAAACGCTTTATCTGATCCTGGAAAAGAATGACAAGAATGAGTAGCCCGATGCTCATGAATTTGTCAAGAATCGTTCCGATAAGGCGCATCGCAAAAATCTCTGATGCCAAGACCCACACCACAATAAAAGCCATTACACCATAGAATATATTAATGGTACCTGACTCTTTCATCAGGCGATATACATAGTATAGTAGGAGCGCTACCAATACTATATCAAGAATGTCTTTTATTCCGAAATTAGGCATTGAGTGGAGTAGGTGAATTTATGATCAGAGTTTGGCAGCCATTGTGTGTTTTGTAGTAGCGTTGTATATTTTAACAAGCTCCGAGGCTGCTTCAACGTCGTGAACCCGCAATATGGCAGCACCGCGGTCAAGCGCGAGTGTATTCAATGCTGTTGTTGCGTTAAGAGCTTTGTCGGGTTTTATGTCGAGCAACTTTGTTGCCATTGATTTACGCGACATACCGATCAAAATCGGCCGGTGCAACAGTTGCAGCAGATTCAGATTGGATAACAATTCGTAGTTTTGATCAAGAGTCTTGGCGAAACCGAATCCTGGGTCAATAATCACATCATTGACACCCATCATAGAGAGTTGGCTGAGCCTTTCACCCAACTCTGATAGTACAGATGCGGCTACATCGTCGTAATTGGCATACTCATGCATATCTTCCGGAGTGCCTCGCATGTGACTGAGGATATATGGTACTCCAAGAGATGCAACGGTTTCAAACATATCTTTATCAAGCGAACCGCCGGCAATGTCATTTATTATGTCGGCTCCGAGTTCCGTTACTGCTTTGCGTGCAATTTCGGCACGGTATGTGTCGACTGAAACGATTGCTTTGTCAGCTACGGCTTCTTTTACAGCAGGAAGGACTTTAGCAAGTCTCTCGAATTCCTCATCGGGTCCAGTCGCTTTTGCTCCAGGGCGGGTGGAACAGGCCCCTACATCTATGAAGGTTGCGCCTGCAGCTACCATAGTAGCGGCTTTTAGTGCCGCTGATGTGGCTGTCTCAACTCTGGATTCATCAAAGAAAGAATCCGGTGTTGCGTTTATGATCCCCATTACGGTTGGGGAACTGAATGAATACAGTTTACCTTTGATGTTTAATGAGAACTGTTGCATGTTGCCTGTGGAAATGAGCAATGGTTTAACGATTGGCTCGCTTGCGTTCGATTTCGTCAAGAATTATCTTGCGCAGGCGCAGGTGATGCGGGGTAACCTCGACGTATTCGTCTTCCTTTATGTACTCGAGAGCTTCCTCAAGTGAAAAGACAACCGGTGGCACAATACGGGCTTTGTCATCGGCGCCTGAGGCTCGCATGTTGGTCAGTTTCTTACTTTTTGTAACATTTACCACGATGTCGTTGTCTTTGGCATTCTCACCTACAACTTGTCCGGCATAAACCTCTTCCTGAGGGAAGATAAAGAAGCGGCCGCGATCCTGCAACTTGTCAATAGCATATGCGTATGCGGTGCCAGGTTCAAGAGCGATTAGTGATCCATTGACGCGGCGTTCTATCTCGCCTTTCCATGGTTGGTATTCAAGGAAACGGTGAGCCATTATGGCTTCTCCTGCTGATGCGGTGAGTACGTTGTTTCGCAGTCCGATTATTCCTCGTGAAGGTATCTGGAATTCAATGTGTACCCGGTCACCTTGTGAGTTCATTGATACCATCTCGCCTTTGCGGCGTGTTACCATATCAATGATTTTTGATGAGTATTCTTCGGTTACGTTGATTGTGAGAAGTTCAACGGGTTCGCATTTCTGTCCATCGATTTCTTTGATGATTACCTGCGGTTGTCCTACTTGAAGTTCATATCCTTCACGTCGCATTGTTTCAATAAGCACAGACAGGTGTAAGACTCCTCGGCCGAATACGGTCCACACGTCACGTGCAGGGTCTTTCATTACCCTGAGTGCGAGGTTCCGGTCAAGCTCGCGTGTGAGACGGTCGCCTATGTGGCGGGAAGTAACGTATTTGCCGTCACGTCCGAAGAATGGAGAATCATTGATCGTGAATGTCATTGACATTGTTGGTTCATCAATGGCAATGCGCGGCAGAGGTTCCGGATTCTCAGCTGCTGCCACAGTGTCACCTATCTCAAACCCTTCAATACCGACGAGTGCGCATATGTCGCCGCTGCTTACGCTGTTGACGCGTTTGCGCCCCATGCCTTCGAATGTGTGAAGTTCTTTGATTCGTTGCTTAACAATTGTCCCGTCCCGGCGGCATAATGCTATCTCTTGACCTTCTGTAAGTGTCCCACGGTGAACACGTCCCACGGCAATGCGCCCTACATAGTTGGAGAAATCAAGCGAGGTGATAAGCATTTGTGCGTCACCTTCGTAAGTTGTGGGGGCCGGAATATTTTCAATTATTGCATCAAGCAGAGGAATTATGTTCTCGGTCGGTTGTTCCCAATCAGTGCTCATCCATCCGTTTTTAGCAGAGCCGAATATGGTGGGGAAGTCAAGTTGGTCTTCTGTTGCGTCAAGGCTGAACATGAGATCGAACACCATGTCTTGGACTTCGGCAGGGCGGCAGTTGGGTTTGTCTACTTTGTTTATTACAACCACGGGTTTCAAGCCTATCTGGATGGCTTTCTGCAACACGAAACGTGTCTGAGGCATAGGGCCTTCGAATGCATCAACAAGCAACAGGCATCCGTCAGCCATGTTGAGCACTCGTTCCACCTCGCCGCCGAAGTCGGCGTGTCCGGGTGTGTCTATGATATTGATTTTTGTGCCTTTATAATTGATTGAAACGTTTTTTGACAGAATTGTAATTCCACGTTCGCGTTCGAGGTCGTTGTTATCAAGAATAAGCTCGCCGGTGTTCTGATTGTCACGGAAAAGATGCCCCGCAAGTAACATCTTATCGACCAATGTGGTTTTGCCATGGTCGACATGTGCGATGATGGCGATGTTTCTGATGTTCTGCATATACTCTATTGGATTGTTTCAGTGTGCAAAGTTACGAAAAAACTACGTATGTGCAAATAGATGTTATCAAATGTTACAATGATGATAACTGCGGAGGTTGTTTTTTTTATAAATCGATGGTATTTTGATGAAAAATGCGTAATTTTGCGGTTCAAAGCATCTAAATGACATGAATAATTATCTGCGACAAATAACAGTAGCTCTTGCATCGGTCGGATTAGCAATCAGCGCCTCGGCACTTGACTTACCTGTCAAGACAATAAATGGCGAGGAATATTATTATTATGCTGTTAAACGGGGTGACACAGTGCTGAGCATAGCACGGGAACTTGGCGTTACCCGAGACGATATTGTTACCTATAACCGATCTGCGGCGGATGGGCTGAGGCAAGGTTCTACTATATATTTGCCGGTCGACGAGTTCAAAGATGTAATTTCTCCCAAATCGGAATCCTCAATGCCCGTTGCGGCTAAAACCGATGTTCAGACCTACTATAAGGTAAAACGGGGCGAGACACTTTTTGGGATCAGCCATAGGTTTGGTCTGACTCCTGAGGCGATTATCGCATTGAATCCTACGGCAGAGCGGGGAGTGAAAGCCGGGGAAACCTTGCGTATACCTGCCGGAGCACATGCTCTTGTAGAACAGGAAGTTCAATCTGGTATAGCCGGTAATCTTACGGAGCAGCCTGATATGAATGAACCTGAAATTTCCCAAGTGTCTGAGAACAAAGTTCCTCCGATGCCATCAGATGATACCATAGACCGTACGTTGCGGGAAGTGCCCGGCCCTGTCGCTCTCTCGGAGGAAGAAAGCACAGATACCGTAAGACCTGATGTTGCAGTAATTCTTCCTTTGATGCTTGACGGAGATCCTCAGGCAAAACAGGCACGCCAGGCAACTGAGTTTATAAAAGGATTTATGCTCGGCCTTAAATCTGTCAAGTCCGAAGCATGGCCGATGAATTTGTATATATATGACAATGCGGGTAGTATAGACACAATATCAACCATACTGTCTCGCCCTGAATGTGCAGATCTATCTTTAGTAATATCTCCTGATTCACAGGCTGCGACGTCTGCCACACTCTCAGCATTGGGTGATAGGGACACATATATGCTGAATCTGCTTGCTGTTCAGGATACATCATATCTTACCGATAGCAGAATGATGCAATTCAATGTGCCTCATGACATCATGTATGCCAAGGCAGCTGAGGCGTTGTTGATGCAATTTGACGGTTTTACCCCGGTTTTCCTTATAAGTAAGGGCGGCCGTAGCGAGAAGATCGCTTTTACGGATTACGTGAGACAACTGTATTCGGAATCAGGGGTTGAGCCTCTTGAAATAGTCTTTGAAGGCATGTTGTCGCAACGTGAACTTGAGAACCTTGATCCTGACGGACACTATGTTTTTATACCATCGTCGGGGTCCCTCACTGAATTTAATAAATTTGCCAGAGCCCTTATCTCATTAAAGCAGTCTATGGCTGATCCATCGCAGGTAGGCGTTTTTGGCTATCCTGATTGGATCATCTTCCGTAATGACGCTCTTGAAAGCTTGCATTCTCTTGGAGCAGTTATTTATTCACGGTTCTATGATGATAGTACATCACCCCAAATACGAGCTTTTGCTGCCGAGTTTGAGGCAGAATATGGAACTCCAATGCTTGAGCAGGAACCTTCTCAGGCTTTGCTTGGTTATGACACTGCGCGCTATCTTGTGGCTAATCTCATGGCAGGACAAGGGAATTTTGATCCTGAATGGCCCGAGCCATTCACCGGTCTCCAGTCAACATTCCTTTTCCGTGATGCTGAAAGTGCATATGATGTGGATGGTATTGCCAATCTGGCTGTGTATATAATTAATTACCTTGCAGGTGATGAAGTGCAGGTGCAGGTTCTTTAAATATCTGTTGGCATTTGCGGTTGCCATTGCAGCAGCTATGTCGGTGCAAGGACAAACACATTATCGCTCCCATATCTGGATCGGTGGAAGAGCCGGCTTGTCAATGGCCCGGCAAGATCTATCCCCCTCTGTGCCTCAGGGATGGATGCTTGGCTCACAAGGAGCTGTGACATTCCGTTATTCAGAAGAAAAATTGTTTGGCTTAGTGGCTGAGCTCGGATGGTGTACCCGCGGGTGGACCGAAGATTTTCAAGAAGCGCCATTGTCTTATAGCCGCTCTCTTACTTATATGACTTTGCCGATTATGACACAGATAATATTTGGTGGTCGCAGAGCCAAGTGCTTCATAAATCTCGGCCCTGAATTCGCATACATGATAGGTTCGCACATATCGGCTAATTTTGATTATACCGACTTGTCCGGAGTGACCGAGTGGCCTGAGCGCGACCGCATGACAGAGCAACTCAATATGCCTGTCGCCAATCGCTTTGACTATGGTATCACGGCCGGCGCCGGAGGCGAATTTTATATTGCTCCGAAGCATTCTGTAACGGTAGAGGCGCGTTATTATTTCGGACTTGGCAATATATTTAGATCTTCCAAGGCCGATACATTCAGCGCATCAAGATCCACTTCAATAGAGATATCATTAGGTTATAACTTTCTGCTACGCTGACAATGCAAGATTCATACCAACGAGACCGCCGCGGCAAGCGGCCCGCAGATTCCACATCAGCCGATCTTACGGGTCGCATGCCTCCGAGCGATACTGCTACAGAGGCTGCTGTTTTGGGCGCGTTACTTATTGCTAAAGACGCATATGCTGTGATATGCGATATATTGCGCCCGGATTGTTTTTATGATCCACGTCATCGCCTCATATATGAGGCTGTTCAAACTCTCGGCGCTGCGCAGCAACCCATTGACTTCATAACGGTAATAAATCAGCTCGAAAAGAATGATTGTCTTGAGCGGGCAGGAGGAAGGGCATTTATTGTCAGCCTTACAAATAATGTAGGCTCTGCGGCTCATGTCGAATATCATGCCCGTATAGTCCAGCAAAAATATATAGCCCGAGAATTGATTTCTTTCGGCTCTACGGTGCAAAGTGAAGCTTTTGACGAAAGCAACGATATTGAAGAGGTATTACAGGCCACAGAGGGAAAATTATTTGAATTGTCACAGCGCAATGTCAAGAAAGATGTAACACAGATTGATCCTGTGATTATGCAGGCTGTTGCCCAGATGGAGGCCTCCTCAAGCCGTACATCCGGTTTAAGTGGTCTTGAAAGCGGCTTTCGTGAACTTGATGCACTCACGTCAGGGTGGCAGAATTCTGACCTTATTATCATTGCTGCCCGCCCGGCTATGGGTAAGACTGCCTTTGTGCTTTCAATGGCCAAGAATATGGCTGTTAACTATAATACCCCGGTAGCGGTTTTCTCGCTTGAAATGAGTAATTTACAACTTGTGAACCGCCTTATTTCCAATGTCTGTGAACTTGACGGTGCAAAAATAAAGTCGGGGCAGCTTACTCCACTTGAATGGCAGCAAACGATGGCCCGGCTGAATGCTCTGTATGGTGCTCCGCTTTATATTGATGATACGCCGTCTCTATCTGTTTTTGAATTGCAGACTAAAGCGCGCCGTCTTGTGCGTGAGAAGCAGGTTAAGTTCATTATAATCGACTATCTTCAGCTTATGAATGCATCGGGTATGAAATATGGTTCCCGAGAGCAGGAAGTAAGTATGATTTCGCGATCGCTCAAGCAATTGGCAAAAGAACTAAATATACCTATTGTCGCTCTATCTCAGCTTAACCGCTCCGTTGAATCGCGTTCTGACAACAAGCGCCCGCAGCTGAGTGACCTACGTGAGTCAGGTGCGATAGAACAGGATGCTGATATGGTATGCTTCATTCACCGCCCTGAATATTATCTGCGGTCAGGGCAGGACGCCCAGGGTAACGATATCCGGGGCCTTGCCGAGTTTATTGTCGCGAAGCATCGTTCGGGTAAGGTTGATGATGTAAAGATGCGTTTCCGTTCTTCATTTGCCCGTTTTGAGAATTGGGACGAAGTGCCGGCGGGTGGATTCGGTGAATATCAGTCAAAAGCAATAGGAACGACTCCTGTGGCGACACCGCAAGGTGCTGATGATCCGTTGGGTGGAGGTTCTGCCGATATTTCAGCAACTCCGGGTTCGGAAACGGATTTTTAGCAGATAACTTGTATCCATGCATAATGAAAAGGTGTATCGCTAAAAGTTAGATACACCTTTTCATTATAATGGGGAAAAATACTTATTTGAGTGTGCCGGCTTCGGCTTGTTTGATCATATCCTGCCCGGCAGTGATGTAGATTTCAACACGACGGTTCTGTGCTCGGCCTTCAGGAGTGTCATTGGATGCAACATAGTCGGCCATTGGTACACCTTGAGCTTTCAGTCGGGTGGGGGATACGCCGCAGTTAGCCAAATAGCTGAGGACAGATTCAGCTCGTGAGTTGGCGACACGTTCATTTACTTGGAAAGAGCCGGTATTGTCAGTGAATCCGAATATGCTTACATCAGTGCCTGGATTATCTATCAGAGAGGTGGCGAATCTCTTGAGATCGGCCTGTGCCTGTGGATTAAGTGTAGATTTGTTGGTCGGGAACAGAATACCGCCCTCAAATGTCACCTTGATGGCCCGTAATCCGTTAGCATCGGTAGTTTCCTCTACGTTAGCCTGATTGGCAAGCTGTTCCTGCAGTTCTTTTTGCTGACGGTCCATCTTATTTCCTATGAGAGCGCCTGCACCTGCGCCTACACCTGCGCCGATAGCAGCGCCGATAGCAGCACCCTTGCCGCCTCCTATGATAGCCCCGAGTCCGGCTCCGAGTGCAGAACCGCCACCGCCACCTATAAGAGCGCCTTTACCTGTATTTGTCATTGAATTGCAAGCTGTTGGGCCTACCATAAATACGCCGCACAAAAGAGCCGCGCATGCGATTTTCAGAATTTTCATTGTTGTTGTGGTCTTATGTAGTTAATAATTCGCTTTACAAAATTACAAAAATAGCAGCGCAATTGTTGATTTTTGTCGGAATTTTTAACTAATTTTGTACCCGCAACCTAACACATGGTATTACATGGCCAGGAATTTTTCTAAAAAAGCATTGATATTTGCCCATATCGGAGCACTTGTGTGTGTGATGATGTGGGGGATATCATTTGTTTCAACCAAAGTGCTGCTTAACCATAGTATGCAGCCGGTGGAGATATATATCTATCGTTTTACTTTAGCGTACCTGCTGGTGCTGTTGCTCAAGCGTGAACGCTTTTTTGCCCGTAACTGGCGTGACGAGGGCCTTCTTTGCCTCTGCGGAGTGCTTAGTGGTTCTATTTACTTTCTTGCTGAGAACTTTGCACTACAATATACGTTGGTTAGTAATGTTTCATTGCTGACCTCGATGTCACCGCTGATTACAGCCATGATAATAGGCTTGCTGTATAAGAATGACCGCCCCGGCAAAGGTATGATCATTGGGTCTTCCGTCGCTTTCCTTGGAGTTGCCTGTACAATTTTTAACAGTGCAAGCAGTAGCTTCGAGATAAATCCTCTTGGTGACATCCTGGCTTTGCTTGCCGCATTTTCATGGGCTTTCTATTCAATAGTTCTTAAGAAACTTAACGCATCATATGATGTGTGGTTTATAACCCGCAAGACATTCTTTTATGGCGTGGTAACTTCGTTGCCATTCTTACTCGTGGAACCTCCGCATTATAATTTCACAGACCTGTTCAACTCAGTCCCCGTCATGGTCAATTTGCTTTTCCTCGGGGTTGGTGCCTCATTGGTGTGCTACCTGCTGTGGGCAGCAGCTGTGAGCCAGATGGGTGCGGTTAAAGCTAATAATTACATGTATCTGCAACCGGTATTCACGCTGATTTTCTCTGTAATCGTACTTCACGAAACTGTGTCATGGATTGGATATCTTGGTTGCGCATTGGTGCTTTTAGGCTTGTGGCTTGGAGATTATCTCACACGTCGCCAAAAGATGAAATCTTGATTTTGCGAGATAAGTTTGTATCCCACGGCATAATCAGGTAGTGAATCTTCACGAGTGCTTATTATCCATAAAGGTGCAGCGGATACAAAATTGTTTCTGATATCTTCTTTCAAATGTTCAGATAGCATGCAGTATTTTGGCTGTTGACTAAAATATTTGCCAACCGGAATAAAATCCTGGTTACAAAGTACTCCTGTAATATTGATATTACCATATAGGTATATGCTGTTGCGTTCCTCCTTAGGAATTATGTTTGTGATTGAGCAATTATCATAGCGGGTCATTAAATTGGTGCGGGCAATATAAATATTGTCACGTATCATGAGAGTGGCCGGCAATATTGTGATCAGGCACGGTAATACATGTGATTTTAAGGAAAGCCCGGCGAAGATAAATGAGCATGCAACCAACGGTGCCAACATTACAAAATAATGAGCATAATAAGCTCCGTTGTATAATATGATCACTGATATTATACAGGCCGGAATAAAATACAATGAAACGGTAGATCCTCGCTTTCTGTCGTTTATCCATGACATACACGCTGATACGGCGCAGCATATTGCAAATATAATGTAGATAACCGGTGTTGTATCTGAATTCTCATGCCATGATATGCGGTAAATGAAACTGGTTGTGAGGCATGCATCTACCATCTCTACAAGTGCTCCTTGTATGGCAAAATATATTATAAATGGAATTAATACGACAGAGCATCCTGCTACGAATATTAATGCGCATTTAAATATCTTGTCGAATTGCCTGTTTTTTATCATGGATATAACCGTTCCTATGACAATGCCGCATATAATTGTGGTGTTGTTTATTCTTATAAGTGTGATGCATCCAAAGCAAACTCCGCTGATAAAAGCCCATTTCTTGATATTGGATGTCCTATTACCGGTTGACAAGCAGGAAGCACCAAACAGAGGTAATAACGCAAACGGAAGGCTTATTTCCTCGACTGAATTACCGCCTTCGGCATAGAGACATGTTAATGCAATCATGGCAACCGATGCAAACAACGGCAACAGGTTTGCGGAGCGTAAATTCAGACCGATGCGATAAATGATCTCTGCGGCAGCCGTTACAAACAGTGTCTCAATTATAAAGATTAACCATTTTCCCGGCCCTGCAGCACATCCGAGAGATTGAATGGCGAAAAATAAGGGCCCTTTGATATCGAATAGGTCATGATATGGTATCAGTCCGTTAATCCACCCAAGTCCGATAGTTCGAAATATTCCGTAATCGTATGTAGCTGATGGCGACAGTGGAGAACTTTGGCTTGTAAACAATAGTAATCCAACAAATGAGACTGCCGCAAGAAGCAACAGTCTCAACATAGTTTTTTCTCTGATTATATCAGCCTTCATTCCCAGGGTCAGAAGGTTGGAATGGAGGTGGAGTCACATTTGAATTATCATCCTGTGGCTTGTCGGATGACGTTTCGTTCTCATCTTTGATTTCGGTTGCTTCTACATCCTCAGGTTGGCGTGAACGCGGGTCTTGTTCCAAAATTTCATCAGTACGGCTTTTCCACGGACGTTCGCCAAAGATATCAATTACATTTTGAGTGAATATAACCTCCTTTGATATAAGGACATCGGTTAGCTTATGATGGCCTTCTGCGTGGGCGCGTAGTAATTCTTTAGCCCGTTCATATTGCTCGGCTATTATGCGCGATACTTCTTCATCAATAACTTTTGCGCGCTCTTCAGAGAATGGTTTTGTGAATCCATATTGCTGCCCGGTAGAGTCGTAATATGAAAGGTTTGGCAAACGGTCGCTCATGCCATAATAAACTATCATGGCATAAGCCTGCTTTGTCACACGTTCAAGGTCATTGGCTGCGCCTGTTGAGATGCGGCCAAGGAAAAGTTCTTCCGCAGCGCGGCCGCCAAGTGTGGCACAAATTTCGTCAAGTATGACTTGCGATGGCGTGATCTGCCGTTCTTCAGGCAAGTACCAGGCAGCACCGAGGGCTTTTCCGCGTGGCACGATGGTTACTTTTACCAATGGATTGGCGTAACGTAAATGCCACGACACAGTAGCATGTCCGGCTTCATGTACGGCAATAGCACGTTTTTCCTCGTCTGTTATTATCTTCGAGCGCTTCTCAAGGCCCCCGATTATTCGGTCTACAGCGGCTGAGAAGTCTTCTTTTGTGACAACTTTTTTGTTGTTACGGGCTGCTATCAGTGCTGCCTCATTGCATACATTGGCAATATCCGCACCTGAGAACCCCGGAGTCTGACGTGCGAGCAGGTCTATGTCGAGTGATTCGTCAGTTTTGATTTTGCGAAGGTGAACCTTGAATATAGCCACGCGGTCAGGCAGGTCAGGCAGATCAACGTAAATCTGTCGGTCAAATCGGCCTGCACGCATAAGAGCCTTGTCAAGAATGTCGGCACGGTTTGTCGCTGCAAGTATTATTACACCGCTGTTTGATCCGAAGCCGTCCATCTCGGTAAGCAATTGATTGAGCGTGTTTTCTCGCTCATCGTTTGAACCCATGTTAGCGTTACGGCCACGGGCCCGGCCTACAGCATCAATTTCATCAATGAATACTATGCATGGAGCCTTTTCCTTCGCCTGTCGGAACAGATCGCGCACACGTGATGCACCGACGCCTACAAACATTTCAACGAAATCTGAGCCGGACATTGAAAAGAACGGCACATTAGCTTCGCCTGCAACAGCTTTGGCCAATAATGTTTTACCGGTTCCCGGAGGGCCGACAAGCAATGCTCCTTTGGGTATTTTGCCTCCAAGATCGGTATATCGTGATGGATTTTTAAGGAATTCAACAATTTCCTCGATCTCTGTCTTTGCTTCCGACAGTCCGGCAACATCGCTGAATGTGACTTTGCTGGAGTTGTTTTTGTCGAAGAGCATGGCCTTGGATTTACCGACGGAAAACACTCCTCCGCCACCACTGCCGCCGCTTCCTCCGCTCATGCGTCGCATCATCCAGAACCATGCGAGTACAAGAATTATAATTGGCGCAAGAGACCATAGGAATGAGCTGAATTGGCTGCTTCGTTCATATTTGACATTTCCGGTGAATACACCTTCAGCTTTCCATTGGTCGATTTTTGAGTCAAACTTATCGGCAGAAGGTATGTCAGTCAATATTTTGGCTTTTACGCTGTTTTCTCCCAATTGTGATTCAAACATGGCACGGGCCATTGAGTCAGTAAGCACGCCCTCGGCTTCTCTCTTGTCGGTAAATACAACAATCTCGCGCACACCACCTTTTTCTACAATCGACTCGAAGTCGCTGTAGCTTACAGTGCGCGACACTGATGTATCGTCAAGGTAGTAAATGCCGCCGAGGAAGAGGAATACGATGGCATACATCCACCAAAGATTAAAGTTGAACGGGCGTTTTTTGCCACCCTGTCCGGGCATATTATTGTTATTGGCCATTGATGTTATTAATGGGCTTTGAAGGGGTTAATCAAGTTCTGGAATTTCTGTAATTACGGCATCGCACCATAATTCTTCAAGGTTATAGCGGCGTCGGGTCTCCGGTAAAAACACATGTATCCACACATCGCCATAGTCAATCACTATCCATTCTGAATTCTTGAATCCGTCATCGTTATAAGGCTTGATGCCGGTGTCAAGGCGGATTCGTTCTTCGAGATGTTCTGCAATAGATGCAACTTGCGTTGTTGAGTTTCCTTCGGCGATAATGAAGGTTGACGCTGACGCACCGGGAATATCCTCCAGGTTGACTAATGTGATGGAATGACCTTTGCGGTCGCGTATTGCGTCAATGATGAGATCGTGGGTAAGAGTGGTGCTCTGTGATGTCATTAAAAATTCATTTTTTATGTGGCAAATTTACAACTTTTTTGTGTAACAGGCCAATGGGAAAGTGATGTTTTATAAAAAAGTAACAATTACTCAACAAAAAAGATTTGTTACTGTTGCTTTTTATTGATAGCGCATTGTTATTGCGGGATCTATGTGGGCTGCCAGCCGTGCTGGCAATATTAGGATTAGCCATGCACCGGCGATGACGCCTGCATTAATCAGCATGATGTGTAGCTGATTGATGTCAACGGGGACATAGCTCAGATAGTACATTTCGGGATCAAGAGGAATCAGATGTGTGTAATGTTGCAAAAATATAATCCCGAGGCCTATGATATTGCCTATTATTAGTCCGGCTCCCACCGTTTTAAGTGCCATCAACATGAATATTTTACTGACATCACTTTTTGACACTCCTATTGATCTCAATATGCCTATTGTGCCTACACGGTCAAGAATTATAATAAATAAACTTGAAATCAATGTAAAGGCAGCCACACACAGCATAAGCGCAAATATCACCACTACATTTGTGTCAAGAAGATCAAGCCAATTGAAATACAGTGCTCCGGTGTATGTAATGTCAGTGACATTGTATATACCGTTTAATTCACCGGAACCCGCAGCATTAATAAGCGCGTTCTCCACATTCCGTGCCACCTGATGAGCGTTATCTACTGATATCCCGTCTATGGAAATCTTTCCGGCGATATTTTCATTCCCACCCAACCGTTGCATGGCATTGAAGGACGTATATACGACTGATTTGTCGTATTCGGCAAAATTACTGCTGTATATTGCCGCCACATACATGCGCCGAGCTTTTATGTGTCCGTCAATAAAGAAATAAATATATAATTTGTCACCTATTGAAAGCCCAAGGCTACGGCTGATTGTTTCTGAAATTACGATACTGTCTGATGCCGCAGCCGTATGGAACCCGGTAGGCCATTGCCCGAACAAGATGTTTGACCGCTCAAAGTTGTCGTCGTGCCCTGGTCCGTGTGAGATGCATTTTACAGCCGCAAAGTCATTTTCGGTTTTGATTATCGCCTGCCGGTCAAGTGCCGGATAAACGTCGGCTTCAGGTGGTGTGGCATTTTTGATTATGTCAAGCAGCCGGTCGTCAATGGTTAACACCGCATCAGCAGAATTTTCCGAAAAGCTGCGGGCAGGCAGGACTGATACAGCCGCATCAAAACCTGTTACTTTCCGACGTATTTCATTCTTGAAGCCGGACGCTATCGCTAAACTTAGCTCCATGACCATGAGTGACAGCGCTACTCCAGCCACTGCTATTATCACCCCTGTGACTGTGCTGGCAGGCGTTCCTCTCCCCAAACTGAGCTTTTTTGATATCCAGTAGATGAATTTCATGATGGCAAAGTTACAATAAAACTGCCGACACTGCAAGAAATACCAAGTTTTGGGTATCTGTTTTATTTGCTTGTCTCATGAAAAATACCCAACTTTGCAGTAGAATTATGCTATTGTCAGAATTACACACGGGACAGCGCGCTATCGTGGTCAAGATACTTGGCCACGGTGCATTTCGTAAACGCGTGATTGAGATGGGGTTTGTGCGAGGCCGTGAGGTCAAGGTTGAGCTTTCCGCGCCACTTAAGGACCCTATTAAGTATGAGATTCTGGGTTATAACATATCATTACGGCGTTCTGAAGCCGAGATGATTGAGGTAGAACCCATTGCTGAAACGCTCCACATGGCGGAAACGGCAAATCACAGCAAGCCTGTGACCGGGAATCATGATGTCAGAGGCCATGAGCGTGCTCATGAAGCCACTCATACGATTAATGTGGCTCTCGTAGGTAATCCAAATTGTGGCAAAACCTCATTATATAATCGTCTTGCCGGAGCCAGTGAGCATGTGGGGAATTACAGTGGTGTGACAGTTGATGTGAAGAAAACAACTTTTCATCATGGTGAATATAAGATAACCCTCATTGACCTCCCGGGGACATATTCTCTGTCAAGCTATACGCCGGAAGAACTTTATGTCAGGCGTTATCTGCGTGAGGAAAGTCCCGATCTGGTGCTGAACGTTGTTGACTCATCCAATCTTGAGCGCAATCTTTATCTTACTACAGAGCTCATTGACATGAATCTTCCAATGGCCATAGGGTTGAATATGTATGATGAGTTAAGAGCGTCAGGTGCCAAGCTCGATTACAAGATGCTGGGAGAGATGTTGGGAGTACCCATGGTACCTATCGTAGCACGCACCGGAGAAGGATGCCCCGAGTTACTTGAAACAATCATAAAAGTATATGAGGGGAGTCATGATGCTGTGCGACATATTCATGTAAAGCTGAACAATGATTTTGAACAGGCTTTGCGTGTCATTAATGATTTGATAAAGCAAAGTCCGAATATCGGTCATCGAATCTCACCTCGTTACCTCGCAATAAAGTTTCTTGAGGAGGATCGTGAAGTTGATTCAATATTGTCAGAAACTTCAGATTATGGTAGGCTCTGTGATGAGCGTGATCGCCTTAGGGCCTCGCTTGAACGTCTCCGGCAGGAAGATATATCATCGGCCATAGCTGCCGAGAAGTATGGGTTTATAGCCGGTGCGCTTGCTGAAACGCTTGAAGCAGGCGAAGGTGACGGCCATGACTCGTCATCGGTTATTGATAAAATAGTTACAAACAAACTGTTCGGATTCCCTCTTTTTCTAGCGGTGATGTTTGTCATGTTCTGGGCAACTTTTTTTCTGGGCCAATATCCTATGGACTGGATCCAGTCAGGAGTTGATGCGCTTGGTATATTATGCAAGCGTGTAATGCCGGATGGCATTCTGAAAGACCTTGTATGCGATGGCATAATAGGCGGGGTAGGTGGGGTCATTGTATTCTTGCCAAACATATTGATCTTGTATTTCTGCATATCTTTTATGGAGGATTCGGGATATATGGCCAGGGCAGCTTTCATCATGGATAAGATAATGCATCGAATAGGGCTTCATGGCAAATCATTCATTCCCTTGCTGATGGGCTTTGGATGCAATGTGCCTGCTATTATTGCAACGCGGGCGATAGAGAGCCGTTCAAGCCGTCTTATAACCATATTGATAAATCCGTTCATGTCATGTTCGGCGCGATTACCTATATATGTGTTGTTTATTGGCACATTCTTCTATGATTATGCGGCATGGGTATTCATGGGGCTTTATTTACTCGGCATAGCTGTGGCGGTCATAACAGCAAAAGTTATACGCAAGACGGCTTTCAAGCGTGATGAGACTCCATTCGTGATGGAACTGCCACCTTACCGCGTGCCTACAGTCAATGCGATGGTGCGTCATACGTGGTCAAAAGGTGCACAGTATTTGCGCAAAATGGGTGGTATAATTTTGTTTGCAAGTATAGTTGTGTGGGCTTTGAATTATTTCCCGCGACATGATAGTCAGGAAGTACCCGCGCATGCTGATGAAATCAGTCTCAGTCACGATTCATATCTTGAGGTGGCCGGCAAGACTATTTCTCCGGTTATGGAACCGTTAGGCTTCTCGTGGCGTGCATCAGTGGCCGCATTGGCAGGTGTGCCTGCTAAAGAAATAGTGGTGTCGACTCTTGGTGTGCTTTATACTGATAACGAGGCGGTTGATGATCACACATTAGGGCACAGACTCGAGACGCCACAACCTGTCGGCGGAAAGCCTGATTTTACACCAGCTGTAGCATTAAGTTTCCTCGTCTTCATTCTCCTGTATTGTCCTTGCATGGCTACCGTGACGGCCATAATTAAAGAAACGGGGTCATGGAAATGGGGAGCGTTCAGCATAATTTATAACACAGTTATAGCATGGGTGGTAGCTTTTATCATTTATAGAATAGCCTTGATTTTCATATGACATCATTCAATGACTTAGTGAATATCGTAGCCGGTGCATGCAGCGACTACGCACTTGTGCCGCTGTTGCTTGCAGCGGCTTTGTTTTTTACATCCCTCACCCGAGGTGTGCAATTCACCATGATAGGCGAGATGCTGAGGCTTTTGTTGGTGTCAGGTCGGAAAAATCACAGATCGGAGAACAAAGGGCATGGCGGCGTAAGTTCTTTTCAAGCGTTTGCGGTATCGATAGCATCGCGAGTTGGTACTGGAAATCTTGCCGGTGTGGCCTCCGCAATAGCTATTGGCGGCCCCGGAGCAGTATTCTGGATGTGGATAATAGCCCTGCTTGGAGCTTCGAGCGCATTCGCTGAAAGCACACTTGCCCAACTATTTAAGATTAAAGGCGATAAGTCATTTCTTGGAGGACCGGCCTATTACATTCAACGGGGCTTGCATTGTCGTCCTTGGGCTGTGCTTTTTGCCGTTTTGATTACCCTTACTTTTGGATTTGCTTTCAATACCGTGCAGGCCAATACCATAGCTGATGCGATGCATGAATCATTCAATGTGGCTCCAATCATTATGGCAACCACGGTAGCGATACTTACATTGTTGATAATCTGTGGTGGTATAACCCGAATATCACAGTTCAGTCAATGGGTAGTGCCTGTGATGGCTATAGCATATATATTGCTGGCCCTTGTAATCGTCATTATTAATATTGAGCATTTTCCGCATGTGATGTCAATGATTGTAGAGAATGCATTCGGTTTCGGGCCGGCCATTGGAGGTACAGTCGGGAGTGCTATGATCATGGGTGTCAAAAGAGGCTTGTTCAGTAATGAGGCCGGTGAAGGATCCACCCCTAATGCCGCAGCCACCGCTGATGTGTCTCATCCTGTTAAACAGGGCCTCATCCAGGCCTTGGGCGTGTATACTGATACATTGATAATATGCACTTGTACTGCATTCATAATTCTTTGCAGCGGTCTTTATCTCGAAGGTCACGATGGAATCGTGCTTACGCAGCGTGCCATAGACGCAGGGTTAGGTCGCACATCGAGGATCGGGTCTTCCTTCGTGGCGATAGCGATCTTTTTCTTTGCGTTCACAAGCATTGTCGCCAATTATTATTATGGGGAAACAAATATAAGATTCATTACACCAAGGCCTGCCGCTATAAAAATTTATCGTATCCTTGTCGGACTGACCGTATTCGGCGGTTCGTTGGCATCACTTGATCTTGTGTGGGGATTCGCCGATATAACTATGGCTCTTATGACGATATGTAACCTCGCGGCGATTGTGGCATTGTCGCGTTACGTTAAGATTTTGCTTCGTGATTACAGGGAGCAACGTCGTTCGGGAGATCCGGTTTACAAATCCTCAACCATTCCTGAACTTAAGGATTTAACGGATGATGTCTGGAAATAAACTTTACCACGCAGATGTATATAATTGACAATATAGCAATCGCCGTGATGCTGTATACTGCAATATTATAACGAAACAATATGGCTCCTGCATTTACGGTGGCTTGTACGGCTGTATATAATGATGCTATGGCAAGATGAGGCATGCCGCTTTCGTTACAGAGCATCTGATACAGGTGGCGGCGATGGGGCATGTAAATCTTTTCGTGCAACATAGCACGGCGCGCAACAGTAAGCGCAGTGTCTACTCCGTAAACTCCGGCCAGCACCACCCACCAGATCTCACCAGTAGTCTTAATCAGGCTGATGATCATGAAAAAGGTGATTATTGCCAGGCTTATAGCTCCGACATCGCCGGGGAAACATAGCGCTCGCTTCCTCACATTGAATAATGCGAAACATGCGAGGGCTGTCAGAATAATCCATGCAATAGCAGAGTCCATGAAGTGGTATATGTCGTTAAGCCACATAAGTGATAGCAACACTACAGCTGTGTATAATGTTGTTATGCCATTTATCCCATCCATGAAGTTATAGGCATTCATGTAGGCAACTGCCATTACTATTAGTAATACTGCGAGCCACCAAGGCGATGTGAGGTGTAACTGACAGGCAAGAAGCCATGCCGCAGTGAATTGAGCAAACAGTCTGATCAATATAGGTAATGGATGCAGATCGTCGGCAAAGCTTACTACGGCAGCCACGGTCAGGGCGCATGCAAGCCATGTGTAATCGGAGGGCATGACTATGCACGCTGTCATTGCGGCTAAATAAAAGATGAATCCTCCGCCTGTCACAGTCGTCGCTTTGTGAGATGAACGAGCGCAAGCAACCTGGCACATAACGCCATAGCGCCGACATGTCCATATGTATAGACAAAGCAGGCATATTGATATTACTATGAAGGCAATATACATCATTTCAGCAGCAAATTTAGTTATTCATCGCCGATTGAGCAAATTTATGAGCGCTCTATCGCTTCTGTTTCGGCTATATTTATTAACTTTGTGCCATAATTAATACATTATTTACCCTACATGGCACAGAAACCATCAATTCCTAAAGGAACACGTGACTTCGGCCCTGCCGAAATGGCTCGCCGTAATTATATCTTTGACACAATCCGATCTGTTTTCAAACTCTTCGGTTATCATCAGATCGAGACTCCGGCTATGGAAAATCTGTCGACTCTGATGGGGAAATATGGTGAGGAAGGTGACAAGCTTCTGTTCAAGATTCTCAACTCCGGAAATTATCTGGCAGGGGTAGATCCGCGCTTGCTTAATGAAGAGAGTTTCACACGTCTGACACCTCAGATCTCAGACAAAGGACTTCGATACGATCTAACCGTGCCTTTTGCCCGCTTTGTAGTGCAGCACCGCAATGATCTTCAGTTGCCGTTCCGTCGCAGCCAGATTCAGCCGGTATGGCGTGCCGATCGGCCGCAGAAAGGGCGTTACCGCGAGTTCTACCAATGCGACGCTGATGTTGTCGGCAGTGATTCTCTGCTTAATGAGGTGGAATTGTTGCAGCTGATAGACGAGGTATTCCGGCGTCTGGGTATCGGTATAACTATAAAACTCAATAACAGAAAAGTGCTCGCCGGAATTGCTGAAAAAATCGGAGCTCCTGATAAAATGATCGATATAACGGTCGCAATTGACAAGATTGAAAAGATCGGTCTTGAGAAAGTGAACGAAGAGTTGGCTGACAGAGGCTTGTCCAGGCACGCAATCGCAGCTCTGTCTCCTATACTTCAGATCACAGGCACTCCGGGCGAACGTCTTGAAAAACTCAGCGAGTTGCTCAAAGGCAGTGAAATTGGATCGCGCGGTATTGCCGAGCTTAAAGAAGTCCTTGGCTTGACCGAAGACATGGGAATTGATGCAAATATCGAGCTTGACGTGTCGCTTGCCAGAGGTCTCAACTATTATACAGGAACAATCATCGAGGTCAAAGCACGTGATTATGCTATCGGTTCCATAACCGGTGGTGGTCGTTATGATAATCTTACTGGAGTGTTTGGTATGCCTGACATCTCGGGCGTCGGTATTTCTTTTGGCGCTGACCGTATATATGATGTAATGTGTGGACTTGACTTGTTCCCGGCCACTTTAGGTGTGTCTTCGCAGGTGATGTTTGTGAATTTTGGTTCGTCTGAGGCTGCAGCGTCTCTAAAGACTGTAAAGCAGTTGAGGTCAAGAGGCGTGAGCTGCGAGCTTTATCCTGATGCGTCAAAACTCAAGAAGCAGATGAATTATGCTAACAATGCCGGAATCCCATTTGTAGCTATAATCGGAGAAACAGAGGCGGCCAACGGTACAATAACCCTAAAAGACATGAGCGCCGGAACACAATCGACTCTCACGGTTGAAGAAGTAGCTGCAGCAGTACTCAAATAATAATAACTACATAATATTATTGCCCGCAAATGCTCTGTGCAAATGCGGGCAATATTTGTAGATTAGAAACAACAGTAGGTTTATCCAAGCTTATCGGCCACACCATGTACTTTGTCAGCTAACGACTCAAGTAAATCGCCGCCTTTATCAAGGACATTTGAAGCTACAGATGATGCTTTTTCCTTAAGATCACCCAGCTTGTCGGCAGTCTTGTCTTTTAGATCGCCCAGTTTGTCGGTCGCTTGTTCTTTTAACGATGCTGATTCAGCTACGGCTGCCTGTTTAGTAGCTTGAGCTGATACTTCTGCTGCCTGCTTGGCTATTGATGCCGCATCGTGTGCGGCTGCTGATAGATTTTGAGCTTTTGTCATAATTCTGAGTTTTATTTGAAGTATAACGCCCCACTAATGTCAAAGGTTGCGTATATCGCATATTTTTCATACCTTTGCAGCCATTAAAACACAAGGTACAATAATAAATCTATAATGATCAGACACTTTGTTGCTGCAGTAGCTTTTTCACTTTCTTGTTTTTGTATCGCTGCTGCCACCACAGATGCCAATATTAGCGGTCATGTGATTGACGCCGAGACGGGCGAACACATGCCTTACTATCTCATCAGTCTTAAGGATACCAAGATAGCCACTGTTACAGATGGCTCAGGACATTATGTGTTAAGAGATCTGCAACCGGGCAGCTACACCGTAGAAGCATCATGTACCGGATATAAAATCCAGTCGAAAAATGTCACAGTATCTGCCGGGCAAACAGTAGAAGTAAACTTCGAGGTCGAGACTGACGCATTTATGCTTGACCAGGTAGTAGTGACATCAAGCAAGAGCGAACAGGTGAGGCGTCTGTCTCCTTCACTTGTAAACGTGGTTCCGGGCAAGATTTTCGAGAGCATAGGCGCTTGTTCGCTTGCCGATGGCCTAGGCTTGCAGCCTGGTGTACGTGTAGAGAATGATTGCCAGAACTGTGGTTTTACCCAAGTGCGCATCAATGGCCTTGACGGTCATTATTCGCAGATTCTTATGAATTCACGCCCCGTCTTTTCGGCACTTGCCGGAGTTTATGGGCTTGAGCATATCCCGGCCAATATGATTGAGCGTGTTGAGGTTATGCGCGGTGGTGGATCCGCCCTTTTCGGCTCGTCGGCCGTTGGCGGCACTATAAATATAATTACGCGTGACCCTGTGGTCAATACTGCCAAAGTGGCTCATACATTAGTGTCGGTGGGACCGTCAGGCTCTTTGGATAACAACACCACTATGAATGCATCAGTAGTGACTGACAACAACAAGGCCGGTATTTTTATCTACGGACAAAGCCGCTACAGGGATGGCTATGATCATGATGACGACGGATACACGGAGATTGCACAGTTAAAATCGCAGACCGTCGGGGCAAGGGGATTCGTGCGCCCCGGTGATATGTCGCGCCTTACCCTCGAATATCATAACACACACGAATACAGGCGAGGAGGAGACCAACTTAAGAAACCGGCACACGAAGCAATGGTTGCCGAGCAGGCTGACCATAACATACATGCATTCGAGGCAACACTTGACCTGTGGCCACGCGACCACCGTGATCATGTAGCCGTGTTCGGCGCGACCCAGCTCACGCGCCGCCAAAGTTATTATGGCGGCGAGATGGATCCCGATGCATATGGTCGGACCAGCGATGTTGTGGTGAATGTCGGCTCACAATGGACCCATCCATTTTCGCGCTTGTGGTTTATGCCGGCTGAACTTGTGGCAGGTATTGATTACTCATTCAACCGCCTGCACGATGTCACAATAGGCTATAACCATAATCTGCTACAGAAAGTCAATATATATAGCGCGTTTCTACAGAATGAATGGCGCGATGATCGATGGGGATTCCTTATAGGTGCCAGGGTTGACAAGCATTCTCTTGTTGACAAAGCAATAGTCTCTCCTCGTGCAAATGTTCGCTACAATGCTTCGCCGAATCTTAATTTCCGGGCATCATATTCTACCGGATTCCGTGCTCCGCAGACTTATGATGAGGACCTTCATGTGGCCATTGTCGGGGGAGACCGTGTTGTCACGATCCTCGCCCCCGGGCTTAAACAAGAGAGTAGCAACAGTTTCAGCCTGTCAGCCGACCTTTATCATCGCTTCGGCAATGTGCAGACAAACCTGCTTGTCGAGGGTTTCTATACAGATTTGCGTGATGTCTTTGCTTTGCGCCAACTTGATGAACCCGATGCTGCCGGCAATGCAGTACTTGAGCGTTACAATGGATCAGGAGCCAAGGTCTTCGGTATGAATATAGAGGCAAAGGCATTCTTCTCATCGCATTTTGATGTGCAGGCCGGTGTCACTGTGCAGGCTTCACGTTATGATGAGCCTGAGCAATGGAGTGACAACCCAGATGTGGAACCTGTGAGAAAGATGTTCCGTACCCCCGACCTATATGGCTATTTTACGGCCAATTGGGAAATAATCCACTCTCTTAAGGCCGTTTTTGCCGGCACGCTCACGGGCCCTATGCTTGTACAACACCTCGAAGGCTCGGGAACACCGGTCGACTGTGCTGTCACTACTCCCACATTTTTCGATATGTCGGTAAAGCTCACTTATAGCAAACGTTTGTTCTCGAGAGTCACATGTGATATCTCGCTTGGTGTAGGTAACATATTCAACAGTTATCAAAATGACTTTGACCGAGGCTATCTGCGTGATAGTGGATACATCTATGGTCCTTCGATTCCTCGTAATATATCAGCTTCAGTTGCGTTTTCTATATAAGCTTATCTGACTTGAAGGCGATGAGAACGTAATTTTACATATATCTGTAATTTGCCTCCAGGCATAATATAGACTCCCTTTCAGCCGCTAAAAGGCTATAGGGAGTTTTTCATGAATACCGAGTCCACAGCTGAGCAGACGCTCCATTTTTGTTAGAATGAGAATTTATGTTGACAGTCTGTTACTTTTGTGAACTTTTTGGCAAAAATTAGTTGGTTATTTGGAAAAAAGAGTTAAATTTGCACCATATTTTATATTGCTCATAGTAGTATTATGAAGTTTTCGCTATGCAAATTATGAATAAACCAACTATAACTAATTTTTTTACACGATGAAGAAGACTATGTTAAAGGGCTTCGTCGGAGTAGCCTTGGCTACCGTGCCTGTCGCTTGTACTGACGGCAATGGTTTAGGCTTTGGCGAATCCGGTAAGATAGCCCTTACAACGGAGGTCGATGCTACAGTGGTCAAAGGCCGCTCCTCGCGGGCTGAATATACTGACATCACCCCCGCTGATTTGTCGCTCAAACTTGTCTCGGCAGATGGCTCTTTCAGCCAGACATACGACAAAATCGCTGACTTCCCTCTCGACAAGACATTTAAGGTAGGCACATATACGATGTCTGCTTTTTATGGAGATGAGAACACTGAGGGATTTGAATCTCCCTCTTTCTACGGCGAAACAACCCTGCGCGTTACTGAAAATGAAACTACTCCTGTACACATAATATCCAAGGTCAACAACGCTTTGGTAACCATTGTTTACACTGATAATTTCAAGGACTACATGACTTCCTACAGCGCCGAGGTACACGCTGCAGGTGGCTCTTACATTGAATATGCTGCCGAAGAAACACGGCCCGCATATGTTAAGACCGGCGAAACAGAAATATTCGTTGACTTTGTAAAGCCCAACGGCAACGGCGGAAAGCTTTCTGTAGCCAAATTCACCACTGTAGCAGCTTGTCATTATACTGTTACCGTTGATCTCGGTGGCGACGGTGCTGGTACTATCAACCTTATTGTTAAACTTGACGAGACTCTTGATCAGAAAGACATAGAGATTGACATCTCCGACCCTGCGCTTAATGCCCCGGCTCCGGTGGTCACCGCACAGGGATTCACG
This sequence comes from Odoribacter sp., assembly GCA_023663145.1. Taxonomy (GTDB): domain Bacteria; phylum Bacteroidota; class Bacteroidia; order Bacteroidales; family Muribaculaceae; genus CAG-873. The sequence continues at coordinate 29,792 of JAMPHZ010000009.1, forward strand.
TCTGATACGGCAATCGAATTTGTGCCCGGACAGGAGTTACAGGATAACCTCAAGTTTAATATTATAGCGGCAGGAGGCCTTAACCAGGTGACGATGACTACCCGGTCGTCATCGCTAATCTCAAAAGGATGGCCGCAGGAAGTCGCCCTTGTAGGAGCTGACGCCGCCATGCAGCAGACACTTACAAGTCTCGGACTCAAAGCTCTTGGCGTTTTCGGCGTTACAGACAAGATGGCAGTCGTTGATCTTACTGATGTACTTGCCAATATCGAATATCTCAATAGCGGCGATAATGAGTCTATATTCACGATCAGCGTGAAAGACGTTCATGGCAAGGTTTCAGAGTCCGTCACACTTAAGGTTATGGCTCTACCTGTTAAGATGGAGATCTCCGATCCGGTTCTTTATGTAGGCTCTAACGAGCTCACATTCAATCTTGAGTTCAACGCAGGAGATCCGGCACAACTTGTAAAATTCTCGTATCAGAACAGCCGCGGCACATGGCAGGACTTCAATGCCTCAATTGAGAAGACCGGTGAGAACCTCTACAAGGTTACCGGAACTGCCGGCGAAGCCAAGCTTGATTCAGAGGTGCTTAAACTCAGAGCTACTGCCGAGAGTATCGGAACAGTAACCGTTGAAATAGAGCGACAGCCTCTTGTTATGCCAGGTAATGGTGCTGTAGACGCGTACGCCACACGGGCTAATCTTCCTGTAACTATCGGCGCGAAAGATAGTGATGCTGCACTTTTGGCAACCATGATGTCAAATGCCACCGTAATGCTATCGACTGATGGCGGAAAGACATTCACTGCCGCACAGGCCACCGCTGATGCTGCTGACCGTAGTTTTGCTGTTGAAGGTCTTACTCCAGGTACTGAGTATACATATAAAATTCAGAACGGAAGCGTGGAGCTTGCCGACCCAGTTACAAAGTCTTTTACCTCTGAGGTTGCCGAGCAGATTCCCAACGGTAGCCTCGATGCCGAAGCTGCCATTGTTGACAGTTACGGTGATTGGGAGCAGTACTCTTTTGAGGGGTGGGGGACCAACAATCCAATGACTACCTCGCAGGGCCGAACCGCATACGAAAACGCATATAATGCCATTTCCGGTACAAAACCGACAGATGATGCCGTCAGCGGTAAGGCTGTTCAGATAAAGACCAATGGTTGGGGTAGCACTAACCGAGCGTATACAGGAATATCCGGACTGAATAAATATGTTGATGCCGGCCTTCTACACCTCGGTTCGAGTCGCGATACCCGGCCCTCAGGATACGGCGACATGTCGGGATCTCTCAATACTGATGATCTCGAATGTGGTATAGAATTCCCTTCACGCCCCTCGTCGATATCATTCTATGCCAAGTATTCGGCCAAGAACGCAGCTGACCATGGTGAGGCACTTGTGCAGGTAATCGGCACTGATGGAGCAGTTATCGCTCAGGGAAGTACTGAAATAACATCCGCTGCGGATTCGTATATCCCGTTCACAATTCCATTAACATATACATCAGCCGCTAAAGCTGCCAAGATTTATGTGCGCTTCATGTCAACCAATGTGTCCACAGCTCTGACGAAGAATGCCGACTGGATTACCGGTCCCGGTTTCGCGAATACATCACGTGGCGAGTATGCAGGTTCAACTCTCTTTATTGACGAAATTGTGTGCAATTACAATTAATCTCTGAAATGAAAAACAATATTATAACAATATTCTCACTTTGCGGAGCAATGGCTTTCATTAGCTCATGTAATGAGAGTCCCGATTATCCGGTGAGCAAGACAGGATCGCTGTCGCTCAAAGGCCTCGGCGTAGAAGTGCAGAACGTAGAGAAAGTGGTAAATTCCCGCGCCACTTACGACATTACCCCGTTCATCGTCAAGATCACTGATGACCGTGATCAGGTAGTGGGAAACTATACTTACGGCACAATGCCTGAAATAGTGTCTTTGGCTCCCGGTCATTATCGTGTTGATGTAGCATCACATGAAGTGCAGAAAGCCGAATGGGAGAAACCTTACTTCGTAGGTTCTCAGGAATTTGACATAGTTGCTTCAGAAATCACACAGGTAAGCCACATTGTATGCAAGTTCGCTTCAGTTAAAGTAACTGTGAAATTCGATGACGATCTTCGTGCAGTCATGGGTGATGATGTCAAAGTCTCAGTTGTCGCTAATGATGAAGGGCGTCTTGATTTTACCGCCGACAACACTTCTGCCGGTTATTTTGCCGTGGTGGAAGGGTCCAATACCCTTGTTGCTACATTCACCGGCCAGGTTCTTGGTTATCAGGAGTGTATAATCAAGACATTTACATCGGTGGAGCCTGGTCAATACTACAACCTTACATTCCGTCTGAAGAACAACCAGGTAGAGCCTGAAGAAGAGACAGGCTATATAAACCCCGGTGAAGGTATCAGCATAGATACTGATATCACAGGCGAGAATATAGCCGGTAGCGCTACATTTGATGAAGACATCATAGAAAATCCCGGTGAACGCCCCGGAGGCGAGCTTTTCTCCGAGAAAGTCACGATGAACTATGACGAGGGCACACAAATCCTTGCCGTAGAAGCACCGGCTGGCCTTCGTTCACTTACCGTAGGATACACCACCGATAACAGCGATCTTGCCGCTGAGTTGGCATCCCTCAACGGAGCTGACCTAGCACAGACGTCAGCCGCCCAGGCAGCTTCTAAATTCGGTCTGCCTGCTGCATCTGCTGTCAGCGGAGCTGTGTCGGTAAATGTTAGCCTTGCAACAATTTTCGACTTGTGTGCCCAATATGAAGGACATCACGCAATCATATTTACCGGAACCGACGCAAATAATGAATATTCGAGTTTCCAGGTGGTTGCGCCCGGCATGAAAGTTGAGGCTGACATAAAGATTGAGGCCGACGATCTTTCATTCGAGACACCTAATACTCCTGCTGAAGGTGTAAGCGGCCTTGTCAATATTACTGCTTCGGCCGGAATCGCTCATCTTGAGGTAACCATAGCTACTACAAACGGAGCTTTTGAAAGTGCTGTGAAGGATCTGCTGCCCTTGCATTTTGATCTTGCTTATCCTCCTAAGGATGCATCAGGCGATAAACTTGTAGCAATGTTCCCTACCGGTGATGATGTGATCGGTAAAACAGAAGTTCCGTTTGACATCACGACATTTGTGCCTCTGCTCAGCGCTTTCGGGGGAACTCATACATTTACCATCAAGGTAACAGATCTCACTGGCGGTGAAAAGTCGGTTGACCTTGTATTTATTGTTGAAGGAGAATGAAAACGTCGATAAAATTTGCGGCAATGGCAGCGATAGCTGCCACCGCTATGTGGAGTTGCTCAAGCGAGGAAATCGTGTTGGGCGACGGAGAGGCCACTCTGTTTCTCTCTACTTCGCTGAACACGGACCTGAAACCGGTGTCCCGAGCCACCAATGAGGAAATTATTGAAAATGCCCTCATATGGATCTCAAATTCAAAAGGTCCCGTTCGCGTTTTCAATGGGAGTGGCGAAATACCTGCCGAAGGTGTGAAGCTCCTCAGCGATGCTTATACCATCGAAGTGTGGGCGGGTGACTCTGTACCTGCTTCGTTTGAACACCGCTACTTCAAAGGTGTTGAGTCGGTTACCCTTACCCGCGGACAAATAGTCACAGCCAGTGTCGAGTGTCATATCGCCAACTCTGTAGTGGCTGTAAACTATGCAGACAATATCGACGATTATATCACTGATTATGTCTTCACAATAGGACATTCACAGGGTGAACTCGAGTTTGTGGGTCAGACTGACTCAAAGGGTTATTTTATGATGAACAGCCGTGATAAGGAACTGAAATGGACTCTCACCGGCACACTTGTGAACGGTCAGCCCTACACCCAGGAAGGCACATTGGAAAATGTGGAGCCTGCTACGCTCTACAACTTCACTTTCAAACCTGCTGATCCCGAGCAGTTTGAAATGGGTGGTGCTTATTTCGAAATTACAGTTGACGATACCTCCCTTGAGATACCAACCATCATTGATATAAAAGCTGCTCCAACCATTAAGGGATACAACTTCGATCTCAGTGAGCCGTTGCGCGGTAAAAAGGGGTCTTTTGGTCGCCATTCGCTGTGGATTAATGCTCAGGGTGGCGTTTCAAGCCTTATCCTGACCAGTGATTACTTCGCTGAATTACTCGGCATCAACGGTAATGACTTCGATCTCCTTACCATGACAGATCAGGACCTTGCCGACCGCATCCGTCAGGCCGGTATAACATATACCACCACCACTACTGCAATTGACGAAGAAAACACAGTTACAAACATTAAGCTGAACTTCGAGGAGGCATTCATTGATCAGCTTCCTGATGGTAACTACTCAATTCGTGTAGACGTAGCAGATGACAGTGAGCTGCACAAGACTGCGTCAGCCACACTTGTAATAAACGTGAGTGACGATGCCGTTTCAACAGTTGTTGTAAATCCCTCTGACATTTGGGCAACCACGGCTGTGATCGGTGGTGTTATCAATAAGGACAGTGCGACGAATCCTGTGATGAAGTACCGCAAACGTGGAGACATGCAGTGGATAGTCGTTCCTTCTACCGTGTCAGGGAAGAATTTCTCGGCTCAATTGACCGGCCTCGCTGCCGGCACCACATACGAGTATGTGGCAGGATGCGACGGCTTTGAGTCTACTGAATTATGTATCTTCACTACTGAGTCAGCCCGTCAGTTCCCCAATTCAAGCTTCGAGCATAGCTACATGCGTGGCAAGATACTTGAATTCTGCAATGAAGGAGAGGAAGAGTTCTGGGATACCGGTAATGAAGGTTCTGCTACACTGAACAAACTTGTTACTGACCAGTCAACAGAGTTTGTGCATTCAGGGACTTACTCATTGCACCTTAATTCGCTGTTCGTAGGACCTCCTATCTTCGGCAAATTTGCTGCCGGCAATATCTTTATTGGCCATTATATGCGTACTGACGGTACCAACGGTGTGCTTGGTTGGGGTCGTCCATGGACTGAACGCCCTGCGAAATTGCACGGTTATGTCAAGTATGCACCTGTAACTGTCGATAACTATAATGACAATTGTCCCTCAATTGCCAAGGGCGACATGGATAAGGGCATTATATACATTGCTCTTCTTGATGAAACAATGACTGTTCCTTCTGAATCTAAGGAGTTTCCGGTAGTGATTGCGACAGCATCGCCAAAGAAACTTTTCGATAAAGACGGTGCAAACGTGATAGCCTATGGTGAACTGATATTTAACGAAGCTACATCAGGCGATGGTCTTGTAGAATTCGAGATACCTCTTGTGTACAACCGTACCGATGTAAAACCGGCTTACATTCTGTGCACCATGTCGGCATCAATTGGTGGTGATTACTTCACTGGCGGCGCAGGCTCGCAGATGTGGATTGATGATATAGAACTTCTATACGAATAAAACTCACCATTATTTATTCATAGCAGCGGGGGCGAGCCTATATAGGTGCGCCCCCGCTTATGTTTTACTATGGCATTTTCATGTCGCTGTTACGCGGATTATTGTTCATCATTTTGGTTTCCTGTTTTACAGCCTGCCGGGTGGTGCGGTTGTCGTCGGCCTTGTTTGTTGAAGCTCCCGGATAATCCTGCTGAGCCTTGACTTTATGCTCTTTTGTGCTCATAATATATCGTTTTAGTTTGTTTTTATTTTCACTCTTATAACAATGAGTCTGTAGTTATAGTTTTAAAGTTGCATATCTCGCTAATTTTTATGAAATTTGCAGCAGCAAGAGAGGTTTGCGTTTCTCTTGTATAATATTTATAACCCTAATTCAATGAAAACTAAATTATTGATCTGCTTGGCAACGATGATTGCGCCACTTGTCTCAGTCGCGTCAGTGGTAAATGTTGGCAAGGCATCCTATTCCGAAGATTTCCCGGGTACTGATAAAGCCGGTCGTAATGGCTACCCTGCCGGTACACCATATGTGAGTGGTAACGCCGCTACAAGACCGGTTCCTACAAATGACTGGTGGAGTAATGAACTTATAATGCCGCACGCGTCTGCAATATTCAATTATCCTATGGCTCTGCGCCCGACTGATGACGGCCTTGTAATAATCAATAACATGCAGGGGCAGGCAATAACCGCCGAAATGCCATTTACAGTAGGTGTTGAGGGAGTTACGGCGACATATACTACAGTGAGTGACTATACAGACTGGACAGTGACGATAAACTGGGCATCGCATTCTGGCGATATGAATGCTACTGTGGTTTTAGGGACACCGATGGTTTATTTTACAAAATCATCTCCAGAGCCTGTCAGAATAAGTGTGTCAACGGGCAATATAGTTGTAGATGGCAATAAAGTGTATGTTGACGGATGCTATAACCGAAGCTCATATGTTATATATGCTCCCGAAGGATCGACATGGACAAGGACAGGCTCGGTACTGACATCTTCTTTGGCCGGAAATGATTATTGGACAGTGGCCATGCTCCCCCAAGGATATGATGCACAGAAAGGTGCGGCAGAACTTGCTGATTACGCTTTTGTATTTCCTGGTGACACACGTGCCGAATGGGATTATGACCAGACATCAGGAACCGTAACAACTACGTATCGTGTAGTACCCGATGTAAAGGAAGGATCGTCATCCCGTTTCCTTATGGGGCTTTTGCCGCATCATTGGGGTAATCTTGCGGGGGAATTACCGGCAATTGATCGCATGACTTACAATACGGTGCGGGGAAAGCTTATCCTTGTATCCGGAAACGAATTCACAACCAGGCTTACCTATCATGGGGTACTGCCGTCATTACCCTTGATTGATGGAGGAACAGGTTTCGATGCAGTTGAATTAAAACGACTTGTGAATGAGGTTTGCAATGCAAACGGATTTGATGACTGGACAGATTCCTATAACGACGGACAGTTACTCAACAGACTTGTCCAAACAGCTGCTGCCGCAAAGGGTGCTGGTGATACGGAAGGTTTTTCCAAAGCTTTCAATCTTGTGAAGGCCCAACTTGAGAAATGGTTATCTTTCACTCCGGGAGATGTGGCGTTTATGTTCTACTATCATAAGCCTTGGAATACGATGCTCGGCTATCCTGCCGGACATGGTCAGGATACAAATATCAATGATCATAATTTCCACTGGGGATATTTCATACGTGCTGCCGCTTTCATCACTCAGTATGATCCTGAATGGGCGAATGAATGGGGGGCCATGATTGACCTGTTGGTGCGTGATGTGGCATCGCCTGACCGTGATGACAACATGTTCCCATATTTGCGCAGTTTCAGCCCTTACGCAGGCCACTGCTGGGCTAACGGAACGGCTTCCCTTAGCTTAGGTAACGATCAGGAGTCGACTTCTGAAGCTATGCAATTCAATACCGCACTGATCTTATGGGGCGATGTTACAGGAAATGTTGCATTACGTGATCTTGGGGTATATCTCTATACGACAGAACTGTCAGCGATTGAAGAATATTGGTTTGACGTACATGGCCGCAATCGTGATGCTTCATTTACCTCCGCACTTGCTTCACGCGTATTCGGTAATGCTTATGATGATGAGAATTTTTGGGGCGGCGGTATCGCCGGTTCATATGGCATACAGATATATCCGGTGCATGCAGGTTCGTTTTATCTTATGAACGATCCGGGCTACGCTGCGCGTCTATGGGATGCTATGTCAAAGCAGACGGGTATACTTAATAATGATAGTAACCCAAACATTTGGTATGATACATGGTTACGATTCCTTGCTATGTGGAATGCTACTGAGGCATTGAAACTATATTCCCAATGTAATCATCTTGGTGAGAAGTTCGGCGAATCTCAGGCTCATACTTATCAATGGCTACATACAATGGCTGCAATCGGTAGTCCGGCCAATGATATCACAGCAGATCATCCGGTTGCGATGGCTTTCAATAATGATGGATATATGACATATATCGCATGCAATAACGCTGATACACCATTGTCAGTTTCCTTCACTGATGGTTTCAAACTTGACGTGGAACCGCACAGCATGGCGTTTGAATTTACCGGGACACGTTCGCCCAAAGTGACACTTTCGGTAGATGCGGATCGCCCGGTAGCCGGAAGCACTGTTACACTGACGGCTGACGTCGTTATTCCCGACGAAATTGGAGAACGGGTTACCAAAATTGACTTTGTGGCCGATGACGCCGTTATCGGCACTTCATCAGTTTCTCCCTATTGTATTGAATGGGCTCCTGCAGAGCCTGGAGAGGTGAATCTGTATGCCGTACTCACTACCACATCCGGCCGCACGGTGAAATCTTCGCCTGTGAAAGTGGTTGTATTGCGTGACGGAGCCCCCGGAGATCTTGCGTGCACATTCATCGGTACCCAGGCAACCGAAGGTTCGTTTACGGCTCCTTATCACGTGATGTGTCGCACAATTGATGGTGGAGTAGAAGTTTCTGCTACGTTTGAAGGCGTTTACGATGGCTTTGCCGGCCCGTGGCTCTTTAACGAAACCGATGGATTCGCTGAGATTGCCATGAATGATGCAGGTGCCGGATTATATAAGGCAGTTTTAAACGGTGTGTCAGCGGGCGATATAGTGAGATTCCGTGTAAAGATAGCATATTCCGGATCATTAGGAGTAACTACGCAGTTCCAATATGAGGTAGGCTCATACTGTGAAGGTGCGGTAACTGACGCAGTGTTGGTGCCGGAGATTCTCGTTACATCAGGCTGGAATATCTCGGCACCGGTGGATTCTGGTGAAGTTATCCTATGGGATATGACCGGACGCCCTGTGGCAAAAACAAATCTGAAGAATGGTCAAGCCAATATTGACGCGTCAAAATTTGATTCGGGCACTTATCTGCTGTCAGTGTACACGCCATCATGGTCTCGAACGGTAAAGCTTCTTAATAAGTGATCAGCCTGTAACATTAAAAAACTGCCGTATGCTTCAGTTATCATTAGAGCATACGGCAGTTTTTATAAAAAGCCCGCACCAAAGGGGTATCGGCGCGGGACTTATGGAAATAAGGCTGTTTCTATTTACAGTCGGGCTTTTTTCATGAAGCCAGTAAAATGCCTATTTCGATTATTATAACACACCTCGAAACGATTTTGTTGAATGTTTCTTGTAAAAATATTAACTTTGCAATGTGAAATAATTTACTGCTATGAAATTCCAATATGTTACTAAAGGTACATGCTCACGCATGATTGATATAGAAATTGAAGATGGTGTGATCAAGGATGTGAAGTTCACTGGAGGATGTCACGGCAATCTTCAAGGTATAGGGGCTTTGGTAAAGGGTCAGAGGCCCGAGGACGTAGTGTGCAGGTTAAGGGGGATACGCTGCGGCGCAAAGGAAACATCCTGTCCTGACCAGCTTGCGCTCGCGCTTGATTCGGTAGGAAAATAATTACCGTCTGATATAGCGTGCGAGACCGTAAATATACCGGCCCACTCCGTTTTGGTAATCAAGTAACCTGTCGAACCATGAAAGTCGGCTGCTGAAGAACTTTACGGTCACTCCAACGAATATCATGGCAAACAGCGTGCCGGGGCCGACAACATTCATTAGCCAGCATCCGAAGAATATGTATCCGAGCAATATTGCGATCATCACAAGCGTGGTATCAATTATGATCTTGGCTTTCGGGAACGGCATTCCGGACATCCGTGATATAGCAGCGGGTACACCCTCACCAGGCATTGTTATTGAGCCGCATCGGACCTCGAGCGCTATGCCGAACCCTAAAATGATGCATCCCGCGATCTGAAGTATCGCCTGGCCCGCTATGTTCGTAGAGGTCATTGATGCCGTTAGATAAAGGTTCAGGTCAAGCAGATAGCCAAATACTGTACCGACTATAAGTTGGAACAGTTGTACGACTTCGAAGCGTTTTCTTAATATTATGATCTGAACTGCCACGAGTAGGCAATTCATTATATTGGTGTATTCTCCCACGGTGTATGCCGGAGCCATGGAGACATCTCCGGCCATTGCCATAGCCATGGGAATAGATGATATGACGCTGCTGCCAAGAGCTGACCGGATGGCAAGCGATACACCGAGTGTCATGATGAACAGTGATATGAGGAGTAGGATGTGTTGCCATGCGAAAGCAACTGTTTTTTGAAGTGTAAGATGTTTTGATTTAATGTCAGGTGCAGATTCTATCATAAATATATCTAAATGTTTGACATGTCATAAAGAGCGGCCCCGTCTAAATAAAACGGGGCCGGTTACTCTCAGAAGGGGACTTGTTACCAGATTACTACGCGATCAGTTTCGGGGCGGAACATGGGCTGTCCCTCGGTGATACCGAACGCTTCGAAGAATGGAGCGCAGTTGCGCAACGAGGCATTCACACGCCATCTGCCCAAGGAATGGGGGTCAGTCTTGGTGCGTTTGAGTATTTCAGCCTCACGTATATTTCCTGCCCATACGTTGGCATATGCAAGGTAGAAACGTTGGTCGGGTGTAAAACCGTCGATAACTGTTCCACCGGGATTGCCTTGCTGAGCCAACGCGTTGTGGTAGGCAGTATAAGCCACACGCAAGCCTCCTTGATCCGCGATGTTTTCGCCTAAGGTGAATCTGCCGTTGGCGTGTACGCCCGGTGCTACTTCAATGGCGTCGAACTGGGCTGCCAATGCGTCAGCCAGTGTGGTGAAGGCGCTTGCGTCGGCGTCAGTCCACCAATTCGAGAAGTTACCGTCTTTGTCGAATTGGCGCCCCTGGTCATCGAAACCGTGGGTCATCTCGTGGCCGATCACAACGCCTATAGCACCGTAATTTTCGGCATCGTCGGCATCAGGATTGAAGTAAGGAGCCTGAAGGATTCCTGCGGGGAAACATATTTCGTTGGTGGTTGGATTATAATAAGCGTTTACAGTCTGAGGTGACATGTACCAACGGTCTTTATCGACGGGCTTACCGTAATCTGCGGTGTTCAGGTCGCTGTTGAATTTGATTGCAGCCTGAACGTTCTGCCAGTACGATTTGGATGGGTCGATTGTGAGCGCAGTATAGTCGATCCACTTGTCGGGATAGCCGATTTTTACAGTGAAAGATGCAAGTTTTTCGAGAGCGCGTGCCTTTGTCTCATCACTCATCCATGTAAGGTTGGATATGTGCTGTCCGAGGGCCGTCTGGAGGTTCTTCACGAGGGTTGTCATCTTTTCTTTTGCTACGGGTGGGAAATACTCGGCTACATAAAGCTGTCCGAGGGCTTCCCCCATCATGCCATTTGGAACTGACAGGGCGCGTTTCCAACGGGGCTGCTGTTGTTTGACGCCTGAAAGGACCTTGGCCATCTCGAAGTTGGCATCAGTGAAGTCGTCGCTAAGGTAAGCGGCTGCATTTTGCAGGTATCCGGCAATGAGGTAATCGCGTATCGCTTTCTCGGGATACGTGCGTAGGATTTCGTTTACGGCCTGCAAGGATGCGGGCTGTCCGACTACTATGGTGTCGATGTCGTTGATCCCCTGCTTAGCGAAGTAGCGCCGCAGGTCAACGGCGGGATACTTAGCTGCGATATCAACCATTGACATGGGATTGTAGCTTGCAGCAGGATCGCGTAGTTCCTCGCGCGACATGGCGGCCTTGGCGAGTTCCGTCTCTATGTTGATTACGTTACCCACGAAGTCGTAGGCGGCGGCATCATCCATGCCAATGAGGTTTGCCAGTGTGTGCAGGTAATTTCGGTAGGCCATCAGCACTTTGTTGGTGTTTTCGGAGTTTTCGATGTAATAGTCGCGGTCTCCGAGACCCAATCCTCCTTGCATCCAATACATGGTATTTTGGTCGGCATTTAGCATGTCAGCTTCCACGTATGTGCCGAAGAAACCGCTTAAGCCGGGCATTGTGGCAAGAAGGTCAACCACTTCGTTACGGGTTGCGTTGCCTATGGCGAGCAGATCATCGCGGAGTGGGGCGTCACCTTCGCGGTTTAGGCGCACCGAGTCCATGCCCATAGCAAAAAGATCGGCTATCTTGCGGGCATTGGTGCCGGGAGCTTCGTTCTCGGCGTGCAGGCCCAGAACAAGGTCGTGAACCTGCCGACGGTTAAGTTCGCCAAGTTGGTCGAACGTGCCGAACCGTGAATATTCATCGGTCAGAGGATTAGCTTTCATCCAACCTCCGCAGGCGTATTCATAGAAGTCAGTACCCGGGGCGACTGTCGGGTCAAGGTTAGCTCTGTCAACTCCTCGCGGGGTCGAGGCTTGGGCGCCCATTGCAAGCATAGTGAATGCCATTGCTGTGATAAGGTTCTTTTTCATTATGATTTATTGTTTGCAGAATTTATCTTCATAATAGGAAATGAATGCTTCGTTGACTAACCTGTTCCCGCCTGCGGTAGGATAGTCTCCTGAGAAGTACCAATCCCCAGGGTAGTCGGGGATAGCCTCATGTAGCCCTTCGAGACTTTGGTAAACGATATCCACAGTGGCCCGCGGAGCATGGGTGCTTTCTTCCACCAGCATCCGGGCTATGCGCTGTGAGATTTTGGCTTCTGTGAACGGTTCATATATAGCTTTGACACAGTTCGTGCGTTCATGAACCGGAATGGACCGTTGCGCCAGGCAGTTGCGGTAAGTTTCTTCGATAACACAGGTGCGGCCTGTCTCCTGTAGCAGCGCTATGGCGGCGTGGAATGCTATGAACTGACTCAGCGACGACATGTCAATGCCGTAGTAATCAGGGTATCTGACCTGTGGTGATGAGCTTACTATTATTATGCGCCGCGGATTGAGTCTGTCAAGTTGGCGCAGTATTGATTCGCGCAGGGTGGTGCCGCGCACTATGCTGTCATCAATGGCTACAAGGGTGTCGACTTCGGGCTCTACGGTGCCGTATGTGACATCATAGACATGAGCTACCATGTCGTTGCGCGACTCTCCTTCGGCAATGAATGTGCGCATCTTCACGTCTTTCACTGCAACCTTTTCCGCGCGGATATTGCGATTAAGGATGCGGAGAAGTTCGGCTTCGCTGAGTGTGCCGTCGGCTGCACGTCGGCGTATCTCATCAAGTTTACATTTGTTTAGTTTGCGCTCGAGTTCGTTGATCATGCCGAAGAAAGCGGCCTCAGCTGTGTTGGGGATATATGAGAATACAGTATGTTCAACGTCGAAATTGACCATCTTAAGCAGGTCGCTCACCAATGCCGCGCCGAGACGTTTGCGCTCGCGGTAAATGTCAGTGTCGCTGCCGCGGGAGAAGTAGATGCGCTCGAATGAGCATCGGCGGTTAGGTCCTGCCTCAAGTATGCGGCGCAGCTCAACGCGGGTTTTGTTATCGACAAGCAGGGCTTCGCCGGGTTGCAGTTCTTTTACATCGTTGATGCTGACATCTAAGCATGTCTGGATCACTGGGCGCTCTGAGGCGAGAACTATTATCTCGTCGTCAATGTAGTAGAATGCGGGGCGGATACCGTTGCGGTCGCGTAGGGCAAACATGTCGCCTGAGCCGGTGAAACCGCACATAACGAACCCTCCGTCCCACTGTGGAGCTACATTTGACAGTACGGCTCCGAGGTCGAGGTTGTCTTCGATGGCACGTGCAAGCGCAGGATCTGCGAGCCGGTCGCGGAACTGCCGGTAGAGGCGATGATTCTCTTTGTCAAGTGCGAATCCTATCTGTTCGAGCAGTATGTTAGTGTCGCTGTATATGCGTGGGTGTTGCCCCGATGACACCACCTGTTCAAACATCTGATCTACGTTGGTCATGTTAAAGTTGCCGCATAGCATAACTGAGCGCGACGCCCAGTTGTTGCGCCGGAGCACCGGATGGGCATAGTTTATGCCGCTGCGCCCTGTGGTGGAGTAGCGCAGGTGTCCCATATACAGCTCGCCCAGGAATGGTGTGTATTCTTCAACCTCTCGGGAGCTGAGCGAATTTACATCGCGAGGTATCTCACTGAAGATCTTGCTGAATATTGCAGGGATGGCGTCTTTGCCCAAGGCTCGTTCGCGGAAGATTAGTTCGTGACCGGCGGGTGCATGAAGTTTCACCACACCCACTCCGGCTGCTTCCTGACCACGGTTATGCTGCTTCTCCATCATGAGGTAGAGCTTGTCAAGCCCCCATGTGTAGCTACCGTATTTTTCTTTGTAGTATTCAAGTGGTTTGCGCAGGCGCACCAACGCAACACCGCATTCATGTTTCAGTTGTTCCATCAGCGGATAAACAAAAGTTCTCTATATTTGGGCAGAGGCCACATTTCGTTATCTACCATCAGCTCGAGCTTGTCGATGTGACGGCGTATTATTTCCATGGGAGGAACCACAGTGTCATGGTAAGCTATGGCCTTTTCGCGTTCTCCGCTGAGGCGGTTGGCGGCTTTGCGGGCGCTTATCATGCGGTCGGTCTCGGTCTTGATAATATCCATGTGGTCGCTGATTTTCTCAATAGTCTCAAGGTCATGTGACACTATTTTGGCTCCTTTGACTCCTGGAAACAGCTCCTTTACTTTGACTACATTGTCAACCAGTGCAGATTGGTAACGTGTGGCTACGGGTATCACATGATTGATGGCGAGATCGCCGAGCACGCGGGCTTCGATCTGCACTTTCTTCGTGTACATCTCCCATTTTACTTCGTTGCGAGCCTGCAACTCTATCTGTGACAGCACACCTGTGCGGCCGAACATTTCCACCGAAGATGGCTTCAGGTAGTTGTCAAAAATGCGCGGAGCCGATGTCTCGCAGTCAAGTCCACGCCGTGCCGCCTCAGCTTTCCATTGGTCGGAATATCCGTTGCCGTCGAAGTGTATCGCTTTGGACTCACGGGCCAGGCGGCGGAGTTCTTCAAGTATCGCATCCTCCTGCGTCGTGCCTGATTTTGTCCTTGCTATTACGGCATCATGGAATTTGTTGAGCTGGTCAGCTACAGCGGCGTTCAGCACTATCATTGCACACGCACAATTGGCTGAGGAGCCTACAGCGCGGAATTCAAATCTGTTGCCTGTGAAGGCGAATGGGGAAGTGCGGTTGCGGTCTGTATTATCAACCAATATCTCTGGAATCTGTGCCAATCCGAGTGATACGCCCTCCTTGCGGGCTATGTCGGCAAGTTGAGCGGCAGATGAGTTCTCAAGACGTTCCAATATATCGGCTATTGCCTTACCTGTGAATATTGATATGATGGCAGGTGGGGCCTCATTGGCTCCGAGACGGTGACAGTTGGTAGCACTCATGATAGATGCCTTGAGCAGTCCGTTGTGTGCGTGTACAGCAGCCATCACGTTGATTACAAAGGTGAGGAACTGAAGATTTTCCTTGGCAGTCTTTCCGGGTGCAAACAGCATGGCTCCGCGGTCGGTGCCGAGACTCCAGTTGTTGTGCTTCCCTGATCCGTTGATGCCTGCGAATGGTTTTTCGTGCAGAAGCACCCTGAAGTTGTGGCGGCGTGCCACCTCACCCATAAGTGTCATCAGAAGCAGGTTGTGATCGTTGGCGAGGTTGGTTTCCTCGAAGATAGGAGCGAGCTCGAACTGGTTGGGTGCCACTTCGTTATGACGCGTTTTGACGGGTATACCCAATTTATGTGCCTCTATCTCGAGATCGAGCATGAATGCCTCCACGCGTGATGGGATAGCGCCGAAGTAGTGGTCTTCAAGCTGTTGGTTCTTGGCGCTTTCGTGGCCCATTAGAGTGCGGCCGGTGAGCACAAGGTCAGGGCGTGCTGAGTAAAGGGCCTCGTCGACAAGGAAATATTCCTGTTCCCAACCTAAGTATGACTTTACATGCTTTACTTCAGGATCAAAGAAGCGTGCCACCTTGGTTGCGGCTATGTCTACGGCATTGAGGGCGCGGAGCAGGGGCGTTTTGTAGTCGAGGCATTCTCCGGTATACGAGATAAAGATTGTGGGGATGCAAAGTGTGCCGTCAAGGATGAATGCAGGCGACGATATGTCCCATGCCGAGTATCCGCGCGCCTCGAATGTGTTGCGGATACCTCCGTTAGGGAATGACGAGGCGTCAGGTTCCTGTTGAACGAGCAGCTTGCCTGAAAACTCTTCCACTATGCCTCCTTTTCCGTCAAGCTCCACGAATGCATCGTGTTTCTCTGCAGTACCGTCGGTCAGCGGGTGGAACCAATGGGTATAGTGGCGGGCGCCGTTGTCGACAGCCCACCGTTTCATACCGTCGGCCACGCCGTCGGCGAGTTTACGGTCGATAGGACGTTTTTCTTCGATCGCTCTCACAAGTTCGTCGTAGATTGGCTTGGGCAGGTATTTATACATTGCCTGGCGGTTGAATACCGCTTTCCCGAAATACGTGTCAGGCCGCTGGGCCGGTATCTCTACTGCAACGGCTTTGCGGTCGAAGGCTTCTTCGACTACTTTAAATCTCAAAGAGGTAGACATAATAATTGTATATATTGGAACTTTTGTGGCTAATTGGCAATGACTTGTTTCCCATGGCGTCAAGCAACAAAAAACGCGTCAAAATGCATTGACCGGCTTTTACCGGCGACCTCGCATCTGTGACGCATTGTGAAATCAGGAATATAGTCCATTGTTATAAAGATGCGCAAAGTTACAAAATTTATCGCACAGGCAGGCGTTATTAACAATAATTCACACGTATTAATCACCGATCATGTTTTTGGAGGATTCGGCAGTATGATATGTGCATTATTTATACTACAGATTTAAATGGCGAGTAACCCTATCCATTCTGCACTACATCTAAAATACCGATGTCGCACTATACAATGAGACGATATTTCCCTGAGATTACAGATCCGCATTGTTCATGAGGGTGGGGATGTAGATCTGCAAAGTTGCCTATCGCTATGAACGTATCAGCTACGATAAAGAGGGCATTCAGAATATGATGCTCCGCGAAGAAGCGATGATGGTAGGTACACAACAAGAGCAAGACAACATCAAGCGAATGGTTGTCAAAACGGAGCGGATCCGGCACGCTGAACGCACCCATACCTACTTCTGCCCCTCAGACAACTGGACTCCCGAATCCAAATCAGTTTGGCAATCATCAATTTGGATTCTAACCATACTATCTCAAGATAATATATCCTCAAATAGCAGTCAGCCCCCGACTTCACGCCGGGTGCTGACTCTTTTAGTATGAGAAGCTGTTTTATTTCAAGATTGCAGACGATGCACCCGATTGTTCTCCAACTTCATTATTCCGACTTACCTTCTTGCCGTACCCAAATGTATAGGTGACAGAAAAATTAAGGTTGAAGTGAGCGGTGGTTCCGAATGAAGTTACAAGTTCCTTATAGATTGGCGTTGCAAATTCCTTGGTGGCTGATACCCATGAAGTTCTGAATGGATTTGATATTCCTGTTCTTATGTTCAAATCCGATTTACTCCAACCCGCACTGAATTGCAACTGACTACGATCTTTGTATATTGTGCCTGAATTAGTCCATAGGGTTCTGTTTTTCATTTCATAAAATCCTGAAAAATAAAAGTTTTCTAAATAGTAAATTGCGGAGCAAGATAAAGCAAATGGGTTATACGTTATGTTGTAATATCCTGTGCTTTTGTATAGGAATTGCGACGGCATAATCTGTAATTGCAAATTGCCATTCAATAAATTAGCGGTGACAGCGAGACCTATCTGGGTTCTGTAATGGTTGCCGTCATTCTCATAATGGCGAAGTATGGCATCCCAGTCCTTATATGGTGTGTAAATAGGCATATATCGGTCAAAGATGCCGTAGAACTGTGCGAAGGGAGAGAATTGAAGCCAACCGTTGGGTATCCAATTATAGCCAAGGTTGGCCATAAAATTGGGTGAATATTTAAGATTCGGATTCCCACAATAATACATCATCTCATTCTCCTGCAAAATATTGGGACTTTTAAGATTGGCGTTCATTGGCTCTTTGGAATAGGACAATGATATATTAAGGGAGTGCTTTTGATTTGGAGACCATCCTAAATTAGCACTTGCAAACGGATATACTTCCGTTTCTGACTCAGCGTTAGTAATGTTACGCTCACCTCGGACTCCCAAAAGCAAATCGGCAGTTATTCTATCCGTATAATAGCCATATTGAATGGATGCACCTCCATAAGACTCTTTTATCCTGTCGGCATAAACGGTCGTGCCAGAATAATCTACCTTATAGTTGGAATGCCCACCAAAACCTCTTACAAACAAGTAATGAACATCGGCAAGTATCTTGCGCCCCATAGCCATAACGGAGGCCGCATAACTATCTTCCTTAGCAATGTTGTTGATGATGCTCTCATCAGATGTGTAACAGTTATTTTGATTGTTATGACTGTAGCTTGCCTTAGGTGTTATTGTGAGATAATATTGATTGGAAAGATTGAAGTTGAAATTGCCGTTATATGATACTGTTCTTGCCATTGAACTGTTTGCTGATGAATAATTCTGCGGCAGGAAGATTTCGGGTGAAAAGTGTAGTAAACCTTCTGCCGAACTATGCGGGGTCTCTTGAAATGTAAACGCCACAGTATTCTTCATCTGAAAGCCTCTTTTTGAATAGGATGCTCGGAAAGACATAGGCAGAATGTTCTGTGTATACCGCGAAGCCTCCGGTGTCTGTAAGCGATTGATCCAAGAACGTGAATTTTCAACATCTGTCAGCAAATATTGACTTTCGTTTTCATTGGCAATATGATGATTGTTAAAATTGCGGCTTCCGACGAAAATGTCGTATGTCATCTTTTTGTATGTAAATTTGGAATACACAGATGCCGTGCTTGACAAGCCTATAAAGAATTTCTCACCAAGCGACAACTTTGTATAGCCCCCATAAACATACGGTTGAACTATGATATTGACAATATTTCTCTCACCCAAGAAGCGCTGGTCAGAAGGGGAGTAGAAATACTCAACCTTACGAACATCTGACGTCCTTAGGCCTTCCAGTTCTTCTGCTGAAGCCTTAGTGTAATTGATATAGATTGATACGGACTCACCCGTGTTAGTGGTGACGTTATCGTCAGCGAGACTAACTTTGATTTGTGGAATAGCCATACGCCGTAACAAGTCAATGCCATTTTGAGCGGTGTTCTTTTGCTTACTCGAAGGGATGAAGTAAACACCTCCGGCGTCAGTTCGGTTCAGATTAGCCTTGACAACAACTTCGTCAAGCTGCCGTGGCGCAATACTGTCGTTGTTTTGGGCATGTAAGCCCCCCGTGCCCATCCATACGAGGATGGCACAAATAAAAAATACTCTCATATCGTTATGTGGTTATTTGAAAGCTTTTAATTCTGACTGTACAAAGAGATGGACATATCCCGAGGTTGTCCACCAAACCCCGACATTTATGATACAGCCATTATTAGGAATATTCAGAATAATATACTCTTTACCGTTTTTATAGCCTTCCACAACATTGGTGGCTCTCGTTTTGTCCTGTTCAACGAGTCTCCTTATTTCAGAAAGCAAACGAGGATCGCTGGATGCTGTTACGCTCCTGAAATAATTATCATCGCTTTTGTTGCTTACAACCTTATGACCCTCAGTGCGAATGTCATTTCGTGAGAATATCATTTCGCACGCCAGACGCGGAGGAGTGGCATAACATATTGATATAAAACTTACGAGGAACAAACTTAATATAAATCTTTTCATGGCTCTTATTCTATTATGTCGTTCATGTATTGTTCGCTGAGTCGTTGTTCATTCTCTGCGTCTTTAATTATTGACCGAAACATATTCATTGTTTCCTCTTCGGTGTCATTAATCACAGTTTGAGCTACATAACCTGTAAGCTCTTTACCGTCAACGCAGACATAAACATTCTGCTCCCGAACTTCGGTCTGAGGAATCATAAAACAATACACGGCACTAATTGCTATCGTTGCAACGCAAGCAGCAATTCCAGCATATCTTAAAACTCGGTGTCCAGTTCTTTTAATGGTATTGGCATTGGAATGAGCTATCAGTGTGCTAAGCCCCATTAATGAACGAGCCTCAGTAATAATTGGTGTTGTATGGTCAGAACATAATAGAATAAGTTCCAACTCCTTTTCCTGTAGCCGGGAAAGGCGACAATCTAAATATGCCTGGCATAACTGTTCAATTTCTTGAATGGTCAGCATTTCTTTAGTTTCCATACTACATTTTATTATAAAGTTCACGCATCTTTTTTCTTGCTCGGCTCATATTCATCCTTACAGCATCTATACTCATATTCAGACGTTCGGCTATAACATCATATTCGAGTTCGTCTATGGTTGACATCTGAAATATCTTTCTTTGCAATGGTGTTAATGAAGCAAATAATAAAGATTTTATTTTTTCAGTCTCATCAATAATATTATTATCACTCGCCTTATCACATTCAGAAATAGGTATGAAATACCGCTTCCGCTTAAGTTTGTTAAGACAAATATTTCTAAGAATTACAAACAGTCGGAAACGTGCTTCCTCTGAACATGCCGGGACTCTATCGCTCCATAGGTTGCAAACAGCATCCTGTACTGCATCATCAGCATCCATTTCGTCCTTAAGGAAATGGAAGGCGACTTGATGCAGTTTCTCCAAGAGCTGGCTACCTATGAAGTTTTCGGGTCTCATATACTAATAATACAACGTTTGATGCAATTCATAACATAAGGAACTCCAATATTACAAAAATAAATTGAATCCGCATTTGTACCGTTGGCAAGATGACTGAATTAGTCCTTGTGTGAAATTTGGTTTGGTTCGGGCTTTATATATGCCCGTATAAACCTAAACCAATATAGGTATAAAGGCTTGGCAAAAGAAAAAAGGGTTGGGTGCGGAGTAGGAGGAAAGTGTTGATGTGAGACTCAGTTCATAAAGCTTCCTCAAATATCGTTCAGAGCGTTTGTGCCCAAGAATGCTTTATTTCCGACTTTGCAATATATATGCCTAAACACAGGCTTTTTACTATGCGCCCAGATCTGGGCATGTCCGTCATGTGACAAAAGAAAGCCCGCTGATTTTTTCAGTGGGCTTGTCTGTCTCTTGGCGGAGAGAGAGGGATTCGAACCCCCGGAGGTGTGACCCTCAACGGTTTTCAAGACCGCCGCAATCGACCACTCTGCCATCTCTCCTTGTGGTTTGCGTGTGCAAAGTTACGACATTTTTTTGTATCTGCAATACTTTTGACGATTTTTTTGTAACTTTGCAGTGATTTTTATGAAAATGGAATGAAAATTTGTCATGTGATATGGGGATTGACATATGGTGGCATCGAAACCATGGTTGTCAATATCGCTAATGAGCAGTCGAGATTGGGGCATCAGGTGTCAATTCTGGTGCTAAATGATATAGTATGTCAAGACCTGGTCAAACGTATCAGCGATGAGGTCGAAGTTATAAAGTTGAATCGCCCTTGCGGATCCCATAATCCCATCCATGTCATAAATATGAACATCGCTTTGCATCGGATTAATGCTGATGTCACGCACTTCCATCATGTGAATATCGCGAGATATGTTTTTAAACCATTTCTAAAACGGTGGTTTACTACACATCACACTACATGGCGTAACAATCTGGCTCCATATTTCAAGGATAATCCACGACTTTTTGCAATATCTCCTGAGGTACAGCGTGATGTAAGATCAAACTCAGGCATAGAATCCACGGTGGTGATGAATGGTATTGAGTGCGATAAGTTCAAAGTGCGATTAGGTGAATACCATAGGCCTTTTCGGATTGTACAGGTGGGAAGACTCCTTTTTAATGTCAAAGGACAAGATTTGACTTTGGAGGCGATCGAGCGTTTATATGCCGATGGTTACGATATCAGAGTCGACTTCATAGGAGCAGGCGACGCTGAGGGTGCAATGCGCGAGATGATAACTGTATTAGGTCTTGAGAATGTTGCTGTAATTGATGGCGCGAGGACTCAGGATTATCTGCAGGAACATTTATGCGATTATGATTTGTTGGTGCAACCTTCCAGGATAGAGGGTTTTGGGCTTACTGTAGCGGAAGCTATGGCTGCCGGGGTACCTGTAGTTGTTTCCGATCTGCCGGCACTTGTCGATGTCGTTGATGGCGGCAGATGTGGATATATCTTCAGAAGCGGATCATCATGTGATCTGGCAGCAAATATAGCAAAGGTAATGGCGCACCGTGATGAAGGGATGATTGCAAGGGCACGGGAGCGTGTCAGCTCTCTTTATGATGTTTCCACTACAGCTGCCCGTTACCTTGAGCTATACGATGCCTGATCAGTGGATGCTTATGTTGGCATATCTGCTCAGTAGGGTGGGTATATGTATTTTTCCGCTTATATACAGCAGTTCGTACTCAAATCCATCTTCATTGATTATGAATAGTTGATCGCTGTATTCGTCTTTTACAGGTGTACTTATATATATCAGGCATAAGTCATCCTCATCTTTTGTCTCAAGAATGAGTTCAAGGTTTAATTTATCAAGGATAGCCTGACATTTTCCTCGGACTTCTGTTATGTTTGATTCGGCATTGATTATTTCAATTTGCCGTACTTCATGCACAAAGTCTCCGTTGATGCCGTATCCTGCCGGCCGTAACTCGCTGCCGATTGAGCTCATTAGCTGGCTTCCCATGTATACCGTCGATACTCCATTCAGTTTTGATGCATCTTCAAACAGACGTTGTGCGTTGCATGCCAGATTTACTGAAGTGATGGCCAAAATTAGTATAATTATATGTTTCATCTTAATTTTTTGTTTATGGTGTTTTCAACTTCCTGAAATGTTTGTCGTGTAGAATTTATTCCGGTACTTACACCGGCGAGGCTACGGCTGATAGTCCCGTTGACCATCTGTAGAAGCTGCGCAGCCTCTACTGAATCAGATACAATTATTACCCGGGATTCTTTGGCCGGCTTTGTTTTTGCATAATGCGTTGCCTGAGATGAAGAAGGCCTTGGAGTCTCCATGGCAAGCATTTTCTCTGGTTTGGCAGGTTTTATGGTGTCAACTCTAAGTAGTGTGTCGGGATTACATATGAATGCCGAAATGAGACCTCCGACTTCTTCGGTGGCATCGATGTTTGGATTTCCGGTTTGTTTTGGCTTGAAAATAATTGCAGTAGCGGCTAACAGCATTAGTAAGGTAATGGATGCGGCTATCCGCCATGCATGTGACAAGAGGTGTTTCTTTTTACCGGAAGTGGCCATGATTATTCTGCGTTCAAGATCTTTTGGAGGCAGTGATGCCTGGGACATGGCCACAAACATACGGCGGTCGGCCTCAAGATCCGGCTCAACGCATTTGTGGGTAAGGAAGTAGCGTGTCAACGCGGCTTCCTGAGAGGGAGTGCTGTCCCCGCTGTAGTATAGCTCAAGCAACTGCCTGATTTGCTGTGGTGTGAGGTTTGCGGAAGTCATGTTGAAAGTTTGGTATATAGTTCTTTTATTTTGCGTCTGCCGCGGCTTAGTAACTGTCGCACGTTGTCGGCTGTCAGTCCTGTTATCATAGCTATTTCTGCTGGTGAATGTCCGTCAAATGCATTCAGTTCAATTACTCGCTGCTGTGTAGGTGGTAGTGATGCCAATATATTATTGATGACGGCAATGCCGTCGGGGTCGGGAGGTGGTGCGGTAGAAGCGGTGTCGTATGCTTCATCCAATGTGAATTCATCAGGTTGGCGGCGCAACCAGTCGATCGCAGTATTCCGCAAAGTAGCTATCGCGAATCCTTTGGGGGAACTTGCAGAATCGAGGCGTGCCCGGTTATTCCAAAGCTTGACCATTGTCTCCTGCACTATATCAGCTGCCACATCGCGGTTGCGGGTAAGACTCACAGCCACTGCGAAAAGCTCCCGATAGAGCGGTACTACGGTAAGTTGGAATGTTTTTGAATCCATATATAATCCATATATAATGTATACGGAAAATGCAGGTGATTTGTGACACAACCACCTGCATTTTTTCAAAATATCCTACCTGTAGAAGGTTGACAGCACAGTAATCATGCCGGCGTGATCGCTCAAGGAGGCCGTCTCACGCACCGAGTGCATTGCCCAAATAGCCGCGCCTACATCGACGCCACGAAGCGGGATCTGTGAGGTGAGAATATTCCCGAGGGTGGAACCGCCTGCACTGTCGCTATGATTCACGAAGTATTGATAATGAACTCCGGCTTTTTCGCATAGTGAGGCAAATACTGCTGCCGAATCGGCGTCCGTCATATATTTGCAGTTAGCGTTGATTTTGATTACCGGACCTCCGCCAAGGGTCGGATGATTTGTCGGATCATGCTTCTCCGGATAATTAGGATGTATCCCATGCGCATCATCAGCCGAAATCATGAATGAACGGTCAATGGCCCGCATATAGTCTTCTTCGCTACCGCCCATAACCGTGACAATGCGTCTCAGTATATAGTCTAACATCGGTGAGGCTGCTCCTTGCTTTGTACCAGAACCGGTTTCTTCATTGTCAAAGATTGCCATAACGCGAGTCATCGGGCTTATCGCCGGTGCAGTATCGATCAAGGCGGTAAGCGCCGCGTGAACCATTGACAGATCATCAATGCGTCCGCTTGTTATAAATTCGCCTCCGAGACCCACTACAGATGCGCGGGTAGTGTCGAATAGTGACAGGTCGTAGTCAAGAATCCTTTCAGACGATATTCCAAGTTTCTCGGCAACAATACGTTTTACGAGACCCTTTACCTGTTGTGGCTGGGACACATGCCCCAGAACCGGTAACATGTCTTTTTGTCTGCTTAACGGATTACCTTCATTGACCGCTCGGTTGAAATGAATTGCCAGATGCGGTATGGTGAGAAGATGACGGTCAAACTTTACGAGACAATGTTGGGGGTGTAAGGGGTCGTCGCTTCGTAATATTACGCGCCCGGCCAATGACAAGGGCCTGTCAAACCATGTATAAAGGATCGGGCCACCGTAAACTTCGGTATTTAATTTAACAATATTTCCCTCGCACAATATTTCGCAATCGGGTTTAATTCTGAACCCTGGGGAGTCGCTGTGTGCCGAGACGATTTTGAAACCGTCGTTGACCTCGCCGTGTCCGGCTATAAAAGCGAATATTGCTGAATCGTTTTTAGTTACGTAATAACGACCTCCAGGTGTTATCTGCCATTTATCCGCCATTTTGAGCTGTTTGAATCCTGTGGCATCAAGATGACGTTTGATTGTATTTATGGCCCAGAAGTTTACCGGCGATTCATCAAGAAAAGCTGCAAGGTCGCGATAGTTATTGTAAGCTGTCATAATATAATGCATTGAGAGGGCGCATAACATTACATAATGTTTGGCTCCATGTGTAGGTGAAATCGTCTTTTATTGCCGCTATTGCGCTTTCAACAAGATCATCTGGCGCATCGCGCACCGTTTCAAGAAAATTATAGAATACCTGAAACAGATCAGCCAGATTCTCAGATATGGATACCGCGATCGGCGTGTCACTGTACTTCATGTCATGTTCGAATGTCTCAAGGTAAGTATCGTTTTCGCCGAAAATAAATTCGAGGTTTCTACGCACCTGGTCATATGTATCTTCTTCAAGAGCGGAATCAATGTATCCCTCATCTATTGCACCATCTATCTGTAAGTCGCGTGCCGTGATGTATATTCGTGGCAGCAATGAGAGCATCACCGACGTGAGATCTTGCGGCTCAGTCTGTCGGCATGATTCGATTGCTGAACAATATTCATTGCACAGTGCTATGAATGCCAAAGTATTGTTTGTCATCAGCGATATAATTTATGGTCGATTATATATTTATATACTCCGGCCGGCAGGAAATACTCCATGTCACGACCGCGTGATACAGCACTACGGATCATTGTGCTTGATATATCAAGGAGCGGCGCCTGTGCCACTGCCATGCCGTCGATATGTGTATCTCCAATGGGATATCCGGGGCGAGGATATACAATGACACCATATTCATCAAGAATACGCTGCCCCTCGCGCCAACGGTTGAATATGGCCCAATTATCGCTTCCGACGATCAGCTTGAACTGCTTGCCGGGATACATATCACGCAGCGTATCAAGTGTGCGTATGGTGTAAGAGGGGGTAGGTAGCGTCAGTTCCAGATCGCACACATCAATTAATTCCGCACCTTTTAGTGCAATATTCAGCATTGTAAGGCGTTTGGTGTCAGGAATAAGTGTGGTGGCGTCTTTCAGCGGGTTACGTGGCGATAGTGTCAGCCATACTTTGTCTACATAGCCCCACTGGGCGAGGTAGCTCGCCAATATCATATGCCCGACATGAACGGGGTTGAAAGACCCGCCGAGTATGCCTATGACCTCTTTTTTTGATTCCGTCATTTTAGGAAATTTTGGAAAATATCAATGGTTTCGGACACAGCTTTATCGAGTTTGTCATTTACTACCACTTTGTCAAATTGTGGGGCGAATGATATCTCAAACTCGGCTCTGGCAATTCGGGTGTCAATAACCTCAGGAGTCTCGGTTCCTCTGTTTTCAAGACGGGCACGTAGCTCGTCAATGCTTGGCGGTTGAATAAATAATGTGAGACTACGGTCTCCATATTCTTTTTTTACATTGATGGCCCCTTTTACATCTATGTCGAGCAGTACGTTATGACCATCGTTGATCAATCTGTTAATTTCGCTGCGCAGTGTGCCGTAAAAGCGGCCTGGGTATACCTCTTCCCATTCAACAAAGTCACCGCGTTCAACAGCATTGATGAATTGCTCGGTAGATAGGAAGCGGTAGTGTACTCCGTCTTCTTCACCCTGGCGTGGTGAACGGTTGGTTGCTGAAACTGAAAAGCCGAGATCAAAACTCTCGGTGTCAAGAATCTGGTTGAT
Source organism: Odoribacter sp. (assembly GCA_023663145.1). Taxonomy (GTDB): domain Bacteria; phylum Bacteroidota; class Bacteroidia; order Bacteroidales; family Muribaculaceae; genus CAG-873. The sequence goes on from JAMPHZ010000009.1 coordinate 56,544, forward strand.
TATTGTAGATTTCCCACAGCCTGAAGGAGCTGATATGATAATAAGTTTGCCTTTGTTCATGGTCGCTTATGTAGTTTTGCAGCAAATTTAGCATTTTATTTTCTTTTTTTCGGTAGATTTATGCAAAAAAGTATACTATTATGTCTTCAGTTGCGTTTAAATACCAATGGAAGAATTTATTGAAATAGAAGAGCATCCTTGGGAACCGTTTATTCCGCAGGACGCGCGTGTGCTCATCATGGGGACATTTCCTCCACAGTCAAAGAGGTGGTCCATGGACTTTTACTATCCTAACCGGACAAATGATTTCTGGCCGGTAATGGGTCTTATATTTTACGGGAACCGCGATGCACTGCTACTTCCGTCGCGTAAAGGCTTTGATCTGGATAAGATAAAGGATATGTTGAGTGAGAGAGGTATCGCATTAAATGATACGGGGCGGAAGATTCGCCGGCTGCGGGGAAATGCTTCGGATAAATATCTGCAAATAATTGAGCCTGTGCCGTTGTACGATTTGCTTGATCGGATGCCATTATGTCATTGTGTTGCCACCACCGGTGAGAAAGCAGCTGGTGTGGTAGCTGAAATAACTTCTACACCGGTTCCTTCTATGGGTGAAAAGGTCGTTGCCAATGTTGGACTTGAAATATGGCGTATGCCTTCTACATCCCGGGCCTATCCTCTTGCCCTTGAGAAGAAAGCTGAGATTTATGAGCGTATGTTTGTTGAACTTGGGATAAAGCAAAGGACATAAGTCTCTGCTATGATATTAAAGAGAAAGCCCTTGCATCAGTTTGGTGAAGCAAGGGCGTTTATACTTTAGATATTAAAATTATACCCGGCGGAGATATGAACCGTCGCGGGTGTCGATTTCGATTGAATCACCATCGTTTACGAAGAGAGGCACTCTCACTTCAGCGCCTGTTTCCACTGTAGCCGGTTTGAGGGTATTGGTTGCGGTATCACCCTTGATGCCGGGCTCGGTGTAAGTGATTTTGAGGACAGTCTTAATTGGCATTTCTGCGAATAGCACTGTTTCTGTAGATGCATCGCTTACTACTTCCACTGTGTCACCTTCTTTCATGAAGGCAGCACCGGTAACAAGCTCCTTGTTGATGGGTATCTGCTCGAAAGTTTCATTATTCATAAAGATGTCATCACCGCCATCTGCATAGAGATATTGATAGGGGCGACGTTCAACACGCACGTCTTCAAGCTTTTCACCGATATTGAAACGGCGTTCAAGCACGCGGCCGTCAACCACGTCTTTGAGTTTGGTGCGCATGAAAGTATTGCCTTTGCCGGGCTTCACGTGGAGAAACTCCACGCAGAAATAGAGACGGCCATCCATGCGGATGCAAGTGCCGTTCTTGATGTCTTGTGCGTTAATCATATCTGTGATTTCGTGAAATTTTCGGCAAAGTTATGAATTTTTGCTTTTTCTGCCAAATATCTGCAATTTTTTCCTTTACTTTGCGCCAACTTTTGCGATTTGAACAATGTTATAAGATAAAGATTTAACCGTAACTCTTTAAAGTCACTCCGTTATGAAAGAGCTTGAAACCACATTTTTCAATCTTTCCACCGTGAAGCTTCCGGTGCACGCCGGCGATTTGCTTGTGGCTCAGCCTTTTCTTGATGACGACTGGTTTGAAAGGGCTGTAATTTCGATAATCGACTACGACAAGATTGATGGTGCGACGGCAGTTGTGCTCAATAACGACATGGGATATACACTTGATGAAGTGCTTTCAGGGATAGGAGATGCCGGAAAGAATGTGAAGGTATATTGCGGAGGACCCTTAAGCCGTGACCGGTTGTATTTTATTCACACTCTTGGACCGGAGATCATTCCCAATGCCCGCGAGTATGGCCCCGGACTTTACATAGGTGGAGATTTCACACATGCTGTCGCATATGTGAATGATGGGTACCCGTGCGATGGGCTTATCAGATTCTTTGTAGGTTACACAGGATGGTCAGTCGGGCAACTTGAACAGGAGATAGATGAGGATACATGGGCAGTTCTTCCAATAGGCAATGAGTCATCAAGATTTATTGTAGGTTCAGGTGATGCTGTGTGGCATCGCGCAGTTAAAGAAATGGGTGATGAATACAGGTCATGGAGTCTCATACCTCGCGATATACAATCAAATTGACATAATATGGGCCGGCTTCATGTAGAACCGGCCCTGATTTTTTATTTCAATAATAAATTTCACTTATTTCCAACGCTTTTACTTGCGCTGTTGAATGTGATTTTGTCTCACTCACTTCCCATTCACCAAAGAATGGATGTTTCTTTACCGCATTTTCGCCACCCGGGCGAGAGATAATGTGGGAGTAGGGGAAATACAAAGGCATGCTTGAACAAATTATGGTTAACAACATGATAACAGACAACCCGGAGTATTTGTTCAGTCGTTATTTAAAATTTATTGCCGTAACGCAGAAAATGTAGAAACCTGGAGTGATTTCATTGTTAATATTGATAAGCATTTGAAAAATCGGATTTAGGTATTGTAGCATGCGATACAAAAAACATACAAGATAAAGACACATCCTGGATAATGTCGGGGATATAAAAATATTTTCTGTCGACTATTTATTTTTTTGATAGCTCTATATTGCCTTTAATCAGAATATTTTATTAACTTTGTCGTGAAAAACCACATTTATATATGTGTCCTTCCTTTTTAGATTGAATTTCTAAATCTTAAATCACAGATAACTACCAAGTTATGGCAGAAAAAACAGAAAAATTGTTCGACCAGTTTCCCGGTATAAGCTATGAAGAATGGCGTGCCAAGGTTGAAGCCGACCTCAAAGGTGCAGACTTTAACAAAAAACTGGTTTGGCGCACTAACGAAGGCTTTAATGTAGAGCCTATTTATCGCGCCGAAGACATTGCAGACTTTAAAACAACTGACTCGCTGCCCGGTGAATTCCCTTATATTCGTGGAACACGCACCGACAATGATTGGCTCACCCGTCAGGAAATCACGGGCAAAGATCCCGCTGAAGCCAATGCAGTTGCACTTGATGTAATCACTAAAGGCGTGAATTCGCTTGGCTTCAAAGTTTCTGATCCTACGGAAGAGGCAATAGAGTCTCTCATAAAGGGTATTGACCTTTCATCAGTAGAAATCAACTTTACCTGCTGCCCTTCCAAAGCTCACGCGTTAGTTAAAGCCCTTGTAGAGGTCGTGAAAAAGCACGGCGCGGAAAAAACTTTCAAGGGTTCCGTTGACTACAATCCGCTCCGTCCCGCTTTCCGCCATGGAAAGAGTATTGATATAAAGGGTGTAGCTGCTACTGCGGCCCAAATGATTGCTGATGTAAAGGATGTTCCGGGTATCAAGATTCTTGCTGTTGACAGTGACATGCTGTCAAATGCCGGAGCATATATTTTCCAGGAACTCGGATATGCATTGGCTTGGGGTGCAGATTGGCTTACAATTCTTACTGACGCAGGCCTCTCCGCCGACGATATTGCATCACGAATCAAGTTCAATATGGGAGTTTCTTCAAACTACTTTATGGAGCTTGCCAAATTCCGTGCTGCCCGCATGCTTTGGGCACAGATTGTTGAACAGTACAAGCCCGCTTCGACTGATTCGGCCAAGATGCATGTACATGCCACAACATCGCGGTTCAATCAAACAATTTTTGATGCCCACGTAAACCTGCTGCGTAGCCAGACGGAAACAATGTCGGCCGCTCTTGCCGGTGTTGATTCAATTACAACCACACCGTTTGATGTCCCCTACCAAGATCCCGATGCTTTCTCTGAGCGTATAGCACGTAATCAGCAGTTCCTTTTAAAAGAGGAATCGCATCTTGACAAAGTGATTGATCCTGCAGGTGGTAGCTACTATGTAGAAACACTTACAGTTTCAATTGCCAAGGAGGCTTGGAAGCTGTTCCTTGCCACTGAGTCGGAAGGTGGATTTTTTGCACTCGCCGACCAAGGAAAAATACAAGAGGCCGTAAATGTCTCATGCGAGAAACGTCATAATGATGTAGCGCGTCGTAAGGAAATTTTACTTGGAACAAATCAGTATCCCAATATAAACGAAAAAGCTGCCGATAAGATACAGACAAACGGATGCGCCTGTTCGTGTGACTGCGCTGATGGCTCTGCCACCGGAAATAAATTATTGAACAAGCGTGCGGCTACAGATTTCGAAGAACTTCGCCTGGCTACTGAAGCAGCAGCCAAACGCCCCAAAGTGTTCATGCTTACAATAGGTAATCTTGCAATGCGCCTTGCACGTGCACAGTTCTCCACAAATTTCTTTGGCTGTGCAGGATACGAGATTATAGATAACCTCGGATTTGATACCGTGGAGCAGGGCATCGATGCAGCGCTTGCCAAGGAGGCTGATGTCATTGTTCTCTGTTCAAGTGACGACGAATATGCGACTCTCGCACCTGAAGCATTCAAATATCTTGATGGCCGCGCTGAATTTGTAGTCGCTGGTGCGCCTGCATGTGCCGAGGAGCTGAAGGCCGCCGGTATAAATGACTTTGTTCATGTTCGTTGCAATGTGCTTGAAACACTGCGCGACTTCAACGCCCGTCTTCTTAATAAATAACCAGGTTACTTAAAAGTTATGAGACCCGATTTCTCCAATATAGACATCACTAAAGATTCATTCGGCGCTCAGCACTCTGCCGTAGCCGCCACACATGCCGAAGAATGGCTCACACCAGAGCTTATTCCGGTAAAACCTATTTACACAAAAGATGACTTGCAGGGACTGGAACACCTGAATTATGTTTCCGGTATTCCTCCATTCCTGCGTGGTCCGTACAGCGCTATGTATCCCCTGCGCCCATGGACCATACGTCAATATGCCGGTTTCTCTACAGCTGCCGAATCAAATGCATTTTATCGCCGAAATCTTGCATCAGGTCAGAAAGGACTTTCTGTCGCATTTGACCTTGCCACACACCGAGGATATGATGCCGATCATCCCCGTGTAGTCGGTGACGTCGGTAAAGCAGGCGTGTCAATCTGCTCTATCGAGGATATGAAAGTGCTTTTCGATGGTATACCCTTGAATAAAATGTCGGTTTCGATGACAATGAACGGAGCGGTACTTCCCGTGCTTGCCTTCTATATCAATGCCGGCCTTGAACAGGGTGCAAAACTCGAAGAGATGGCCGGTACTATACAGAATGACATTCTCAAAGAGTTCATGGTGCGTAACACATATATTTATCCGCCTGAATTCTCAATGCGTATTATCGCCGATATATTTGAGTATACATCGCAGAATATGCCTAAATTCAACTCTATTTCCATATCAGGCTACCACATGCAGGAAGCAGGCGCCACATGCGACATTGAGTTGGCTTATACACTTGCCGATGGTCTTGAATATCTGCGTGCAGGTGTTAATGCAGGCATGGATATTGATGCTTTCGCTCCACGTCTGTCATTCTTCTGGGCCATTGGCATGAACTTCTTCATGGAAATTGCCAAGATGCGTGCAGCCCGTATGCTTTGGGCGAAGATTGTAAAACAATTCAACCCGAAGAATCCAAAATCTCTTGCTTTGCGTACTCACTCGCAGACTTCGGGCTGGTCACTTACAGAGCAAGATCCTTTCAACAATGTAGGCCGTACCTGTATTGAAGCAATGGGAGCTGCCCTTGGTCATACACAGTCACTCCATACTAACGCTCTTGATGAAGCCATCGCGCTGCCTACAGATTTCTCAGCACGCATTGCCCGCAATACCCAGATCTATATTCAGGAAGAAACCATGGTCACAAAACAAGTTGATCCATGGGCCGGCTCATACTATGTTGAAGCCCTCACCAATGAGATTGCACACCGTGCATGGGAACACATTCAGGAAATCGAAAAACTCGGTGGTATGGCGAAAGCTATTGAGACCGGTCTGCCAAAGCTGCGCATCGAAGAGGCCGCAGCCCGTACCCAGGCTCGCATCGACTCAGGTCGCCAGACAATCGTGGGTATAAATAAATATCGTCTTGAGCATGAGGATCCAATCGACATCCTTGAGATAGATAACACTCAGGTACGTACCGAGCAGATTGAGCGTCTCAATGAGTTGCGCGGTGATAGAGATGAAGCAGCCGTTAAACAGGCACTTGCAGCAATAACCGAATGTGTGCGCACAAAAGAGGGCAACTTGCTTGATCTTGCAGTCAAGGCCGCCGGTCTTCGTGCCACCCTCGGTGAAATCTCAGATGCTTGTGAAGATGTTGTAGGTCGATATAAAGCAGTAATTAGAACTATTTCAGGCGTGTACTCAGCAGAAACTAAAAATGACCCCGACTTCGTTCGGGCACAGCAGATGTGTGCCGACTTCGCCAAGCGCGAAGGTCGTCAGCCACGTATCATGATTGCCAAGATGGGCCAGGATGGCCATGACCGTGGCGCCAAAGTTGTTGCTACAGGTTATGCAGACTGTGGTTTCGACGTGGATATGGGTCCCCTCTTCCAGACCCCTGAAGAAGCCGCCCGTCAGGCTGTAGAGAATGATGTACACATACTTGGTGTTAGTTCTCTTGCCGCAGGTCACAAGACCTTGATTCCTCAGGTAATAGCTGAGCTTAAGAAGCTTGGCCGCGAGGACATACTTGTGACCGCAGGTGGTGTTATTCCTGCCCAGGATTACGACTTCCTTTACAAGGCCGGTGTGGCCGCGATATTCGGCCCCGGCACGCGTATTCCTCTCTCGGCAATAAAGATGCTCGAGATTCTCAACGAAGAATAACCTCGTATAATATTCAAATGAAAAGCTCCGGTGCTGTCATAGTCCCGGAGCTTTTCATTTCCTTTTTATATTATAATGCAATAAACAGTAGCTGCCTGCGTTTTATAAGAGTACATTTATGCCTTGTTGCATAGAATTATTGATATTGACATGAAATTTCGACCCATCTCCATATTTCTCGCATTTCTTATTTTCGCAGTGACTGCTGTATCTGCACAAAATTCCAACGTTAAGATTCATGGACTTGTAACAGATGAAAACAATGAGCCGATGGAATTTGTAAGTATCAGCATTGCCGGTACTGCGATCGGAGCAACCTCCGGTCTTGATGGAAAATACGCACTGACCGTTGCGCCGGCTGATACAATAAGATTGATATTTTCGTGCATAGGTTATGAGGATTCCAGGCGCAGGCTTATTGATCCGCAAGGTGATGTCACAGTAAACGTAAAGATGGAACCCAAGTCATATCAATTGCAAGGAGTTGAAGTTACCGATATACAGCGGCAGACCGGTGCGCTGCAGCGCATTGATCCCGGGGTTACACGTCTTGCTCCCGATGCATCAGGAAACGGCGTTGAAAATATAATAAGTACAATGGCCGGTGTGACAAGCGGCAATGAAATGTCGAGCCAATATAATGTAAGAGGCGGCACTTATGATGAGAATCTTGTATATATAAACGGTATCGAGGTATACCGCCCGCAGCTTGTGTCATCAGGCCAGCAGGAAGGTCTAAGTATTATAAATCCGGATATGGTTGGATCTGTAAACTTCTCTACCGGTGGCTTTCCGGCGCGATATGGTGACAAGATGTCGAGTGTGCTTGATATTGCATATCGGGAGCCGGAGGCTTTTGAAGGTGCGGCATCATTATCTCTGATGGGTGGAAGTCTTACCATTGGTTCTTCTTCCCGACGTTTCACACAATTGCATGGTATAAGATATAAAAGTAATGCATCTTTGCTTAGCTCAATGGATGACAAAGGTGAATACGATCCACGCTACTTTGATTACCAGACAAATATGACTTATCGCTTCAGTGACAAGTTCAAGATGTCATTCCTGGGTAATATATCAATCAATAACTATCGCTTCATACCTCACAACCGTACTACTAATTTCGGTACCTCGACCGATGCCAAGCAATTCAAAGTTTATTTTGACGGTCAGGAAAAAGATAAGTTCGAAACTTGGTTTGGTGCGTTGAGCATGATTTTTTCACCCAATAAAGCTAATGAATTTACATTTCTTGCATCAGGTTTTCTCACAAATGAATTGGTGTCTTATGATATCAGCGGTGAGTATTGGCTTGATCAGGCCGGTACTAATGGATCAGGCAGTGATGACAATGGGAGTATTGGCGGCGAGCTTGGAGTAGGGCGCTATCATGAACACGCCAGAAACAGACTGCGGGCTTCTGTAATTCAGTTGGCCTTAAGAGGAAGCACAGGCATCTCATCACACACAATTGACTATGGCATTAGCATGAATATGGAACGTATACACGACCGATCTCGTGAGTGGGAATTGCGAGACTCAGCCGGATATTCACTCCCGTTCGACCCTGACGCAGTAAAGGTCATCTATAATCTTGACTCGCGACACGATATATCGTCTACACGAATGGCCGCCTACGTTCAAGATACTTATCGCCTTAACACTTCAGCAGGATATCTTAATATAAACGGAGGTTTACGCTTCAGCTATTGGAGTTTCAATAAGGAATTTCTCGTGAGTCCACGAATCAATATTGGATTCGTGCCCGAGAAGTTTCAGCGGTGGGCTTTCCGTTTTGCCACAGGGTTGTATTATCAATCTCCCTTTTACAAAGAATATCGTCAGCCTCTCGAAGATGAATCAGGTAATACGATTATCAGTCTTAACAATGAAATCAAGTCACCTCGGAGTTTCCAGTTCATTCTCGGAGCTGACTATACATTCCGTACATTCAACCGCCCATTTAAACTTACCGGTGAGGCATACTATAAGTTGATGTCGGATCTTATACCATTTGAAGTTGACAATCTGCGCTTGACTTATAGCGGTCAAAACCTGACCAACGGCTATGTGATGGGGCTTGACTTTAAACTTTTCGGTCAGTTTGTACCCGGCAGTGATTCATGGGTAAGTTTTTCCCTGATGAAGACAAACGAGAAACTGAATGGTGTCAACGTCCCGCGTCCCACAGACCGACGCTACTCTTTTGCACTATATTTCACAGATTACTTTCCTAAATTTCCTCGGTTGAAGTTTTCTCTTAAGGGGCTTTTCAGCGACGGATTGCCTACTACCGCTCCACGCAGAGGACGTGATAAAGGATATTTTAGAGCACCTGCCTATAAACGTGTAGACATCGGATTATCCTATGGACTCGTAACAGAAAGTGATGCTGAACGTAATCGGGGGAAATTCCTGGGTCACTTTAAAAGCATATGGTTGGGGGTAGATTGCTTCAATCTGTTCGACATTTCCAATGTAAGCAGTTATTATTGGGTGACAGATGTAAATGATATACAATATGCTGTTCCAAATTATCTCACACGACGTCAGATCAACGTACGCCTCTCCGTTGAGTTTTGAACATATAGCTCAGGACCTCTTTTTGGACTGTCGAGCCTCCAAGATATCCAACGCCAAGATATAGGACTGCCAATATTGTCAATTCCACAACTATAGAAATGTAGGGATTTACTATCAGACTGCCTGAAAAGGCCATAAGTATTCCTGCTATCAGGCTCAATGCCGCGTAAGGGGTCATATCAGTCAGATAGTGCAGAAGAGGGCGTTTACAGTACCTTGACAAAATAATTAATGATGCAACCCATGTCACAAAAGATGCAGCGATCTGTCCATATAATAGAATCGATATGCCCCACACTATATCATATGTACGCGTAAGAGCGATATATGGTAACGTAATGGCAAGAGCTATAAGCGCTATCGTATCACGCAACACTTCCATCCACATTATGCTCTTGGCATGGCCGAGAGCAAGCAGCACGTTGTTATAGTAACCTATAAAGACTGTAAAAATTCCTTTGACTAACAGTAATTGAAAAAGATATATGGAAGGATCCCATTTACTCCCGAATAACGCATGAAATATGGGAGTGGCCATGGCTATCAAACCAATAAATGCCGGGAAAACGAGGTAGGAGGTGAAACGGTTCATCTTAGAACTCATATGGCTGAAGCGATCCCTCTCATCTTGAACTGATGATAATGCAGGTAAGAAAGATGAGGTAAGCACTTGAGATAGTGACATTATTCCCATCTTGCTCCATTTATCGCTTTGCGTATAGTAGCCAAGCGATGCCATTCCGACCCTGTTACCTATAAAAAATGAATATATGTTGAGAAACAATGTGTTGAGGAATGATGTAAGCATCATTCTTGAACCAATGTTGAAATAACTCCTTAATATCTTGAATGAGAAAACCGGAGATGGCAACCATCGCTGCGATGTCCAGAGCACTAAGGTCTTGACTGCTGACAGTGTAATAGTCTGCCAAACAATTGCCCATGCGCCAAATCCGTTTATTGCAAGGGCTATTCCGGTCACTCCTCCACACGCAAGTCCGAGGCTGTTTGATACTGCCACCATTTTTACGTCCATCCTTTTCATGAGCCTGTTGACCTGTACTATAGAGGCTGCATTTAAGATAAATGATAAAAACATCACTCTTGAGAGAGGGACTAGCCTATCGTCGCCTTGAAAACAATCGGCTATTAGTGGAGCGCTGAAAAACAATACTATATAAATAGCCGTTGCGACAGCCATATTAAACCAAAGCACTGTTGAATAATCAGCCTGTGTAGGGTTTTTACGCTGAATAAGGGCAGAGGAGAAACCACTATCTACAAGAAGTGATGCAAATGCCTGAAAGACGAGGACAGCACCTACTAATCCGAAGTCTTCCTGTGACAACAGTCGGGCGAGAATTATTCCTGTTATTGCATACAGTACCTGCGCTGCCACCCTGTCAATGGCATTCCATTTTAAAGTGCGGGCTGTGCGTACTTTAAGAGAAGGCTGTTGCAGAAGGTCGTCAGACATTATCAATTACTTCCGATTGCAACGGCCTTCACACCTAACGAGCGGTTTGTGATCTTCTCAGGCTCTCCGGTATAATACACTGTACCTGAACCGGCGCCATAAATACTCAGAGCTTCAGTTGCCTTACAGTCAACAGAACCGGTGCCGGTCACAATGACCTTTACATTTTGGCCGCCAAGACCTCCTGCCTCCACGGTCCCGGTTCCTACGTTTGCAAGTTTTACTTTTGTGGCCTCTCCGTTGATTACTATGTGCCCTCGGCCGGTATTTATGCCGGCATCAATAGATCCAGCTTCTATATATCTGATGATTATTGCTCCGTTTCCTACTACACGCGCTTTGAAGGATTGCACGGGTACAGTTCTCTCAACATAAATCGTTGAATCTGCTGTGTTCTCAACCTTAGTAAGGTTGCGGGAAAACACATGTATTGTCGGTAGTTGGCCATGAAATTCCATCATGTCAACCTGAATGTGCAGTTGGGATTTATTATTTGTGAAAATAAGGCGTTGGGCTACATCGGGAGAACATTCAAAGTATGCCCATCCGGCAGAATCCTCCGAGCAATGATACGTTACGTTTATGGCATCAGTTACCTTCAGCTCGCTGAAGTCCATGACTTCAAGCTTGTACTGTGCGACATCTTCATGAGCTACAGCATAGATTGTTGAAGCAATAAATATTAATAAAAGCTTTAAGCGAGTCATATCTATCTATGGTTAATTTTAAAGTTTCAAGTAGTTATGCGATATGTTATCGAGAATCATATCAAGTTCCTCAATTGTAGCAGCCCGTAGCATTGCAATGCGCGTAGACCTAAAGTCAGCTATCCCTTTGAACAGTGGGGTTGCCGCAAGATGGCGCCGTATATGGAGTATGCCTCTTATTTCGCCGAGACGCTCTACACTTTCATGCACGAGTCTCCGCATTATTGCCATTTTCTCGGCTGTGGAGAGTATACAGTCCTTTCCGCCTAAATAATCTGTGATTTCCCGGAATATCCAAGGAGCACCTATCGAGGCTCTACCAACCATTATGGCATCTACACCTGATTCGCGGAAAGCACGGTCGGCTTGCTCGCCGTTGCATATATCGCCATTACCAATGACAGGGATATGCAGTCGAGGATTAGCTTTGACCCGGGCTATCATTTCCCAATCGGCAGTTCCTGTGTATATTTGCGATCTGGTACGGCCATGGACCGTAAGTGCCGCAATACCGCAGTCCTGAAGTTGTTCTGACAGTTCAACTATGATTTTGGATTCATGATCCCAGCCAAGTCTGGTTTTAACCGTTACAGGCAGTTTTACTGCTTTGACAATGGCTTTTGTTATCTCAAGCATTTTGGGGACATTCCTTAACATGCCTGCTCCAGCACCCTTTCCTGCGACCTTTTTTACCGGGCAGCCGAAGTTTATATCAATAAAATCCGGGCTTGCCTCTTGTGCAAGTAATGCCGCCTCTACCATTGGCACTGTTTCACGGCCGTATAGCTGGATAGCGGTTGGCCTTTCATCATCAAGCCGTAATTTACGTGTAGTGGCATCAATATTCCTGACAAGAGCATCGGCGCTCACAAATTCGGTGTAGCCGGCAGCTGCGCCCATTTCTCGGCACAACTGCCTGAAAGGAGCATCCGTTACGTCTTCCATAGGAGCAAGCACTACGGGCTTTTCGCCTAAATCTATATCGCCGATTTTCATAGTCAGTAAATTTTAGTGCAAATTTACGAAGATTTTAATAATCGCAGCCTGCTTGGATTGACAAATAATTGGCCTTTTTAGCTTATTTAATCTTTCCTGTGCCTGCTTGTTCCTTTATGTATCCATGGCGGAATGCGTAAAGCAATTCGGTGAGTTCGTTGATCTGAGATTGGAGTTCTTCGCCTTTGTCTGTATCCCGCACTCTCATCCTATGTTGCGATAACTCTATAACCTCTGTTGTTCCGGCGATGTCAAGTCCATGGATAATTGCATCTTCTGCTGACGTAAAGGGCTCATGTTTGACAAGCTGAAATCCTCTTGAATGAAATACGAGTGTATATCCGGCAGCTCCGGTTGTGGAATGGTAAGCTCTGGCGAATCCTCCGTCTATTACCATGAGTCTACCGTCAGCACGTATAGGAGTCTCACCTTTATTAAGCTTTACAGGCACATGACCGTTAATTATATGTCTGTGGGGACCTTGTACGCCAAATTCAGCCATAATCTTGTCACAGATATCAGGATTATTGCGTAGGGAGTAGTAATAACCCTCTGTTTCCTTGTGAGTTGACTTGTCATCTATGAACTGACGCTCGAATGTCGCCATTTTTGTTTTGTCAAACAGAGGCGAATCAGGACCGCTCCACAGATACCAAAAGAAGTCGCGTGAGAATATGCGTTTGTCTTCAGGAGTATCTGAGTTGAAAGCTTCGCGGATTGTAGAGCCCACGCGTTTCATGAGTTGACGCCCTTTCACTTTATCTCCATTGATATTCACTTCTTTAAATGAACCGTCTGAATTTAGAGGCACAGAAGCATGAAATAGCAGGTTGGAGTTATAGACGCCATACATGGATCCGTGTGAAAGCAAGCACTGCATGTGCCGGGCAAGCTTGTCGCTAACCATGAATGAGTGCCGCAATTTGCATATCAGATTCTGCTCTTCTTCAGTCAGGCGATATGGATCAGCCGGATCGACAGTTGGAAAGTGGAGGTCTTTCATGCGATAGGTTTCACCATCGATCGAAATAGTGCCATCTTCAAAATTGATTCGGTGAAGTAGCTTTCTTGAATCCATTCCCCACTCGGGATGACGGTCATATAGAGCTGCTTCAAGTTTAAACTGGATTATGGTAATGGCTTTATGCATTCGGGCGATCAGTAACCGTGATTTTTCGCTAAGCTCCTCATCGGGTGCTGCATCAGGATCGGTTTTGGGCTCGAAACCTTTGCATGGGTCATCTCCGTAAACATCCATGGCGAATGTCGCGAGAGGCAATAGATTTATGCCATATCCATCTTCAAGTGTGGCCATGTTGGCATATCGCAGTGATATACGTAATACTGATGCCATACACGCTTCATTGCCGGCTGCGGCCCCCATCCATAGTGCGTCATGGTTACCCCATTGAAAATCGAATTTACCATATTCAATCAATGTATCCATTATAAGATGCGCCCCTGGACCCCTATCAAATACATCTCCTAATATGTGCAGACGGTCGATGCTGAGGCGTTGAATCACGTTGCATAGGGCAGTGATGAAAGCATCTGCACGGTCGGTTGATATTATGGTTTCTATGATACGTGTGAAATAAGGTAATTTGTTATCTTCCTGTGAAGATGATTCGTGGAGTAGTTCTTCTATTATGTAGGCGAATTCCGGCGGCAGAGCTTTACGAACCTTTGAACGTGTATATTTAGATGATACTGATCTGGCTACTTTAACTAACCTGTGCAAGGTAATTGTATAAAAATCATAAAGAGCTTCGTCATCATCATTCGCAGCATGCAAGTACTCAAGTTTCTGCTCAGGATAATATATGAGCGAACATAATTGTCGTATATCGTTATTGGAAAGAGATGTTCCGAATATTTCGGTAACCTTGCGTCGTATATTACCGGAGGCGTTTTTCAGAATGTGTCTGAATGCCTCGCTCTCCCCGTGGATGTCTGCCACAAAATGCTCAGTGCCTTTTGGTAAATTCAATATCGCTTCAAGATTAATTATTTCGGATGAGGCAGCTCCTATGTTGGGAAACGATCTGGCGAGTAATTCAAGAACGCGCAGGTCGTTCTCAATCTGCGAGGGCGTGTATTCTATTCGTTGAGTAGCTTTCATTTATCAGAAATCTATGAGTTTATTAATGGATTTGATGTCAGCTCCGGGAATGTCAAGAGTCAGCAGACGATTCTGCATTATATTGAACGACTCCCATGGATCAACATCGCAGTCCGCTATTTCATTGCCATATAAAGCTTCAGGTGTGGTATAGCGGGCTATTCCCCAGCCACGTGGGGTGCCATACCGGTCTATATCATATTCGAAATCAGCAATTGTGATGTATCCTGCCATTTGAAGCCTGGCCATGGAAGTGTCAAAGCCTGTCTTCCCCTTTGTATTTCCGGCAACCACCTTATTGGTAAGTTTGTCAAGAGGGTTTAACTTGGAGCGACCTGATGAAGTAAAACCGGCAAGACGTTTGAAATCGCGCGATAGAAGAGATTCATGTTCCTGTAGAATCCCGACCAAACGCATGTCACCCTCGAGATCCGGAGTCTTATTAAAATGGCTATATATGTATCTCCGGTAGTTTATATAATGAGGCAGGAGGTCAAGAGAGATGTATGCTGCACGTCGGCCGCTGAATTTACCATAGGCGCACGTCATCAAGCGCAACACTTGCCCTTTCCATTCCCATGGACCATCTTCCAGATCCCATAGCAAATCATCACGGGTTAATTCTTCGACCGAATAGCCTTTTATTGGCCCCGCGAAATATGGTAAAAAGCCGACCTTGAGCACAAATTGTTCAAGTTCATTATAAGATTGTAATGTTTTGAATGCCATTTTATGGTTAACAATCATTAATCTGTATAAGTTCGCGAATAAAACTGTCGGCAATAAGCCAATATTGTGGAAGTATTGAAAGTTTGTTATTGTCAAGCTTCATACAGCCTCTTTTAATGAACATCTCGGCATCGGCGATAATACGTTCGGCAAAATTGGTCGGGAGATTTGTCAAGTCAAGCCCAGCAGATGTTCGTAATGATGTGACAATATTGTCGTTAATCCGGTCAATACTTGTTTCAGATTCTATCTCATATGGAGTAGGGAGCATTGAAAGCCATCTGTCCACATCGGAGATGTCAATGCGACGTGTTTTACCATCGAATGAATGTGCCGATGGCCCGAGGCCGAGCCACTCTCCACCATGTGTCCAATAGATGGAATTATGGCGCGAGTGGTTTCCTGGGGTGGAGAAGTTGGATATTTCATAATGCTCAAATCCATATTGGGCCGTAATATTCCGCAATATTTCGAACTGACCGGCTATGACATCATCATCAGGTGGGGGTGGATCAATGTTTTTATGATACCTGCGTGAAAGAGCTGTGTTATCATAATACGAGAGACAGTACGCCGAGAGGTGAGTAATCCCGGAAGATAATACTCTATTAAGTGTCTGAACCCAAGTATTCAGCGTCATCCGCGGAATACCGTAGATAAGGTCACAGCTGATATTGGTTATACCGTTGTCTTGAAGGCACGTGATTGCGTTAAGTGCTGTTGATGCATCGTGACGCCGCCTCATCCACCGCAGGATGTCATTGTCGAGACTCTGAATACCCATACTCACGCGGTTTATGCCCATATTGCGCCACTCGGCAACAGTCTGTGGCGTGATATCCTCAGGATTAGCCTCTATAGTAAATTCTTCTACACATCGGGTGTCAATCTCTTTGATAATATGTTCGAGCAAGGAAGGATGCATTACAGATGGAGTGCCTCCGCCGAAGTAAATTGTGGATGGGCATCCGGAGAGTTCTTCCCTGCGGTAGCGATACTCTGCGGATATACCGGCTGCTACCTCGTCGATCCGTTTCCTGACCGGCGTGGAGTAGAAGTCGCAGTAAATACACTTACTGTGGCAGAAAGGTATATGTATATATATTCCTTTAGGTGCCATTTATAAGTCGTTGAGTGATACTGTTTTTCCACACATATTTATAAAGGGACAGAACCGGCAGCCTTTTGTATCCTCGCATTGTGTGAACGGTATGTCTTTATTAAAGATGGAGGCAATGACATCTTCAAGCATGGGCCTGAATATAGCGCTCATTGCCGGATAAGGTTGCAGTTTACCTCTATTATATGTTATGTCAGGTATGTGGCCGGTGCTTGCAATCTCACGCAATTGATGTATAACCGGTAGGATAGTCTCTCCTTCTCGTATCATGTCATTATATGCTTCACAATAAAGCATTAGCTGAAATATACCGTTGCGGTCATGATTGCCTGTGAAAAGATTCCCTATATTATCGCCTATAGATGTATAGTCGGTACCTGTCTTATAATCGATAAACCGCAGTATGCCATTTTCATCGCGGTCAATGCGGTCAATCATCATTCTGAAATTTATGGATAAGTCAGGTGTAATCTGCCATTGTTTCCCAATATTAAGGCCATTCTCGATATCGTGGGCCGTGCCTCCGTTGGCCTGGTAATCCATCTCTCCCTTTACATAAGTAAAACCTTGCCCCTGGCAGTACTTTTCCTTCTCAGCCGCAAGCATCATCTCAACCTGCAATGTCACCGAGGCGGCCATCAGATATGCCTCAGCATTAAGTCTTGCCGATTTTGTCTGGTTATTTTCTCTTAGGGCCTCTTTCCTTATATTTTTCATGACCATGGCATGTATCTTATCATGATCAAGCATAGAGTCTATTACACCAGCGTTGATTATCTTTCCTTCATACGGCTGATAAATATCTTTCATAGTATAATGGAAGATATTCCCAAGCATAGCTGCCGTCATGTAACCTTCAGGGGGATTATCATCGCGCAGACCCTTTACATATTTCAGATAAAATGACAAGGGACACGCCATATATGCTTTCAGCGCTGATGCTGAGATAAAACGCCCGCCTGGTTTGGTGAAAGTTGAAAGTTCTTCCAAGACCTCCTGATTTTTGGCGACTGTGATGACTCGTTGGTCAGGTTGCAAACCTGAATTAGCTACGGTGAGATGTTTCACATTGCCATTGTTGTGCAAGAAAAATAGTTGTGTGAGATATCGCGACATTTCGCCCCCGCCGCGGTGTCCTGCACGTGAATCGTAAAACAAGGCGGCATGGCTCGCGCGTGAAATCATCCTGAAGAAATAGTAGGCATAGAACCCTTCTCGTCGTTCGATCGGTTGCAGACCGTAGCCTCGCCTGAGACTGTTTGGAATCATGGTCTTTATATAGTCACGGCGTGGGAAGGTGCGTTCATTCATTGATAATACAACAATATTGTCAAAATCTAACGCGCGTGTTTCAAGCACCCCCATAATCTGCACCCCCTCAAGGGGTGTCCCATTCAGCTGCAACGAGGATGAGGAGAGAGACTTCTCAAGCATCATGAAAAACGTAGACTCCTGCATCTCTATGCCGTATTCCTTAATAACATCATATAATTCCTGAATCTTTACAGCATATGAATCAAGTATCTCGATCTCAAATGAATTATTAAACGCCTGTGTTCCTACAGTTTTCTCAATACCATTTTTAAGGCCATTGATAAGCCCTATGGTATAATGATATACAGAATCCACATCATTTGGATCTATGACAGGCTGAAAAATATAATTCAATGTTTTATATTTTTCATTCAGTTCATCGACATCAATGTTATATAGCCTATTACTGCGGATATCGGTCCTGATTTTTTCAGCCTCGGCAGATGCGATGAGTTGTACGTGCGGATGTAACAGAACTTCAAGTACATCTTTGAAAAAAAATGTACGCGAGCCATCGCGCCGCTTGCGCAAATGTGTCTGCATCGCTATAATCACTCTCAGCAGTGTTGCAAACGTTGTAGATCCCATTGGAACGGACATCGTCACATTAATCTTTTGAAGACCGGGAGGCAGTGCGAGTATAAGTGGAAGTAAAAGTGATTGGTCGGGCAAAACTATGGATGTCTCAATGTCTCCATTGGTCGACATCATCCCGTCATTAATCCACTTCGTTAATAAATTGGCCGCCTGTTTTGCCTGACCTATGGCTGATGGGACTCCTATTACATTTATCTCCGGCTTTACCGATGCATGTATAATATCAAAATCTGCGGGCATGGGGAATTGGGATGCCAAACGGTTGATTATATCCATTACGGGGGTAGATGCGAGCAAAGAGTCACTGCCGGGCGGCAGGTCCCAGAAAAAATCGGCACAACCAATGTCTTTCAGCCTCTTCATTATGTGGACCTCCGCTGTCGAAAGATCACTAAGTCCGACAAATACAAAGTGGTTCCGTCGCAATGACTCAGCACTTTCTGTCTCCACCTGCTTCACCGCCATGCGCGCTTGCTGTCCTCGTGTTGCCATACCTTTCACTTTCAAGCGATGGGTGAATTCTTTATATATACGGTCAAGAACCTGCCATAGAGCAATAAATTTACGGGCAACCGGTCGGTCATTGTCATCTGTCCCTCCTGGCTGGGTATGGAGCCAAAAGTGATCAATGTGCGATGTTAAAGGTGTCTCACCCCATATGTCTCGTATAACTTCTTTTTGAGTCTCAGAAAGATAATCCGCTGTAATCTCTTTGAGAGCCTCAAGGTTTTTGTAAACTTTGGACGGATCTGCAAGAGACATGTCGATTTCATCGAAATCGTTAAGAATCATATCGCCCCAAAAAATAAATCGGTCAAAATCCTTGATTTGTTTTTCGCGTCCCATCTCACGCAATATATCAGTGTAGGAGTGGTAAAGCGTGAACAGCTTATCGTAGTTAGACGCTTCTCTTAAAGCCGCACGGCGGGATAAAAATTTGCCGAAAGTAGTAAAACGTGGCATAAAGCTGCACCGCATGACGTTGCCTGAAAGACGTATCTGAAAATAGCGCTTGAGGAACATTGCTGAGCGTTTGTTGGGGAGCACAAAAATCAAGTCAGCGAGATCTGAGTTCTCACGGCATTTGCAGTAATAGGATGCGACTTGTTCGAGAAATTTTTCGGCGGCCATAAATAGGGATTAAAACTACCACAAATATACGACAAAGAAGCGGAAAATACAAAAATAATGGCCACGTCATCTCGACGTAGCCATTAGGGAGGGGATATAATTAGTGAATTTGGGATATCGCGAATTATTCAGCGACAACTTCGAAGGGAACTTCAACTGCAACTTCCTTGTGGAATTGGATAGTTGCGGTGTATTTACCCACTTCCTTGACATTTTCTTTGATGAAAATGATTTTGCGATCGATGTTGTGACCGAGTTTTTCGAGAGCTTCTGCAATCTGGATAGCATTAACTGATCCAAATATAGTGCCATTTGCACTTGTTTTAGCACCGATTGTAAGAGCTACGCCTTCAAGAGCAGCTGCAGCAGCTTCGGCATCTGCCTTGAGCTGGGCTATCTTGTGGGCACGCTGACGCTGGTTTTCAGCAAGAACTTTAAGAGCCGAAGGAGTGGCAACAACAGCTTTTCCCTGGGGGATAAGATAGTTGCGGCCGTAACCGTCTCTAACTTCTACGACGTCGTCCTTGTATCCAAGGCCGCGAACGTCTTCTTTAAGAATAATTTTCATGTGACTGTTCCTTAGCTTAAAAGTTATTTCATAAGGTCGGTTACATAGGGCAGGAGTGCAAGGTGGCGTGCACGCTTGACAGCCTGAGCCACACGGCGCTGAAATTTCAGCGAGGTACCGGTAATGCGGCGGGGAAGTATCTTACCCTGCTCGTTGAGGAATTTCTTGAGGAATTCGGGATCCTTGTAGTCAACATACTTGATACCGGCACGCTTGAAGCGGCAGTATTTTTTCTTCTTCACATCCACCGACATAGGGGTGAGATAGCGGATTTCTGATTGAGCCTGTGCCATGATTTAGTCCTCCTTTGCTTCTTGGGTTTGGGGTGCTTCTGCTTTTGTTGCCTTAAGGTTACGACGCTTGGCTGCATATTCAGCTGCGTACTTGTCCTGACGGAACACGAGGAAACGCAAAACGCGCTCGTCGCGGCGGAAAGCTGTCTCAAGTTTCTTTACCAAAGTGGTGTCGCCATCAAATTCGATGAGGGTGTAGAAGCCGGTTGACTTCTTCTGGATGGGATAAGCGAGCTTACGCATGCCCCATTCTTCGGTGTTCACAATCTGCGCACCGTTGTCAGTGAGCACTTTGCTGAACTTTTCTACCGCTTCCTTCATCTGAACATCAGACAAAACGGGAGTTAAAATGAAAACGGTTTCGTACTGCATTGTTTAAAAATGAGTGGTTAATTTATGATTTTTAATGATTTATGGTCCTTAGACCGAAATCGCGGGCAAAGTTACGATTTTTTTGCAAAACTGACAAATTTTAGTCATGTAATTTATGGCACGTAATAAAACAATCAGGCTATTTTGTAGAATATAGGAGTTTTAGCACCTAAAAATATGTCATAAGCGGCTGTTTAAAGTATGATATTGGCACATATAAATAATGTTTTTTATTAACTTTGCACGATATTTGATTTTTCCATTTGATTGATAATATATTATGAAAAGAAAGAACTTCTCAGCCAAAGCATGGTTGCTCCCGCAACCTGTACTTGTTATCGGTACTTACAATGAGAATGGCTCACCAAACGCAATGAATGCTGCGTGGGCCGGGCAGTGGGACTATAAGGAAATTATGATTTCAATGGGAAAACATGCCACTACCGAAAACCTCAATCGTTGTCCTGATTTCTCGGTAGCTTTTGCAACTGTAGATACTATGGTAGCCGCTGATTATGTAGGTATAGTCAGCGGTGCGAAAGAACCCGGTAAAGTTGAAAAAACCGGGTGGAAAGCATTAAAGAGTACATGTATTGAAGCTCCGATTTTTGACGTCTTCCCGATGACATTGGAATGCCGCGTGAAAGAAAAACTCTATGAGTCAGAATCAGGCTATTACATTATTGCCGAGATTATCAATATAATCTGCGATGAGAGATATATAGCTGAAGATGGCAAACCTGACGTTGAGAAGATGAAGCTAATCACGTTCGATCCAATACACGACGGATATATTGCTCTTGGCTCGAAAGTAGGAAATGCATTTAAGGATGGCTTTGATTTAAAATAATGCCGATCTTGCATATGCGATGCCCGTGGTGTAGTGAGGATCCACTGTATATAAAGTATCATGACGAAGAGTGGGGGAGACCTGTAACCGATGATATCAAGTTATTTGAATGCCTTGTACTCGAAAGCGCGCAAGCAGGTTTGTCGTGGCTTTCAGTACTTAGACGACGAGAGGGCTATCGAGAGGCATTCTACGGATTTGATTTGGACAGAATAGCAACTATGACCGATAAAGATGTCGAACGTCTTATGGCACATAAAGGAATCATACGCAATCGTCGAAAGATAGAAGCAACAATTTCCAACGCAATATATTTTAAAGAAATACAGGTGGAATATGGAAGTTTTTATAGCTATCTGCGTTCGTTCTTTACCCGCGATTTACCAATAGTAAACTATCCAAAATCGTTGTCTGATGTTGCCGTTACATCTCCTGAGTCTGAGGCTATTTCAAAAGATATGCGCCGGCGTGGTTTTCGATTTTTTGGGTCTATAATCTGCTATGCGTTTCTGCAAGCAACCGGTTTTGTAAATGATCATCTTGACAATTGTCAATTCAAATATCCGGTGTTTTAGTAGCATTCATATCTTTTGCACTCTGTTATCTCTTTTTCATATCTAAGTGGATTTTTTTTGTGCTGAATGTAACTTTTATACCTGAACCTGCATCTAACGTTACAAAAGCTCTAATTATAATGAAAAGTCCACACATAACAAGCGCGGAGTTTGCATCTTTCGTAGAACAGCATTCCCGCATAATTAACAAAATATGTTGGGTTTATGCGACCCCGAAAGTACCTTACGAAGATTTACATCAGGAAATACTTACCAACCTTTGGTTGGGTTTAGAGCAATTCCGTGGTACTGGTAAAATCTCTACTTGGGTTTATAGAGTTGCTGTAAACTCGGCTTTAATGGCAATCCGTAATTATAAGTCTAAAGTTGAAGTTTCTTCCATTGAAATCTCGGTTGAGGATATTTCCTCAGAAGCTGATGATAACAAAACCGAACAGCTTTCAGCTCTTCACGAATTGATAAACCAACTACTTCCGATTGAAAAAGCGATTATCCTTTTATGGCTTGATGGATATACATACGAAGAAATCGCAGATATTATCGGCATAGAGCGGAATAACGTGGCTACCAAACTTCACAGGATTAAAAACAAACTTATCTCAAAATCGAAATAACATGAACTTGGACGAACTCAAAAAAAGTATGTCAACTCTCGACGACGTACTCGCTCAAAAGAGTGGTGATACAATCACTCTGAACACCACCACTTGCGACACCGCGCAGAAAAGAATAATGAAAAAATTCCGTCAGGGAGCATCGTCGTGCGCTATTATCGCTGTCGTGTTCCTGATTGCCTGGAACGCCGGACTTGGTAATGATGCATTCCCTCTTGCATATAAGCTATACCTCGGGGCTTTTCTGGCAGTAGCAGCAGTATGGTATACCATTCTCTACTTCAAGACCAAAAAAATCAACATCGCTGTTTCGACACCGATGCAGACGATGAAGCAGGTGGCCTCTTTGCGATTTTGGGCCCTTACCGGCGAGATCGTGCTCGGCATGGCTATGGTAGTGTTCTTTACATTGTTCCTTTCCAATCTTTGGGTTGTCGGACATTACCGCTTTTGGATTGTCATAACAGCGGTAGTGGTATTCTTAATTCTTTTGGTTACTGTTTTTCTTCCCCGGACAATCCGCGACTTCAAGAACCTAACTTCAACAAAATAATATAATCACATAAAACACATTGTCATATAAAATAACGGGCCTTCCTTTTTCAACCGAAGGATGACCATTATCGTTCTTTATCTCATCCTCTTCGAATAGATATTGAACTTAAATAAATTTCTGTAGGTAATCCGCGTTTCGAGAATATGTTCTTGATATGCGGATTACTTGCGTATGAGGCAACGAAAAAGGGATTTATATAATATATTATATTTTTTAACACTTTTATTTCGTCGATTTTATGATTTCTCAGTCATTACTATAGAGACCAAAGATAACAATGTGAAAAAACGACTTGATATACAGACACGGCAGATGCTCGGTGACGTGATTGAGGCTAATCTCAATTACCTTGTCCGTTTCGCCTCTATACGGACAGGCAGCAAAGTGGATGCAGAGGATGTGGTACATGAAGCTATCAGACGCATTTTGGAAACAGACATTTCTAAAATCAACCGTGACAGCATAAGAATGTACCTGTTCCGCATAGTATATAATCTCTGTAAGGATTTTTATCGCATGGGTGTAAATATCCGGCAGATTACTGATATATATGATGAAATCCCGGATTCATCAAACGAAGATTATTTGGATCTCGAGGAAATCGAGCGCCTGAATAGGTTGCTCGACAATCTACCTGAAAGAGAGGCTGAGGTTGTGAGAATGAATGTAATGGACGAACTCTCATTCGTGGAAATAAGTCAGATACTCTCCACTCCGGCATCTACCGTCAAATCCCGCTTCAAATCGGGAATGGATAAGTTAAGAAAACAATATCTCAAAAATTAATAGTCATGGATGAATACAAAGACATAAAGGATATGCTGAAACCTCGCCGTGACTTTGCGGCATCTGATGAATTGCGATATCGAATAGATTCCACTCTTGATTCCTGCACTCGGCAAAGGAAACCTTTCCGCTGGTTATGGGGAGTAGGAGCATCGTGCGTGGCAGCCGCAGTATTGATATTGATTCTTATACCTTCGGGAATGTCGGCAAAAGAGATTTTGACTGAAACTCTGAAAGCCATTCTTAATACCCAGGGTATTGAAATGACTGTAGAGGTAAGAACTCGCCCTATGGAAAATTTCAGATATATCAATCTATCTGAAGATTTCGTTCTGCATAAAATTACGGTGGCAAAATCAGACACCACTTTGACTTGGCGTGTTGACAAGGGAGGTCGAGCCGCAGCCGGGAATAATGAAGTCATATACAACTGGGTTGATCAACTCAATATAGGTTGGCGCACCGGTAATGCTGACCCCAAGGAACTGCTTGGCGAGATGTCGATATTACTCACTCCCGAAAAAATCCTTGAATCTGAATTGCAGAATTGCATCAATAATAGTGATGCTCATTATGACGTGGATAAAAAGAATGGCGAGATTATACTCACCATCCACTCCAAGCCTCAAGGAAATTTCAGCAATCCATATATGCTGAATGCCTCAATCACCGAATCTGAAAATATTCGCCGCTATGTGATTGACGCAGACACCAAGCATATCAAAGCTGCAACGGTCAGCATATTAAATGGAGAGAGAGAGACCGAGGTCTTGAAGATCACTAATATAAGCTACGGTCAACCACATACAAGACTGCTGGCACTCCCTTCCGGCATAAAATTCATTGACATGCCACATAATTCGTTGCGAGGCTTAACCGGGCTTACTGCCACCGAAGCGGCATCTGCTTTCCTCAATCCTTTGGAAACATGGAATCTGTCGATCATTGACAACGCAGTTGACGAAAATGTAAAGAACGGCATGTATGAACAAGACCTGAACGGTTCTGTACTTGTTTCGGTCGGAAAATCTTTCACCTCCGGCAATGAGAGCACGACATTTGTTCCATACGTTCTGCAATTGCCTGATGGAACGCATAAACGACACAATCTCGCTTTACAAAAAAGTAGTCAAGGAGGTTGGATTGTGGTCGGAGGTCTTTAGCAAGCAATAAAATTCCATAATATGTCATTAAAACATTTAATGGCAGGGCTTATGCTCTGCCTCACCGCTCACACCCTTTTTGCGGTATCTGAACCTATCACAGGAACAGTAGCTGACGAGTCAGGCTCTCCATTGGAGTTTGCAAATGTCACATTGCTGACCCTTAACGATTCCACTATTGTAGATGGCACGGTTACTGATGTTGCCGGTAAATTCTCGGTAACAGACTCTACTACCCCTTGTTTCCTCCGTATCTCCGCGATGGGGTATGAGGAAACAAAAATCACCAATCCTCATGGCAACCTTGGTTCTATACAACTTACTCCGGCTTCGTATGAACTGGGCGAGGTTGTTGTGAAAGGCTCTCGCCCTGTCGCAAAGTTAAAGACGGATGGATTGCAAGTGGCAATATCAGGCACTTACCTTGCAAATACCGGGACGGCTCTTGACGTACTCGGCAAAATGCCTTTCGTCTCCAAGACAGGTTCGCAACTTGAAGTCCTTGGCAAAGGAACTCCGCTTGTCTATATAAATGGCCGACAGGTGCGCGACCAATCGGAACTTGACCAACTTTCATCTGCCGACATCAAAAGTGTTGATGTGGTGACTTCACCCGGTGCTCGATACGACTCATCAGTCAATGCAGTCATAAGAATCACGACCATTGCGCCTGTGGGTGAAGGCTTTTCTTTCAACGACAGAACAACTGTTGGCTACAAGCACTACGCCTATTTATTCGAGCAAGCCAATTTCAACTTCCGAAAGAATGGTTTCGACCTCTTTGGTATGTTGAATTATGAGAACTACCGTGAACGACCCCGATATGAGAATAACACTATCCAATATCTTCAGTCCGGCACCGTCTCGCAAAGAAGCAATGGAAAGGATTTTACTAAATATCCTGTGTATGAAGGGAAAGTCGGTCTCAATTATAATTGGAGCAATCAGTATGCAGGTTTCTATTATGATTTTGCATATCGTCCTGCCACCGGCAACAGTTCCTCGTTCACATCAAGATTCCTTAACTCAGTTCTTGAAGATGAACTCAAATACAATGGTTCTAATCACAGACACAATCGCCAACACCTCATTAGCTCATACTACACCGGCACATTGGGCAAATGGCAAGTGAGCGCCAACTTTGATGCCATGTGGCAGATAAACAGCCGCACTACAAATGAAACAGAAACATCTACATTCAACTCTGAACGTATTTTTTCCACTGATAACGATGTTGATAACAGACTATTGGCCGGAAATATAATCGTTTTGCTCCCGGTATGGAAAGGTGAATTGCGCTTTGGCACTGAGATAAGCGACATTTACCGCAAAGACCTGTATCTGTCGGATGTCGATTTCATCACCGACAACGATACTAAAATCAAGGAAACCACATCGGCGTTATTCGCTGAAATGTCGCAGACTTTCGGGAGGGTTTCTTTGTCTGCCGGTCTGCGTTGGGAATATACCGACTCACGATACTTTCTTTGGGGCGAGAAGAAGGATGACCAAAGCCGTCAATATCATAATCTCGCACCAAGTGCCACCCTTTCTTTACCCATAGGCAATGTATCGACCAATCTGTCCTATATGCGCAAAACATCGCGCCCCGCTTTTGAACAACTCAGCAGTGCAGTCAGATACCTTGACAGATATAGCTATGAGTCCGGAAATCCCAATCTGAAACCAATTTATCGAGACTATGTCTCATTATCAAGTTCATGGCGTGACATTGTTGTTGAACTGACTTACTATTCCACTAAAAATTACTTTATGTGGCAGACAACTCCTTATCCCGGCAACCCGGACATGAGATTGTTAAAAATGGAGAATATGCCCCGATACAATACCTTTGAGGCTTTCGCTAATTACTCGCCATGCTTCTTCACAATCTGGCGACCGACATTTATGGCAGGCATTATTGCTCAGGATTTCAAGTTGATGCACAATGGCACGGAGATGAAACTGAACAAACCTCTCGGGATTTTCCGATTCAATAACGCAATCCATATGCCATGGGATATGTGGCTCAATATGGATTTTTCAGCCCAAACATCCGGCAATGGGGATAACGTGTATCTTAAAAGTCGTTGGAACTGTGACCTCGGATTATACAAATCCTTTGCAAACGACACATGGAGTATAAAACTTCAACTCAACGATGTTTTCAACACCTATCGCCAGCAAATGACTCAATACGATGCTCTGAGCACTATTAGTGTGAATAAGATATATGACACGCGCGACTTATCGCTGACCATACGCTACAACTTCAATTCAGCTCGTTCACGCTACAAAGGGAGTGGCGCAGCTAACACAGAAAAACATAGATTCTGAGAAGTCTATATTTTTACAGTTGATCGTATCGTTGGGCCCCCCTCAGCCGCTCCTGTCCGCTGACCCGGAATTACCAACCGCTCCTATCCGCTGACCCATATTTCGTGTGTTTGCGTGGCTTGCAGATGCAATCAGAACATAAAAAAAGTAGTCAGCGATATGCTAACTACTTGATTTTTGGTGGTCCCACTAGGGCTTGAACCTAGGACTCCCTGATTATGAGGCTATGTTTTCGCCGCTGTAAACAGCTAATTTACAATACTTTAATTTACTCCTTTCCCTTGCGTACAAGGTGATGCGCAAGGTTTACTTTTTCCGCTTCGGAAGCAGCCCATTAAGCCGCTCAATCTCTGCCCTTAACTCTCTATTTTCTTTCTCCAAAGCATCTGCCTTCTCCTGTGATTTTTTCAGTAAAGAAACCAAGTCGGCAAAGGCATCTGTTTCTTTGGTGTTCGATATCGGAGCTAATGATTTTCTTATTTCATTTTCCTCTATCTCCAATATTCGTTTAATCTCGGTTGGCGAGAGCTTCTTCCCAAATTCGTTTAGCAGCACTTGACCTCCTGGTGAATTGACTATCGAGTTTTTCACATCTTCGACAGAGCCAAATGTTTGCTCGGGTGGGTCAGATAAATAATCAGATATATTATCCACATTAAACTCTCGCGCCAAAGCATCAAGTAGAGCCGGAGGTGCTGACCGTTTCCCATGTTCAATAGCTGACAGAAAACTTTGAGGACGACCAAACCGTTCCGCAAGCTCCTTTTGAGAAACTTTATGGTCGGCTCTAAACGTCCTTAAATCAAATATTTGTCCTTTGGGGCGCATATTTTAACAAATTTTTCTGCGTTTTAGTGGATAATATATGCAATAAAAGACTTAACTTTGTGGTTATATTATGCACATCAAGCGTTGTAGTCTTTTGTTGCTTTGCTTTATCTGAATACAAAGTTACTACTTCTTCTTGATATAAGCAAATATTTACCCACTAAATTTTTCCTTATAATGGATAAACGAAAAATATCACTCGCCGACCTGTACAAGGAGAAGATGCAACAACTCTCTCCCGGTCGACAGCTCATTCAAGACCTTATGGACGCAACTGGACGTTCAGAGGTTACTGTAAGGTTATGGATAAGCGGCAAATTCAAGCCCGAGCCAATAATACAGAATATCATAGCAGACACTCTCGATGTTGATGCCGCTTCATTATTCCCAACCAATGAACATAAGTAAGTTATGGTAACTGAACAACCCAATGTGCAGCCTAACTCTCGTTACACTGTAACTGAAACCTGCAAATTGCTCGGCATACATCGCAACAGTCTATTGAAATACACAAAATCCGGTCGCATTAAATCGGGAGTACGTAAATCGACTGCAAAGAAATTTTACCTCGGTAGTGAGATAATTAGTTTTTGGAACAAGCAAATCTGAATATGAACACAAACAACGATATAAAGCATAGGGAGGCAGGGCAGCTCAATGCCTT